>NZ_CP013747.1:2521878-3152348 GCF_001484605.1 Pseudarthrobacter sulfonivorans | reverse complement strand
TAACGGCACACAAAACGTCCGCGGCTGGCGGGCCTTCACCAGCGTCCCGCTGCAGTTCGTCGAGGTGGAAATTACTATCGGCGGCGTCACCACCCGGGTCCGGGCGGACCGCGGTGGGCTCATCGATACAGTGGTGGACGTGCAGCTCCCGCCGGGCTGGCACACCGCCGTCCTGAGGGCTGACGCGACCGAACCCGTGGAGACGCGGATCCAGGTGATAGGTGCCGACGCGAAGTTCGGCATCGTGTCCGACATCGACGACACCGTGATGGTCACCGCCCTGCCGAGGCCATTCCTGGCCCTGTGGAACACGTTTGTCCTCAGCGAACGGGCACGGATGGCAACGCCGGGGATGGCGGTCCTGCTGGAACGGCTCACCATTGAACACCCGGACGCGCCCGTCATCTACCTGTCCACGGGCCCGTGGAATGCTGCCCCCACCCTGGCGCGGTTCCTGGGCCGGAACATGTATCCCTCCGGCGCCCTCCTGCTCACCGACTGGGGCCTGACACAGGACCGTTGGTTCCGCAGCGGGCAGGAGCACAAGCACCGAAATCTGGAGCGCCTCGCCAAGGAATTCCCGGACATGCGGTGGCTCCTGATCGGCGACAACGGCCAGCACGACGAACAGATTTACTCAGGCTTCGCCCAGGAAAACGCCGACAGGGTGGCCGCCATCGCCATCCGGCAGCTTTCCGTCAGCGAGTCCGTCTTCGCCGGCGGGCACTCCGAGGACGGCGACCACACCACCTCCGCGGTGCCCTGGATCTATTCGCCCGACGGCGCGGGGATGGCCAAACAGCTCAAGCTCCTGGACCTCCTCTAGATCCCGCCGGGTCAGCAATAGAATGACCTCACACCTTCAGGCGGGTAGGCGACACGAATGAGCGACACTGACGGCGATGAACGGCGGCGGGAACTTGGCGACAATCCAGGCCCGGTTGAGGAGGAGGTGGAGGAATCCTTCGACCGCACGGTTGAGGAAGGCGCGCAGCGGCTGAACCGCTCCTTTCGGGACGTGCTCATCACCGGTTTGTTCGGCGGGTTTGAAATAGGCGTTGGCATTATGGCCTACCTCGGCGTTCTCCATGAGACCGGGAACCACCTTCTCGCGGGGCTGGCCTTCAGTGCAGGCCTCATCGCCCTGCTGCTGGCCAAGAGCGAACTGTTCACGGAAGGCTTCCTGGTACCCATAGCCGCCGTCGTCGCACGGGAGGCAAGCTACGCGCAGCTCGGGAAGCTCTGGGGCGGCACACTCATTGCCAACCTGGCGGGCGGTTGGCTGTTCATGGCATTGATCATGACAGCGTTCCCGCAGTGGAGCGAGACCATCACGAAGGAAGCCACCCACTATCTCGACGCCGGGTTTAACTGGAAAACCGTGTGTCTTGCCGTGTTGGCGGGGAGCACCATCACGTTGATGACCCGCATGCAGCACGGGACGGACAGCGTCACCGGCAAGATCGCGGCCGCCGTCGTTGGCGCTTTCCTGCTCTACGGGCTGCAGCTCTTCCACTCGATCCTGGACTCGCTGCTGATCTTCGGTGCCATCCACGCGGGTGCCGACATCAACTACCTTCAATGGCTCGGCTGGTTTTCCTATGTAGTGGTCTTTAACGTGCTTGGCGGGATCCTGCTGGTGACCGCGCTACGGCTGGTGAGTGCCAGCAAGCTCGTGAAGGAACGGCGCGATGACTCACCCGAGGACCCGGAGGACGCGCACCACGCCGGCTAGGTTCCGGCGAACGGGCCTAAGTCCGAGCAACATATCCCCACGAGGCTAGGCGGTGGCACCCGAGGTGGTCACGCCGTCGTCGGGAGATACCGCCGTCTCGGGATCAACGGCAGTGTCCGGTTCCTCACTGGCGGCCTGCGCGACGGCGGCACCCGCCGCCGCGGCAAGGTTCCGCTCCTCGATGAGCTCCTGAAGCCAGAAGTAGGACGCCTTCGGCGTGCGCTCCAGGGTCTCGAAATCAACATGCAGCAGGCCAAACGGCTGGTTGTAGCCTGCCGACCATTCGAAATTGTCCATGAGCGACCACACGTAGTAGCCCCGCAGGTCAATGCCCTCGGCGTCACCGCCGGGAGCCGTGGCCTTCAGCGCTGACTCGATGTGGTCCGACAGGTATTTCAGCCGCCGCTCGTCCGGGATGAAGGTGGTGTTGGTGGACTTGTCCCGGACGACGATGTCCTCAAAACTGGCCCCGCCCTCGGTGATGATCACCGGCGGCAGATGCGGGTATCGCTCCGCCATCTCCTTCAGCGCCACCGCCATGTACTCGGGCTTCACCGGCCAGCCGTAGGAGGTGATGTCCGCTTCGGGCCAGGCCTCCACGTGGAACGGCGTGGAACCGTTGCCTGCCGCACTCAGGTCGCTGCCCATGGCCTCCGCCATGGTCGCCGGCACCGCCCCCTCACCGGGGCCGACGGCTACCTTCGTGGGCATGTAGTAGTTCAGCCCGTAGAAATCCAGCGGCTGGGAGATGATCTCCATGTCCCCGTCCGGATGGTCAAAGGAGCCGAAGAACTTCGCGGCGCGGATGATATCCGGATATTGGCCAGTGAGGACGGGGTCCGCGTACAGCCGGTTCTGGGCAATGTCCATCAGGCCCGCACTCATCCAGTCCAGGGGGTTGATGGAGTTCGGGACCATGGGCGAGTACACGTTGGTCATCCCGATCTCGCCTGGGACCCCCGCCGCCCGCAACGCCTGCATCGCGAGCCCGTGGCCCAGAAGCTGGTGGTGCACGGTAGGCAACGCGTTGACCATAAGTGCTTCGCCCGGTGAGTGCAGGCCCATGGTGTAGCCGTTGGTGCTGACCGTGGCGGGCTCGTTGATGGTGACCCAGCGGGCAACGCGGTCGCCGTACGCATCAGCGGCAATCGCGGCGAACTCGCCCAGGCGGTAGGCGGTATCGCGATTCATCCAGCCGCCAGCGTCGTCCAGTGCCAGCGGAGTGTCCCAGTGATAGAGGGTGACCATGGGCGAAATCCCGTTGGCCAGGAGTTCGTCCAGAAGCCGGTCATAGAACGCCAGCCCGGCAGGGTTCATCGGGCCGCTGCCGTTGGGCTGGATCCGGGGCCAGGACAGTGAGAACCGGTACGAGTCGACGCCCAGCTGCTTCATAAGGGCAACATCGCCGGGCATGCGGTGGTAGTGGTCGCAGGCTACGGCCGGGCTGTGCCCGTCCACGATGGCACCTTCCTTGGCCGAAAACACGTCCCAGCCCGCCGTGCCCCTGCCGTCTTCAGTAAGGGCGCCCTCGATCTGGAAGGCCGCCGTGGCCACGCCCAGCGTGAAGTCCGCAGGGATGAGGGCGGCCAGGTCCTTGGCGGAAATGTGCATGGATTCAGTCCTTCATGACCGAGAAAGCGTGGAACGGGTACGTCCCAGAATGGCACACCGGAGCGGGGCTGACGAGCGTCGCTGCTAGGGTCTGAGCATGGATGAAAAACTGGGGAAGTTCATCGACGATTTTTCCGAGCTGGTCCAGCTGGCGCAGGCCGGAAACCACCGGCAGCGGGCGGGCAAGCAGCTGCTTGAGGCGCTGACGGAGCACCTGGGTGAGCCGGCTGAAGGCCTCTCCGTGGTGGTGGAGAACATCCCGCCGCACCGGTTTGTGGACGCGGACATCCTGATGGCGGAGTTTGCCGGTCAGGATCCGGGCAGCCGGCTGGTGGGCATCGGCGGCGCCCAGCGGCACCACCAGTCACTCAGCGACATGGTGCAGCAGTCGCAGCTGTTCCCCAGTTTCCGCTGTCCCAGCCCGACTACACCAACCTTGCCAGCAAAAATAGCTGAGGCACCGAAACGATTTTCGCGAGCATCTTGACTTGAGGCACTACTCGGACCCAAAGTCGTGGCCATCAGACCCACGCGTCATCTTCAGAATTGGATGTCCCTGGTGTTCAGAAGTCGCAGTCGGCGGAAGCCCCGTGACTCCCCGGCAAGGGCATAGTCGTACGAATCGCCTTTCGACCCTACGGAGGCAACGGCGTCTGCTTCTTCCAGTCGCTGGGTGTAGCGGATCGCCCGGTGCTGCACTCCGCGATCGGCGTGATGGACCATAGACCCAACCGGCGAACGTGCGGACATAGCTTATGTCAGCGACCCACAGCCGGCTCGGCGCCGGCGCGGTGAAGCGGCGCTCGATCAGGTCCTCAGGCTTGCCGGCCGGCGAGACTCAACCTCGTTGCTCGTCAGCTCTGCCTGCTGCATTGGCATCGCACCGCACTGGTCGAGCCTGGATCCGAACAGGGTGGAACGACGGTTCCCGCCCGAGAGTCTGACCTGCCAGCTTTCATATCACCGCTTGGCGTAGTCAGCGAATCCCTGCCAGTCGATCACGACACACGGCTCGTCGCCAAGAATCCAGGCGTCGTGCCCAGGAGGCATGATGCCGAAGTCCCCAGGCCCGTACTCCATTTCTTCGCCGTCGTCCATGACAACCTTCATCCGTCCGGAGATGAAGTAGCCCATGTGGGAGGCTTGGCAACTGTCCGTCTTAGCGATCGGCTTTACGTGCTCGGACCACCTCCACCCCGGCAGGAATGTGGCGCGGCCGACGCCGCCCGCTTCCATGTTTACCAGTTGGAGCTGACCCGTCCCACCCTCGAACGGCCTGGTCTCCTCAGGCGAATCGAGGCTCTTGCGAATTAAACCTGCCATCTTGACCTCCTGTTGTCGGTATGCATTTTCTTGTGGATACGGCCAACGGTTCAGCCCCGCTGTCACGCCAAGCCCGCAGTCGCCTCGGACGACCTTGGCCGTCGCCGGTAGTTCCACACTGTACGCCGCTGTTCGCCATTCTGATACGGACGCACCGTCGTCTTGATTCCCGGATGGATCCTGACCTCGGTCGGCATCGTCTGCATCGTCGCCGGCTGCCTGCTGCCTGCTGCCTGCTGCCTGCTGCCTGCTGCCTGCTGATGATGCTCTGACGTGAAGGCTATCGAGGGCCGTCGGACTGTTTCAGCGGCGGGACGCTTGCACGTGCCGATCCGGCACCGTGCGTTTGGGACAGCGGAAGAGGGTCTCCGCGGCCCGCCGGCCCGTGACGTCCGGCAGCACAGAGAGCGTGGCGAAGAAAACAGACATGGCAACGGGAACAGTGAAATTGTTCAACTCCGAAAATCCTGCCCGACGGCCTGCTGCAGAAGGTCGCGGACCACACCGTGGGCATCGCCACGCACCGGGCGTCCCTCAAACAGCACGGTCAGCATCTCAAACGGGGCATCCTGCTGTACGGCCGCCCGGGCACCGGCAAGACGCACACCGTCCGGCACCTGCTGAGCCAGAGTGAAGGCTCGACGGCGATCCTCCTCTCGGGCGGTTCCCTCGCCAGGATCTCGGAGGCGGCCCGCATGGCGCGGGCGCTGCAGCCCTCGATCGTCGTGCTGGAGGATTGCGATCTTATTGCCGAGGACCGGAGTTTCGGGCACGGGCCGCAGCCGCTGCTCTTTGAGGTGTTGGACGCCATGGACGGCTTGGATAACGACGCCGACGTCGCGTTTGTCCTCACCACCAACCGGCCTGACATGCTGGAGCGGGCGCTGGCGCAGCGCCCGGGCCGGGTGGACCTCGCGGTGGAGATCCCGCTGCCGGCCCATGCCGAGCGGGTCAGGCTGCTGGAACTGTACGGCCGCATGGTGGCGTTCAGCCCGGCGGCACTGGATGCCGCCGCGGAACGGACGGCGGGAACCACCGCCTCCTTCGCCCGGGAACTGGTCCGGCGGGCGGTGGTGGCTGCGGCGCTGGATAACACGCCGGTGTCCGATTCGCATCTGGCGGCCGCCGTGGAGGATCTGATGGCCGACGCCGAAACCCTCACCCGCAGCCTGCTGGGCAGCGGCACGGACGCGGCCGGTTCATTGTGAGCCGAAGAGGAACTCCTTGGCGTGCGCCACGGCCTTCCGGAAGGCATCATTCCGGAGCGTGACGAGTTGCTCCGCGTCGCCGTCTGCCGGCTCCAAATAGCCGGTGTAACCGGGCCGCAGCACCCAGACGTCCCCGGCAGGCGGAAGATAGAACACTCCGAAGGAACGCTGCTGTTCGTCTTCTGCGGTCCACACCGGCACCACTGCCAAGGCTGCGCCGGTGGCAGGGTTGATCCACTGCGCGCGGGGAAGCGGCTCTTCGTGGGCTTCGGGGTCCAGGAACGGTGCAGTACCCTCGCCCCAGCGCTGTTCGAAGCGTTCGTGAAAGGCAGGGATCAGGTGGGAGTCGTAGCGGCGCCAGTCGCTCATTGTTTTCCGCCTCCTCGCGGTGGTGGCTGTCGTCTTACGGGGTTTACGTCCAGGGTCCGCTTTCCCAGCGCACCGGCGTGATCCTGATGGTGTTGCCGGCCGACACGGACCGGCTGCTGACCTTCCGGACCGGGACGACGGTCGGGGCGCCACCCGCCGCGCTTGCTCCGTTGCGGCTCCGGTCGTAGGCTGCGCGCCGCGCCGGGTCACGGAGGACAGCGAACGCCTGCATGATCCGCAGCAACTCTCCATCCTGGACGTTGCGGTCACCCTTTGGGCCGCCGTCGACGTCGGGGTGGTGGGTGCGCATCAGCGCCCGGTAGGCGCGCGAGATCTCCTGCTGGCTGGCAGCGGGTTTCACCCTCAGGGCGGCGTAGTAGTCCGGCTGGCTGGTCATGGCGGGTACGTCTCGGGGATCTTACGGGGACGGCGCGGGGGCACCGACTGCAGCCGGTGCCCCCGCGGTCCGGACCTATTTACCGATCTCGTGCAAGGAACCCTGCTTGGTTTCGATCTCGATCCTGCGCGGCTTGGCCTGCTCCGCCACTGGGATCCGCAGGGTCAGGACGCCCTGGTCGTAGCTGGCCTTGATGTTGTCCGCATTGAGCGTGTCGCCCAGGATGAGCTGGCGACTGAAGACACCGCGCGGACGCTCTGAGGCCACCAGCTCCACATTGGGCTGTGTGGGGTCCTGGCGCTCCGCCCGGACAGTCAGTACGTTGCGTTCAACATTGAGGTCCACTGAATCGATCTTGACGCCCGGGAGGTCGAACGCCACCACGAACTCGCCGTCTTCCTGCCAGGCGTCCATGGGCATGGCCGCCGGCCGGGCTGCGGTTCCGAAGACCTGCTGGGTGAGCCGGTCCAGCTCACGGAACGGGTCCGTACGCATCAACATCATTTCCCACTCCTTCAGTTTCTAGAAGTTACTTCCAGTTGCTATACCCACCATCGTTTATCTGTGGTGGTGGATATAGATTTTTTATAGCACTCGTGCGAGACTGATGCAACATCACGGGGAGGGAATTTTGGAGTGGACGCGGTCAGTGGAACACCAGGACAAAAACCGGGACCTCGGGCCGGGCAGGCACTGTATGCCATCTCCGTGGCGGCAAAGCTGGCAGGGACCGGGCAGCAGAACATCAGGCTCTACGAGACAAAAGGGCTGATCCTCCCGGAGCGAACGGCCGGGGGCACGCGTCAGTACAGTGATGCCGATGTCGCCCTGCTCCTGCACATCGGCGAACTCCTGGACCAGGGGCTCAATCTTGCCGGCATCGCCAAAGTTTTGGAGCTCGAGGTAGCCAATGCCGAACTGCGTCGCGCCCTCGGACGGGCCAGGTCACGCCCGGACACGTAACGGCCAGAGTCCCCGGCCAGTCAGGATCCGCGGCCGCCCGCCAGCCGGTAGGACTCCTCAAGCAGTTCGCCGAGTTCCTCGGTGCCGATCCGCGCCAGCCGGACCAGCACCAGCTGCGGCGAACGCTCGTGGTGCGGCGTCCAGAAATACGTAGTGGGCGCCGTACCGGCCAAGGCCTCCCGCTCTGTGGTCTTCACCGTCAGCACGCCGTCCTCCCACATGCGCGCCATCAGCGTCTTCGCGAACCAGGCGGGCTGGTCCCAGCTGCTGCGTTCGGTGACACCGGGCAGGGCGAGGCACATGCTGCGGACATCCGACTCGGTTGCCATCGCGGCTAATCCCCCGGCGCGTCCGCTTTGGAGAGCTCGCCCGTGATCCGTTCACCGGGGATCCGGGCGGTCCGCCACGTATCGAGGGCGATGACGGCACCGAGGATCAGCAGCGAGAG
The DNA here is from genome assembly GCF_001484605.1 of Pseudarthrobacter sulfonivorans. Classification (NCBI taxonomy): domain Bacteria; kingdom Bacillati; phylum Actinomycetota; class Actinomycetes; order Micrococcales; family Micrococcaceae; genus Pseudarthrobacter; species Pseudarthrobacter sulfonivorans. Next base: position 3,144,294 of record NZ_CP013747.1, on the reverse strand, counting down.
GGAGACTGAAGCCATGGCGTCGCTGAGCCAGTGGTAGCCGAGGTACAGGCGGCTCAGCGCGGCCAGGACAACGCCGATGCCCGCACCAACGAAGCCGAAGACGGCCGACCTCGGATTTTTCCGCCGCGAGAACACCAGGAAGGTGGTCACCAGCAGGAAGTCACAGGCACCCAGCACATGGCCGGACGGAAATGAGTAGGTGTGGTCGGCGCCGAACAGCATCAGTTCCACCGGCGGCCGCGAGCGCTGGACGATCGCCAGGATGATCTGCGATGTCACGACGCCGGTGAGCATCGCGGCGGCGAGCACAATGGGCCGCCAGGCGTGCTTGGCCACGAACCCCCAGACCACCGTCACCACCAGCACGATGATTGGCAGGGCAACAGGGCCAAAGATCACCGCGAGGAAGATCATCACGGCCGTGAGGGTCTCTGACCGGAGCGAGAGCAGCCAGTCGCGGATGGATTCGTCGGGACCCCAGGGGCCGGTGTTGCTCTGCAGAACGCCCACCAGGGTGGCGATGAACAGCAGGGCGCCCACGCCAATGAGCACCACAGCCGTCCGGTACAGAGCCTTCCGCGCGGCCGGTTCCATAAAGCGTTCCTCCACCACGAACTTGTCATGGAAGGTCCGCCAAAGGCTGTTCTTGCCTGCCTGCTCTGCCACTGTATTTCCGTCCGTGCGCCGTTATGGAGTGCCTAAGGTGAAGATTATCCCTTCTGCCCGGTGTTGGCCCTGTTCTTTGCCGCGTTGGCTCCGCCGCCGGGCATGTCAGCCTGCCGGGGTAGCCTGGCTCAGTGGGCGCGATGAATGAGCTGATCAACCGGCAGGGCGTGGAAACACTGGCCGGGATCCTGGCTGAGGCCGCTCCGGGATCGGACTGGCCGCACGTCGCTGCTGCCGCCGCACATTTGGACGAGTTGAGCCTGCGCGGCCGCACGGATGCGGTGAGCAAAGCCCTACTGGCGGACGTGCGGCAGCTTCCGGATCCGGGATACCCGACGGCGGCACGCATCTTCCGGAGCGCCCTTTCCGGAGCCGGTTTCACGGGGTGGGTCCTCTGGCCGGTATCCGAAACGGCCGTCACGCTTGCCCTCGAATCAGGCACTGCACCTGACTTTGACGACTGCCTGGCCCTCCTGGCCGAACTGACCCCGAGGCTCACCGGCGAGTTCGCCATCCGGCGGCTGCTTGCCGCGGACCTGGAGCGTTCCCTCAAGATCATCCAGGGCTGGACCGCGCATCCGGACGAGCATGTCCGCCGCCTGGCCTCCGAGGGCACCCGCGCGTATCTCCCCTGGGCGGTGCGGGTTCCCGCCGTCGTGCTTCATCCGGAGGCGTCCCTCCCCATTCTGGACGCCCTGTACCGGGACGCTTCGGAGTACGTGCGGCGCTCGGTGGCGAACCACCTCAACGATCTGGCCCGGCACGCACCAGAGATCGTGGTGGCGACGGCGGCTGGCTGGCTGGCCGCGCCGGACGCCAACACCGCATGGGTGGTCAGGCATGGCCTGCGGACCCTGATCAAGAAGGCCCACCCCGGTGCGCTCGCGCTGCAGGGGTTCGCGCCGGCGTCGGTGGCTGTCACGGGGCCCACGCTGGACCGGAACTCGGTGGCCATACCGGGTGAACTGGCTTTCGACTTCGCGATCGCCAACACGGGGAACTACGATGCCAAGCTCGCGGTGGACTACGTGGTCCACTACGTCAAAGCCAACGGCACGCAATCGGCAAAGGTCTTCAAGATCGCGGCGCTCACCCTGGCCGCCGGTGAGACCCGCACATTATCGAAGCGTCATGCCTTCCGGCAGATGACCACCCGGGTGCACCACGCGGGGGTCCACGCCCTGGAGCTGCAAATCAACGGGATCCGGCACGGGCACACAGAGTTCGAGCTGCATGTCTGAGCTGGGAGGCACTGCGGCTTGGGCGATAACGCTCATTCGGGTATGCGCGGAAATCCCAACTGGTCACTGATGTGGTCATCCAGCCAGCGATAGCTGGAAAGAGCCCAGTCCCCGCAGGGCTCCACTGGTGCAGGAATAGGGTGACCCTGTTCATCCCTATACTCTCCGGTCCATCGACGGAAACAGTGCTGGGCCAATAGATCTTCGTCCGACAGGGGCTGGGTGCCGACGGTTTCGAAGTAGCCTTTGGTCCAGGGTATGCGGTTTATGAATATGGGCGGGAGGAGTAGAAAGTCCGGTCTTAGTTGGTCTAATGCGGGACTTTTCGCAGATGAAACGTGATCGTAAATGTAGATGAGATATGAGCCGGGCATGGGTGCCTTATCCGCAGGAAGATCCACGGAAATAACCCTGCCAAACACGTACTGCTCGTCTGGCAGCTGTAAGGCAAAGATGTCACCGGAAGCCGGCTTTTTACGACTGGGCTTGAGAATCCGTATATTTGTTTCGCTCATCAGTACCCATACTGCCTTAGCCACGAGCTGGTCAAAGCGACCGCCATGTTGAGCACCGCGACGTCCCAAGTCTTCAACAACTGGGAGGCACTGCGGGTACCTGTATCAACAGCCACTCCCACGCGTGCGGAATGTGCGGTTGGCTATTAAAGGAACACCCGGGCTCCTGCCCCTGACGAAGTGATGAGGAAACGAAAATGCGAGCAACCATGATGTATGGCGCCGGCGACGTGCGCGTGGAGAACGTGCCCGATCCCGTCATCCAGAATCCGACCGACGCCATCGTGCGGATCGTCAATTCCTGTATCTGCGGCTCCGACCTGCACCCCTACCACGGCATGCCCTCGTCCCGGCAGGGCAGCCCCATGGGCCACGAGTTCATCGGCGTCGTCGAGGAAACAGGCAAGGACGTGTCCACTCTGAAGAAGGGCGACTTCGTCATCGCCCCGTTCGCCTGGTCCGACGGGACCTGCGTCTTTTGCCGCGAAGGCCTGCAGACGTCCTGCCGCCACGGCGGGTTCTGGGCCTCGAACGGAATCGGCGGCGCCCAGGCCGAGGCCGTCCGCGTCCCGTTCGCCGACGGCACGCTGGTCCAGGTCCCGGTGGGTGAGGACAGCGAGCTGCTGCCCTCGCTCCTGACCCTCTCTGACGTCTATGGCACCGGCTACCACGCCGCCATCAAGGCGGGCGTCAACGCCCGGACCACTGTCACGGTCATCGGTGACGGCGCCGTCGGGCTGATGGCGGTGCTGTCCGCCAAGCAGCTGGGTGCCGAGCAGATCATCCTGATGGGCCGGCACAAGGCCCGCACCGACCTGGGCATCGAATACGGTGCCACCGACGTCGTTGCCGAGCGCGGTGAGGCCGGCATCGAGAAGGTGCGCGAGCTCAGCGGCGGCGACGGAACGCACACCGTCCTCGAGTGTGTGGGGCACCGGCCGGCGTACGACCAGGCCCTCGGCGTGATCCGCCCGGGCGGCGTTATCAGCCGGGTGGGGGTTCCCCAGTACGAGGACGCTCCGATCGGTTTCGGCTCCATGTTCGGCCCGAACATCACGCTCACCGGCGGCCCGGCCCCTGTGCGCGCCTACATCGAGACGCTGCTGCCCGGCGTCCTTGACGGCACCGTAAACCCCGGTAAGGTCTTCGACCGCACCATCAGCCTGAACGACGTGCCCGACGGCTACCGCGCCATGGATTCCCGCGAGGCCCTGAAAGTCCTCGTCCGCCCGTAACGTCACCCCCGAAAGGAAACACGCCATGACTACCTGGCTCATCACAGGCTGCTCCACCGGACTCGGGCGCGCACTCGCCCAAACCGTGCTCGCCAACGGCCACAACGCCGTCGTCACCGCCCGCAACGTCACCGCCGTGGAAGACATCGCGGTTGCCTACCCGGACACCGCCCTTCCCCTTCAGCTCGACGTCACCAACACCGCCGAGATCAGCGCGGTTGTCGAGCAGGCCAGGGCACGCTTCGGCGGCATCGACGTGCTGGTCAACAACGCCGGCTACGGTTACCGTGCCGCGGTTGAAGAAGCGGACGACGCCGACATCCGGCAATTGTTCGACACTAACTTTTTCGGCGCCGTCAGCATGATCAAAGCCGTCCTCCCCGGAATGCGCGCCAACAGGGCCGGGTCCATCCTGAACATCTCCTCCATCGGGGCGCGCATCTCACCGGCCGGATCCGGATACTACTCCGCCAGCAAGGCAGCCCTGGAGGGCCTGTCCGGCTCCCTCCACAAGGAATTGAAGCCACTCGGGATCAGCGTCACCGTCATCGAGCCCGGCGCGTTCCGGACCGACTTCGCCGGCCGCTCGCTGACCCAGTCAGCGACGCCGATCGGGGACTACGCGGAGACAGCCGGGAAGCGCCGCAAGGAAAATGACACGATGCACGGCACGCAACCGGGCGACCCTGCCAAGGCGGCGGAAGCCATCCTGGCGGTCGCCGAAAGCCCCAACCCGCCAGCCCTGATGGTGCTGGGCAACGACGCGTTTGACCTGTTCGCCGCCGTCGCGCAGGCCGAGCGCACCCAGCTGGATCAATGGCGGGACGTCAGCCTCAGCACCGGCATCGGAGCAGACCAACGATGAGCACACATAGGCAACCGAAGACCGCCACCGTCAAGGGACCCGCTGACTGGTTTACCGGCGATGTCTACTTCAACGCTTACTACTCCGGCCAGCAACCGTCCCGCGCCCGGCTGAATCTTGTGCGCTTCACTCCTGGCGCGCACACAGCGTGGCACAAGCACGCCGTCGGGCAGACCCTGCACGTCACGGAAGGCATCGGATACGTGCAATCGCGCGGGGAAGAGCTGATCGAGCTGCAGCCCGGCGATACCGTCTACACGCCCGCGAGTGAGTGGCACTGGCACGGCGCGACGGAAGGCAACTTCATGTGCCACCTCGCCCTGTGGGAAGCGCCCGTGGACAGCGACGAGGCCGAAACAGTCTGGGGTGCCAAGCTCACGGCCGACGAATACCCCTCGACGAAGTAGGAGGACTATAAGGCACCCGTAGTAGCGCCAGCTAAGGCAGCTTTACAAGACTATCGAGGCTCTCCCAGGTTTTGGTCTCATTGTTGAGAACGGTTGTCTCAGCACCGGAGCCTTTCACCTCTCTGAGCCCGAACTGATATCCGGTTATGGAATATTCGTGGAGTTTTCCATCTTTGGAGGACTGCGGTGAGAGGAAGACGACATATTCTTTGCCGGCCTCGATGTCGACATCATCGAGGACCTTCTTTTGGATGTACTTCTTCGCAGTCGGCCTCTGGCCGTTATTCAGATGGAGGATTTTATCTCTCTGCTGCTGATTTAGGCTGCTCCAGTACTCATCGAAGGTTACGGTCCCACCGACCCGTGAATAGTTCACCTGGTCACCGGGCTTTACGTCACCCTTGTAGACGTCGCGGACCGTCATCTTCCCGATTGTCTGCGGGAATACGTACTGATCGGAGATGGTGCTGAAAGCCCGTCCACCGTCGATGGAGTCGATGTGCACGCGGGCAACGACGGGAACCCTGTTGTATCCGTAATACGGGTCCTTCGCGTCCCAAATAAACTCAGCCTCTGTTATGGCGTGCTGAATTTCGTCACTTGGGATGCTGGCGTACACATTGTTGGAACTCGATGTTTCGGCCTGTTTCACCTGCTGATTTGACTCATGATCGGCAGGCTTGGGTGCGTCGGATGCGCAAGAAGATACCCCGGCCAGTAGCAACATGGCCGCAATCATGAAAGACACTTTCGGCTTGTTCATTCTGTTGACCTCCCCTACTGCGGGTGCTTGGCCGTAGGTGCTGGTTCGGCGAACGCGTCATCGTGCGTGGCAGCCCAGGAGGCCAAAAGCTGCAAGGCATCAGCCGTCGGGGAGCCCGCCGGTGCGGTGTAGACGTTCAGCACCAGGCCCGGCTCGCTGGGCAGCTCCATGGACTGGTAGTTCAAGTCGAGGTCACCCACCACCGGGTGATGCAGCCGTTTGAGCCCGCTGCGGTGGAAGACCACGTCCCGGGAAGCCCACCGGTCCCTGAACAGCTCGCTCTGCGTGGACAGCTCGCCAACGAGCCGGATCAGGTCGGGGTCGTGCGGGTGGCGGCCTGCTTCAAGCCGGAGCATCGCTGCGGCATCGTTGGCGATCTGATCGTAATCGCGCCAGAACTCCCGGGCCGCCGGGTCAAGGTACGTAAACCGGGTGGTGTTCACGGGCCGGTGCGCACTTTTGAACACGGGTGCGTAAAGTGCCCGCCCCATCCGGTTTGCAGCCAGGATGTCATGGCGGCCGTTGCGGACCCACGCCGGCGCGTCAGCCATTGCATCGAGGACCTGCTGGACTTCAGGGCGGACAGTACCGGACGGCTTACTGCGGCTCCTGCGAGCCGGCCCGGCGGCGCGGGCGAGGTCAAAAAGATGCTCCCGCTCGGCTTCGTCCAGCTTCAGCGTGCGGGCGAGGGCATCCAGCACGCTATCGGAAGCCCCGGCGAGGTTGCCGCGTTCCAGGCGCACGTAGTAGTCCACGGACACACCGGCCAGCATCGCCACTTCCTCACGCCTCAGGCCGGCGACCCGCCGGTTCCCGCCGTACGCAGGCAACCCGGCTTCCTCGGGCGAAATCCGCGCCCGCCTGGAACTTAGAAACTCCTTTATGTCCGCGCGCACGTCTCCCATACCCCTACGGTAGGCGCCCGCGGTCCCGGGCGGCAGGCACTGTCAGTACCTGCCTGCTCCGCGCCCGGGGAATGCGAGCCAAGGAGTGCAAGCCCAGACAGACAAGCCCAGACACGACCAGGCCGCTACCGCTGGGTGGTTCCGCTGGCGGTGGCGCCCAGCATGGCGAGCTCGGCGCGGCTGGGCAGGCCCTCCCAGTCGCCGGCGGTGCTGACGGCGAAGGCTCCCATAACGGCGCCGCGTTGCAGGCGGCCGGCAACATCCTCGCCGTCGAGCAGGGCAGAGAGGTAGCCGGCGGTGAAGGCGTCCCCCGCGCCCACGGTATCAATGCTTGTCACCGCGACGGCGGGCGCCTCGAACCGCCCGGAGGCGGTGTGGACGCCGGCGCCGGCGGATCCCCGCTTGACCACGACTTCCCCGACCCCTTGCTCCAGCAACGAGGCAGCGAGCGCAGTTTCGGCGTCGTCGTACCCCAGGGAATCGGAGCCGCTCAAGGCGGCGGACGCCACTAGGTCCAGTTCGTCGTCGGACGCTATCAGGATGTCGGCGTGCCGCGCGATGGGGCCCAGCACGGCGCGGGCCTCGTCCCGGGTCCAGAGCCTGCTGCGGTAATTAACGTCGAGGGAGACCAACACTCCGTCGGCTGCGGCGCACTCGGCAGCGTATTCAAACGCCTTCCGGGCTTCCGGGCTGAGGGCGGGGGTGATGCCGGTCAGGTGCAGCACGCGCGGTCCGGCAGCGAGGGCACTGTCCACGTCGTCCCGGCTGACGGTGGAACCGGCCGAACCGGCGCGGTAGTAGAAGGCCCGGGTGACGTCCGCGGTCCGCTGTTCGAGGAACATCACGCCCGTGCTGCGGGACGGATCCACCCGGCACTGCGTCCCGATGCCCTCGGAGCGGAGCTGCCGCAGGATGAATTCGCCGTGCGGATCGGCGCCAACTGCACCGGCCCACGTGACTGTGTGTCCCAGCCGCGCGACGCCCACGGCGACGTTCGATTCAGCACCGGCCACGTGCATGGCCAGGCTGCCGCCGGCGGACAGCGGCCCGGCTGACCGCAGCGACACCATGGATTCGCCGAAGGTCAGAAGGTCGACGGCGGCGATCACCGCACGCCCGCAGCGGCGGTTGCTGCGGCGGTCGCTGCAGCCGCTGCGGCCGTCCGGCGGGCAAAGGAGTCCGCCAGGTCCACAAAGGCGCGGGCACGCCCCCGCATCGGGGCCAGGTCTCCGCCGGAGCCGGCATCACCGAACAGCGGCCCGCCAAGCCCGACGGCGATCGCGCCGGCTTCCCAGTAACCCGCCGCTTCGTCAATGCCCACACCGCCCACCGCGATGAACGGGATCCCGGGGAAGGGATCGCGCAGCGCCTTGAGGTAGCCCGGGCCGCCGATGGATGCGGGGAAGAGCTTGATGGCTGTGGCCCCGCGGCTCATCGCTTCGTACGCCTCGCTGGGCGTCAGGGAACCGGCCAGGACCGGGATTCCCTGCCGCGCCGATTCCTGGATGGATGCGGCCAGGGACGGCGTGACCATAAACTGGCCGCCGGCCTCGGCGACGTCGTCCACGTCCTGCCCGGTCAGGACGGTTCCGCCGCCGACGTAGCAGCCCGCCGGTGCGGCGGCGCGGACCTCGCGGATGGCATCCAGCGCCCCCGGCGTGGTCAGTGCGATCTCGACGAACCTGAACCCTTCCGCCATCGCGGCGAGGGCGGCCTGCGCCGCGGCCTTGCCGTCGGTGCCGCGCACGATTCCCACGAGCCGCGACTCCCGGATTCCGGCCAGCAGGCTTTCGGGCGTGATGTCCGTGCTGTCAGAAACGTCAGCGCTGTCAGTCATGTTGTTCACCATTCTGCAAATGCTCCGTCCGAGTGGCGCCAGACCGGCCCGCGCCAGGCGTGGCCGCGCTTGTCCGCCGCGCGGACCACGGCCTCGTCGATTTCAATGCCGAGGCCGGGACCGGTCAGCCGTTCGATGTGGCCGTCCACGAACTTCAGCGGGGACTTGTCCACGACGTAGTCCAGGACTTCGGCGCCCTTGTTGTAGTGGATGCCGATGCTCTGTTCCTGGATCAGGAAGTTGGGCGTTGCGAAGCCCACCTGCAGGCACGCTGCCAGCGCCAGCGGCCCCAGAGGGCAGTGCGGGGCCAGTTGGACGTCGTAGATTTCCGCCAGCGAAGCGATCTTGCGGACCTCGGTGATGCCGCCGGCGTGCGAGAGGTCAGGCTGGGCCACGGCGATGCCAGCCTGCAGAGCGGGCAGGAATTCCTGCCGGCTGTAGAGCCGCTCACCGGTGGAAACCGGCGTCGTGGTTGAAGAGGTGAATTCGCGCAGCAGGTGCGTGTTTTCCGGAACCACCGGTTCTTCGAGGAAGAACGGCCGGTACGGTTCCAGCAGCGGCGCCACCCGGCGGGCGTTGGCCAGGCTGAAGCGGCCATGGAAGTCCACCGCGACGTCGCGGTGGTCCCCCAGCACCTCGCGGGCAGCGGCAACACGGCGGACGACGCCGTCGATCTCGGCCACCGAGGCGACGGGGCTCATCCGGCCGCTGGCATTCATCTTGACGGCGGTCAGGCCCACTTCCAGCTGGGCGCTGATCTGGTCCGCCACTTCGTTCGGCTCGTCCCCGCCCACCCAGCCGTACATCCGGATCCTGTCGCGGACGTGGCCACCCAGGAGCTGGTGTACGGGGGTGTTGAAGTGCTTGCCCGCGATGTCCCAGAGGGCCTGGTCCAGCCCGGAGACGGCACTGGCCAGGATGGGTCCGCCGCGGTAGAAGGAACCCTTGGTCATGACCTGCCAGTGGTCTTCGATCCGGAGGGCGTCGTTGCCGATCAGCAGCTCCGAGAGCTGGCCGACGGCGGTGCGGACCGTTTCGCTGCGCCCCTCGCAGGTTGCCTCGCCCCAGCCGACAATCCCGCTCTCGGTCTCGATTCGGACAAACAGCCACCGCGGCGCGACGAGGAAGGTTTCTATTCTGCTGATGAGTGTCATACCGGACCTAGCCCTTGGTAGCTCCGGCGGTCATGCCGGAGACGATGTACTTCTGCGTGAAGAGCGCAATGATCATGATGGGGATGGTCACCACGGTGGCGGCCGCCATGAGTCCGCCCCAGTCGATGCTGGCGTAGGAGACGAAGTCGAAGATGGCCACCGGCAGCGTCTTGGTCTTGGACCCGGAGAGCACCAGGGCGAACATGAAGTTGTTCCACGAGAAGATGAAGGACAGGATGCCTGCGGTGGCCATGCCGGCCACGGACAGCGGCAGCGTGATGCGCTGGAACGCGCCGATGGGGGTGAGTCCGTCCACCTGGGCCGATTCCTCCAGTTCCAGCGGGAGTGAATCGAAGTAGCTCATCATGATGTAGACGATCAGCGGCAGGGCAACGAACATGTGGCTGAGGATCAGTACCTCGAACCCGCCCACCATTTTCAGGTTGGAGAACACGTAGTACCAGGGCACCAGCAGGGAGACACCCGGGATGACGCGGGCCATCAGGACCACCAGGGCTGAGCGGTGCATGGTGAAGCGGCTCATGGCGTACGCGGCCGGGACGCCCAGCACCAGCGAGAGGGCCGTGGAGACAAAGGCCACCCAGAAGCTGTTGAAGATGAAGACGAAGTAGTTGTTGCGCTGCAGCACGTTAGCGTAGTTCTCGAACGTGGGGCTGAAGATGAACGATTTGGCGGTGTCGTAGATGTCCACGTTGGTCTTCAGCGAGGCCAGCAGCATCCAGAACAGCGGCGCGACCAGGAACAGCACCACGGCGATCAGGGCCGCGACGCGGAAGACCTTGTAGGCGCGGGTGCCGAGGGGCTTCTTCGGGCGGCGGACCGGCCGGGGCTGCCGGGGTTGCCCGGCGGACGTTTGGGTTTCGGTGTTTTCGTTCAGGACGGTCATTTGCTTACCGCTTTCTTGCGCATGGTCAGCAGCCACATGGAGCCGATGATGATGATGAAGAACAGGATCAGCACCGCGGAGGACAGCCCGTACTGGTTGTAGTCGAAGCTCAGCCCATAGGCGTAGACGTTCAGGGTCTCCACCTCGTGGAAGGACCCGCCGCCCTTGCCCTTGGTGGCGTACAGGATGTCGAAGGTCTTCAGGGCGTCGATGCCCCGGAGCAGGATGGCCACAATCACGGTGGGCATCATCAGGGGCAGCGTGATGAAGAAGAAACGCTGGAACGCGTTGGCGCCGTCCATGCGGGCCGCTTCGTCGGGCTCCTCGGAGAGGGAGGTCAGGCCGGCGAGCAGGATCAGGACCACCATGGGGGTCCACTGCCACACGTCCATGAAGATGGTGGTGCCGAGCGCGGTGTCCTGGCCGGAGAGCCAGGGCTGGGCGGGGATGCCCACAGCGGCGAGCAGCTGGTTCGCGAACCCGATGTTGGGGTCGAAGATCAGCCGCCACATCATGCCGACGGCTACCGGGGTTGCCACGAGCGGCAGCAGGATGGCCACGCGGACCCACTTTTCGCCGCGGAAGGGCCGCCACAGCAGCAGGGCGATGCCCATGCCCAGCGCCACTTCGCACACCAGTGCAATGCCGGTGAAGGTGAGTGTGCGGCCCACAGCGGGCCAGAAGCGCTCGACGTCGGACAGGACCGTCAGGTAGTTTTCCAGGCCGATGAATTCGGTGGCTGCCCGGACGGAGCCCTGCGAATCGGTGAGGCTCAGGTACAGCGTCCAGGCCAGCGGAAAGATGATCAGGACGCCGACGAAGGCCATCGCCGGGGCTGCGAAGAGCCATTTGCGGTGCCGGTTGGCCCAGTCAGAGAATTTTTCGCGGGCACCGGGAGCACGACCTGCGTTCCGGGCTGCGCTGCGGGGAGGAGTCATTACAGACATGGTTCACCTAAGGAGTTGGGGGGTGAAGAATGGCCTGGGCGGGACGGCAGCGTCACTGCCGTCCCGCCGAGGCTGTTGCGTGCACCGGGCCTCATTGACTGAGGCCCCGTGCACCGCGTGCGTTACTTCTTTTCGCTGTCCAGGAACTTCTGGAAGGCCACGTGGGCCGAGTCTGCTGCGGCGGAAGCGTCGGCGCCGGTGATGCTGGCGACGATCGGCTCGCCCACGATTTCGCGGGCCTTGCCAACGGTGACTACCTCGGGACGGTCGTGGCCCACACCGTTTTTGGCGCTGGCGGCAATGGCTTCGGCCAGGTCCTTCGGGTATGTGGAGGTTCCCGCGGAGTCAGCCCAGACGGAGGCGCGGGGTCCGGGGACGCCCGCCTTCTGTGCGGCCAGGGTGCGTTCCTTGCTCGTGGCCCACTGGATGAACTTCCAGCCGTTGTCCTGGTTGCCCGAGGCCTCGTTCACTGCCAGGCCCCAGGACGGGATGTTGTACGGCTTGGAGCCAGCGGGACCGGCGGGCAGGGCAGCGAACCCGACAGTCTCGGCCACCTTGGACTTGGCCGGATCGGTGGCGTTCTTGTAGAGCGAGTCTGCCTCGGTGTAGAAGGCGGCCTTGCCCTGTGTGAAGATTGCCATCGCCTCGGGCCAGCTCATATCCGTGCTGACGTTGGCGGGGCCGTAGTTCTTGATCAGGCCGCCGTAGTACGCGTAGGCCTCTTTGGCAGCGTCCGAGTTGACGGTGGACTTGCCGCTGGAATCGGTGAAGTCGCCGCCGAAGCTGTACAGGAAGCTGGAGAACTGGGTGACGGCGGCGGACTTGCCTGTGCGGGCCACAAAGCCGGCCGTGTCCGGATTGGATTCCTTGATGGCCTTGGCGGCCGCTTCAAGCTCCTGCATGGTCTTGGGGACCTCAAGACCGGCGGCCTTCAGCAGGTCCTTGCGGTAGTAAAGGACTTCGCGCTCGGTGATGATGGGGACGCCCACAACCTTGCCGTCAGCGGTGGTGGCCTTGACCGGGCCCTCCTGGTAGTCCTTCCAGTCCCAGCCGGAATCCGAGGAGACCTTGTTGGTCAGGTCCGCGAGGTAGCCGTTCTTCGCGAACGCCCTGCCTTCCTGGAGCGGGCGGTACATCATCACGTCGATCTCGTCGCTGCCTGCGTTGAGCTTGACGTTGTACTGGTCCGAGAGCTGGTCTTCGCCGAGCTGGGTCAGTTCCACCTTGAGCCCGGAGGACTTCTCAAATTCCGGGATGGCGGCCTTGATGCCTTCGGTCCAGACGTGGTTTGCGAGAGTTACCCGGACGATGCCGGATTCCTTGGCGGCGCTGCTGCCGCTGCCGCCGCCGCAGGCGGTGAGCCCCATGGAAAGTGCCGCGGCAACTGCCGCGTACTTCATTACTGAACGTCGCTTCATGACGACTCCCTTGCTTCCAGGCTGACGTCACTGTCCAGCCATCTACAAATGCATCTTTACATCTGCTCTGGAAGAGAGCATAGGTAAATAAGGCAGACTTAAACAACCCCTTTCGGCGACCAGTATGATTTATCTATGAAAACCCCAAAGGCGGAGTCCCCTACAGACCGGCATACTGCGTTGGTCCAGAGTTTGGGACTCGCGATCGCCGAGGGGTCCCTGGCTCCGAACTCGGTGGTGCGGCTGGATGAGCTGGAGGCGCAGCACAAGGTATCCCGCTCGGTGGTCCGGGAAGCGGCCCGGGTTCTGTCATCCAAGGGCATGCTCGCATCCCGCAGGCGGTTCGGCACCGTGGTGCAGCCCGAAGAGGCCTGGAACCTTTACGATCCCCAGGTAATCCGCTGGCGGCTGGCCTCGTCCCGCCGGCTGGAGCAGCTGCAGGCACTCAACGAGCTCCGTGGCGCGATCGAACCGCAGGCCGCCCGGCTCGCCGCCGAACGGGCGTCCTGGGATGCCGGCAGCGATCTGGTCTCCCTCGCAGCGCGGCTCTGGGCGGCCGGCCAGCGCGGCGACCAAGAGGAATTCCTCCGGCTGGACGTGGAGTTCCACGCCGCCGTGCTCAACGCATCAGGCAACGCCATGTTTGCCCAGCTCCAGAACCTTGTGGCCGAGGTCCTCACCGGCCGGACCGAACACGGCCTGATGCCGGACCTCCCGCATCACGAAGCGCTGCAGCTGCACGTTGACGTGGCCAGCGCCATCCAGCGCGGTGAGGCCGGCGCCGCGCATGCCGCCATGAGCAGGATCGTGGAACAGTTCGCCGAAGAAGTGGGCCATATCTGGTCCGAGCACCACCAGGGCGTGACGCCGGATGCGTCCCCGCGGCACACAACCCCGCAGCACACAACAGAGGCCGACGGCGCCCCCCAATTGCCGCCGTCGGCCTCCCCTTCCCTCGCGGACGGCTAGAACGAACCCGTGGTGAACTGCCACGTCTTCGTGGCCAGCTGATTGCCTGCGAGGTCGCGGATGGACGTCCCGCCGCCGGTCACGGTCACCGTGTATTTCGTCTTCGCTGCCAGGGTGTTCTGCGGGTCCAGGATCCACTGATTGGTGGTTCCGTTGCGGAAGACGGCGGCCGGGACCACAGCCCCGGTGGCGGCGTTCTTCACCGTGAACGTGGCGGCGCCGACGCCCTGGACCGGCTCGCTGAAGGTCACCGACAGGTTGTTGTTCCGCCGGACCAGGACGGAGTTGCTGCCCGGCGTGAACCCCGTGACCGTGGGCGCGGGGCCGGTGGTGAACGTCCAGCTCGTGCTGGCCAAGGGCGTGCCTGCGGTGTCGCGGATGGCGGTGGCGCCGCCCACCAGCGTGGCGGTGAAGGTGACATCCGCGGCCAGGTTGGCGGTGGGATCGAGGGTGGCCGTTTTGGTTGTGGCGTTGTAGCTGACCGTTGCCGGGATGGCGGTGCCGGCGGCGTTCCGGAGCACAAATGTTCCGGCACCAACACCCTGGACAGCCTTGCTGAACGTGGCCGTCACGTTGCCGGCAACGGGCACCGCCGTCGACTGCGGTGCGGGTGATTTGGCCGTAACAGTGGGGGCAGGCGCCACGGGAGCCGGCGCGGGTGCAGGTGCCGGGGCTGGGGCAGGTGCCGCGGCGTACAGCAGGCGGTTCGGCGTTCCGGTTCCGATGCCCGTGATGGCTCCGGCTGTGGCGTTCGAGGTCAACGACGCAGCGACCTGGGCCGGTGTGAGCGCCGGGTTCTGGGACAGCAACACGGCCGCGGCGCCGGCCGTGTGGGGCGCCGCCATGGAGGTGCCGGACATGGAGGCGGTTGCGGTGGCCGAGGTGTACGACGCGGACATAATACCGACGCCGGGTGCATACAGATCCACGCAGGAACCGAAGTTGGAGAAGGAGGCCTGACGGTCGGCGGAATCGCTGGCTGCCACCGTGACCGCTGCGGCGAGCCGCGCCGGCGAGCTCCCGCAGGCGTCCGCGGCGGAGTTGCCGGCGGCAACCACTGCAGTAACGCCGTCGTTAATGACACCCTGGAGCGCCGAATCCACGGCCGTGCTGGCCACTCCGCCCAGGCTCATGTTCACCACGGCGGGAGTTCCCGCGGCGTGGTTGGCGGCGATCCAGTCCAGGCCGGCAACGACGTCGGAGTTGAAGCCGGAGCCGGAGCAGTCCAGCACCCGGACGGGGACGATCGTCGCCGCCTTTGCCACGCCGTAGGCGGTCCCGGCCACCGTTCCGGCCACGTGGGTGCCGTGGCCGTTGCAGTCGCCAGATCCGCGGCCATCGGCCACTGCCGTCCAGCCTGCTGCCACGCGGCCGGCAAGCTCTGAGTGGGAGGCGAGCACGCCGGTGTCCACCACGTACGCGTTGACTCCGGCGCCGGCGGCGGTCCAGGTGTAGGAACCGGAAAGCGGCAGGGGACGCTGGTCCACGCGGTCCAACCCCCATGGCGCGGGCTGCTGCGTTGCGGAGAGTGTGATGGGCGCATCCACCTCAACCGACGCGACGCGCGCCGCACGGGACAATGCCGCGGCTTGCGCCGGCGTCGCCGTGACCACGGCGCCGCGCAGGGCGTGCGAAAAGGAGCGTCCGACGCCGAGGCCCTGGGACTTGAGGCGCGCCGCCTCGGCCGGGACGTCCGTTTCCGCGGTGAAGTGGACCAGATAGCGGACGCTTGCGTCGTTGCCGCCCGGGGCAACGGGCGATGCAACGGCGGCGGCGGGCAGGCCCGAGGCGGTCAGGGCCACCGCAGAAATCAGCATGGCGGCAGCGGTCAGCACAAAACGGAAGGTGCGCATGGCGGGGTCCTAGTGTGACGGTCTGGATTGATGCTGGCGGCAACAAATCCCCGCCTATCACCAGATTAGGAGCCCGCCACGCGCCGCGGCCGGGAATTGAGCTGATCCTGCGCCAACCTTTCGGCGCCTGCGGAATTCTTGAGGGACCGCCCTCCTCAGTGGCCTGCTTTCGGGTTCAGCCTTCCGCGATTCAGTCTTCCGTGGGCGTGGTCCTGTTGGAGTGGTAGGTCCGCCACGTGTGTTCAGGTTCGTAGCCCAACAGGCGCCGGGCCTTGTCGATGGACAGCAAGGTCTCGTGTTCGTCCAACTCCTTGGTCACGGTGACGTTGGGGAACACCTCCGCGGCGAGGCTGGCGCTGGAACGCGTCATGACAGTGTCCGCGTTCGCGATGATGAAAGCCTGGAACCCGGGCTGGCCGTTTTCCAGCGCACGCGCCACGGCCTGTGCGCCGTCGCGCCCGTCGATGTAGCCCCAGAGGTTCCACTTCCGCGCACTGGCGTCCGAATCGAACGACGGGAACCGTTCGTAGTCCTCAGGATCCATGACGTTGGAGAACCGCAGGCCCGCAATGCTGAGCTCCGGATCCCAGCGCGTCAGCTGGATCGCCATCTGCTCCTCGAGGTGCTTCACGAGTGAGTACGTGCTCTCGGGCCGGGCCGGGTATTCCTCATCCACCGGGATGTAGGGAGGGTCGACGTCGAACGGCAGTCCCAGCACCGTCTCGCTGGAGGCGTAAACCACCTTCTTGATGCCGGCCCTCCGCGCCGCCTGGAAGACGTTGTAGGTCGAGAGCATGTTGTTCTCGAAGGTGGCGGCATCCGGGATGATGCCAGGCGCCGGGATGGCTCCCAGATGGACGATTGCGTCGAAGCCGTCATGCCGGTCGTCGAGACCGAGGAACACGTCAAGAACCTGGCCATAGTTGCGCAGGTCCACGATTGCCAACCCGCGGTGCCGCTCCCCCGCCCGGTCCAGGTTCAGCACCTGGTGGCCGTCGTCGGTCAGCCTGCGGACCACATGCCGTCCCAGTTTTCCGCTGCCGCCGGTCACTGCAATTCTCATGGGGACACCCGGGTGGCCAGGAACTTTTCGACGGCGGCAATGGCACGTGTGGTGATGGCACTTGGGTCGCCGCTGCCATCCACCGAAACCAATATGCCCCGGCCGGCGTAGACCGCCACGACCTCGTGGGTTTCGCGGTGGTAGAGGTCCAGCCGGTGCCGGAACACGTCGATGGTGTCGTCCTTCCGGCCTTGTTCCTTGGCCCGCCGCAGCATCCGTTGCTCCAGTTCGGAGTCCGGTGCGCGGAGTTCCACCACGGCGTCGAGGCGGTGGCCCTGGGACGCCAGTATGTTGTCCAGTTCCATGATCTGGGGAGCTGTCCTGGGGTATCCGTCCAGCAGGAAACCGGGCTGCAGATCGGCGTCGAGGAGCCGGTCCTTGACCAGGGCGTTGGTGAGATGGTCCGGGACAAAAGCGCCGTCGTCGAGATACTTGGCGGCCTCTACGCCCAGCGGCGTCTCGTGGCTGACGTTGATCCGGAAGATTTCGCCCGTGGATACGGTTGGAATGCGGAAGTGCTTGGCGATCTGCACCGCTTGGGTGCCTTTCCCTGAGCCCGGCGGCCCGATGATGAGCAGTCTGGTCATTTCCTGTCCCTCCACGGCGTCCTTGCCGGCTGGTCTCGGGTCCACTGTCGGCAGCGCCAACGTGTGCTTCATTCTGCCCACAAGTCGCAGCACAACGCCAGCCTCCGGGGAGGGATCCGGAGACTGGCGCTGGATTGAGGGGGTTAGAACCTGGAAGCAGGCGCCCCGCTGATCTGCGTGATTGGAAGCGGATTTCCCACGATGTCTGTCAATCCTGTTTGAGGCGTGTACCTCGGAATATTGGCTTGCTGAGTGGCATTGCCTGGATTGCCACTTGAGACGCTGCCAAGTGTGACTGTCAGTTGTAGGGTCGACTGGTCCCACGCCAGCGACGAGCCACCAAACTGCAGGTTGCCTGATCCATAGTAGGAAGCCCCCAAAGCAACTGACCCAAACCTGAGCGTGGGACAGCCACTGGTAGCCGAAACTGACAAGGAGTTGCTGCTGTTGATGGCGACTACTACCCCGGATCCAGTAATTGACTGGACGGGATTGGTGTTGTTCCAGTCGCTGCAGATGGATGATGCATCCAGGGCTTCGGAGAACTTGATGACCACCTTGTCGCCGACATCCACCTTGCCGTCTTTTGCGTTTCCGCTGCCGTTGAAGAGGGTAACTGCAGCTACCGAGGGTGCCCGCGTGTCCTTGGTTGTCGTGGCCGCTATTCCTGGCGCACTAACGTTACCCACTGCATCGGTGGCAACGGCTGTATAGCTGATAGTGCCATCAGCCAGGCCGGTGAGGTTGAAGTTGCTAACTGTCCACTGACCGGAGCCAGTGGCACTCACGGGTTGAGAAACTCGAAACGCTCCCCCGGCGTCGGTGGCGGTGACGGTCACGGACCAGCCGGCACCAGCAGTGCCGCTGACCTCAGCCCGGTCAGCATTGGCGATCTTCACGGGACTTGGTGGATCGATTGTCGGAGAGGCCAGCGGAGTTCCGGCCACTCCCCCGCTGCGGGCAGACTCCGGCCCCGCCCATGCTGCGAGCACAGGGGTCACGGTGTAGTACCAGGTGCCGGCCGGCAGCGCAGCCTCGCTGCAGGTCAGCGCTGTGACCGTGCCCTCACAGCCTCCCAACGCTGCAACCTTGGTACCGCCGGTCTCGGACGAGTAGCGGGCAACGGTGTAGCCGGAGACCGGCCGGCCCGCCGCCGTCGTGCTTTGGGCCCAACTGACGGAGGCGGCACCTGCCGAAGCGGACGCCGTCAGCGCGGCCACGGCAACGATGGCATCGGCCCCGGCGCCGCCGTTGTTGCTGCTGAGGGTCTGCCAGTAGGCGTCGGCCGCCGGGGCTCCCCAGGAAATCACGAGTGCCGCAGCCATAATGCTGGCAATGCGGGCCTTCCGGCGCGCCCGCGGCGGCTGCACGTGCGGCAGGGTCTGGATGGGGCGGCTCATTTCCGTGCCTCCAAAGTGACGGGCAGACTGAACGTGGCGCCCTGGCAGCCTGACACTGATGCCGTGGACATGGCGGCGGCGCCCGGCAGGGTGATCAGCACGGACGAATTCGCCGGAATACTCACTGTGGGGGCCAGCGGAGCGGCGGGTTCAACGAAGGTCACGCCGGTGGTGGTGCAGCCAGGGTGGCCGGCGTCCGCCGTCGCGGCCCCGTTGCCGCGGATGGCGTAGACCTGCACGGCGTGGCCGTTGGGGTTGAGCACCCGGACGGCAACATCGGCGGTGCCGCCCGGGGCAAGGGTGTTCTGCGGGCTGTCGCCCGCCACGAGGGCCTCTACGGTGACGGTGGCCATGGTGCCGTTGGTGGCAGCGCCGGATCCGGCACCCACCGTGGCCCAGTAGGCGTACGCTCCGCCCACTCCCGTGACGAGGCAGAGGGTGACGGTTGCTGCCGCAGTCCTGGCAGCCAGCCGTCGGGAGGTGGTTTTCGTTGTGCGTGTCATCTCAGTTCCCCTCTCCTGCTCCGGAGTAGGAGAACTGCAGGGTGGCACCCTTACAGCCGTCCTGGTTCAGCGCCGTGTCCAGCATGGCGATTTTGGGCCACAGTGCCGGAGCGATGCCGAGTGATTGGAGCGAGCTGGAGCCCACAGGAACCGTGAACGGATAGGAGCCGGCGTAGTTGGTCACCACGTAGTCCGACGCCGTGCAGGGAAGCGCTGCTGCCGCTGCCGCCTGCGTCCGGGTGATGCCGGTGATGGCGACGGACAGGCTGGTCAGCGCCAGGCTCTTGTTGTTGGGATTGGCAAAAGAAAGATTCAGCGGCAGCGTGGCACCCGGCGTTAGCTGCGTGCCCAGATTCCCGAAAATCGTGAAGGACTTCTTGGACGAAAGGACGTGCAGTTGGACCACGACGGCGGCGGCCTGGCTTGCGCCGGCGGCCGTGGCGATGGTCAGGTCCGCTTTGCCGTCCGGAGTGGTTGCCGACGTCGCCACCGTGAGCGTGACGGTGGCAGTCTTGCCCGAAGCGAGCGTCACCGACGCCGGTGTGAAGGCTGCCGTCGTACTGGCCGGCAGGCCCGAAACAGTGGGGGTGACGCTGCCGCTGAACCCGTTGGTGGAGGTCAGGGACACCGAATAGTTGACCGGTTCGCCCCGGTCAACCGTCCGGCTGGAGGGATTCACCTGGATGGTGACGCCCTTTGTGTTGTTGCCCTGGCTCCCGCCCTGGCTGGCCGCGAAGATAGTGCCCGCCGAAACGAGCATCACTACAAGACCCACCAGCAGCACCTTCGCTACGGTGGTGGTTCTTCGCATGACTGTGCGGAAGTACCCAGAATATTTCTGCACGTTCAGCCCTTCTGGCCTGTTCCTAATTGAGTGGGAGGAGGTGGAATTCGCCGGCGGGGAGGTTCTGCTCCTCCCCGCCGGCGAAGACTATTTGTCGCTCTCGAGAGTGAGCGTCACCGTTGCACCCTTGCAGGCGCTCTGGTCGACTGTTGCACTGTCTGCGAACGTCAGATCTCCTGTGCTCACCAACGCCGTCGCGCCTGCAGCGACGGCTACTCCACCAGCGACAACCGGAGCAGTCGGGGTGAACCAGGTAGTGTCGCAGGTGCCCGTGACACCGGCCGCAAGAGTGATGCTGACCGTGGGCGAAACACTGAATACGCGAGTTCCGGATGCGGTTTCATTCTCGGCGTAGTACTCCACTGGTACCGAGTTGCCCGGAGTCAGACCCTGGCTAAATTGGGCGGTCAACGCCACGGTGCCGCCGCCGTTCGAGTTGGCAGCGGAGCCTGAACCGTCGCCCGTGGTGGTCCAGTAGGCGTAGGCAGCGCCGCCGCCGCCGGCCACCAGTGCCAGGGCACCGGCTGCTGCCAGGACCTTGTTCTTCTTGGTCATTTTGCGCATGAGAGAGACTCCTTTGGGCTGGGGGTAAAGACAGATGCTGAGACGCACAGCCATCGGGAACCACTAAGGGACCTTGCTTCCGGCTGATCGATGACGCCCATACTTCCCGGCCCCATTGGTCCCAACAACGCGTAGCAGTACTGGACTTTTGCAGACCTCCTCGGCGACGACCTCTTGGATGAGGGGCAGGGTACTCGGTTTTCGTCGACGAGGCGTGAGGTGTCCGATGTGCAAGGACTCTCGTGCGGGCGTTCGGGAACCCGCCGCACTCCTTGTAGTTTCAAGCCCAGAGGCCTCACTGCCGGATCCCCGGCGGTGCCACCCGCACGGTAAGCAGGTAGTACTTGAGTCCCCCTGGCCTGGCCGCCTTGTGGCGCTTCCCAAGGCTCTGGCCTGTATATACTTCTGGATATCGGTTTAGCAGCAGGCCGTTGGACAGTTCGTCGATCCAGCGACCGTCGCCACCCTTTTGCCACTACGGCGGGTTGTGCGGAGGGTTGCCGGCTCCTTTGACCTGAGCGAATGGCACTAAGAACCGTGGCCAGCGAGTCAACAGCAAAAACAGCGACATCAATCACTGAGCACCTGCACGAAGAACTCCTCAACAGCTCCGACGTAGAGGAGTTCCTGGATGAGCTTGCCCGGGTGTCGGCCCGCAACCTTTCCGAATCCGGCGACGAAGTGCTGTGCGGTATCACGCTCCTGCGCCAGCGCAAGGCCGCCACTATTGCCAGCAGCGGCACCGCTGCCCGCGCTGTCAGCCAGATTGAATGTCAGTCCGAGCAAAGCCCGGGGATGGCTGCCTCGCTGGAGCAGGTGACGGTCCATGTTCCTGATGTGAACGACGAAGAGCGCTGGCCCGAATACTGCGAAGCCGTCCTGGACCAAGGCATCCGTTCAGTCCTGGCCATCCCGTTCCGGCTGGAGGGGGAAACCAAAGCCACCCTCCTCCTCTACTCCCACCGGACCTCCCGCTTCGAAGGCCGCGTCCTGACGGCTGCGGAGGACTTCGTCCGCCAAACCTCACTGGCCCTGCGGCTTGCGGTGCGTTTCGCGCATTACAGCGAGACTGCGGCGCATCTGCGTGCCACCCTCGAATCACGCACGGTGATCGACGTGGCGGTGGGCATCATCATGGCCCAGAACCGGTGCAGCCAGCAGGACGCGTTCGAACTCCTCAAAGCGGCGTCCAGCACCCGCAATTCCAAGCTGCATATCGTCGCCGCGGCCGTGGTGAATGCGCTGGGCCAAGGGCCGGCCCGGACCCATTACGACGGCTGAACCGGCCCACGGCCGGCGGCCAGCGAAGGGACCGCTGCGATGACCGGCGGGGCGGTTTGCGGAATATGTCATTGTGACGTTTTCCACCCCACCGGCCCCGTAAACTGGTGGCAAAGTTGGCTGAGGGGCTTTCATGGAAACAAAACGCATCTGTCTTGTCATCGAGGACAACGACGACATCCGCGGTCTCATCACGGTGGTCCTGACCCGCGCAGGCTTTTCCGTTCGTTCGGTTGCCAACGGCGCCGAAGGAATTGCCGCGGCCGCGGAACCCTCGGTTTCGCTGATCACCCTGGACTTAGGCCTGCCGGACATGGACGGGCACGTCGTAGCCCGGGCAATCCGTGCCTTAAGCACCGCTCCCATGCTGTTCCTCACGGCCAGGTCCGAGGAGGACGACATCCTGGCCGGAATGGCCTCCGGCGCTGCCGCCTACCTGACCAAGCCGTTCCACCCCAAGGAACTGCAGGACCTCGCACTGCGGCTCTGCCCGGCGGATACCCCCGCCCGCCAGCAGTCGACACCGCAACGGCAGCAGTAAGCCGCACCCTCGCGCCTGCCCGCTCTGCGCGAATTCGGCGCCGTCGGCCAACACTGCGTACCCTTTCACAGCCTCAGCACATCCTCGGCAAATCGAAGCGATAGCTTGGCTGCCTACAAATGAGGCATGACTCCTCTCAAGAACAAACCACGCAAGGGCAGCCGCGTCCGGCGCGCCATCGTCGCCGGGGCCGTGGCCCTGACGCTTTCGGCAGGAGGTGCCACGGCCTGGGCGCTGGACCGGTTTGTGGTCCAGCACGTGGAAATCTCGGACGTCTCCGCGTACCAGGCCAGCCAAACGGGAACGTCCACCAGCACGACGGCGGACACCACCACTGATTCCACCGCCAGCGCCGTCACCACGGACACCTCCTACGTGTCGGACAGCTCGAACATCACCATCTCCACGGTGACCACCGGCAGCGGCGACAGCACCGTCACCCACTACGTTGCCGACGTCGTGCTTCGCGATGCCACCACCCTCCAGTCAGCCTTCGCCAACAACAGCTTCGGCGAAAACATCACCGAAACCACGTCCGCCATCGCCGAGGCCAACAGTGCCGTCTTCGCCATCAACGGCGACTACTACGGCTTCCGCGACACCGGCATCGTGATCCGCAACGGCGTGGTGTTCCGCGACGACGGCGCGCGGCAAGGCCTGGCCTTCTACCGCGACGGCACCGTCAAGGTCTACGACGAAACCGCCACCACCGCCGAACAGCTGCTGGCCGACGGCGTCTGGAACACCCTCTCCTTCGGCCCGTCCCTGCTGGACAACGGCGAAGTGGCTGCGGGCATCGAGGACGTGGAGGTGGACACCAACTTCGGCAACCACTCCATCCAGGGCGAACAGCCGCGCACCGCTGTCGGCATCATCGACGAGAACCACCTGGTGTTTGTGGTGGTGGACGGCCGCAGCCCCGGCTACAGCGCCGGCGTCACCATGACCGGGCTGGCCGAAATCATGCAGGGCCTCGGCGCCACCACCGCGTACAACCTCGACGGCGGCGGATCCTCCACCATGTACTTCAACGGCGAACTGGTCAACAACCCGCTGGGTGAGAACAAGGAACGCGGCACCTCCGACATCCTCTACATCGCGGAGTAGGGCCCGCCATGATCATCCTGATCCCGGCGTACGAGCCGGACCAGCAGCTGCCCGCCCTGATCCGTTCCATCCGCGAAACCAAGCCGTGGGCCACCGTGGTGGTGGTTGATGACGGCAGCGGGCCTGAGTACAAGGCCGTGTTCGACGGCGTCAAGGCCCTCGGGTGCCACGTCATCGGGTACGCCCGCAACCGGGGAAAGGGCTTCGCGCTGAAGACCGGGTTCGGGTTCATCGCCGACCACCTCCCGGGCCGCAACGTGGTGTGTGCCGACAGCGACGGCCAGCACACCATCGTGGACATCCTGCGTGTGGCGGCCGCAGTCCAGCCCGGCTCACCGGCCATGGTCCTGGGAACCCGGAACTTCAACGGTAACGTCCCGGCCCGCAGCAGATTCGGCAACAGCGCCACCCGGCTGCTGTTCACCCTGGCCACCGGCGAGCGCATTTCCGACACCCAGACAGGCCTCCGCGGCTACCCGGCGTCCATGCTCCCGTGGCTGCGGTCCGTCCGTGGTGAGCGTTACGAATACGAACTGAACCTCCTGCTGGAAGCCAAACCGGCCGGCTATGCGATCACCACCGTGGACATCGCCACGGTCTATTTGGACCACAATTCGGCGTCCCATTTCCGGCCGGTGGCGGACTCTGTCCGCATCTACGCGCCGCTGCTGAAGTTCCTGGCGTCCTCCTTCGCGGCGTTCCTCGTGGATACCGTGGTATTCCTACTCCTGACGCTGGTGACCGACTCGCTGCTGGTGGCAGTGGTGGGAGCCCGGGTCGTAAGCTCCGCGGTGAACTTCCTGGTCAACCGCCGCGTGGTGTTCCAGCACGGCCGGGACAGACCTGCCGCCGCTGCCGGGGTGCGCTACTTCGGCCTGGTTCTTGTCCTCCTGGCCACCAACTACGGCCTCATCTCTGCCCTGGACTCGCTCTCCGTGGCCGCCCTGCCGGCAAAGATCCTGGCCGAAATCGCGCTCCTGGCCGTCAGCTATGTAGTGCAGCAGCGGTTCCTTTTCTCCAGGAACGCAGCGGGGAACACGGCCAGAAGCGCCGCACGGGAGGCTCAGAACCAGACTCTGGACCTGAGCCGCGGCCACCACCCCGGGAAGTTGCGCCGGTAGCCGGAGTAATGCTCGCCTTATCCGGTGGTGCCCGTCTTCTCGGCGTAGGAGGTGGCCTGGCGGCGCACCTGGTCCACGTAGGAATCGGACTGGTTGTAGGAGTAGATGGCCTCAGTCCATCCGTTCGCGGCGGTGAGGTCGGGGCCATGAGCGCATAAGTAACCGGCAGCGCTGAGGGCGGCATCGTCGATGTTGAAGGGATCCGCTTCTCCGTCACCGTTCCCGTCTCGTCCCGCAAGCTCCCAGGTGGAGGGGATGAACTGCATGGGTCCTACGGCGCGGTCCCAGCGAGCGTCGCCATCCAGGACGCCGTCGTCTGTATCAGCGATGGCGGCGAATCCGTTGCCGTCCAGGCTCGGGCCGACAATTGGTCCACTCGCCTGCCCTGCGGGGGTCAGGCTTCCGCCGCCGTAAGCTCCGTGGGCGGATTCGATGAAGCCGATCGCCGCCACCGTATTCCAGCCGATCCCACACGTCGGAGCGGAATGATTGGCCGCGCTGGCCGCACCCACGTAGGCCCGAAGCGCGCGGGCGGGTATACCGGTTTGTGCGGCAGCCAGGTTGAGCCACTCAGCGTCCGCGTTCCGAGTGATATTCACGGCAGTTGTAAGGCCGGTGGCGGGCGTTTCGAGTTTCGCCTCCGACCGTGGCGGAGGAGGAAGAGCCCCGCGGGCGTCCGCGCCGGACTGCCCGAGCGCCCAGAATGACACCGCGGTGATGACGCAAATCGCGAACACGCAGAAAACCGCAAGGCGTTTGAGTTGGAGCACGGGTTTGATCCTATCGATCGAAGTCCGCCAGGAGGAACGGCGGCTGCATGACTCCCGGGAAACAGCAGTGGAGCGCCCAGCCGGCACTCATATTCGTGCCTAGGTTCCGTCACAGCACCCGCACAGTATCGCCCGGGATCGTAGAGAACAGCCCACCAACAGATTCCGGAGAATCCCGATGACTTCCCTCATTTTCATCGCCGCAGACCTCGCGGCCATCAGCATCCTTACGTTCGTCCTCTACCTTCGCCGCCACCGGCGCCGCGACCTGGTGGTCTCGTACCTGGGCATGAACATGGGCGTCCTGGCCGTGGCCACCGCGCTGTCAGGCTCCGCGGCCGGGCTCGGCCTGGGACTTGGCCTCTTCGGCGTCCTGTCCATCATCCGGCTCCGGTCCACCGAGCTGGCCCAGCACGAGGTGGCCTACTACTTCTCGGCCCTGGCACTTGGCCTGATTGCCGGCCTCGGCATTGAACCCGTCTGGCTCACTGCCTCGCTGATGGGCCTGATCCTGCTGGTGATGTTCATCGGGGACCACCCTCGCGTGCTGCCCGCCCACCGGCACCAGACGGTGATTCTGGACCGGGCCCTGGCCGAAGACGGCGAACTGTACGCACGGCTCGAGGAAGTCCTGCACGGCAAGGTCCACTCCGCCACCGTCCAGGAACTGGACCTGGTCAACGACAAAACCATCGTGGACGTCCGCTACGCCTACACCCCCGCGGCCGCCCCGGCAGCCGTGGCGTACCTTCCGGCCATGACGACGGCGGCGCCCCGGCACGCAGTACCGGCACCTCCGGTGCCGTTCCCCGCAGAGGAACCGGTGCCGACGTCGTCCGCTCCCGTCCGTGCGGCAGAAACCGAGCGTGCAGCAGAACCCGTCCATGCCTCTGCCGGTGCGGCGTGAACGCCCCCGCAGGCGTCGTCAGCAGCCTCAGCGGACTGCCGGCCGTGGGGCTGGACGAACTGAACACCGAAGCCGCGCTGCAGACCCGGGTGGACCGCAAGTACGTGGTCCCCGAGGACGTGGCCCAGGAGCTCCTGGCCACGTTCGATGCCGAGGTCCGGGTCCTGGAGATGGACGGCTCCCGCTGCTTCGCCTACGACTCCGTCTACTTCGATACCGCGCAGCTGGACAGTTACCGCCTGGCCGCCCACGGCCGGCGGCGCCGCTACAAGGTCCGCACCAGGACCTATGTGGACAGCGCCATCAGCTTCCTGGAGGTCAAAACCGAAGGCGCCCGCGAAGCCACCGTCAAGGAACGCATCCCCTACGAGCTCACGGACCGTGCCCGGCTGACCGCGGAAGGCCTGCACTACGTCCACGAAACCCTCGCCGCCGCGGTGGGCGGGGCGCCGGACGGAGCCCTCGGGCCGGTCCTCGAAACCCGCTACCACCGCACCACGCTTTACCTGCCGGAATCCGGCAGCCGGGCCACCATCGATACCGACGTCACCTGGCAGCGGCCCGGCGAGCAGGCCTGGGTCCTGGACGGCGCCGTGATCCTGGAAACCAAGTCCGGCTCGGCCTCCGGCCCGCTGGACCGGCACCTCTGGGCCCACGGGATCCGGCCCTCCAGGATCTCGAAGTTCGCCACCGGCATGGCCGCGCTCTGCCCGGACCTGCCAGCCAACCGCTGGAACCGCACGCTCCGCCGCACCATGAACCTCCGCCCCGCCGCCTGACCCACCTCCCCACTGATCTCGAAGGAACACACCATGAACCGCTTCCGCACTGCTCTGTCCGTCACCGCCCTCGCCCTCGCCGTTGGGCTGGCCGGCTGCTCCGCCGCCGGCACCGCCACGGGAACGTCCATCACCGGGACCACCTCCACCGGCAGCACCTCCAACTCGTCCACCACGTCCGGCACGGCCCAGGCCGCGGTTTCCCTGGACACCCTCGCCGCCGACACACACTACGACGCCGACGACCTCACCTGGGACGCGGCCGCCGAAGTAGCCGTGACCCTGGCGGGCGACGCCAGCAGCGTTGCCTCCGGGACGTCGTCGGACGCTGTAACGGTCGACGGCGACACCGTCACCATCAGCGCGGCCGGCACCTACCGCCTGAGCGGCTCGCTGTCCGACGGCCAGGTGGTGGTGGCCGCAGGCGAGGAGGACGTGGTGCGCATCATCCTGGACGGCGCCGACATCTCCAGCTCCACCGGCTCGCCGTTTGTGGTGCAGAGCGCCAATGAGGCCATTGTTTTCCTTGAGGACGGCACGTCCAACTCGCTGAGCGACCCGTCCACCTACACGGACACCGCCGAGGACGCCCCGAACGCGGCACTCTACTCCATGGCCGATCTCACCATCGCCGGCACCGGCTCGCTGAGTGTGGACGGCAACTTCAACGACGGCATCTCCTCCAAGGACGGGCTTGTGCTGGCCGCCGGCAACGTCACCGTGAACGCCACCGACGACGGCATCGTGGGCAAGGACTACGCGGTCCTGCTCGACGGCGCCTACCAGGTGACCGCCGGCGACGACGGCTTCAAGTCGGACAACGAGGAGGACGAAGGCCGCGGCTGGGTCCTCATCAACGGCGGCACCCTGAACGTCAGCGCGGTGGACGATGGCATCAAGGCCTTCAACACGCTCACCATCGCCGCCGGCGTCACCACGGTGGCCAAATCCGAGGAGGGCCTGGAGGCCCAGCACATCGTGATGTCCGGCGGCACGGCCAGCGTCACCGCGAACGACGACGGTGTGAACGCCTCGGGCGGGGCCTCCACCTCCACTTCGGCCCAGGGCGGAATGGGCGGGGGCGGCGGCGAGATGGCCGTGGGCGACTACACCGTGGACATCACCGGCGGCTCGCTGACCATCAACGCGCAGGGCGACGGGCTGGACTCCAACGGCAACGCCAGCATCTCCGGCGGCACTGTCGTCGTCAACGGCCCCACCAACTCCGGCAACGGGGCGCTGGACGTCAACGGCGAACTGACCGTCACCGGCGGCACCGTGGCAGCGGCGGGAAGCGTGGGCATGGTGGTCACGCCGGGCACCTCATCGACGCAGTCCGGCGTGCAGGTCACGCTCGGGTCATCGGTTCCGGCCGGCACCGTGGTGCAGATCGCTGACTCCAGCGGCACTGTGGTGGGTGCTTTCGTGACCACCAAGACGACGGCGTCGCTAGTGTTCTCCTCGGCAGCGATCACTGAAGGCGAGGAGTACACCGTCTACACCGGCGGCACGGCCACGGTCAGCGCCGGAGTAGGCGAGGGCTCCCTGGACGGCGCCGATCAGGTGGGCACCGTGACCGCCGGCGAGTACACCGCGGCCCAGGGCCCGGGCGGCGGAGGCGGCTTCGGCGCCCGCCCCTAATCCCACCCCCACCCCACCTCCAACCCCTTCAGACGCTCTCTCACTTAACGCAGGTTTTTGACCAACGCTCTCTCACTTTTTTCAAGAAAGTGAGTGTGAATCGCTGCAAAAACGCCGCCATTTACCGCTGCGATTCACATACATAGATAGCGGACACGGATCATGTCATGTCGAAGACGTGGCGGCCGACGATTGTCGCCCCGATCTGGTCCCAGTACGGCCGGGTGTAGTCGTAGGACGTCTGCGACACCTTCACCTCGCCGCTCTCGTCCAACGGGACGTCACCGCTGGACAACCAGTCGAACAGCGGTCCGGGCTGGTCGTTCTCGTCCGCGACGAAGCCGTCCACCGACACCGAGCTGTACATGACCACCTTGCCCACGGGGCTCTCCTTTGATTTGGGGTGCCCCACATTAGCAGCTCTTCACAGTTGAGGGTGTAGCGGGCGTGTGATGTTGTCGGCGGCGGTGGTCGACGCGTCGGTGGCCGGGTAGGGGTCGAGGTCTCCCGAAGATGGAAGTTCTCACACTGCCCATCCGGAAGACCTCGACGTGCCTGACGCTACCCCTGGGGCGGGCTTGCCTGCCCTGAACTGACCGTGTTCTGCCGACTCGACGAGCTCGGTCTCGAAGTGACCGGGCAGCGGTTCGAGACGGACCGTGCTGTCTTGGCCTGTCGCGTCGTCGAGCCCGACGGGTCGGATGAGAGGTGGTCGCTGCGGATGCGAGGGATCGCCGCGCGACACAGTGACCCGGCGTCTGGCGCACGAGCCGCTGGGTTGGCGGCCGACCACGCTGGTGGTCACGATCCGTCGCTATCGGTCATCCGGATGCCCGCTAAGACGATCGCCTAGTGAGACGCCGATGTCGGGGGCGGGAGGTCGCTCTGGCAGGCTAGGAACGTGATTGCAATCCTGTCTGCACCAAGTAACCTCGGCCTGCGGCCTCCAAGACGCGGCAGTGTGCCCGGCACAGCCAAAGCACCCGAGGCCCTAAGAGAAGCCGGTCTATTCAAGCGGCTCGCACAAGTGGGGGCGATTGACGCTGGCGTAGTCCTTCCAGGTCGGTACGTCGATGACGACACCACTCGTTCGGCTGGCCATGTTCGCAACGAGGCTGCGATGGCCGAGCACGCCCATCGACTTGCCGATCGTCTGGCGGGTGTTATCGAAACGGGAAACACTCCGTTGGTGGTCGGCGGAGATTGCAGCCTCCTACTCGGAATCGGCCTCGCTCTCTCGCGGTGCGGCCGGACTGGCCTGGTTCATGTAGACGGCCACACTGACTTTCGGCACCCTGGCAACAGCGAGGAGTGCGCTAGCGTCGCCGGTGAAGACCTTGCCGCTGCCGTTGGCCTGCACTGGCCAGCAATCGCGAATATGGACGGATTCGGGCCGTACTTCCCCACTGCTCGTACCGTCCACATAGGGCACCGAGACGATGATGCAGAGGCTTCCGAAGCGCGTCGGAAACTGGGCCTCGTGGTCTCCGCTCAAGAAGCCCTTGCCCAGACGCCGGACGCCATCGCCGCTGCAGCTCTTGCAGTTGCGGGCGCTGGCTACTGGCTGCAGATCGACGTCGACGTACTCGATCCCAGCGTGATGCCAGCCGTAGACAGTCCCGCCCCAGGAGGATTCGCCGCGAATGAACTGACGGAACTTCTGGCTCAGCTCGCCCCATGGGCCATCGGGGCGTCAGTGACCGTGTTCGACCCTGACCTCGACCCCGACGGACGGTACTCCCGCGTAGTTACCGACGTCATTGCGGACGGTCTCGCGCGATTAGGTGTGGCTGCCTGGCCTCCCCACTCCCAGTAAGGGATCCCCTACCGGGCAACCGGGCGTATTTACGGCTGCAGAAACGCCGCCATTTAGCGCTGCGATTCACAAAAGTGAGAGAGCGTTGCGAATTAAGTGGCATTAAGTGAGAGAGCGTCCGGGGGGTGGGGAGGGGCGGCGTTTTTGGTCCTGTGAGCTTTCCGGTTATCGGCGCATACTTGAACGCACAGGCCACGCCATGGGAGGACACCATGAAGTTTCTCGGAGCACTGATTGTCATCTGGCTGATCATCGGAGGAATCGCCGCCTGGCAGCGCGGCTATTTCGGCGGGGCTCCAGGGTCCTGCGCCGCGGCGGGAACGGTGGCCGTGACCATCGTCGCCGGGCCCTTGAACTACCTGGGCGTCAACCCGCAGATCAACTGCGAGCTGCCCCAACCCACGCAGTAGCCACATCCTTGGCGCCCCGGCGCGTGGTCTCTAGAGTAGGGAATGCCGGGCGCTGGCTTTTGCTTGCGCCCGAAACTGATCCCGAAGCTTCGAAAGGACCGCCGAGATGGCATTCGTCACCGTTGGAACCGAGAACAGCACCGATACCGAGCTCTACTACGAAGACCATGGGAGCGGCCAGCCCGTTGTCCTGATCCACGGCTACCCGCTGGACGGATCCTCCTGGGAAAAGCAGACCACCGCCCTTCTGGAGGCCGGCTACCGCGTGATCACCTACGACCGCCGCGGCTTCGGCAAGTCCAGCAAGACCACCAGCGGCTACGACTACGACACGTTCGCCGCCGACCTCAAAACCCTCCTGGAATCGCTGGACGTCAACAACGCCGTGCTGGTGGGCTTCTCCATGGGTACCGGCGAGGTTGCCCGTTACCTGAGCACGTATGGCTCCGCCCGGGTGGCCCGCGCAGTGTTCCTCGGATCGCTGGAACCGTTCGTCCTGAAAACCGAGGACAACCCGGAAGGCGTACCGCAGGACGTTTTTGACGGGCTCACCGAAGCCGTCACCGCGGACCGGTACGCGTTCTTCACGCAATTCTTCAAGAACTTCTACAACTCGGACACGTTCCTGGGCACGCCGCGGCTCAGCCAGGAAGTCCTGGACGCCAGCTGGAAAATCGCCGCAGGAGCCGGCGCCACCGCTTCAGTCGCCGCGCAGCCCACCTGGCTGACCGATTTCCGCGGCGACATCCCCCGGATCGATGTCCCCGCGCTGATTGTCCACGGCACCGAGGACAACATCCTCCCCATCGACGTCACCGGCCGCCGGTTCGCCAAGGCCCTGCCGTCGGCGGAGTATGTGGAGATCGACGGCGCCCCGCACGGGCTGCTGTGGACGCACGCCGCGGAAGTCAACGAAGCCCTGCTCGCCTTCCTGAAGAAGCAGACCGGGTAACAAAACGAGTGGAAGGGCCAGGCGTTTCGCCTGGCCCTTCCACTCTTTAAGGCTTAGTCAGCTCAAGCCCTGGCAGCCTTGCCCGGCAGTGCCAGCCTAAAGATCTTGCCCCAGGTCGATCCAACCTGCTTCAGCAGGGGACCCGTGGTGTACTTCAGGCCGTAGCGCTCGCAGATTTCTCGGACCAGCGGCGCAACCTCGGCGTACCGGTTGGACGGCAGGTCCGGGAAGAGGTGGTGCTCGATCTGGTGCGACAGGTTGCCGGTCATCAGGTGCATGAACTTGGACCCGGAGATGTTGGCGGAACCAATCATCTGGCGGACGTACCAGTCCCCGCGGGTTTCGCCTTCCACCATTTCCTCGCTGAAGGTGTCCGTGCCTTCGGGGAAGTGGCCGCAGAAGATGACCGCGTGCGCCCAGACGTTGCGGACGGCGTTGGCCGTCAGCGTGCCGTAGAGGGCCTGCTTGCCTGAGCCGGTGAGCATGGCGACGGCAGGAGTGGCCGCGTAGTCCTTGGTGAACTGAGTGACCACCTTCTTGCCCAGCGCCTTGAGGTCCTTGAGCAGGGCTTCCTTGGACTTCTTGCCCTCTTTGAAATCGTTCAGCTCGAGGTCGTAGATGGCAATGCCCCACTCGAAAAGGGGTGCCAGGATCGCGTTGTACAGCGGGTTGCCCAGGTTCATGGGCACCCACGGCTGGCTCTCGTCCATGCGCAGGAGGTTGTACCCGACGTCGTTGTCCTTGCCCACCACATTGGTCCAGCGGTGGTGCAGGTCATTGTGGGTATGCTGCCAGGAGCGCGACGGGGTGACGAAGTCCCACTCCCACGTGGTGGAGTGGATATCCGGGTCCCGCATCCAGTCCCACTGGCCATGGAGCACGTTGTGCCCGATCTCCATGTTTTCGAGGATCTTCGCCAGGCTCAGGAGCGTGGTTCCGGTGACCCAAGCTGCCTTGTTCTTGCTCACCAGGAGAGCCGCCCGGCCCGAGATTTCCAGCCCGCGCTGGATCTTGATTACGCGCCGGATGTAGGCGGCATCGGACGCGCCGCGCTTGGCGAGGATATCGTCGCGGATCGCGTCGAGTTCGCGGCCCAGCTCAGCTACCTGTTCGTCGGTAAGGTGCGCTGCGGCAGGTGGACGCACCAGGGGGCTGCCGGACTCGGCCAGCGCTCCGGGGCGCGTCTTTGCCGCTCCGGTGGGGGCGGTGCTGCTTGCGGAATCTTTCTTGCTTTCTGAAACTACTGACATGCGGTATTGCTCCTCAGAGTTCGAGGTTGACGGGTCCGGCGGCTGCCGAGACACACGTTTGGATTAGTTGGCCGGGTTCGCCGTGGACCTCGTTGGTGCGAAGGTCACGGACCTGTCCGGCCAGGAGCGGAGTCAGGCAACTGTGGCAGATTCCCATCCGGCAGCCGCTGGGCATCAGCACCCCGGCGTCTTCGCCGACGTCGAGCAGCGGAGTATCGCCGTCGGCGTCAACTTCCCGGTCCGACGCCTCAAAGGTGACCAGGCCGCCGTCGTGCCCTACACCCCCGGCGAAGGTGGTGTTGAACCGCTCAATCATGAGGTTGCCGGGATCGCCGGCGAGCGCAACATCGGAGCCGGGGGCACCGGCGGTGAGGGACGCCTGCTTCCACAGGGCCTCGGCGTCGTCCAGGAAACTGTCCGGGCCGCACGCGTAAGCGGCCCGTTCCTTCCAGTCCGGGCAGATCTCATCGAGCTCGGCCGTGTTGGTCAGGTCCATCCGGCCCTGTTCGCCGGTGTACCAGTGGGCCAGCCGGAAGTTGGGGAACTGGTCAGCCAGTTCGGCGAGTTCCTCGCGGAAGAGGCTGTCGCCGGGCGTGCGGGCGGAGTGCACCAGGACGACGTCGGCATCCGGGCGGCGGGGAACAAGGGTGCGGATCATGGACATCACCGGAGTGATGCCGCTGCCGGCGGTGACCATCAGGAGCGGCCTGGGGTGCTCGGGCAGGACGAAGTCGCCTTGCGGGGGTGCCAGGAAAAGGACGTCGCCCGGTTTGGTGGTCCGGACCAGGGTTCCGGAAACGGCGCCGACGTCGGTGACGGTGATGGCCGGGTCCTTGCCGGCGGGGGCGCTCAGCGAATACGAGCGCCAGTGGCGGACGCCGTCCAGCTCAACGCCGATGCGCGCCCACTGACCAGCCAGGTGGGAATGCCAGCCGCGGCCGGGACGGAAGAAGATGGTGGCCGACTGTGCCGTTTCCTGGACCACACGGGTCACCACTCCACGCAGCTGGCGCGCCGAGAAGACAGGGTTAAAGAGCGCCAGAATATCTTCCGGTGCCAATGGCGTGGTCAGTACGGAAGCCGCCTGTGCCAGCTGACGTAGCCGGATCATGCAGTAAAACCTAAAGCGGCGCGAGCCATATTTCTCTCTCCTGACCGTTCCGCAGTCACGCAGTAATCGTAGGGCGCATTGCCCCCAAAGCCCGCTACAAGCCTAACGGCTGTGGCTTGTGGATGGTTCCTTGAGCAATATTAGTAAGGATGCTGACTAATATCCACTGCCGATCACCGGAATGAGCCAGACCGACGGCGGGGGACGGTTGTCAGCGGTCGTCGCGTTCCTGGAATTCCTCGTCCAGGTCCAGGTGCCGGAACTCCGTCTCCGGGTTCGGTTCGCCCTCGGCCACGTACTCGTAGTCCAGTTGACGCTGTACTTGACTGTCCAAAACCTGCAGCTCCTTGTCCGGGATGCTGGAAAGATCCTCCGGGAACTCGTCTTCCGGTGTCAGGTGTAGTTTTTCGGACATGGTGAGCCTCTCTAGGCCGTGAGGAATAACCGGGCCTCAACGGCCCGCACCTTCTCAGGATATTCCCTTCCGGGCGGATCACCCAGCGGAATCGGCTCCGGATCAGGAACGTGCCGGGGTCCAGCCGACGGCGGGCGCAATGTACCGGGCGATGTTTCCCAGCATTTTGGCATTGAAGTCAACGCCCAACTGGTTGGGCACAGTCACCAGCAGCGTGTCCGCGGCCTGGACGGCGGCGTCGGCCACCAGCTGTTCGGCCAGGACATCCGGGGCGCCGGCATAGGTCTTGCCAAAGCGTGCCGTGAGGCCGTCGATGACGCCCACCTGGTCCCGGCTGTCCCGCAGCGCGCTGCCCGCAAAATACCTGCTGTCCTCGTCGTCCACGATTGGCAGGATGCTCCGGCTGACAGAGACCCGTGGCTGGTGGCTGTGTCCTGCCGCGGCCCAGGCCTCCCGGAAGAGCTGGATTTGCTCCGCCTGCAGCTGGTCGAAAGGGACGCCGGTGTCCTCGGTGAGCAGGGTGGAGCTCATCAGGTTCATGCCCAGGCCGGCCGCCCACACGGCGGTGTTGCGGCTTCCGGCGCCCCACCAGATCCGCTCTGTGAGGCCCGGCGACTGCGGTTGGACCGGCAACAGGCCGATGGCTCCGCCGGCGTAACGCGGGTCCGCCTCGGCCACGCCGGCGCCGCTGATGGCGTGCCGGAACTGGGCTGTGTGCTGGTGGGCCATGTCCGCGTCGGTCTCCCCTTCTGCCGGTTTGTGGCCGAAGGCAGCGGCCCCGTTCCGGGCGGGCTCGGGTGAACCACGGCTGATGCCCAGCTGCAGCCTGCCGCGGCTGATCAGATCCGTGGCCGCGGCTTCCTCGGCCATGTACAGCGGATTTTCGTACCGCATGTCGATGACACCGGTGCCGATCTCTATCCGGCCGGTCCGTGCGGCGATGGCTGCCAGCAGCGGGAAGGGCGACGCCTGCTGACGGGCGAAATGGTGCACCCGGAAGAAGGCGCCGTCGATTCCGAGTTCCTCGGCGGCCACCGCCAGCTCAATGCCCTGGCGCAGGGCCTCGCCGGCGGTTCTGGTGCGGGAGCCCTGGCCGGGGCCCCAGTGGCCGAAGGACAGGAATCCGATGCGTTGCATGTAAGGCCCAACCTCCCGCCGGGTGGCCGCATTCCCGGCTGGCATGATGAGCCTGTGAGTATTCCTGCTGAAACCGTGGCGATCGCCAAAACGACTGTGCTGTTCGTCCTGGCCGCTGCTGCCGAGATCGGCGGCGCGTGGCTCGTGTGGCAGTCAGTCCGTGAGGGCAAGGACTGGTGGTGGGCAGGGCTGGGTGTGATTGCCCTGGGCCTCTACGGTTTTGTGGCCACCCTGCAGCCGGATGCCCATTTCGGCCGGATCCTTGCCGCCTACGGCGGAGTGTTTGTGGCTGGGTCGCTGGCGTGGGGAATGGTCTTCGACGGTTTCCGGCCGGACCGGTGGGACATCGCGGGCTCCGTCATCTGCCTGGTCGGGGTGGCTGTGATCATGTTTGCCCCACGAAACGCGGGCTGACCCTGGAGACGTGACAGCGTTCGGAAACGCCCAGCGGAGGTAGCCCGTACCCGCGGTTGGGAGCACAATTGATCCATCCTTTGGATGTGGATGGTGATCAGCGATGGCCACAATAGTTGTGGTGGGGTCCGCCCTTTTTCTGCTCCTTGGCCTGCTGGTGGTGGTGCTGTGGGGAGGCCGCAGCATCCGTGAGCCATCCGCCTCACGGCCCCACCCCTCCACGGGCACCGGCGGGCAAGAGTTCCGGACTGACGTGAAACTGAGCGCGCTGCGCCGGTTCTTCTGGTGGGCCAACGTCGTGTCCTTTTCCGCACTGGTCTCGGCGTTGCTTGCCGCCTGGCCCGGCGGGCGGCTGGTCATGCGCATTTTGGCGGACACATCCCCCGCTTCCGCACAGGGCCGGCTAACGGAGGCCCAGGCATTCGTGGGAATTCCCAGCGTTGGGGGGACCATGGCCCTGCTGTTCTTCGGTGGCCTGCCGGCCGGCTTCCTTGCCGCGATCCTGTTCCCCCTCGTACGCCGCTGGCTTCCACGCGGACGTCTCGCCGGACCGCTGTTCGGTTTGCTCCTCCTCGTGTGGGTAGGGTCCTTGATGGATCCCCTGCGCGCGGACAACATCGATTTCAACATCGTTGGACCCGGCTGGCTGTCGGTGGCACTGTATGCCGGACTTGCCCTCCTTCACGGCGCCGTCGTCGCTGCCGCGGCGGGTTGGTGGAGTGAGCGCCTTCCGCTGTGGGGCCCCGCAGCGGCTAAATTCTATGTTCCGTTGCTCGTTGGTGCCATCTTGTTTCCACCGTTCGCAGTCCTCGTCGTCATTGGGACCCTCCTCTTGTTCCTCTGGCTGAGCGTCGTTCCGGTTTCCTGGCTGAGATCCGCGCGGCCCCGCCGGACAGTGCCGGCTTGGGTGGGTGCCGGGGCGATAGTGCTGATCAGTGCCGCCGCGCTTCCTGTTTTCATCAGCGCCGTGGTTTCCATCTCGTCCAGGACCGGCTGACGCCAACGGCTAAACTGGCCCCGTGCCCAGCAACCAGACGCCGCCCAACGACCCCGTGCCGCCGTCGCGGGGAAAGATCGCCGAACGGCTGCTGCCCGGCGGCACCGAGCCGGACCCGCGCTTCACGCTGGCCAATGAACGAACCTTCCTCGCTTGGATCCGCACGGCGCTGGCGCTTCTGGCCGGCGGCATCGCCATCGAGGCCTTCACCTCGGACCTGTTCCTGGAACCGGTCCGCAAGAGCCTGGCGGTACTGCTCCTGCTCCTGGGCATGCTGCTGAGCGCCGGCGCCGCAGGGCGCTGGATCCGCGTCGAACGGAGCATGCGCAACAAAACTCCACTCCCGCTGCCGCTCATTGTGCCGCTGCTGGCCGGCGCAGGGGCACTGGCTGCCGCCGTCGTCCTCGTCTTTATCCTCTGGCGTTAGCCCGGTGGTCCGCACCGGGCTTCCGGACCCCGGGCCGCACGGGGATCCCGGGCTCCAGCCCGAGCGGACCACGCTGGCGTGGGGCCGGACCATGATGGCGCTGGTGACGGTCAGCGCCATCTTCCTGCGCTGGCTGCCCCACCACGGCTTCCCCATCCTGCTGCTTTTCGCCGTATCCGCGGCCGCAGCGGCGGCCATCTACCTGACTCAGCGCCGGCGGTACGGCGCCAGCGCGCGGGGAATTTCGCGCGAAAGGGTCGACGCCGATACGTCCGCGGTACTCTGGACCGCCTTTGCGGGTGTTGCGCTGGGCGCGCTCGGCATCGGCGTGGTGCTGGCCGGCTGATTCAGCCGCGCTACGTCAGAACATCGGCAGCAGGAAGCCCGCGATGAGCGAAACGGCACCGATCCCGGTGAGCACCCGGCCAAGCACGACGGCGGTCCGCCCCACCGCTTCTGGCGCTGCGGTCTGCCACTGCGTGGGGCGCTTGGGGTGGTAGTAGATCGGCAGCGTGTCGCCCACGGTCAGGTCCTTGATGTCGTGGGGTGACATCGGTGCGTGGTGGACCTGGTACTTGCGGTCAAACCAGCGGAAGCCCGTTCCGGTAGCGTCCGCGTAGACCACCGCTTCTGCAACGGTCCAAGGGTGCACAAACCGCCGAAGGATGCCCGAGTAGAACAGCAGGGCAAGCCCCGGCGGAAGGCACAGCCAGGTCATCATTTCCAGGATGGGACCTGCCATTTCAAGCGCAGTGGGCATAGCAATGATGCTACCGGGAGTTGCGACCCCAGCGGGCCCCCGCCCGGCGGAATCAGCCGATGGGCTCGGCCATCTGCTCCACCACGTACCGGGCATCCACGGTGGATCCTGTCACGGGGTCTGTCATCTCCACTTTCCAGCTGCGGGCGAACTGGTTTACCCCGCTTGTCATGGCCACCGTGCCGGAAATGAGGACCGTCCCCGGCTCATTCAGGCCACGCTCGGTCAGCACCTCCAGCCAGTAGTCCGGCGTCAGCAGGGCTTCCAACGAGCTGTCCTGGATCAGCGTGTCCGCGGTATCACCCTGCCCCACCCAGCCCTTCAGCGTGATCTGGTCCAGGTGGTCGCGCACGTCGTCCAGCCGCCACGCCTTGCGGCCCAGGACGTCCGGGCTGGCATTCTTGCTCCAGGCCACCCCATGGACCTCAAGCTCGCGGTCCGTGTGGTCGCACGCGACCGTCAGCAGCACGCCGTCGTCCGTGATGACCAGCGCCCATTCGGCTTCCCCGGAGGTCCGGGCATGCTGCACGCGGACTTCGGAAACCTGCTGCGCCAGGTACGGCGAGACCGGGTAGAGCGCCGGGGTGGTGGCGGGGCCCGGAACGCCCAGTTCTGCCAGCTCGGCAATGTGGGCCTGCACTTCCTCCTGCTCCCGCCCTGCATAACCGGCGTTCAGGAGGTGCTTGACCTGGACTGTCCGGGTGCTGCCGTCGGGAAGTTCGAAGCTCAGAGTCGTCATGTTCTGTCCATCCTTTGCGTGTCCTGCTGGAGAAATTTACAAACTGGAAACCGGAAACGGTGGCCAATGTACATCCAGTATGCGTAATGTATACATTTAACGCCAGCGTGACAGGCGTCACCCGTAAACATCTCGTGGAGGACAACACCCATGGCTAACGTCCCAGTTCCGGCTTCCGGCGCAGCGCCGCGTCCGGACAAGCCGATTCACCCCAAGGGCCTGTACAAGGCCTTCGCTGCCAGCCTCACCGGCACCGCCCTCGAGTGGTATGACTTCGCCGTCTACTCGGCCGCGGCCGCCGTCGTATTTCCCCTCGTGTTCTTCCCGTCATCCGATCCCCTGACGGGCACCATCCTGGCCTTCTCCACGTATGCGGTGGGCTACGTGTCCCGGCCTGTTGGTGGCATCATCTTCGGCCGCCTGGGTGACCGGATCGGCCGCAAGAAGGTGCTGGTGACCACCCTGATGATCATCGGCGTGGCCACCGTCCTGATCGGTGTGCTCCCCGGTTACGACAGCATCGGCATCAGCGCCCCGATCATCCTGGTGCTGCTGCGGTTCGCCCAGGGCGTGGGAGTCGGCGGCGAATGGGGCGGCGCCGTGCTGCTCTCCAGCGAATACGGCGACCCCCACCGGCGCGGCTTCTGGGCGTCTGCAGCCCAGGTGGGCCCGCCCGCCGGCAACCTTATGGCCAACGGCGCCCTGGCTGTCCTGACCCTCGCCCTGACCGAGGAACAGTTCATCGGCTTCGGCTGGCGCATCGCGTTCCTTGTCTCGGCCGTGCTGGTCGGTTTCGGCCTCTGGATCCGCCTGAAGCTGGAAGACACCCCCATCTTCAAGGCCATCGAGGCCCACGGCGAACAGCCCCACGCCCCCGTCCGTGAGGTCTTCAGCACCGAACTCCGGCCCCTCATTGCCGCCACGCTGTGCCGGGTGGGCCCGGACGTGCTCTACGCCCTGTTCACCGTTTTCACCCTCACCTACGGCATCCAGACACTCGGCTACGAACGCAGCCAGGTGCTCACGGCAGTCCTGATCGGCTCCGCGTTCCAGCTCTTTATGATCCCGCTGGCCGGCGCTGTGTCCGACCGCTTCAACCGACGCCTGGTCTACGGCACCGCGGCTGTGGTGGGCGCCGTGTGGACGTTCATCTTCTTCGGCGTCCTGGGCGCCGACAACGAGCCGATGCTCATTGCCGGCATTGTGCTGGGCCTCATGGCGCACTCGTTTATGTACGGCCCGCAGGCTGCCTTCATCGTGGAGCAGTTCTCACCGAGGCTCCGGTCCACGGGCAGCTCCCTGGCCTACACGTTCGCCGGCGTGATCGGCGGCGCCATCGCCCCGCTGATGTTCACATTGCTGCTGGCGCAGTTCGGCACCTGGATTCCGGTGGCCATCTACGTGGCAGTCGCTGCAGGCGTCACCGCCGTGGGACTGGCCCTCGGCCGCGATTCCAACACCGTGGAGGACGAGGACTACCGGCTGCTGCTGGAAGTATCCGCACTAGAGCGCCAGCAGTCGGCCACCGGCAAAGGCCACTGACGATTTCCCACTCCCAAGACCGGAGTTTTTGTCCACATAATGCACCCAAAACGACTCTCAACTCGCGTTATGTGGACAAAAACTCCCTTAGGTGCGGAGCAGAATATCCCGGGTGACAGCCAGGTGATGGTCAATGGCCTCCTGCGCCTTCGCGGGGTCGCCGGACATCAGGGCATCGAGGATGTCCTGATGTTCGGCGCACACCTGTCCGCGCCGGTCTCCGGTGCGGAACAAGGCCGAAACGCCCACCAGGATTTGCCGGACATGGAGCTTGCTGTACGTTCGGGAGATGAGCTCATTGCCGGCGGCGTCGATCAGAAGCTGATGGAAGAGGGTGTCCAGCCGGATGAACTCCTGCGCAGCCTCCGCATTCAGCAGCTCGGGAAGCTGGGCCTGCAGGTCCAGGGTGTCCTGCATCGTTTTCGCAGGAACGCGGTTCTGTTCGATAACCAGGCGGGCGGCATGGCTTTCCAGCACACCCCGGAGTTCCATCAGTTCCGACATTTCACGGCCAGTCACCGGCGGAACATATGCCCCGCGCTGCGGAATCAGTTCCACCAGGCCGTCGGAGACGAGCAGCAGGAGCGCCTCCCGGACCGGAGTTCGCGAGACGCCGATCTCCGCGGCCAGCTCCTGCTCATTCAGGAACTTCCCCTGCACCGCCGGGTCAACCAGGATGTTTTCGCGCAGGTACGCGTACGCCTTCTCGCGGCCGGACGCCGCCGTCGCCGAACTTTTTCGCATACATTATGTATACAACAGACTGGAGTAATTTCATGCGTTTAGCAGTGGCCCAAATCATCACCGGAGCCGATCTGGCCGCCAACCTGGAGCTCATCAGAGACTACGCCACGCGAGCCAAAGCTGCCGGAGCGGAGCTCGTGGTGTTCCCGGAAGCCGCCATGCGCGCCTTCGGCAACAGCCTGAAGGACATTGCCGAGCCGCTGGACGGGCCGTGGGCTGCCGCCGTCCGCAGCATTGCCCAAGAGCTGGACATCACGGTGGTGGCGGGCATGTTCACCCCGGGCGACGGCGGCCGCGTGCGGAACACGCTGCTGGTCACCGGCCCCGGCGTCGAGACCGCCTACGACAAGATCCATCTCTTTGATGCATTCGGGTTCGCCGAGTCCGATACCGTGGACGCCGGAACCGCCCCCGTGACCTTCGAGGTGAACGGCACCACCTTCGGCCTGGCCACCTGCTACGACGTGCGGTTCCCGGCACTGTTTACGGCCAACGCCAAGGCCGGCGCCCAAGTCAACATTGTCTGCGCCTCATGGGGCGCCGGCGAGGGCAAGGCAGAGCAGTGGGACCTCCTGGTCCGGGCCCGCGCGCTGGACAGCACCACCTTCGTGGTGGCCTGCGGACAGGGCGACCCGGCAAGCGTCGGCATCGCCTCCGCCGGCAAGGCTCCCACCGGCGTCGGCCACAGCGCCGTCATCTCTCCCGTGGGCGCTGCCCTGGTGGCCCTCGGCGGCGAACCGGAACTCGCCGTCGTCGACATTGACCCGGCCGTCATTGCCGAGGTCCGCGGCCAACTGCCCGTCCTGGCCAACGCCCGGACCTTCTGACCCGGCGGGCCAGCCCCGCGCACCGTAAATTCCCGGACCGCCTGAGGCACTCCCCCAAGCTACGTCAAAGCGGCGCCCCACGGCGGTGAGCCGCCGTTCACTTTCAGGAAACGTTGCCCTTTCAGCGTCCGACGGCGGCTTCTCACCACGTGCGCGGACCGGCGCCCGCCGTTGCTGGCATCGGAGTCTCAGGGCCTCCCGTCCCGGCGCCGTTCAACAGGTCCCGTTTACA
Source organism: Pseudarthrobacter sulfonivorans (assembly GCF_001484605.1). NCBI lineage: Bacteria > Bacillati > Actinomycetota > Actinomycetes > Micrococcales > Micrococcaceae > Pseudarthrobacter > Pseudarthrobacter sulfonivorans. The sequence goes on along the minus strand of NZ_CP013747.1, from coordinate 3,101,731 downwards.
CGCCGGAAACATCACCGTCATGCGATCTTCACGTAAGCCGCCGGGCCGTAACGTATCCGCAACTTAGCGAAGCGCAAACGGAAACACGCGGCGACAAATATTGATCGGGGGGATTGCGCGGGCCAGGTAGGAAAAGTCCCCGTATACAGGATCAATGAAAGGGACCCACCGGTGGAGATCACTGCGCAACACGTCTGGATGATGATCGCGGCGGCAATGGTGCTGCTTATGACACCCGGGCTTGGCCTCTTCTATGGCGGCATGACGCGCGCCAAGGCAGCGCTGAACATGATCATGATGAGCTTCATCTCCGCCGGCATCGTGGGAGTTGTGTGGGTCCTATGGGGATACTCGATGACCACCGGCGAGGGAATCCTGGGCATCTTTGGCAACCCCTTCGCCAACTTCGGGCTGCAGAACCTCATGGGCTCCCCTGACCTCATCAAGGCAGGCTTCAGCGCCACCTTCGCCATCATCACGGTGGCCCTCATCAGCGGGGCCATCGCGGACCGCGCCAAGTTCAGCGCCTGGGCAGTGTTCGTGCCGCTGTGGATCACGCTGGTTTATTGCCCCTTGGCCTACATGATCTGGGGCGGCGGGCTCATGAGCGCCGGCGGAGCCATCACCGAGACCTTCGGCCAGGTCATCGACTTCGCCGGCGGTGCGGTGGTGGAAATCAGCTCCGGTACGGCCGCCCTGGTCCTGGCCCTGGTGGTTGGCCAGCGCCACGGCTTCGCCAAGGATCCCAGCCACCGCCCGCACAATGTCCCCTTCATCATGCTCGGCGCGGCCATCCTGTGGTTCGGCTGGTTCGGGTTCAATGGCGGCGCCGCCACCACCGCGGAGCAGGCCGGCCTGATCTGGATCAACACCCTGGTCACCCCGGCCGCGGCCATGCTCAGCTGGCTGCTGGCGGAGAAGATCCGCCACGGCCATCCCACGTCCCTGGGCGCAGCCTCCGGTGTTGTTGCCGGCCTGGTGGCCATCACACCGTCCTGCGCCAACATCAGCCCAGTGGCCGCCATCGGCCTGGGCCTGGTGGCCGGTGCAGCCTGCTGCGTGTTTGTTGACCTGAAGTACCGGTTCGGGCTGGACGACTCCCTGGACGTGGTGGGAGTACACCTCGGCGCCGGGCTCATCGGCACACTCGCCCTGGGCTTCGTCGCTCTCCCCATGGACGGCCAGGGCGGGGGCCTGTTCTACGGCGGCGGTCTCCAGCAACTGACGGCGCAGGCCGTGGCGGTAGTGGTCACCGTAGTTCTCTCCGGCGGTGTGACCCTGGTGATCGGCCGGGCCATCAACAGGACCATCGGGTTCCGGGTGAGCCACGAGGCCGAGATGGCAGGGGTGGATCTCTCCGAGCATGCCGAGACCGCCTACGCCTTCGGCGGGCTGGGTAGCCACTTCAACCCGCTGGGCCGCGGCGTCACGGCACCTGCTGCCGCTCCCGCCAAGGAAGACACGTTCGCCTGAGGCCACAGCGTTCAAAAGCGCTCAGTCGGCCAGGATCCGGTAGAGCGCGCGGCGGGTTTCGTCGAGCTTTTCCACCGCAGCATTGCGCTGTTCTTCCGTAGCGGCCGTACGGAACTGATGAATGACCCCCATCAGTTTGCCCACACTCTGGTGGAAGGCGGGTCCGGATCCTTCCGCATCGCTGTTCCACGCGTTCTCCAGTTCCTCCGCATGCTCGGCCACGTAGGCCTTGCCGGCGTCGGTGAGGGTGAAGTCGGTCCGCCGGCCCTCGCTGAGGGGGGCAATGAGGTCCTCGTCCACCAACTGCTGGAGTGTGGGGTAGATCGACCCGGGGCTGGGCCGCCATGCGCCGGACGTTTTCTCCGCGATGGTCTTGATCAGGCCATAACCGTTGGACGGGGCCTCGGCCAGCAAAGACAGGATGGCCCACCGGACGTCCCCCCTGCTTGCCCGCCGGGGACCGGGCCCAAAGCCGGGACCGAACCCTCCGCCCGGTCCAAAACCGGGACCAAATCCGCCCCGTGGGCCAAAGCCCGGGCCAAACCCTCCCCCGCGGTGCCCGTGCGGTCCGCGGCGGCCCCTGCCGCGCTCAAACCGTCCCCGCCCAAACTGTCCCCGCCCGAACGGCGGTTCCAAAAACTTGTCGTCGTGAATGCCTTTCATGGTGGCATCTTCCCTTCTCTGTCTTTTTGAATGCTTCTTGGCCCTTGTTGAATGGTTATCGGTCAACTACTCACCGACATTTAACGATATATCGGTATCTATCGCCTGACAAGACCCAAAACAAGACTTAGGGACGGAAAAGTACCGGCTTGGCATCAGTTCGTCCAGCATCTGGATGCTGCAGGTGCAGCGGCGTATCCTGTTCACACGTCGCGAGCTTGGGGCTGAACAATGGCGCAGCAAAAGAAACGCAGGCACCGGTTGGCCGCCACCCTGGGAAGGGTCATCGGATTCTTTGCTGCGAGCGCCATGTGCGGCGTCCTGGCCGCAAGCCTGGTGGTCCCCGCTGTTGCGACTGTCGGCTACGGGGTCAGCACCTCCATCAGCTACTTTGAAAATCTGCCCTCGGAACTGATCGTTTCGCCGCCGTCGCAGTCCACCAAAGTCCTCACTTCCGACGGCCAGCCGCTCGCCACGTTTTATGCCGAAAACCGGATTAAGATCCCCCTGGACCGGATATCCCCCTACGTCCGGGATGCCATCGTGGCCATCGAGGACAGCCGCTTTTATGAGCACCCGGGCGTTGACCCGCAAGGGATTCTCCGGGCCGCAATCTTCAACCTGACGAGTGAGGGCAGGCAGGGCGCCTCCACGATCACCCAGCAGTACGTCACCAACGTGATCAACGAGTCATTCGTGTCCCAGGAGAAGACCGACGAGGTCATCCTCAGCGGCCAGAAGAGCATCGGGGACAAGCTCCGCGAGATAAAGCTGGCCATTGCGCTGGAGAAGAAGTTCAGCAAGGACCAGATCCTCGAGGGCTACCTGAATATCGTGTTCTTTAACCGCGAGGCCTACGGAATCGAGGCGGCGGCCCGGTATTTCTTCAGCACCGGGGCAGGGGACCTCACGCTGCCGCAGGCCGCCCTGCTGGCCGGTCTGGTCAACAGTCCCAGCTTTTACAACCCCGCGGTCAACCCGGAGCAGGCCATGAGCCGCCGGAACCAGGTTCTTACGGAGATGCTGGCCACCGGCAAGATCACCCAGGCGGACCACGACGCCGCAGCGGCTACGCCCATCGAGCTCAAGCTCAGTCCGGGGAAGCAGGGCTGCGCCCACGCCCAGATGGCGCCGTACTTCTGCGACTACATTTCGCATATGATCCTGAACAACCCGGCCTACGGCGCCACCCTGGCCGAGCGCGAGCGGAAGCTGTACCGCGGCGGGCTCACCATCGTCACTACGCTGGACAGCCGGCTCCAGGCGGCGGCCCAGGCGCAGGTGGACAGCACTGCCGGGGCGAATCCTGACCGCTGGGGCGCATCCCTGGTGTCGGTCCAGCCGGGCACCGGGAAAATCCTGGCCATGGCGCAGAACACGGTATTCCTGCCGGCGGAGGGCAAGTTCGACACCCAACTGAACTTCAATGTGGATTCCCGGGATTCCACGGGCAATGACCTCAACGGGGCGGGCGGCTTCCAGCCCGGCTCCACGATGAAGCCCTTCACGTTCGCCGAGTGGCTGAACGAGGGCAAACCACTGACAGGCGTGGTGGACGCCTCCCGCCGGGTGTATCCGCTCGGCTTCCCGTGGCGCTCCAGCTGCGGAAGGGTGCTGGGCGCCTACAGTACGGCCCAGAACAACCCTGAGCTGGGCGCCGCCGACGATCTCCAGAATGCTGATGAGGGCTACTACCGTCCCATGCCCGTGAACTACGGGCTGTACAACTCCATCAACACGGCCACGTTCGCCGCGGCCACCCAGCTCGACTTCTGCGGCATCCAGAAGATGGTGGACGCCGTGGGGCTGCACAGCGGACTGGACGGTGCCCAGATCAACATGCACCAGCTCGGCAATCTCCTCGGTGCCATCGGCGTCGCCCCGCTCCACCTCGCCAATGCTTTCGCCACCTTCGCCAACGACGGCCGTTACTGCTCCCCGATCGCCGTGCTTGAGGTGACGGACCTGACGGGCGGGAAGCTTCCCGGACAGACCAGCGAGTGCCGCGATGCCGTCAAGCCGGAGGTTGCCCGGGGAGTCAATGCCGTGCTCCAGGACGTACTGAAGATCGGCTCCGGCGTGTGGATCAATCCCAAAATCCACACGCAGATGCCCGTGGCCGCCAAGACCGGGACCTCCAACAACAACGGCGCCACCTGGGTGGCTGGGTACACCTCGGGACTGGCTACGGCGTCCTTCTTCGGCGACGCCCTGGAAGGCCAGCACCGTCCCGGCCAGAACGTCACCATCAATGGCCAGTTCTACCCGCGGCTGGACGGCTACATGATAGCGGGGCCCCAGTGGGTCAACTACATGCTCAAAGCCGCGCCGCTTTACCCGGCGAACCCGTTCCCGCCGCCGCCAGCATCCATGGTGGCCCCGCCGAAACCGTCACCCGCTCCGCCCGCGCCGCCTGCGCCCGCTCCAGCTCCAGCCCCCGCGCCCGCACCCGCTCCAGCGCCGGCTCCCGCGCCGGAGCCCGCACCTGCACCACCTCCTGCCCCTGCTCCTGAGCCCGCGCCCGTCCCGCCTGCTCCGCCAGCACCGCCCCAGCTTCCGGACCCTCCGCCTGCGAACGGCTTCCCGGGAGGCAGGCGCTGAGATCCGACGACGGCGGGAGGCGCCGCCGTCGTCCGTTGCCTACCTCGCGCGTTCCCCTCGCCCGCTCAGCTAGGTGGTGCCGCGCCAGAGCCGCTGCCACCAGGAGCGCTGCGGCTCCGGTTCAGGTAGGGCGTCCTGTGCGTGGGCGGCGCGGCGTTCGTGCCAGCGCGCCACCTCGGCGTCGACGTCCCGCGTTTTGGTGACGACGGGCGGGCCGCCCTGGAGCTGGCGGCGGGCCTCGATTACCCGGGCATTGAAGTCGGCGAGGATGTCCCGGACCTGTTTTTCGGTGAACTGCACATCAAGCCGGCCGTCCAGTTCGGCGTCTTCGGTGCGGAGCAGGATGGCTTTGGGGCCCAGCCCGCTGATGTTCTCGCGCTGGATCAGGCCCTTGACCCACCAGTCAGGATCGTAGGCCTCGCCCAGCCCGGGGATGGGCTTGCCGGCGTATTTGAGGTTGTCGAATTTGCCCTGTGCCATGGCGTCCCGGATCAAGTACTCCGCCCGCCGCGCATCGTCGACCTTCTTGCGTTTGTCCCGTTCCTTGGCCTCGGCGGCCTCGAGTTCGGCCTCTTCCTCGGCACTGATGCCGGCGCCCCGGTAGGAGCGCACTTCCGCAGCCCGTTCCAGCCGGCGCTTGAAGGCACTGTCTCCGCCGCCCATAACCCCTTCACCGCCTCATTGCCCGTCCCAACCCTTCAGACTTCCAGTATTCAGACGTGGACCTCAGGTTTCAACGAGCGCCACCCACGGCGGGCACCAAAGCTCATTGGAGCCCCAAAGACGGCAGCCCCGTGCCGGAGACCACCACCGCGCCGCTCGCCGTCGAATCCGGGTTCAGCATCCAGCCCATCCGCTTGGCGCTGCTCAGGATCACAACGCTCTCCACGAGCTCGATCTGCGGGATGCGTTGCTGGAGGGCCAATTCGGCGTTCATCACATCGGCCAGGGAATTCAGCCACATGAGGATCACAAAATTTGTGCCTCCGGTGGTGGAGGCGCTGAGCCTGACAGTGCGGAGGCCGCGGAGTTCGGCGGCCGCGGCCTCGTGCTGGCCCGGCGGCACATTGGCGAACCACTGACAGCTCACCGGGTAGCCGGAGAGATTCTGGGCAATGTCGCAACGGAAGGTCAGCAGCCCACTGGATATCACCCTGTTGAGCTGCCGCTGGACCGTCGCCGGGCTCCTGCCCAGGCTGCGCGCGATGTCCGCTGCGCTCGCACGCCCGTCCCGCGCCAGGAACGGGATCAGATCCAGGTGACTGGGCGGCAGTGGCGCCCCGGGCCTCGGGGCTGCCGAACCGGTGACTTCATGACTGGCAACGTCCATAAGCGCATTCTGCTTCGCCTTGTCCAACGTATTGAGGCGCCACGAATGGCCAGCGGAGTGCAGACGGGTACCCAGCGAGGTCCGGTACTTCAACAACCCGCGAATCTCCTTGAACCTCGGGAGCACATGATCCGTGAACCGGTCCAAGGTGGGCGCTATTACCGTCAGCATGAGGTCCCTGTTGCTTGCCGCCTCCTCCACCGTGACCACCTCCGGGATGGCGGCGAGCGCCGCGGTCACCTCGGCCCGCAACTGCATTTCGCAATCCACGCTCACCAGCGCCAGGCACATCTTTTTGGGATCGCCGATCAGGTGGGCCGTCGTCCAGGCCGCCCCCGACAACCGCAGCCTGTCCCAGCGCGCAGCCAGCGTTGTGGCGTGCACTCCCAGCACATCGGCTGCATCCGACCAGCTGATCCGCGGCGCAACCTGCAGCACGTTGATCAGGGCAAGGTCTTCCTCGCTGAGTACCACTTCGCCACTCCCACGCTTCAGTGAATGAATCCTGCCATTTCCATCATACTTTTGATTTTTTCCAGCTATTTCGCAGCTTGTGAACCGCATCACTTCACAATGGAAGCGGGTCACTGACCAAACGTTCAGAAATTAGGAGAGAGCAGATGTCGATCACCACCGACGCCAAGGAACTGCAGGGCGAGATCGCCCGGTTCCGCCACGAGCTGCATCAGGAACCGGAGATCGGCCTGGACCTCCCCCGGACCCAGGAAAAAGTCCTCAAGGCGCTCGACGGCCTACCGTTCGAAATCACCCTGGGCAAGAGCACGACGTCGGTCACCGCGGTCCTGCGCGGCGGCGCGGCTTACGCCTCGGCGGAGAAGCCCGTGGTCCTCCTTCGCGCGGACATGGATGGCCTCCCTGTCCAGGAGACCACCGGCGTCGACTACACCTCAAGGGTCGACGGCGCCATGCACGCCTGCGGCCACGACCTCCACACCTCCATGCTCGCCGGTGCCGCCACCCTCCTGGCCGAGCGTCGCGATCAGCTGGCCGGCGACGTCGTCCTGATGTTCCAGCCCGGTGAAGAAGGATTCGACGGCGCGAGCTACATGATCAAGGAAGGTGTCCTGGACGCTGCCGGTCGCCGCGCGGACACCGCCTACGGAATGCACGTCTTTTCCGCTTTGGAGCCGCATGGCCAGTTCACCACCAAGAACGGCGTGATGCTCAGCTCCTCGGATGGACTCGTCGTCACCGTCCTGGGCGCCGGCGGCCACGGTTCGGCCCCACACTCTGCCAAGGACCCCGTAACGGCTGCGGCCGAGATGGTCACTGCACTGCAGGTCATGATTACGCGACAGTTCAACATGTTTGATCCCGTCGTCCTGACGGTCGGCGTGCTGCACGCAGGAACCAAGCGGAATGTCATTCCCGAGACCGCCCGCATCGAAGCCACCATCAGGACCTTCTCCGAAGAGTCGCGCAGGAAGATGATGGATGCAGTACCCAAGCTGCTCCAAGGCATCGCTGCAGCCCACGGCTTGGAGGTGGACGTGCACTACCAAGAGGAATACCCCCTCACCATCAACGACGAGGACGAGACCCACACTGCCGAAAAGGTCATCGCTGGAATGTTCGGCGAGCCCAGGCTCACCCGGATGGCTACGCCGTTGAGCGGTTCGGAGGACTTCTCCCGTGTCCTTGCCGAGGTCCCCGGCACGTTCGTCGGGCTCAGTGCCGTTCCCCCCGGCGCCGACCACACGACGTCGCCGTTCAACCACTCGCCTTACGCCACGTTCGACGACGGCGTACTCTCCGACGGTGCAGCGCTCTACGCAGAGCTCGCCGTCTCCCGCATCGCGGCACTTGCCGCCGCCAACTGACCTTCCCGCCACCCCTTGGAGCATGACATGACCACAACTGCAGGCGTCCCAGCCGACGTCCAGGTTCACAAGTCCCACCTGCGCACCCTCGTCGGCACCGGCATCGGCAACGCCGTGGAATGGTACGACTGGGCCATCTATGCCACGTTCTCGCCGTTCATCGCGAGCGCACTGTTCAGCAAGGCGGATCCGACGTCGGCCTTCCTCGCCACCCTGGCGATCTTCGCCGTCGGCTTTGTCGCCCGTCCGTTCGGTGGCTTCGTGTTCGGCTGGATCGGTGACCGGATCGGCCGCAAGACGTCCATGACGTTCGCGGTGGGCCTCGCCGCCCTCGGCAGCCTGATCATCGGCGTCGCCCCCACTTTCGAGGCCGTGGGGGCCTTCGCCTCGGTCCTGCTGCTGGTGGCTCGGCTTATCCAGGGCCTTGCCCACGGCGGAGAGCTGCCGTCGTCGCAGACCTACCTCTCGGAAATGGCGCCCAAGGAACACCGTGGCTTCTGGGCAACGCTCATTTATACGTCCGGCACGGTCGGCATCCTGGCCGGAACCATGCTCGGCGCCATCCTCTCCAATGTCTTGAGCACGGCCGACATGAACGCCTGGGGCTGGCGGGTGCCATTCCTTATCGGCGGCGCCATGGGCCTCTACGCCCTGTTCATGCGGGCCCGCATGAAGGAAACGGCGGCGTTCGAGGCAGAATCGCCCAAGGAAAAGCACGAGCCGATGTGGCCACAGATCTACCAGCACCGCAAGCAGGCCCTGCAGGTGATTGGCCTGACCGTCGGCCTGACTGTGACCTACTACATCTGGGGCGTCGTGACTCCCAGCTATGCCGCGTCGGTCCTCAAGATGGACCGTGGCGAGGCCCTCTGGGCCAGCGTAATCGCCAACGTGCTGTTCATCGCCGCGCTGCCGTTCTGGGGCAAACTCTCGGACCGTATCGGACGCAGGCCCGTCATGATCATGAGCGCCGCCGGCGCCGCGCTGTTCCACTTCCCCATGACCTGGCTGCTGAAGGACTCCCCGTGGCAGCTCGCGGTCACCATGTCAGTCATGCTGTTCTTCATCGCCGGCAGCGCAGCAATCGTCCCGGCCGTATACGCCGAACTGTTCCCCACCAAGATCCGCACGGTCGGCGTGGGCGTCCCGTATTCCATCTGCGTCGCAGTCTTCGGGGGTACCGCACCGTACCTTCAGGCCTGGCTCGGCTCCATCGGACAGGGCAACCTCTTCAACGTGTACGCGGTGGTCCTGCTGGCCATCAGCATCGCGTTTGTGTTCACCATCCCGGAGACCAAGGGCAAGGACCTGACACACTAACCAGCAACGCCGCCTCCGTAGGAGCGACCACCACCACGCGCGAAAGGACACTTGAGGCCCCGGATCCTGGGGCCTCAAGTGTCCTTTCGCGCGTGCCTTTGCGTGAAAGCGTCAGCGTTACTCAGGCGCGGGCGTGTTCGGCGAGGACGGCGTCGATCTGGCCGGCAGCCTCCTTCATGCCTTCCTCCATGCCCATCTTGACCATTTCTTCCATCTGCTCTTCGGAGTCGAACGTGGACATAATGGTCATCCGGGTGCGGCCGCCGAGATCCTCGAGGTCAACAGCGGCATGGGCACTGCCCATGGCATCCACGGGCGCTCCGGTTTCGTCCGCGAAGCCGTCATCAAATTCGAGCTTGCGCGGCGCCTCGATGGTTCTGAATTTCCACCAGCCTCGGGGCTTCTCGCCTTCGGGCGTGGTCATGTAATAGTCGGCCTTCCCGCCGGGCTGGAAGTCGAACCGGTCAAACGTGGCCGGATAGTTGGGCGGACCCCACCAGCGCTCGAGCTGCCGCGGGTCCTCCCAAATCTGCCAGACGCGTTCGACGGTGGCGTCGAACTCGGCGACGAGGGTGAGGCTGAGTGCCTCGAGATTTTTCATGGAACTGATAACAGGCATTGCCGTACCTTTCCTATCCTTCAGCCAGAATGTCCGCGATCCGTTCGGCACGCTGCCGCCAGATCGCCTCGTACTCATCGAGCAGCCGGCGGGCCTTCGCCAAACCTTCGTGATTGCCCCGCACGATCTGCTCCCTTCCGCGCTTCTCCTTGGTGACCAGGGAAGCCCGCTCCAACACCGCCACATGCTTCTGGACTGCGGCGAAACTCATGGCGTAGAGGGCCGCAAGGCCGGAGACCGAGTACTCCCCCGCCGTCACCCGCCGGACAATGTCCCGCCGGGTGGCGTCCGCGAGCGCCTGGAACAGGCGGTCCACGTCCGCGTCTCTGAGCTGATCTACAACCATTTGGTTGTACGATACGCCCGGGGCCGAAGGGTGTCAAGAGGTCTCCGCCGCCGCCCGGTTTGACGCGGGTACCCGCCATTGTCCACAGTGGGTCAGTGTCTGCCACTATCCCCACCGATGCCCCCGAGGCACGCCCGGACGGGCCGTCCCGACGGCGGCAGGTTGCCGCCCTGGTCGGCTTCCTCGCGCTTTCCTGGGCCGTGTCGTTCGTGGGGTCCCTCCCGATCCGAACGGCTGCCGGCGGCTGGTACGCCCTGGCGGACAAAGCCCCCTGGACGCCTCCCGGGCTGATGTTCACGTCGGTCTGGCTGGTCCTGTACGCGGCCATGGCCGTGGCGGCCTGGCTCGTATGGCGGCAGAGGCGCCACCCGCGCCGCCGCGCACTCAGGCTCTATGGGCTCCAACTGGCCTTGAACCTGCTCTGGCCCATGACGTTCTTCGGGCTGTATCCCATACTGGGGACCGCGGCGCTCTGGCTGGCCCTGGCCGTCCTCGCCGCCCTCTTCCTCACAGCGGCCCTGACAGTTCTGCGCTTTGGACCCATCAGCCCAACGGCCGGACTGCTGATGCTGCCGAACGTGTCGTGGCTGGTGTTTTCGGCGTCCCTGAACCTTTACGCCGCCGTCAGTAACTAAAGCCGGCGCGAGCGTGTAATCGCTCACACTTTCGCCATTTCTGTTGCAAATCCCGGCGGCAAGCATGAACCATGAGATCGGGACCCCGTTCCCGCACTACCAAGATCAGCAATCCTCACCGACGAGGATGCGGCCCCCTCAAGGACGACGCGGAGCCGTTAACTGCATGAGCGAAAGTACTGACAATGACGTTTGAAAACACTGACTCCATCACGCTGAAAATCTGGGACCGGTCTGCGATTGAGCACACCCTGGAGAGCATTGTGCATGACCTCTCGGTCAAGGCGAACACCACCAAATGCCGCATTGCGGTCCAGTGCAGCGGCCCCAACACTTTCACGGTCAGCGTCCGTGGCCAGGAACGCCAGCTCGCCACCGTCTGATCGGTTCACGGCCAAAAACTGAAGCGGACGACGGCGGGAGGTTCCCGGCGTCGTCCGCTTCCGTTTTGTGCCCGGGCGAATAGCCCTACGCCCTGGACTGGCGGCTCACCATCTCATTAATCCAGCTCGGCGCGAACGGCGACGTGCAGTTCGGGGGCGTCGGGTAGTCCTTGAGGACCTCGAGCCGTTCGCCGATATCGAGCGCCCGGGCCCGGTGCTCGGCGTGCTCGATGCCAATGAAGGCCAGCGTGTGGTTCATCGCCCACTGCAGCCGGTCCGGGGCGTCCTTCATCTCGGCCTCGATAGTGTCCAGCAGCCCGGGGAGGTCGAGCCCTGCTGGTTTTTTCGCCACCCGTTCGCTGGTCAGGGCCCAACCGGCGCTGGCGACCACCGGATCCGGGTCAGCCATCCAGGCCACGCGCAGGTCCTCCGCGTGCGTGCTCTTCTTCACGACGTAATTCACGAGCCAGTCGTGCACTTTGGGGGCGCGCGCCTCGCGGAGCATGGTGTCCAGTTCGTCGCGTTCGAAGGCCTTTGGCCGGCAGATCAGCAGCGCCACCAACCTGGCCGGAGTGTCGTTCGTGGACCAGAGCTCGCGCGCGAGTTCCTGCTGCGTCTTCAGCCGCTTCGCGACCGCACGCAGCTTGGACAGGTTCACGCCGTGGTCGTCGCCGCGCTTCTCGTTCGCCTCGCGCATCTTGGGGTCCTCAAGCACGGCCAGCTCGGCCATCACCTCGCCCAGCAGCCCGGCCGTCATCGTCTCCGACATTGTCACCCTTTCGGTCACCCTTTTGTCGGTTCCAGCCTACGGCTGACAGAGCGGAAGCGGACGACGGCGGGAGGTTCCCGTCGTCGTCCGCTCCTCTTTTGTGGTCAGTAACGTTCGGGCCCGCGACGGCGGGTCATGCCCATGCCACGACGAGCCGTGCGACCTGGTTGGGCACAGTGAGATCAATCCCGGTCAGCTCCTGATTCGATGCCTGTAGAGCATGGAATCAAGCCCAATTTGGTCTTTGACCGCATAGCCGATGAACACGATAGTGGTGAGAGCGTGCAGTGGAAATAGTTTCATCGCACATCGAAGGAACCCTTGCCCATGGCGCTGTCTGGTTCAAGGAGTTCGCCCCCGAGTGGTCTCGTTTACTGTCTGCCCACTCGGGATCACTTCATAAACCTGCCGTGCGCCCGCCAGCATTTCACTTTTCCAGAACGCGCAGCTGCACCTTGCACTGCCAGAAGCATGAAGGGATGTCCATGCCCCGTTCCTCTACCGTCCACACTCCCCACGCCCCTGCCCTGCCCTGGCTATCCCAGGCAGTCGCAGCCGGCGATCTGGTGCTGACATCAGGCCAAGTGGGAGCCGATCCCGACACCGGGCACGTCCCTGAAAACTTCACCGACGAAGTCCGACAGGCCTTGCGGAACATCGAGGAAGTGCTCCGGGCCGCCGATTGCACCTTGTCGGACGTCATGAGGACTTTCTGCATCCTGACTGACACCGCATACCTTGCGGCATTCAATGACGAATACATTAAGTGGTTCCCTGACGCCAAACCGGCCCGCACCTCGATCATTGCCGGGCTCGTTGGATCCTTCCGGTTCGAAATCGAAGCAACGGCTATCCGGAGCAACCCATGACCCCCTCCGATAGGCCTCAGGTAGCAGTTATCGGCGCCGGCGTCATCGGCCTGACTACCGCCCTCGTCGCGGCTCGCGCAGGCTACGACGTTACGGTCACGGCTGCGCATCGTCCCGAAGACACCGTGTCTGCGGTGGCCGCTGCCATCTGGGCGCCATACCACGCGGAACCCGAAGCATTGGTGGGGTCCTGGGGTGCTGTCACCTTCAAAGTACTCGCCGGGCTCGCCGCCAGCTCACCGGAATCCGGTGTGGAGATGCGGGAAGGGGTTGTCGTCGTACGCGCAGGGTCCACACCCCTCAAGTGGCCGGCTTCAGTCGGAGGCCATCGTCCCGCCAGGGAGGAAGAACTGCCACGGGGCACAGAATCGGGCATCGTCTGCACTGTCCCCATTGCAACCATGTCCAGCTACCTGCCTTGGCTCCAGCGGCAGTGCACAGACGCAGGTGTGAGCTGGGAGTGGCGCTCAGTCCATACACTGGCCGACATCCCTGCCAACGACCTGGTTGTGCTGGCTACCGGGCTCAACAGCCTCGGACTGCATGCAGATGACGGGCTCTACCCGGTGCGCGGCCAAGTTGCCCGGATCGGCGATGCGCGCCCCACTCGTTGGATCATCGATGACTCCAACCCCGCGGGCCCCACCTACATCATTCCCCGATCAGACGAAGTCGTCTGCGGCGGCACCGCACAGGTCGGCGAGAACAGCCTCGAACCCGATGCGGCGACGGAACACAGGATTCTTTCCACTGTGCGGTCGCTGGAACCGGTGCTGGACGGCGGGGTCTTCCTCGGAAGCAGAGTGGGACTCCGACCAGGGCGGGACTCGGTCCGCCTGGGACTGACGGAAGATCACGGGCGACCAGTGATCCACAGCTATGGCCATGGCGGATCCGGGGTAACAGTCTCCTGGGGTGTCGCCTTCTCGACGCTCGAATTGATCGACAGGGTCACGACCGCTGCGGAAACTCTGCACGCCCCCACCGCCACGCCCCCGGGCCGAGCCCAAGCAGGCCGGTAGAGAGCCAACTCGACCCCTTGGTGCGCCGAACGTTCTGACGCAGCACTGAAGGTTGATCGTGGCACATGTGAGCATCGATCGCGGCGGCGGGGTGTTCGCCGCCGCTCCGGGCCCGCAGCACACCCGTCGGCGTGTACCGTTCGAGCCGTACTGGGCCAGGTTGGGCTCCAATCAGGTTGGCACAGTCAGTCCTACGGCTGGTGGCTAGGCTGTCTTCGCAGGCCAGGAGGCCGAAATCGTCCAGGTTGCGTCGACGGTGATGGTCCGCGCCACAGGGGAACGTCAAAGCGCTTCACACGATCCCCAATTTCCAGAACATGGAACCAGCCCACCGGCGGGATCTACCGTTGGATAAGGGTCCGGCCAGGCTTGAGACCGACAAGCCGCTCCAGGACGACATCGAACATTGCATCGTCTACGTCCTCGGTACCGCCTTCCACAGCAACGGACTTGGTCGTTCAGAGCTTCATCTGAGCTTCGGCCTCCCGTCCGTCGATGAGGTGCGGGACAGCGCGAGAATCCTCGGCCAGTCCTTCACTAAGGTGCTGGCCCAAACCAACTAACCCAAGGCAAGGCTCAATGATTTTCCGGAGCCCTGCGCCCTTCGATCGGGACCAGCCGCCCGGGACCGCCCACTCGAAAGGGTCTAGGACAATTTGGTTGAGGGCCATTCTGAGTCCGGGCGCCCATCCTCACGCTGCTATAACCGTGCCTTGCAAGGCGAGGAAGTCCCGGATACGATCGGCGATTTGCGCGATGACGCCCTCAGCGAAGTGGCCCGGCGTGCATGTCAAATGCAGCGGCAATGCCAGGGGGTTGCTGTTGCCGTCGGATGCACCCGCTTCGCGAACAATGATCGCGTGGGCTCCATACATCGGGCGTTCTGTGGAAAAACCAACCCCGTGACCGGCTGCCGCAAGCGCCACGATCGTCTGCCCATCGTCGCACTCTGTAACACCTTGGAAAGCCATATCGGCCCGGCTGACTGCCGCGTCGATGATGTGGCGGCTCGCGCTGTGGTGTGAAGGAAGAACAGCCGTAACGCCCGCAAAGGAGGAGATGGGGAGCTCGGCGACGCCGTTGAGGGCCCACTCGTGGCCAGCCGAAACGTAAGCCCTGACCGGCACGCGCCCCAGCTGTATATTCCGCAGCACCGGATCCGGTAACGCCGGAGAGATTGCGAAGTCGCAGCCATTGCGCAGCGATTCCGTCATGTCGAAGTGGTTGACCTCACGGGGAATGATTCTCGGATCATCCGGCCCCATTGTCGCAATGAAGGGCGCCAGGAATACCCGCAGTGAGCCGCTCGTTGTCGCTGCGACGAGTTCCTGAACACATCCGGTACGCAACGCGGTTGCTGCTTCTTCAAAACCGTGGGTTTCCCTCATGAGCCTGCGCGCCATGGGGACGAGCGCGCGGCCGGCAGCGGTCAGTGCAAGCCGGTTGCCCTGGGCCTCGAAGAGCCGCAGTCGCAGTTCACGTTCGAGCGTCTTGATTTGCCGGCCCAAGGCCGGCTGGGCAATGTGCAGGCTCTCCGCGGCCCCCGTCACCGTCCTGGCGTCGACAACAGCAAGGAAGTACTGGAGCCGACGAAGATTCATGTTCGATTGACGGGTCATTTGAACTGTAGATCCCTCCATGAAGTCTGCCCTGAATGACTGAGCCCTGACGGTGGAACACATCGGCTGGTCCAGGCGGGACTCTGCCCGCCCGGACCAGCCGAAGCGGCCGATCGGGGCGCCTTACCGGCTTACGGATTGACACTGTCCGACAGGGCACCCCCGATTGGGGGGGACGCGCTTCCTAGAGGACCTTACTCAGGAAGCCCTGGGTACGCTGGTGCTGCGGGTTGGCAATGACGTCACGGGGGTTGCCCGACTCGACGACGACACCGCCGTCCATGAACGTCAGCGTGTCGCCGACTTCGCGTGCGAAACCGATTTCGTGGGTGACGACGACCATCGTCATGCCGGACCTTGCGAGGTCCTTCATGACATTGAGCACGTCGCCGACAAGCTCCGGGTCAAGCGCAGAAGTGGGTTCGTCGAAGAGCATCAGCTCGGGGTCCATGGCCAGGGCGCGGGCGATCGCGACGCGCTGCTGCTGGCCGCCCGAGAGTTGTGCCGGGTAGTGATAGGCACGTTCCGACAGACCAACCCGATCCAGGAGCTCCAGCGCGCGCCTTTTGGTCGAAGACTTGTCCTTGCCTTTGACCTGGATCGGTGCCTCCATGACATTCTCAAGGGCGGTCTTATGGCCGAACAGGTTGAAGCGCTGGAACACCATGCCGATGTTGCGGCGTTGCCGGGCGATCTCCTTGACGTGCAACTCGTGGAGCTTGCCGCCGCGCTCCCGGTAACCGATCAGTTCGTCGTTCACCCGGATCCGGCCGGCGCTGATTGACTCCAGGTGGTTGACGCACCGCAGCAGCGTCGATTTCCCGGAGCCGGAGGGCCCGATCAGCACCGCCACCTCGCCCTGTTTGACCGTCATGTCGATCCCGCGCAACACGTGGTGGCTGCCGTAGAACTTGTGCACCCCTTCGATGCGGACGAGCTCTTTGTCGGAAGCGGGGACGGTGTGCCCCTTCACGGGTGCGGCGTGTGCGCTCACTTTTGGTCCTCCTCGGTGCTTGTGGCGATGGGTTGGACGGCGACAGCTCCTGTTGTGGTGGCTGCTGCGGCTTTGGCTGCTGCAGGGTTGACGGCGGCGGGGGCCATGTTGTCCACGCCTTTGCCGTAGTACTTCTCTATGTAGTGCTGGCCCACCATGAGGATGCTTGTGACGAGCAGGTACCACGTCGCCGCAACGATGAGCAGCGGGATCGGCTGGTATGTGCGGTTGGCAAGGGCATTTGTGACAAAGGTCAGGTCGAGGGTGAATGGCACCGCCAACACCAGGGAGGTGGTCTTGAGCATGCTGATGGTCTCGTTCCCGGTAGGGGGCACGATTACGCGCATGGCCTGGGGCAGGATGATCCGCCACATGACCTTCCGGCGGGCCATGCCCAGGGCCTCGGCCGCCTCCGTTTGGCCCTTGTCCACGGATTTCAGGCCTGCGCGGAAGATCTCGGCGAGGTAGGCAGACTCGTTGAGCCCGAGGCCGATCACTGCCGGGATGAAGCCTTTGGTGGGGTCGGAGACGACCACGTGCAATAGTTCGGGGCCGAACGGTATTCCAAGGGAGATCGACGGATACAGCACGGTGATCAGGCCCCAAAAGATCAGCTGTGTATACACGGGGGTGCCCCGGAAGAACCAGACCCAGAACCAGGACGACCAGGCCAGGACCGGGTTATCCGACTGGCGCATGAACGATAACAGGACAGCCAGTACGATCGCGATGATCATGGCCATCACGGTCAGCAGCAGAGTCCACCCCACACCCTTGAAGACGTTCACATCGAGGATGTACGCAGCTACGGTTTCCCACCGGAAATTCGGGTTGGTCGCCACGCTCTGGATACCCAGGGCTACGAACAGGAGGATCATCGCCGCAGCAACCCAGCGGCCGGGGTGGCGCACCGGAACCGCCTTGATCAGCTCCGGAGCGCCCCCTTTCCCAGCGTCGGCAGCCTCTGCTGCCTCGAGAACCCCGGAGGATGTGTTACTCATGAAGGTACCGACGGGTTAACCTCGGACTTGGCGATCGCACCGTCGGATACGGTCCAGCTGTCGAGGATCTTCGTGTAGGTTCCGTCGGCCATGAGCTTGGTCACGACTTTCTGGATGACCTCGCTGAGGGCTTTGTCGTCCTTTGCGATGCCGATGCCGGCAAGAGCTGCCCCGTACATGTCACCGATCTTCTCCACGGCGCCGTTCGTCTGCTGGGCCGCATAACCGATAACGGGCGAGTCGGCGCTCATGGCGTCGATGCTGCCGTTGACCAGGCGGGTGGTGATGTCGGTCTGTGTCTTGAGCGAGACGACATCGATCGGTTTCTTACCCTCGGCAAGACACTTTTCGTTGCGCTCCTTCAGATCCGGCTCTTCCTGCGTGGTACCGGTCTGGACTCCGACGCTCCTGCCGCAAATGTCCTCGAGGGAGAAGTTCTTCGGGTTGCCCTTCTGGACGGCCCACGTGGTGCCGGCGCTGAAGTAGCTGACAAAGTTGACGGCCTGCAGGCGCTTCTGGGTGATCGTGAACGATGCGATGCCCAGATCGTACTTGGGGCCCAGTGCGGGCAGGATGCTGGGGAAATCGGCAGGCCGAAGGTCGATTTCCAGCCCGAGCGTGGTGCCGATGGCCTTGGCGAAGTCGATGTCGTAACCCACTGGAGTGTTGTTGTTGGGGCCGCTAAGGAACTGGGCCGGTGCGTACGTCGGCGTGATGCCGATCGTCAACGTGCCCTTGGACTTGATGGCGGCCGGCACCAGGGCTGCGAGTTCTTCGTCTTTCTTGAGGGTGCCTGGATCAAACGTGGCGGCAGCGGAGCCGGTACTGGCGGGCTTGGAGTTCGCATCGGTATTGGAGGCGTTGGTGCATGCCGTCAGGGCCAGCGCGCTGGCCACCAGAACGGCCAGGGCCTGGGCCGTGAATTTCGTGGAGACAGTCATATGTCGTCCTTCCTGGGATGTAATGCGGTGTTGGGTCATGCGACCGTTGCGGGTCCACATGCTGGTGGCGCAGCCGGGAGGCGTGGCACGTTCCCGGGTGCTGGATACTACGGTTGGATGACCGATTGCCGTTTGGGTGTTTCACTATGATCTGGCTAACAGTTCAAGTCCGTCCAAGACCAGAATTGGCTTGTCTCAGTGCCATGTCGGCATAGTGGTGATCAGACGCCACCCCCGCATGAGGCAGGTCAGACAGGCCCATACGCAGCGGTCCTCAAGGCCCTGTCGGCCCGCTGGCGTATGAGGAACTACCTGTTCGTGTAGACTTTCCGGCCGTCCTGGCGCAGGAACGCCGTCCGTGGGAAGTCGGCCGTGGCCGCGATCCAGAGGACCGCATTGTCGACCGTTACGTCCTCAACTTTGCCTTCACGGTCGGCGCTGTTTTCGCCAACCAATTGGACGATGTCGCCGATGGCTGGCCCGTCCGCGGTGATGTAGTAGGTGATCATGTTTTCTCCATGGGTCGTACCGGCTGAAGCGGTGGCCGGGGGCAGAGTGGTCGGGGTGTGTTCATGCTGGGATTCCTTCCAGGGCCGAATGTGTGAAGGCACCGCCAAGGACCGTTGCCTCCACTTTCAAATCTGTGAGGTTTGGGGTGTCGTAAGGGTTGCCGGAGAGGATGACGGCGTCGGCCAGTTTTCCGGGGGAAAGGGATCCGTTGTGGTGGGCCGCTCCGGTGGCGGGTGAGCCGTTCGCGGGGGTAGCCGATTCGGTGCCGGTAGCTTCTAGGCAGGGATTGTGAACGACGTGGGCAGCGCGGATGCTTCGGGCAGCGGGACGGGGGCGAGTTCTGCGAACCTGTCCCCCGGGCCCGGGTTCTCCGGCGCACTGCTTCCGCCCAGCTGGTCCATCACCGCCCATGCCGTGTTCAGGGCGGTGGTGACTGCTCCTTCGGCCCATCCGGCGGTCCATGAGACGTCATCTCCTGCCAGGTAGATCCCTTGGGCCTGACGGCCCTGGGTGTGTTCCATGAACTGGGTGTAAAGCCGGCGCTGGTACCGGTAGTGCCCGGGCAGGTTGATCTTGAACGCACCCGCGAAGCCCGGCTCATCCTCCCAGGACACGGTCAACGGTTCGCCCACGATGTGGCTTCTGATGTCCACGTCCGGGTAGATCTCCCCCAGAGTGCGCAGCATGACATCGGCGCGCTGCTGCGCAGTCAGGGGCAGCCACTTCAGCGCGTCATCGTTCCAGGTGTAGGACAGGCAGATCAGTGCCTGCTGGTCCGGGCCATTGTCGAAGAGGTACGTGCCGCGCGTGACCCTGTCGGTCAGGGTTGTGCTCATGACACGGCGTCCGGTCTTGGGGTCGGTGTCCAGCCAGAACGGGCGGTCGACGACGACGAAGGTCTTTGAGGACTGGAGGTAGTGGACCCGACGCATGGCCATCCACTGCTCCGGGCTGAACAGGCTTTCCTCGGTGTCGATTTCCGTGGAGAGCAGCCATTTGTGACAGGTGACAATGACTGCCGCGTAGTCCCGGGAACCTTCGGCGTCAGTGATCGTCACGGTCGGATCCGCGGCCCCTGCCGCGCGCCGGATGCTGGTCACCGCACCGTGCGGGGTGCCGCCGTGGAGGGAGGCCAGGCTGGTGCCTTGCGGCCAGCGGACCATGTTTTCAGGGGCGTGGTTCCACAGTCCGTCGGTGATGCCCCGGGCCCCGCCGAGGATTCGTCGTTGGTTGTTTTCGCATTCCATATAGACCACGCGGAGGATTTCCAGGATCGCATTGGGGAAACTGACATCCCATCCGCCGGAGCCGAACCCGATTTGGCCGAAGGCTTCACGGTACTGGTAGGGCAGGTCGGAGAAAGCCTTGGAGCTGGCCAGGTAGTTGGAGAAGGAGGTGTCGTCCAGGGCCGGGACGAGGCCTGCCCAAATACGTTTGATAGCGGCGTAGTCCCGCTCAGCAATGGCCTGCTGCATGGCGGCGTATTCGGCACGTTCCTCCAGGCTGTGTTCCCAGGCGTCGGCGACTTCCTGGAAGAACGGGGGCAGCTTGTCGCTGGCGCTGGCGTAGAACTGTTCTCGGCCAAGTTCGACGACGGTGCTCGGGGAGGCGGCGTCCAGCGGGTTCGGGAACGGGGCCGAGTCCACGCCTGCGAGGTCGGCGTAGTGCCAGAATGCGCGGCTGGAGACGGGGAAGCGCATGCCTCCCATGTCGGCGACGGGTCCGTCGGTGCCAGGCAGGGTGGCACCGCGGAGCCTGCCGCCGATGGTACCGGATTCATAGATGACAGGCCGCAGGCCCATTTTCATCAGTTCCAGGGCAGCGACCAGGCCGGCGAGGCCGGCGCCGATGACGGCTACTTCGGTGCCATGGGCTGCTTCGGGGATGGATCCAAGGCCGGAGGGGTGGTGGAGGTATTCGTCATAAGGGAAGGGAAAGTCGGGGGTCAGCATCGTGACAGGCTGTGTGTTCATGGCATTTTCCTGACGGGTCGGGGGTTACTGGTTGAAGTAGTTGAGGTAGCCGATGTCTGTCCGGGCTTGCCGGACGAGGGCGTGGTCCAGGTCGGCGAAAAGGACTTCCGCGCCGGCATCGCCGGCGGTGGCGATCCTGCGGCCATACGGGTCAGCGACGGTGCTGGTTCCAGAGAACCTCGGCCCGGTGTGGTTGGCGTAGGCGATGAAGAGCTGGCTTTCCAGGGCGCGGGCCGGGACCAGGAGTGTGGATACGATTCTGGTGTCCAGGGGGTGCGGCACCCCGCCGACGCCGGCACGCAGGGGAACGGCGGTAGGTATCAGCAGCAGGTCCGCGCCCCGGAGTGCCTGTTCCCGGGCGAATTCCGGGAATTCGACGTCGAAGCAGATGCCCAGGGCAGCCGTGAACTCACCGATTCTGACCAGTTCCGGTTGCCCTGTGCCTGGCCTGAAAACTCCGGTCTCGGCCGCACCGAAGAGGTGCTGCTTGCGGTAGCGGGTGAGTTCCTGGCCGGTCCTGTCAAAGAGGGAAGCACAGATGTAACTTCCGTCGCTTCCATGCTCCACGGTTGAGGCGGCGATTCGGATACCGGCTGCGGCGGCGATCCCGGCGATCCAGTCACGGTGTTTGTCTCCGTCGTCCTGGTGGACACGCAGCGGATCGTATCCGCTGAGAAACAGCTCGGGTGTGAGAAGCAGTTCCGCTCCCCCACTGGCGGTTGACCTGGCCGCCCCTTCCAAGGTTTCGCGGTTTCCCTGGGCCGCTCCCACGGTTCCTGTGGCCTGAAGCAGCGCGATCCTCATGACTGCGGAACCTCTGCAACGGCTGCTGCTGTCGCCGGCTCAGATTGGCTTTCCCGTTGACGGGCGAGTTCGCTGACTCTGCCGCGCACGGCATACCAGCCGAGAATGAGCGCCGGGACAATGATGACCAGCGTACCTACTGTGTAGGTTCCCGTGGGGTATTGGAATCCAATAATGACCAGCACCGACAACAGAAACGCCAGGGCGAGGTATGACGTCCACGGTGACCCTGGAAGCCGGAATGCCGGCCGGGTCACAAGGCCCTGTTTGGCCCAGCTCTGCAGACGGAGCTGGCACAGAATGATCGTGGCCCAGACTGCCAGAATGGCTAGTGCGGTGGCGTTCAGCGTGATCTCGAATGCTTCCTTGGGCACAATGGCGTTCACAGCCACGCCGATCAGTGCAAACGCCGACGTGAACAGGACTCCGGCGTACGGCACACCGGATTTGTTCATCCGGTTCATGAACCGAGGCGCCGAGCCGGCGATGGCCAGGGAACGGTAGATACGGCCGGTGGAGTACAGGCCTGCGTTGAGACTGGACATCGCAGCGGTTACCACCACGAGATTCATCACGTCCCCTTCGCCGGAGACCCCGATGGACGCAAAGAACGTCACAAACGGTGAGACTCCGGCGGAGTAGGACGTAAACGGCAGAAGCAGGGCAAGTAGCACGGTCGAGCCGACATAGAACACCGCGATGCGGAAGATGACGGCGTTGACGGCCTTGGGAATGACCTTCTCCGGGTTCTTGGCCTCCCCAGCGGCCGTACCAATCAGTTCGATGCCTCCGTAGGCGAACATGACCCCCGAGACAGTGATGATCAGCGGCAGCGCGCCGTTGGGCAAAAGCCCTCCCCCGGCTTCGAGAACGCCCAGACCAGGAACCTGCCCAGCGACAGGGAAGGACCCGGCCAGGAACACGGTGCCGATGACCAG
The DNA here is from genome assembly GCF_001484605.1 of Pseudarthrobacter sulfonivorans. Lineage (NCBI taxonomy): Bacteria > Bacillati > Actinomycetota > Actinomycetes > Micrococcales > Micrococcaceae > Pseudarthrobacter > Pseudarthrobacter sulfonivorans. The sequence goes on along the minus strand of NZ_CP013747.1, from coordinate 3,079,080 downwards.
GAAACTCACCAATGCAAGGACCTTGATCAAGGCAAACCAAAACTCCATCTCACCGAAGAGCTTCACAGAAACCAGATTAATCGCCGTGACGATGACCAGCGCAATAAAGGCAAGCACCCACTGCGGGACGCTGGTGAACACCGTCCAGTACTGCAGGTAGACGGCGACCGCGGTGATGTCCACCAGGGCCGTGAGCCCCCAGGTCAGCGCATAGATCCAGCCGGCAACATAGGCAGCCTTTTCGCCGTAGAACTCGCGGGCATAGGAGACGAACGACCCGGACGAGGGCCGGTACATGACCAGCTCACCCAGGGCCCTAAGGATGATGTAGGCAAAAATGCCGCACAACGCATAGACGACAAACAGTGCCGGTCCGGCCTCGGCCAGCCGTCCACCCGCCCCCAGGAACAGCCCGGTGCCAATGGCCCCGCCAATACCAATCATCTGCACCTGGCGGTTGGACAGGCCCTTGTGGTATCCAGCCTGTTCCTGCAGATCCACCCTGCTCGGCTTGTTGTGGTTGATCATGAAAAGTCTCTCTGGATTGGAGTCCGTGCCGCCGGCTTCGATGACGGGCCACAGTTTTCAGTCGCTTGCCGGAACGTTCCGGCTTCCAATAGACTGACAGTGTCAGCCATCACATGTCAAGGGGGCGCTCAAGGAGGTCATGATGGATCGATACCATTCACTAATGGGCAAACCGACGATTATCGATCTCGCAAGGCACCTGGGGATCTCCAAGACCACAGTGGCCGACGCACTCAAGGGCTCCGGCCGGGTTGCCGAGGAAACACGGGCAAAGGTCATGGCAGCGGCACAGGAAGCCGGCTATGTATCAAACCGCGCGGCCCGGCAACTGCGGGAAAGCTCAACCGGTGCCATTGCACTGTACGTGCCCCAACGGGTTCGCAACATGTCCTTCTACATGCCCTTCGCCTTGGGGGTTGCCGACGAGGCAGCCAAGCACGGTTACGACCTGACCCTCGTCTCAGACCGCTCCGCAGACAGATCCGGCTGGGCACATGTGGACGGAGTCATCCTGGTCGACGCCATGATGGGCGACCCTGTGGTGCAGTCGTTGCTCCCTGCTTCCTTGCCGATAGTGACTGCCGGACGGGTCGCCGGATTTCCGGAAGACCGAGCCGCCGGCACAGTTGAGATCGAACACGCCAAGATGTGCGGGGAAATCCTGGACGCCATGGCCTCGCACGGAGCCGAACATCCAGCCCTGATTTGCCCTGAGCCCGGGGACGAGTATTCCTGGGCCCGACAAATCGTTGCCGGATACCAGGAATGGTGCACCCGCAGAAACATCCGACCTGTAATGGAAGTGGTCAGTAGCTTTCCCACCAATGTTGAGCTTGAAGCTTCCCTGGCGGACGCACTGTCCGGCGGTGACGTCGATTCTCTCCTGTTCGGGTGGCAAGACGTCGCCCAGCGAGCAGAGGCCGCACTGACGCGCATCGGACAACACCCTGGGAAGGTAAAGCTGGCCTCGCTGCTGAGCTCGCAGGACAACCTGAATGACTCCTATGTGGCCGGCTTGGATCTACAGCCCTACGAATTTGGGCAAAAAACCGCCGCCGTACTCTGCGAATCCATTTCCACACCGCCCCTCACCCCGGCACACCAGGTCCACGAGGCATTGGTGGTACTGCCCGTTGACGGCGGTTAATGTGGCAGCCTCATCGCCGGCGGAAACCGCTGCCTTGGCCGCGTCGTCGTCAACAACGCCGGCGCCGCCGCATTCACGCTGGTCGGCCAGACGACAGTCAACGACTTCGCCAAAGAACCTCACAATCCTGGCCAACCCTCGGGCTGCAAATTCGCGGGCAACTTTGGTCCAGCACGTGGCGGCTTCCCCCGAAGTCAGCTGACCACTCTCGCACCAAAAACAAAAGCGGACGACGGCGGGAGGTCCCCGTCGTCGTCCGCTCCTCTTTTGTGGTCAGTAACGTTCGGGCCCGCGACGGCGGGTCATGCCCATGCCACGACGAGCCGTGCGACCTGGTTGGGCACAGTGAGATCAATCCCGGTCAGCTCCTGAAACCGGTTGAGCCTGTTGAGGACCGTGTTCCGGTGGCAAAAGAGCCCTTCCGCCGTGAGCGCCACGCTGCCCGACTGAAGAAAATGCCGCGCAGCCTCCGTGAGCCTTTCCCGCTCCGCGCCACGACAAGGTTCCAGCGCAGCGTCAATCTCTTCCACAAGGTCCAGACCCGCCTCCGCGAGTTGCCGCTTGGCAAGTCGCGGCCACGCCTGGTTGGCAGACAGTGGACCCGTGTCCGCGGGCTGCAGGAGGGCCGCCAGGCTTGAAGCCGTCCGAGCAGCCTTTGGCAATCCGCGCAGGCCGTTCGCTTCGGCCACACCGCAGGGGATATCTGCAAATACCTGTGGCACTGTGAAAATGACAGCCTTGTCGTCTCCCGCCCGCGATGCTGGCACCGGCCAGAAGACATAGGCCATGTCACCCGATTCCCGGAGAAAAAGTCTTTGGTTGCGCCTGGTCGCAGCTTTTCCCTGGGCCGTTCGCAGCAGGGCGGCGGCGCTCCCGCTTGCCGCGACGAGCCCAAACCGGGCATCGACTGAGACCCCCAGTGCGTCCGCGACCTGGGCGGCCGTTTCCGCCGAAGGATTCACCACACTGAACAGTCTCGCAATGAACTCGTTCTGGATGCTCGACTCCTCCTGAGCCATGCGCACACGCTCATTGAGGTAACTTGCGTTTGTCCGGGCGGCGAACTCGTCCACAACACGCCACACCTGATCCACCCGGGATGTCAGCATGGGCGCATCTGCCGGATCAGCGATCGCCAATAGCTCTGCCCAAAGAATGGTGAAGTCCAAGCGCACCGCGGAAATGAGGGCTTCGGCCGGAATCCCGGACCGGGCACGCTTGGCACCCAAAGCCGCAGAAAATTCTCCATCCAGTTCCCCACCGGGTCGGCTCCCGCCGCTCCTGAGGGCGTTCACCAGCCGGTGGAAGGTTTCCCGAGCCGTCAGCATGATCTCATCGGTGTCAACAGCGGATTCCCGATATTCGGGGATCTCCCGGACTTGGGTGATGAATTTCCCAGCCAAAGTATCCACCCTGTCGTGAAGCAGTTCCACGAGCTCCGACCACCTGCGCGAGACCGCAACATCCTCATTATTGTGCATTTACACACAATACAAGCCGATTTCGGTTGCCGCTAGCTAACTTATTTGAGCAGATCTACTGAGACAATTGAATCCGGTGAGACGCATCACACCCATCCGGGCCCGACTGCCCCGATGGCCCTCTGCCGGCCCCGGCCGCCAGAATCTATCCGCACTACCATCCGTATTTGGAGTAAGCATGGCAAGCAGCAGCCCCGCAACTGGTCTCGGACCATCAGTACCCCGCGTTGTAGACGAGCGTGTCACGAAGAAAGTGGCGCTAGCCGCGCTGGTGGGCACCGCGCTGGAGTGGTACGACTTCTTCCTGTTCACCACCGCCGCCGCCCTGGTGTTCAACGCCCAGTACTTTGTTTCCGCTGATCCGTTCGTCGCCGCGATGAGTTCCTTCGCCACCCTTGCCGTGGGTTTTGTGGCCCGTCCCATCGGTGGATTCATCTTCGGAGCCCTGGGCGACAAGGTGGGGCGCAAGAAGATCCTGATGATCACGATTGTCGGGATCGGCGTTGTCACGGGCCTGATCGGGCTGCTGCCGAACTACATGACCATCGGTGTCGCAGCTCCCATCATCCTGGTGGCGCTGCGCATCCTGCAGGGCCTTGCCGTGGGCGGCGAGTGGAGCGGTGCGGTGATTATCGCCGTCGAAAACGCCCCGGTTGCCAAGCGTGCACGCTACGCGGCGCTGCCGCAGATCGGTTCCCCGATCGGCACCATCCTGTCCTCCGGCGGCTTCTTCGGCATGCTCTATCTGGTGGGCCAGACCAACTTTGATGCCTGGGGCTGGCGCATCCCGTTTATTGCGGCCATCCCGCTGCTGGCGGTCTCTATGTGGATCCGCAGCCGCCTCAGCGAATCACCCGAGTTCGAGGCCCTGATGGAGTCCGGCGAAACGGAGCACGCCCCCATCCGAGGCGTCCTGACCAAGAGCTGGCGCCAGATCCTGGTCGGCGGGTGCTCTGCGCTGCTGGGCATCGGCGGCTTTTATCTCATCACCAGCTTTGTGGTCTTCTACGGCACCAAGGTCCTCAAGATGCCCTACGAAACCCTTTTGCTGGGCTCGCTCCTGGCCGCGGTGTTCGAGATCTTCGTCCTGATCTGGGCCGGCCGGATGGGCGAGAAGTACGGGGCCAGCAAGGTGATCCTCTGGGGCGGCATCGCCTCCGCTGCCGTCGCCGTACCGGTCTTCCTCGCGATCGACACCGCCAACCCGGTCCTGGTGATCCTGGCCATGATCGTCGGCGTGTGCACACTGTCGATCCCTTACGCCGTCTCCGGCACCGCACTGACCTCGCTCTTCGCCACCAAGGTCCGTTACACCGGAGTAGCCATCACCTCCAACAGCGCCGGCGTGATTTCCGGCTTCGTGCCGCTGATTGCCACCGCACTGGTTGCCGCCAGCGGCAACTCATTCTGGCCCGGGGCCATCATCCTGCTGGTCGTGTCGGTCCTGACCGCACTGTCCGGCATCTTCCTGCCGGCACTCAGTATCGAAGAAGAAGGTATGAAGCATTGAGCACCCTAACCACTGCCGGGCACCTGATTGTTGCGCAGCTCGAACGTGCCGGCGTCAAGCGGGTCTACGGTGTCCCCGGCGAGAGCTTCCTGGATGTCCTGGACGGCCTGCACGGCTCCTCCATTGAAACGGTGGTGACCCGCCATGAAGGCGGCGCGGGTTTTATGGCCCTCGCCGAGGGCCGGCTCACTGAGCTGCCCGGCGTGGCGATGGTGACCCGTGGCCCCGGAGCGGCCAACGCGTTCATCGCCATCCACACCGCGCACCAGGACGCCACGCCCATGATCTTGTTCGTGGGGCTGATCCCGGTGGCGGACCGCGGCCGGGAGTCCTTCCAGGAATTCGACATCAATGCCTGGTTCGGCAGCACCGCCAAGAAAGTGGTGACGCTCGACGACGCCGCTTCCGCGGCCCGCGTGGTGGACGACGCCATCTTCACCGCGCTGAGCGGACGCCCCGGACCCGTGGTGATCGGACTTCCGGAGGACGTCCTGGTCCACGCCATCGACTCGGGGACAGTGGAACCCAGGGTGGTGGCACGATCCGAACCGACCGCGGCGGACCTGGCCGCGCTGGAACAGCGCCTGGCAGCATCGCACAAGCCCCTCATCGTGGTGGGCGGCGAAGGCTGGGACCAGGCTTCTTCGGAAGCGTTGGCCGGCTGGGCAGAACGCCAAGGCGTTCCTATCCTGGCTGATTTCCGCGCCTACGATGCGGTCCCGTACAGTAGCGGCGCCTACGCCGGCTACCTGGGCTACGCCCGCAGCGACGCCAACGCGGCACGGTTGGACGAGGCCGATCTCTTGATCTTCGTCGGCTGCGTCCGCGCCGATGTGCTCTCCGACGGCTACCGGCGTGGTCTCGATGCCGTCACCGTCGTCGTCAACGCCGACGCCGACCTGCTGGGTCACTTCGGCCGGCTGGATCAGCACATCCCCGCCCACGTCGCGTCCTTCGCCACGGTCCTCGCCGCTACTACGTCCGAGGTGAAGCCGGCCGCGGGTTGGCTGGCCGACGCCCGCGCCGACTACGAAAAGTTCTCCACCGCCCAGCCCGACGGCGGAACCGGCGTGGACCTCGCCGTCGTGATGGAAATCCTCAAACAGGAAATGGACGACGACGCCGTCATCACCTACGGGGCGGGGAACCACTCGCTCTGGCCGGCCCGCTACCTCAAGCACAACGCCGCGAACTCCCTGGCCGCGCCCCGCAACGGCGCCATGGGCATGGGCATCCCCGCAGCGGTGGCGGCGTCCCTGGCGTACCCGGGCCGTCAGGTCATCTCCGTGGCCGGAGATGGCTGCTTCATGATGAACGGGCAGGAGATCGCCACGGCCATGGGCCACGGCGCCCGGTTCATCGTGCTGGTGGTGGACAACGGCATTTTTGCCACCATCAGGGAGCACCAGGAAGCCCACTATCCAGGCCGTCCCTCCGGCACGCACATGACCAACCCGGACTTCGCCGCCCTGGCCCGCTCCTACGGCGGCTACGGCGAGCGCATTGAGAAGGCCGAGGACTTCGCCGGTGCGTTCCGCCGCGCCGTCGAGTCCGGGCTTCCCGCCGTCTTGCACCTGCCCCAGGACCCTGCCACCCGCTCGCCCCAGACCGCCAGCAACTGACCGGAGCACTCCATGATCACCCTTAACAACATCATCAACGGCCAGTCCGTTCCGGCGGCGGCCTCCTTGCCGTTCTTCGATCCGGCCACCGGAGTCCAGCTCGGCAGCGCACCGGACAGCGACGCAGCCACCGTGGACCTCGCCTTCCAGGCCGCGCAGGAGGCGTTCAAGAGCTACAAGCGGACCACCCCGGCGGAACGCCAGGCCATGCTGCTCAAACTCGCTGACCTCATCGAAGCCAACGCCGACCGGCTGCTGGAGGCGGAAGTCGCCTGCACCGGAAAGCCTCGGCAGACCACCAGGGAGATCGAAATCCTGAGGGGCGCGGACCAGCTCCGCTTCTTCGCCGGTGCGTGCCGGGTGGTTTCCGGAACGGCACAGACCGAATACGTGAGGGGATTCTCCTCGACGGTCCGCCGTGAACCGCTCGGAGTGGTCGCCCAGATTACTCCCTGGAACTACCCGTTCATGATGGCCATCTGGAAGATCGGGCCGGCTCTGGCCGCAGGTAACACTCTGGTGCTCAAGCCGGCCGACACCACGCCCTGGTCCACCGTGATCCTGGGTGAGCTGGCACAGGAAGCCTACCCTGCAGGGGTGGTGAACATCCTCTGCGGCGGCCGCGAAACCGGCGCCGCCATGGTGGACCACGAGATCCCGGAAATGGTCTCTATCACCGGCTCCACCCGTGCCGGGGCGCAGGTCATGTCCGCAGCCTCGAAGACGCTCAAGGACGTCCACCTGGAACTCGGTGGCAAAGCGCCGGCGATCGTTTTCGCCGACGTCGACATTCAGCTGACAGCCAAGGAGATCGCGCTCAGTGCGTTCTTCAACGCCGGGCAGGACTGCACCGCCGTGACCCGCGTCCTGGTGCACGAAACCATCCACACCGAATTCGCGGCCGCCCTCGCCGAAGCCGCTTCCGCGCTTCAGGTGGGCGGTGACAGTGCCGACCTCGGACCGCTAAACAGCGCCGCCCAGCTGGACCAGGTGGAGGGTTTTATGTCCCGGCTGCCGGCCAACGCCAAGGTCCTCGCCGGTGGCAAGCGCACCGGCACCGGCTACCACTTCGAACCGACGGTGATCGACGGCGTGTTCCAAAGCGACGAGGTGGTGTGCGATGAGATCTTTGGCCCCGTCGTCACCGTCCAACCCTTCCGCACCGAGGAAGAAGCACTTGAGCTGGCCAATGGCACCAAGTACGCCCTGGCGTCCAGCGTCTGGTCCAACAACCACGGAGTGGTCACCAGGGTCTCCAATGAACTGGACTTTGGCGCCGTCTGGATCAACTGCCACCAAGTGATTCCGGCCGAGGCCCCGCACGGCGGCTTCAAGCACTCCGGCACCGGCAAGGACCTCTCCGTCTTCGGTCTGGAGGACTACACCCGCATCAAATCCGTCACCACCTCCCACCGCTAAACCCACGCTAGGTAAACCATGAAACTCGATCTGCTGCTGTGCAATGCGGACATCATCACCATGGACGAGCGGCGCCCGCACGCCACATCGTTGGGCATCTGGCAGGGCCGCGTGGTCGGCCTGGACGAAGACCTGTACGGGCTGGACGCCGTCGAGGTCCTGGACCTCCACGGCGCTACGGTGACTCCCGGATTCATCGACGCCCACTGCCACACAACCTGGTTCGGCCTGGGCCTGGCAGAAGTGGATGTTGCTGCCGCCCGCGGCCTGGACCAGCTGTATGCCCTGCTGGAGGCCGACATGGCCACGGTTGGGGCTACCGGCGAGGAGAAAACCACGGATCAGCAGACCGGATGGCTCATGGCCACCGGCTTCAGCCAGACCCAGCACGGGGGCCAGTTTCCGGACATCGCCGTACTGGACCGGATCACGGGGAACCGGCCGTTGTTTATCCGCCACAACTCGGGTCACATGGCCGTGGTCAACACCGCGGCGCTGCGGCTGGCAGGTGCCGAGTCGCCGTCGTTTCCGGACCCCGACGGCGGGGTGATAGTCCGCGGCGCCGCCGGCCGGCCCACGGGGCTGGTCCAGGAGACGGCGCAGCAGCTGATCCAACAGCTGATCCTGCCGTATACCTTGGATGGCATCGAAGCAGCCCTGGACCGTGGGACCCGGTACTACGCGTCGGAAGGAATCACCAGCTTCACCGAAGCCGGAATCGGTGGCGGCTGGATTGGACACAGCCCCGTGGAACTGGCCGCCTACCAGCGCGCCCTGGCCAACGGCAGGCTCCACGCACGTGCGCAGCTCATGCCGGTCCTGGATGCGCTCCACCCGCTGGAGGGGCATGGCTCAGATCCGGCCGGAGCGGCTGGCCTCGATTTGGGCATGTACAGCGGGTTTGGCAACGACTTTCTGTCCCTCGGGCCGGCCAAAGTTTTTCTGGACGGCTCGCTGCTGGGCGAAACGGCGGCGGTCAGCGAGGCCTACTGCAGCCACGGGCACACCGACAACAGCAGCAACACCGGGTATTTCCAGGCCGATCCGGAAGCGCTGCGGAACCGGATCGAGGCCGCCTACGCGGCGGGCTGGTCCATCGCCGCCCATGCCATCGGCGACCGGGCAGTGGACCTGGCGATTGACATCATCACGGAGTGCGCGGAAAAGTACGCACCGCGGACCGTGCCCAACCGGATCGAACACGCGTCCATCACCAGGCCCGAACAGGTGGCCCGGATCGCGGCGGCTGAAATCGCCGTCACCCCGCAGGCCAGCTTCTTCGCCGACGGCGGGGACGGCATGACCGCCTCGCTGGGCCAGGAACGGTTGGGTTGGGCCTATCGGGCAGCGTCCTTCCTGGCGGCCGGCGTGACTGTTGCCGGCAGCTCGGACCGCCCGGTGGCAGACGGCAACGTGCTCCGCGGAATGCAGGCGTTCGTGGACAGGCGCACCTCAAGCGGGAACGTCTTCGGGAACCCGGATGAGCGGCTGACCCCGCTTCAGGCCCTGGCGGCCTATACCACCGGAGCGGCCGCAGCCACCGGCACGTCCCACATCAAGGGCGCACTGACCCCCGGGAAACTGGCGGACTTCACTGTCCTGTCCGGCTCTCCGCTCGACGTTGACGATATCTCCGGACTCAAAGTGCTCGCCACTTCCGTCGGCGGCACGTTCACGCACCTAACACCTGGCCTGCAATTGACGGACGGCAGGCCAAAGGTCCTGCAGCACGTCCCATCAGACGCTGCGGGAATCTCACCATGACCGTGGTGGAGCCGGAGGTCATGCCCGTCCGCCCGGGCCACACGGAACTGTGGGCCCGACGGGCGGCACCCACCCCATCCACGGCCGTGCGGGAGATCTTTGCCGCCGCGGCCCGGCCAGGGATTATTTCGCTGGCAGGTGGAAACCCCGACGTCGGATCGCTGCCCCTCGAGGCCCTCGGCAAGACGGCGGCCGCCATCATCACCGGCCAGGGTTCCCGGGCGCTGCAGTATGGTGCGGGGCAGGGAACCGAGGAACTGCGGTCGCAGATCTGCACCGTCATGTCCCTCGAAGGCATCAATGACGCCGACCCCGACGACGTTTCCGTGACCATCGGATCCCAGTCCGGCCTTGACACCGTGACGAAGATTCTTTGCGATCCGGGGGACACCGTGCTGACCGATGACGCCACGTATATGGGCGCCCTCGGTACATTTTCCGTCTACGAAGTGGACGTCCAGCCGGTCCTCACGGACTCCGACGGCCTGGTCCCCGAAGCTCTGCGGGAACGCATCGATACGTTGCGGGGACTGGGGAAGCACATCAAGTTCCTCTACACGATTCCCAACTTCAACAATCCAACCGGTGTGACGCTCAGCCTGGAACGGCGGCAGCAGGTAGTCGACATCTGCCGGGAGGCCAACATCCTGGTGGTGGAGGACAACCCTTATGGATTGCTCCGCTACCGTGGCGACGCGCTCCCTGCAATGCGGGCGGCCAACCCCCTGGACGTCATCTATTTGAGTTCGTTCTCCAAAATATTCTCTCCCGGCCTCAGGCTCGGCTGGGCGCTGGTTCCGCCTCACTTGAAGCAGCGTTTCCTCATTATCGGAGAGTCCAGCACCCTTTGCCCGCCGGCTTTCAACCAGATGCTCACCTCTGCTTATCTGCGCGACTACGACTGGCAAGGCCAGCTCGAAGTCTCCCGTGCCGCCTATCGGCTCCGCAGTGATGCCGCCCTGTCTGCCCTCTCCGAGACCATGCCCGACGGCGTGACCTGGACCAGGCCTGAAGGCGGCTTTTTCACCTGGCTCACGTTGCCCGGGGCCGTGGACACCCAGGCGCTCATCACGACGGCGGTGGACGCCTGTGTGGTGTACTTCCCGGGAGCCGCGTTTTCGCTCGGCACTGCGCCGTCGAATCAGCTGCGCCTGGCATTCAGCGCACTTAGCCCCGACCTCATCACCGAGGGCATCCACCGGCTCGCACCGGTGCTTGCCCGGTTCTAAAAGCCGCTTCACGGCTCCTCCCCCGGACTAAATGCTCCACACGCCAGTGCTGGCGGTTGTCTGCGCGTAGTCGGTGAAGTCGCGAGCGGGCCTGCCGAGTATGCGTGCGACGTCGTCAGAGGTTGACGCCAGCGCATAGCGCGAGAGCGATTGATGATTACCAAACGGATGTTAGGTTGAGCGTCATGACTGATCCCAACACGCCACCTGCCCGTGGCGGAGCGTCCGTCCTCAGAACCAATTCGCCGATCGGACGGCAATCCTTCGACCGCTTGATCAACGATCTCGCAACTAATCGACCACGAACGGTCTTGGACCATGGGTGCGGATGGGGTGGAATGCTCCTGGACATCCTTGAGGCGATGCCGAATACCAGCGGCACGGGCATTGACATCAAGGAGTCCTACGTTGAGCAGGCACGCATGGCAGCTAAGCAACGGGGGCTTGCTGACCGGGTCGTATTCCAGGCGGAATCGTCTGCGGATTACGCGGAGAGCGCCGACCTCGTGCTCAACGTAGGTTCGTACCAAGCTTTTGGGACGATCAGCGAAGCCCTGTCCCGTCTTCGCAGCTCGACCACGCCTTCCGGACGTCTGGTTTTTGGTGCCGAGTTCTGGTCTGTTGTCCCAACCGATATTCAGTTGGCTCACATGTGGCAAGGGACAACGGTTGATGATGCTTTACTCCTTCCCGACCTTGTCGACAAGGTCACCCGCGCTGGGTGGCGCGTTCTGGATCTGCGGACCTCAACCAGTCAGGAATGGGAAGAATTTGAGTGCGGCCATCTCCGAAATCGGGAGCAGTGGCTTGTAACCCACCCCGGGCACGAGTCGGCGACAGAAATTCGGGACGAGTTGGACAAGGCAAGAATGATGTGGTTGCGCGGCCACCGTGACGTCATGGGCTTCGTCACCTTCATCCTTGCCAAGGACGGGTGATCAGACGCTGAACGACCCATGTGATGCCGGGGTCGTTCTTGGTTGTCGACGATCCCCGATTTAGCTGAGTCCCTGTTGGGCGATGGTGTGTGCGAGGCGGTATGAGTTGGTGCCGGTTTCGATGATGGCACCGTTGAAGGTGAGTCGGTCGACGATCGCGGCGCAGAGTCGTGGATCGGTGAAGGTTTTGGTCCAGCCAGAGAAGGATTCGCTGCTGGCGATCGCGATGCACGTCGATGTTTCGGAAACGCACCGGACCACAAATTGTGCGCGGAAGATCCTGGTGCGGCCCACCTTAAACAGCTAAGCGCCCGGCCGGGATATTCCGGACAGGCGCGTGGAGCTTATTCCATGCCGCCGGGAAGAACCGTATCGATGGCCTCTCCGGAACGCAGGCGTCGCAGAATGTCCGGCTCAGCACGGTCCGTTGACAGGGCCAGGTCAACAATGGCTGCGGCCTCCTCGGGCGAGAGAACCAGGACGCCGTTGTCGTCGGCCATAACTACGTCGCCGGGGTTCACCATCACCCCGCCGCACAGCACCGGAACATTCACCGCGCTGTTGGCATCGAGCTTGCGCTTAGCCGTGAGGACACTGGTTCCGCGGGCGAACACCGGAAGCCCTGCGCCCCGGAGCTCCACGATGTCGGTCACCACCCCGTCCACAACGATCCCTGCGGCACCGGCGCATTGGGCTGCACACGCGGTGACAGCACCTACAGGTGCATGCGTGGTGTCATGCCCGGTTTCGATGACAAGAACGTCGCCAGGTTCCAGAAGCGCCAGCGCACGGTTCGTGGCGAAGGCATCCGCGGAGGCAACTCGAACGGTCACGGCCCGGCCAACAAGGTGGACGTTCCGGAGCATCGACCGGATGCCCGAGTCGAGGAATCCTTCCTCCAGAAAATGCCCGATGGTGGGAAAGCTCACGGACTGAAGCCGGCTGACCAGCTCAGCATCCAGGGCCTGGGTCAGACGAACGGTGCCGTTCATAAGCTGCTGCCCTCCTTCATGACAGCTATGCACTGAATCTCGAAGGAGAAATCCCAGATTCCCACGCAGATCGACGTGAGTGCAGGTGCACGGGAACTGAAAACTTCAGCATAGACGCGGCGGTATTCCTCCTCCTGGCTCCGGTCGGATAGGTACACGGTCGCGTTGACCACGTGGTCAAGGCTGGAGCCTGCCCCCTCAAGAACGGTTTGGAGATTGGTCAGCACCTGGCGGACTTTCCCTTCAAAGTCCGCCGGCCGATCGTCCGTCCTGGAGCTCAGCGGAATCTGGCCTGTGGTGAAGACAAATCCCCCTGCAACCACAGCTTGGGAGAACGGTCCCACCGAGGCTGCCATCCCTGGAAATGTGGCCAGCCGCGTTAGCATGTCTCCCCTGCTTTCTGGGTAGCGGAGACAAGCTCCGGTTCCTGAGGAAATGGGGCCTGTGACGGTCCGTCCGCTACGAAAGCAATGCATTCGATTTCCAGCGCTATGTCCCAGATGCCAACGCAGCATGAAGTGCGGGCCGGCAACGTTGACCCGAAAACCTCGGCGTACACACGGTTGTATTCAGCCAACTGCTCCGGGTCCGTCAAGTAGGTGGTGACCTTCGCGACGTGTGCAAGATCAGAGCCTGCCTCAAGGAGGATGGCTTCCAGGTTGGTCAAGGTCTGGCGGACTTTTCCGGCGAAGTCCTCCGGCTGGTCCTGCATGCTGGTTCGGGCCGGGATCTGGCCCGATGTGAAGACCATTCCGTTTGCAACGACAGCCTGGGAATAGGGTCCCAGGACCGGAGCCATTCCTAGAGCGTTTGTGATCCGGCGGATAAGCGGTGGCTTGTGACCGTCCGCCACCGCCGCTATGCAATGGATCTCAATGCTGTAATCGCTTTCGGACACCATAACCGTCGTCCTGGCAGGAAGGTTATCGCCGAAGACGTCCACGTAGATCTCGTTGTAGTCGGCCAGCCGTGGATCCGTGAGGAACGTCGTTATTTTCAGTACGTGTTTCAGGCTGGACCCCGACTCTTCGAGAATCGCAGAGAGGTTTGCCAGCGCCAGCCGAACGTCGTCGGCAAAGTTCCCGTTCTCCACTTCAGGGACGGAGCGCAGCGGTACCTGTCCTGAGGTAAATACCAGGCCATTTGCCACGACCGCCCGAGGGGGTGGACTGGGCAGGGCGCTGACGCCGTCCATCGTGCCGATGCGCCGGATCATGCGCGGGAAAGTTCGTCGCGGTCGGCAGCCTCGGCGGGAGCCTCGTGGATTGCGTCGATGTTGGAACGCAGGGTTTCAGTTAGCAGCAGCAGTGCCACGAGGGAAACGGCAGCCGAGCCGATCATGAACCATGCCACGGAAGACCCCTGGCCTGTGGCGTTCAGCAGAGCTGTAGTGACGACAGGCGTAATCGCACTCCCAAGGAGTCCGGCGAGCATGTAAGCGACGGAGAGGCCGGAGTATCGGACCCGCGATCCGAAGAGTTCGGCCAGGAAAGTGGCGATCGGGCCGTAGTTGGCGCAAAATGCCGTCATCAGCAGGATGTATCCGAAGACCACGCCGGCGAGGGAACGGGTGTCCATCAGCCAGAACAGCGGGAATGCGACGACGATCTCGGCGATTATCCCGCCGACGATAATGGGCTTGCGGCCAAATTTGTCCGATAGTTTGCCGAAAACGGGGAGCATGATGATTCCTACGGCGCACGCCGCCAGGACTGCAATCAGCATGTCGTTGGTGGAAAAGCCCAGTTTTGTCTTGCCGTAGGTAAGCCCGAACGCCACCAGGATATTGAAGGCTGTTCCGGTGGAAATTGTTGCCAGCGCGCCGAGAAGGACCTGCTTCCAGTACTTTCGCAGCAGTTCGGCCAGCGGCATTTTTGCCTTGGCTCCCGCGTCCTTGACGGCCTGGAATGACGGCGTCTCTTCCAGGGTCAGTCGAATGTAAAGGCCTACGGCAACCAGGATGACACTGGCCAGGAAGGGAATCCGCCAGCCCCACGCAAGCAGGGCTTCCTCCGGCATGATTCCGGCGATGATCAGGAACACGAGGTTGGCGATCAGCGTTCCGCCCGGGACACCGACCTGGACTAGGGAACCGTAGAATCCGCGCTTGTCCTTCGGAGAATGCTCCACCACCATCAGGACCGCTCCGCCCCACTCCCCGCCCAGGGCAAGTCCCTGAATGACTCGAAGCACGAGCAGGAGGATCGGCGCCGCGATACCGATTGTTGCGTAGTCCGGCAGGAGGCCGATGGCAAAGGTCGCGGCACCCATCGTCAGCAGTGATGTGAGGAGCATCGATTTGCGCCCCATCCGGTCACCGAAGTGGCCGAAGAGTGCGGCGCCTGCCATTCGAGCAACATAGGCAGCAGCGAACGTGCCGAACGCCAGCATGGTTCCGACCAGCGCATCAAAGCTGGGGAAGAAGATCTTGTTAAAAACGAGGGCAGAAGCGGTAGCAAAGAGGAACAGGTCGTACCACTCAACGGTGGTTCCGATGACACTGGCTACTGCGATCTTGCGCATCTTGTCTATTTTGGGACCGGACGTTGTTGCGGGTGGGGCAACGGATGATTGAGGCATGGCTCTTCTCCAACGTGAGAGGCGGCTGATGTGAAATGTGACTGATCGGTGCACTCAACTTTGGTGTGCGCGAGGTCACAACTCAAGGGATTTTTTCCCCCGTTTACACGCATAAACGAGGGCATTTGCCCAAATTTCTAGGATGGGTGCCGGCCAAATCACTCACGGCTTTCGGGCTCATCTACTTCTCAGGAACTGCGATTCACCAACCCCAGCCGCGTCCGTCCGCGTCAGTTACGCGATCTCCTATCGACCGCCGGTGGCCACCCAGGAACCGAGCGGCTCCTCCGCCACTTCCGTGTCCCCGTCCTCGGTCCCGCAGGGCTCAAAGCCGCGGGACTGGTAGTTTGCCAGGGCCGCGGGACCGTCCAGCGTGCAAGTGTGGACCCAGACCCGGGACACCTGCGGGAGGTCGAAGCGTTGTGCCAGCGACCATGCCGCCGTGATGCCGTGTTCCAGCAGCCGGCCGCCGAGGCCCCGTCCGATCGCCTGCTCTGAAAGGCCGAAGTACCTGACTTCGACGTGGGTGCCGTCCTCGGCAACGACGGGCTGAAGATGGACATAGCCCCACGGCACGCCCTCCCCATAGAGGACCCAAAATTCCGTCCCCGGCACCGCGAGCTCCTCGGCCCACTGCTGCCGTGTCCACTCGAGCCGATCCGTCCAGTGCCACGGGCCGCCCACCAGGCCATAGAGGAACCGGGCATACTCCGGCGTGACCCCGTCAGCCCGGTCCAGCCGTGCGTCATCGGGCAACAGGCGCGCCGTCCAGGCGGGCGGCTGGAGCATCTGGAGCGTTGTGGTGGTGACCTTCATAGACAGCTCAAACTTTCGATCTCGATCGTCGGTCAATCGTATTTGAGACCAGGGAAAGCGGACGACGGCGGGACCTCCCGCCGTCGTCCGCTTTCCCCATACGGTGGTTGCCTACGAGGTGCGGAGCCGGCCGAGGCAGTAGTTCTTGACGCAGTGCCGGAGCAGCCGCGGCAGCCGTGGGTACACCAGTGCGGACCACCGGGTGGTGCGTTCGAACAGGCGGCTGTGGCGGTCGCTCCACGGCAGCCCGAAGCCGGCGCGCAGGTGGTCCGGCAGCAAACCGGCGGTAACAAACCGGATCAGCGGCATGCTCATCCGCAGCCAGAGTGGCCCGGCTGGCGGGTACAGGAGGTCGCGGCCGACGCCGGCGGTGACGGCGTCCAGCTCCAGTGTCAGCAGGGACGTGTCCCAGTATGTCCTGAAGGCTGTGCGGTCGGCCGGCCAAAGGTTCGCCGGCAGTTGCAGGACGGTGCCGATTCTTGCGTAGTCGCTGTACATAAGGTCGGCTGCCTCGTCGTCCAGCGGGCCATAGATTTTCTCGTAGACGGTGATGGCTGTGTCGTACAGGGTGGCCACCACCCATAATTGCGCCTGGGCATCGAACGCGCTGTACCCGTGGGAGCCGGATTCGGGCTTGCGGCGGACCGCGGAGTGGGCCCGGTTGACGCTGCGGCGAACGGCCGCGACCTGGGCTTCGGTGCCGTAAACCACGGCGTAGACGTAGGTGACGGTGGCCCGGAAGCGGTCCAGCGGCCGGGCAATAAAGTCACTGTGCTCGGCGACGCCATGGCCCACAGCGGGGTTCGCGATCTGCAGCAGGATGGCACGGCCCGCCCCGGCGAGCAATACACCTTCAGCGCCGATGTCGGCCAGGTTCCGCACCATGGACCCACGATACCGGAGAAGGCAACCGCTACTTCCCCCGCGACGCCGTCAATGCGGGCTACCTCAAGAACAGCGACATGTACTCCGTCTGCCCGTGGAAGGGCAATCTCGTACGGATCAACGGGACCGCCACTATGCTGGGCAGACCATCAAAGGAGATGGCACGGCAGCGCAAGGGGGAACTGTTGGAATCAGATTCTGGCGACAGGGAGTTTCCCCCCATCCGCCGTTCGCCCAGCGGGCGCATTCCGCAATGGGCAATCGATGAGGCACTGGGCAAGCCGCCAGCGCGCGAGCCGTGGCGCGGTGCCCCCATCTCGCCAATCTCGGCAAAGAGGACCGTCCACCGCCGGAAAGTCAGCGGGCGCAAGTGGAAATCGCGCACAGCCACGGTCCTGGGCATCGCCCTGGTGGCGGGTCTCTACTTCACGCCGACCCTTTTCGAACGGTTTGTGTTGCCGGCAGCCATGCCCCACCTGCCGGGCGCCAAAGTGCCGCCGCCAGGGTTTGAAGCCGCATCAGCCCCGCTCGGCCTGCCGCCGGCCACCAGCGGATCCACCGCCTATGTCCTGCAGAAGTCCCCGGACCCGGGCCAGGCCTTTGTGGCCTATGACCCCTGCCGTCCGCTGCACTACGTGGTCCGGCCGGACAATGCGCCGCCAGGAACGGACGTACTTATCCAGGAGGCCGTGTCCGCGGTTTCCGCGGCCTCGGGACTGCAGTTCGTGTATGACGGAACCACGTCTGAGGCGCCATCCGAAGCCCGCGAAGCGTACCAGCCGGCGCGCTACGGCAAGCAGTGGGCGCCGATTCTCATTGCGTGGTCATCTCCGGAGGAAGCACCCAAACTGGCCGGGAAGGTTGCAGGGACCGGCGGCAGCGCCTACGCCCACATCCCTGGCGAGCCCTATGTGTACGTCGCCGGCCAGGTGACCCTCGATGCGCCGGGCCTTGCGGAAACGCTGGCCTGGCCGGAGGGACCTGCCCACATCCGCGCCATCATCATGCACGAGCTGGGGCACGTCCTGGGGCTGGACCACGTGGACGATCCCACGCAGCTGATGCATGAGGAAAACAGCGGGCAGTTCGACTTCGGCGATGGCGACCGCGCCGGGCTGGCGTTGCTGGGAACCGGGGAGTGCGTCCCGCGGCTGTAACCACGGACGCACCCACGGCGGGACGGCTGACCGTTTTTCCGTCAGCGGACGCTGCCCGTCGGCGGGCGACGGCGGGACCTCCCGCCGTCGTCCGCTTTCTGTTGGGGGCGTCCCCCTTTCCGTTGGGGCATCACCCGAGCAGCGTCCCGGAAGTTGACACCCGCAGGTGCGTGCGGTTGACTTTTGCATATGCTGAAATAACAGTTCCATGATGCGGAATAAAATATCCGCATAGCCTCACACCGTGGATGCCAGCATCGAAACACGAGGACTTGCCTCATGCATCTTGAACAGTTCAACGCGGCCGGCCGCACGGAGGCTGCCGCTTTCCTGCGCCCCTGCCTGGATATCCAACGCTGGATCGACGAGCTCGCCGACGCGCGGCCCTATTCCAGTCCCGACGCGCTCCTGGCCGCGGGCCGCGGTGCAGCCAATCCATTCACGCCGGCAGAGATCGAGGCAGCCCTCGCCCACCATCCGCGGATCGGCGAGCGGGCGCAGGGCGACAGTGCCGAAGCCAGGCTGTCCCAGTCGGAACAGGCCGGACTGGGCGTGGCCGACGCGGCCGTCGCCGAGGCCCTGGCTGAGGGCAACCGGGCCTACGAGGAGAAGTTCGGGCAGGTGTTCCTGATCCGCGCCGCCGGCCGCAGCCGGGAGGAGATCCTGGCCGCCCTCAACACCAGGCTCGCCCACACCCCCGAAGCAGAGCAATCAATCATTGGCCAGCAGTTGCGGGAAATCGCAGTGCTCCGACTCGAAGGACTGATGGGCAAATGAGCATTTCCCACGTCACCACGCATGTACTCGATACCGGTTCCGGAAAACCGGCAGCCGAGGTCCCGGTAACCCTCCACGTGCTCGACGGCGAGCGCTGGGTCCGGATCGCAGACGGCGCCACCGATGCGGACGGACGCATCAAAGAGCTGGGACCGGAGCGGCTGCCTTCGGGCACCTACCGCCTCGCATTCGACACAGGCAAGTACTTCGCAGCGAGCGGCACCGAGACGTTCTTCCCGGAGGTAACCCTCACGTTTGGCGTGGTGGAGTCGGAGCCGCACTACCACGTGCCGCTCCTGCTGAGCCCGTTCGCGTATTCCACCTACCGGGGCAGCTGAGCGTTCAGGCAGTACCCCTCGGCGGCCGGCGCTTCGGAGCCCTTGGCCGCCGATTGTGACCGTCCGCTCACCTTGACGCGCGGATCGTCGCTTGGATAATCTCGAGATGCAATAAAGTTTTCTCACAGAATGAAAACTTGAGCCAACTATTCAACGATGAAAAGAGGCTGGACGTGGCTGCAGGAGAAGAGACCTCCCATATCCTCAGCGGGTTGACAAACCAGCTGCCCGATCGTGATCCGGAAGAGACCGCCGAATGGCTGGAGTCCCTGGATGCCCTGATCCAGGAACAGGGCACCGAGCGTGCCCAATACATCATGCGGAGCCTGCTCCAAAGGGCGGGCGCGCAGAGCGTCGGCGTTCCGATGGTGACCACCACGGACTACGTGAACACCATCCCGGTGGACCAGGAAACGGCGTTCCCGGGGGACGAAGAGATCGAACAGAAGTACCGGGCGTACATGCGCTGGAACGCCGCCATCATGGTGCACCGGGCGCAGCGGTCCGATATCGGCGTGGGCGGGCACATCTCCACGTACGCCGGCGCCGCCACCCTGTACGAGGTCGGCTTCAACCATTTCTTCCGCGGCAAGGACCACCCCGGCGGCGGCGACCAGGTCTTCTTCCAGGGCCACGCCTCCCCCGGCATGTACGCCCGCGCGTTCATGGAAGGCCGACTCGCCGAGGAGGACCTGGACGGATTCCGGCAGGAAAAGTCCAAGGAAGGCCACGCGCTCTCCTCCTACCCGCACCCGCGCCTCATGCCGAAGTTCTGGGAATTCCCCACGGTCTCGATGGGCATCGGCCCGATGAACGCGATCTACCAGGCCCAGTCCAACCGGTACCTGCACAACCGCGGCCTCAAGGACACCTCGGACCAGCAGGTCTGGGCGTTCCTGGGCGACGGCGAAATGGACGAGCCCGAGTCCCGCGGTCTGCTCCAGCTCGCCGCGAACGACAAGCTCGACAACCTCAACTTCGTGATCAACTGCAACCTCCAGCGCCTGGACGGTCCCGTCCGCGGCAACGGCAAGATCATGCAGGAACTCGAAGCGTTCTTCCGCGGCGCGGGCTGGAACGTCATCAAGGTCGTCTGGGGCCGGGAGTGGGACGGCCTGCTCACCAAGGACGCCGACGGCTCCCTCGTGAAGATCATGAACGAGACCCCGGACGGTGACTACCAGACCTACAAGGCAGAATCCGGCGGGTTCGTCCGCGAGCACTTCTTCGGCAAAACCCCGCAGACCAAGGACATGGTCGCGGACCTTTCCGATGACGAGATCTGGAACCTCAAGCGCGGCGGCCACGACTACCACAAGGTCTACGCCGCGTATAAGGCAGCCACCGAATTCAAGGGCAAGCCCACCGTCATCCTGGCCAAAACGGTCAAGGGCTACGGACTCGGACCCCACTTCGAGGGCCGCAACGCGACCCACCAGATGAAAAAGCTCACCCTCGATGACCTGAAGAAGTTCCGCGACCACCTGCGGATCCCCATCACGGACGAACAGCTCGACGCGGACCTCTACCGGCCCCCGTACTACCACCCCGGCATGAACTCCCCCGAGATCCAGTACCTTATGGAACGCCGCCGCGCCCTGGGCGGTTTCGTCCCCGAACGCCGGCCGGACCACGCGCCGGCGGAGCTGCCGGACGCCAAAACCTACGAGGTTGCCAAGCGCGGTTCCGGCAAGCAGCAGGCGGCCACCACCATGACCTTCGTGCGCCTGCTCAAGGACCTGCTCAGGGATAAGAAGTTCGGACACCGCATTGTCCCCATCGTTCCGGATGAGTCCCGAACCTTCGGCATGGACGCGTTCTTCCCCACGGCCAAGATCTACAACCCGGACGGACAGGCCTATCTCTCCGTGGACCGGGACCTGGTCCTGGCCTACAAGGAATCGGCCCAGGGCCAGCTGATCCACCCCGGTATCAATGAGGCCGGGGCAGTCGCGGCCTTCACGGCCGCGGGAACTTCTTACGCCACCCACGGCGTACCGCTGATCCCGGTGTACGTGTTCTACTCCATGTTCGGCTTCCAGCGCACCGGCGACGCCTTCTGGGCCGCCGGGGACCAGATGGCCCGCGGGTTCATCATCGGCGCCACCGCCGGCCGCACCACCCTGACCGGCGAAGGCCTGCAGCACGCCGACGGCCACTCCCCGATCCTGGCTTCGACCAACCCGGCCGTCCTTACCTATGACCCCGCATACGGGTACGAAATGGGCCACATCATCCGGGACGGCATCGAGCGCATGTACGGGCCGGCCGCAAGCGGCGATGGAACCGGACCTGCATCCGATAAGAACCTCATGTACTACATCACGGTCTACAACGAGCCGATCTCCCAGCCGGCCGAACCTGAGAACCTCGACGTCAACGGTGTGCTGAAAGGCATCCACCGGGTGTCGGCGTCGGGTCTCGAAGGGCCCAAGAGCCAGATCCTGGCCTCCGGCGTCTCCGTCCCGTGGGCCCTGGATGCCCAGCGGATCCTCGCCGAGGACTGGGGCGTCTCCGCCGACGTCTGGTCCGTCACGTCCTGGAACGAACTGCGCCGCGACGGGCTCGCCGCCGAGGAAGAAGCCTTCCTGAACCCAGGCCAGCCCGCCCGCGTACCGTTCGTCACGCAGCAGCTCGCCGATGCGCAGGGGCCCGTGGTAGCGGTGACCGACTACATGAAGGCCGTCCCGGACCAGATCCGCCAGTTCCTCCCGCACCAGTTCGCCTCCCTCGGAGCCGACGGCTTCGGCTTCTCCGACACCCGCGCAGCAGCCCGCCGCTTCTTCAAGAACGACACCCACTCGATAGTGGTGAAGACCCTGCAGCTGCTGGCTTCGCGCGGCGAGGTGGACGGCGGCGTGCCCGCCTACGCGCTGGACCGCTACAAGCTCCTGGACGTCAACGCCGGGACCACCGGCGGCACCGGCGGCGACGCCTGACCCCGGTCATCCATGGAACAGTTGACGGCAGTGTTCCCCCGGAACACTGCCGTCAACTGTCATGTGGCTGGATAGGCTGGGGCGATGGCTGACCTGGACAAACAACGCACGACGGCGGTGCTGCTTGCCGCCGGTGCCGGGACGCGGCTGGGGCTCGGGCCCAAGGCATTGCTCCGGTTCCAGGGCCGCACGCTCGTTGAAGTCCTGGCAGACGTGCTGCTCGCCGGCGGCTGCCGGGAAGTGGTGACGGTGCTCGGCGCGGACGCGGAAACGGTCCGCGCGGCCACCGATCTCAGCCGGCACCGGATCATCAGCAACCCGGCCTGGGCCAGCGGAATGGGAAGTTCGTTCCGGGCGGGAGTTGCCGCCGCAGCCCCGGAGGACCATGTGCTCATCGCACTCGTGGACCAGCCGGGCCTGACCGCGGAAACCGTCGCCCGGTTGCTGGCATCACACAAGCCTGGCCGGGTGACGGCGGCCGCCTACCGTGGCAACGACGGAAAACTACAGCGGGGACATCCGCTGCTCCTGGATTCCAGCCTTCGCGCGCAGGCCACGGAAATGGCAACGGGCGACGCCGGGGCCCGCTATTTCCTCCAGGCCCATCCCGAAGTGATAGATCTCATCGATTGCAGTGACCTCTCCGCCGGTGAAGACCTCGACTCCCCCGAGCAGTTGCACCTCCTCGACTAGTAGTCCACCTGCCGCTTGAGCTTGTTGCCGAGCCACAGCATCGCCAGGCTCACCACCAGGAAGCCGACGGAAATGGCGAGGGCAAACACCACCACTCCGCCCCAGCCACCTGCCCGTGCGGGGTCGACGAACCAGTACGGGTACCAGTTCACCAAGGCCCCGCGGACCAGGCTGTAGACCAGGTAGCCGACGGGGTAGAGCAGCCAGTACCAGATGTGCTTGACCGTGAGCGTGGCCCGCGGCGGTTGGAAGAGCCAGTCCACCACCATGACCACCGGGATCAGGTAGTGCACCACGAAGTTGACCCACGGCAGCAGCGAGCCGAGATCTTCCCCGGCGAGCAGTGCACCGAACACGAGTCCCACCACGGCCATGGCGATGGTTGCCGTGCCGCGCGTGACGTCGTCGATTTCGCTGGGGCGTTTGCGGATCAGGACCCTGTAGCCGCTGATGAGAAGCACCAACGCAGCGAAGATGTTGGACAGATTGGTGAAGTAGCTGAAGAAGTTCCAGACGTCATAGCCCATGCCCAAATGAACTGTCAGCTGTGTTCCCACCGCCACCAACGTCAAAAGGCCAAAGAAAAAGCGTCCCCCGATAAGCACAGTTCTCTTGGTCATAGCCCCAATCCTTGCCGAATCCCCAGCTCAGACGCGGTTCGACACTCCGAAGCTGAGTGGGCGTGGTCAATGCCAGACGCAAGGAACCCCACCCCCATTCAGGGGCGGGGTTCCTTGCCTTGGCGACGGCGATCAGCCGGGGAACCGGAAGTTACTTCCCGCCGCCCGCGTCGGACGAACCGTCAGGCGCGGCAGCGGCGTGGGTGGGCCGCCTCATGTGGAACTCGCGGATCTCTTCCGGGTTCGGTCCACCGCGGAACTTGGGCGACGGCTCCTGGCCGCCGCTGATCCGCTCAAGCTCCTGGTCTTCGAACTCTTCCTCAACGCCAAGCATGATGGCGGAATCGTGGTTGGTGATTTCGCCCTTGAACGCCCTGACCATAACGCTCCGGTCGAACTGGCCCTCCCACTTGGAGACGACGAACGTGGCGACGCAGTTGCCCAGGAGGTTCACCACCACGCGCATGGAGTCCATGAGGCGGTCGGCACCGAGCAGGAGCGCCACGCCGGCAACCGGGAAGATCCCCAGTGCTGCGGCGGTGGCGGAGAGAGCCAGGAACGATGAACCGGGTACGCCGGCCATGCCCTTGGAGGTCAGCAGCAGGACGCCGAGCGCGGCCAACTGCTGGCCGAGGTCCAGGTTGTGGCCGAAGGCCTGTGCCAGGAAGAGCAGGGAGATCGAAAGGTAGATCGCGGCGCCGTCGAGGTTGAATGAATAGCCGGTGGGCACCACCAGGCCCGTGGTGGCGCGTGAGCAGCCGGCGTTGGTCAGCTTGGTCATGATGCGCGGCATCACAGCCTCGGTGGAGGCGGTGCCGAGCGCCAGCAGGAACTCCTCGCGGGTGTACTTCAGGAAGTGCCAAAGCGGGACGCGGGCAAAGCCCCAGGCCACGAGGAACAGCAGGCCGATGAAGACAATGGCCGCGCCGTAGCAGGCGGCAATGAGCAACGCATAGGTGCTGAGCGTGTCCAGCCCGTACTGGCCGATGATGAATGCCATGGCACCGAAAGCACCGATCGGGGCAACCTTCATGATCCAGGACATGATCTTGAAGATGAGCTCCAGGACGGTCTCCATGAGGCTGACGACCGGCATGCAGCGCTCGCGTCCGATGACGACGATTGCCGCGCCGAAGAAGACCGAGAAGAACAGGACCTGCAGGAGGCTGTTGCTCGCGAAGGCGCCGATGACGCTGGTGGGGATGACGTCCAGGATGAAGGCCGCGGCGTCCTTGGGCACGGCATTGCCGGTCTTGGCGGTCAGCGCTTCCTGGGAGAGGGTGTTGGGATCAATGTTCAGCCCGGCACCGGGCTGGACGATGTTGCCTACGATCAGGCCGAAGACCAGCGCGAAGAGCGTGGCCGCGGTGAAGTAGAGAAGGGCTTTGACTCCGACCCTTCCGACCGCCTTGACGTCGCCTACGGCCGAGATGCCGGTGACAATCACCAGGAAAATCAGCGGCGCGATGATCATCTTAATGAGCTGGATAAATCCATCACCGAGAGGCCTCAGCTGCGAGCCGAGGTCCGGCCAGAAATGTCCGATAAGGACACCTGCCACGACGGCGATCAGAATTTGGAAGAAGAGCGACCTATACAGGGGCTTCTTCTTCTGCGGGGCCGAACTCGCCTTCAGCGCCGCGGAATCTGGGATCTTCATTGATCTGTACCTATCAATCGGGAACAGCCCCGGAGATCGGGGTCTGTTTCCAAAGTAACCCCGCTCACATTATTCCGCAAGGGGAAAATGAGTTTTCACAATGTGGAAATCGCTAGGAAGTTTCGGACATGAAAAATCCGCCACGGAAACGGACGCCCACCCGGGAAAACCCCGGTGCGGACGTCCGCTTCCACAGCGGAAGGGTGTGGATTATTCTTTGTCAGCCCCGGCCGATGAACGGCATTCCCGCAGCAGTGATCACCACTGAGCCCACACTGGCCGACGGCGGCATGCCTGCCATCAGGAGCACGGCGCGCGCGGCGTCCTGCACCGGGAACGTGGGTTCCACCCTGCGGCTGCCGTCAGCCTGCAGGGCGCCGGAGTCCACGCCGATGGTGGACATGATGTCCGTGGCCGTGTTGCCGATGTCGATCTGGCCGCAGGTGATGCCAAAATCCCTGCCGTCCAGCTCGATACTCTTGGTCAGGCCCGTCATCGCGTGCTTGGTGACCGTGTAGGCCACCGTCCGCGGCCGCGGCGAATGCGCTGAAATGGACCCGTTGTTGATGATGCGGCCACCCTGCGGCTCCTGGGATTTCATGGCCCGCACGGCGGCGGCGGCGCAGAGCAGGGAGCCGGTCAGGTTCACCGCCACCACCGCGTCCCAGTCGGCCACACTGATTTCATCCACCGACGCCGCCGGGCCGAACACTCCGGCGTTGTTGAACAGGACGTCAACCCTCCCCCACTTGCCGAGGGACGCGGCGAAAAGGCGCTCGACGTCGTCGGGTATTGTCACGTCGCAGGGCACCGTCAGCGCCTGGCGGTGGCCGGCCGCGGACTCCAGCAGCGGAGCCTCACGGCGGCCGGCCAACACCACGCGGTACCCGTCGGCCAGCATGAGCCGCGCCACCGCCCTGCCAATCCCGGAGCCTGCACCGGTCACGACGGCGACCGGTGCCGGCCGGTGGGGATGTGCGGGCCGGTGGGTTGCAGTCATGGGGTCGCTCCTTGAGTTGATTGCCGGGCTGTTGATCGCCGGCTAAGGCGCAGCGGGCATGTTCGCTGCCGTTATTGGCCAGCCTATGACGGTCTTGGGCCGCGGGGTGGCGTAGGTCCGGACCTTTGAGGTGCTCAGCCGCAGCCGGACCAGCGATTCAGCGATGGTGACCGCGGCCGC
Source organism: Pseudarthrobacter sulfonivorans (assembly GCF_001484605.1). Taxonomy (NCBI): domain Bacteria; kingdom Bacillati; phylum Actinomycetota; class Actinomycetes; order Micrococcales; family Micrococcaceae; genus Pseudarthrobacter; species Pseudarthrobacter sulfonivorans. The sequence goes on along the minus strand of NZ_CP013747.1, from coordinate 3,052,805 downwards.
CACACCGTCCACCACGGGGACGCCGGCACGCTTCCGGATTTCCTCGTCCAGGCCGGCCATGCCGCCGCAGCCCAGGACAATGACTTCCGCCTTGTCCTCACGGACAGCCAGCAGCGCCTGTTCGATGATGGCTTCCACAGCGCGCTCCGGCTCCTCCTCCAACTCCAGGACGGCCATGCCGCTGGCCCGGACCGAGGCGCACCGGGCGTCGAGGCCGGCCAGCTTCAGCCGGTCCTCGATCAGCGGCACGGCCCGGTCCAGGGTGGTGATCACCGAGTACTTGTGGCCCAGGAACATCGCGGTGCTCGCGGCCGCCTCGGTGATGTCCACTACCGGAACGTCAAGGAGCTCCTGGAGCCCTTCGCGGCCGTGCTCGCCGTAGCCGGCCTGGATGACGGCGTCGAACGGCTCCTGGTAGTTGACGACGGCGTCCATCACGGCGATCGCCGCGAGGTAGCTCTCAAAGTTTCCCTCGCAGGAGTCTGCGCCGAAGCGCGGAGTGATTCCCACGATCTCCGTGTCCGGCAGCGCGGCCTGTTTTGCCTGCGCGGCGATGGAATCGGTCATGGACTGTGTGGTGTTGACGTTGGCCACAAGGATGCGCATGGTGCTTTTCCTCTTTCGGGACAGGTTGGTTGGCTGGCGCGGCGGTTGGCTGGCGCGGCGGTTGGCTGGCGCGGCGGTCAGCTGGTGTTAGTGGGCGCTGGCGACGGCAATGGATTCGCCGTCGACGTCGTCGAGCCGCTGGGAGCGGTCGGAGATGACGTAGTAGACCACCGCGGCGATGCCGGCCGCGACGAACCACGCGAACGGGGCGGCGGCTTCCAGCGCCGGAACAAAGGCGATCAGGAGCGCGATGGCGGCAGCGGGCACCATGGCGATGATGGCCCGGGGGTTGTAGCCCTTTTTGTAGTAGTAGGCACCTGCCGGGTCCTCGGAGTAGAGCTCAAGGACGTTGACCTTGCCGCGGCGCAGCAGCCAGTAATCGGCCATGACAACGCCGAACAGCGGGCCGAGCAGGGCTCCGAGTCCGCCCAGGAAGTACACGATGACCAGCGGGTTGTTGTACAGGTTCCACGGCAGGATGATGAGGCCGATGGTGCCGCTGACCCAGGCCGCCTTGCGGAAGTTCAGGTGCTTCGGGAAGAGGTTGGTCAGGGCATAGACGGGGGCCACAAAGTTGGCCATCAGGTTCACGGCGATGGTCAGGATCAGCAGGGCAAGGCAGGCCAGGACAAGGAACAGCGTGTTCGGGATGGTCTGGACGATGTCCGACGGACTTTGGATGACAGTGCCGTTGATCTTGAACTGTCCACCGGCCATGACTACAACGATTGCGCCGAAGAGGAGCATGTTGATGGGGATGCCCCAGAAGTTGCCGCGCACGACGGCCTGCTTGGAGACGGCGGACCGGGTGAAGTCGCAGAAGTTCAGGACGAACGTTCCGTAGATGGCAACCCACAGGGCACCGCCGGCGAAGATGGTGCGCCACATGTCGCCGCCTTCGAGGGCGTTGTCCCCGGCCCAGGCGATGGAGCCGCCGGCTTCGACGAAGATCCAGACGGCGATGGCCGCCATGGTGACCAGGATGATGGGGCCGGCGAAGGCCTCGTACTTGCGGATCATTTCCATGCCAAAGCTGACGATAACCAGCTGGACAATCCAGAGGAATACGAACGAAGCCCAGCCCAGCGTGGACAGGCCGAGAATGGAGTTGGTGTCGAGCTCCTGCAGCGAGGGAACCATGGCAACGAGCATGACCCTGAGCACCACGGACGCGAGGTACGTCTGGATGCCGAACCAGGCCACGGCCACTGCCCCGCGCAGGAGGCTGGCAATCTGGGCGCCCCTGATGCCGAAGCTGATCCGGCTCATGACGGGGAACGGGACACCGGTTTTTACGCCCATAAAGCCGGACAAGCTGAGGAGCGCAAACAGCAGGACGGCGCCGACTCCCAAAGCGAGGAGGATCTGCCAGCCGCCCAGCCCGAGGGCGAAGAGTCCAATGGCGAAGGCGTAGTTTCCAAGGCTGTGGACGTCGTTGGCCCAGAGGGTGAAGATGCTGTAGCCGGTCCAGCGGCGACCTTCCCGCTTCGTCGGGGCAAGGTCGATGTTGTAGAGGGTGGGGCTGATGGTTCTGCCGGAGGCGGCGCTGGCTACATCGCAAAGCGCGTCGACGCCCACGGAGGGGTGGGCTGCTTTGCCCAAGTCAACTGCTGTCTCAGGTGCCGGTTCAACGCCGGTCAACGGGGTTGTCTGCATCGTGATCTCACTTCTTGAAGATGTCTTCCATATGTTCCGCTGTGGGATTTATGCCGGAAACTACCGGCAGAAGCGTCATTGCTTTTCCACAATGCGAAAAATAGGTATCGAGTAGTGAAATAACGGTATGACCTGGGTCACGCATCGGTCAAGGGGTCGCCGAATCACGGCCGGTCACAAACGGTTGCTTCGCCAGCAACGCGGGGTCAGATACGGCCCAATAAACCCCGCCCCATGGGCCGTATCTGACCCCGCGTTGGTCTTAGCGGGAGCGGACGAGCCCTCCTTCCTTCAGACCCAGATAGATCTTGTCCCGCCCGATCGGCAGCTCCGCGAACCGGACCCCCGTGGCATTCCGGATCGCATTGGCCAGGGCCGGAGCCACCGGGTTGAACGGGCTTTCACTCATGGATTTCGCCCCGAGCGGGCCCACCTGGTCGTTGGTGGAGGCGAAGTAGACCTCGCTGCGCGGCACGTCCGCGAAGGACGGGATGTGGTATTGCCGCAGGATGTCCGTGGTGACCCGGCCGGCGTCGTCCACCCGGACCTCCTCATACAGTGCAGCGCCCAGCGCCTGCGCGATGCCTCCCTCGATCTGGCCGCGGCACTGCCGCGGATTCACCACCACGCCGGCGTCGGCTGCCTGAACGCTCTGCAGGATCCGCAGCTCCCCCGTGCCGGTGTTGACCGCAACGCGGAAGCCGTGGACGTTGAACGCCACGGATCGCGGGGTCCCGTCCCAGTTGCCCTCGACGGCGAGCTGCACGCTCTGGTGCCGCGCGGCGTCGTGGATGTCCGCGAGCAGAACCCGCCGCCCGGCACAGTCCACGCCGCCGTCGTCGAGCACGCATTCGGTCTCCGGCGCGCCCGTCAGCGCCGCGGCGACGGTGACGATCCGGGAGGCCAGCTCGGTAGCCGCCATCAGGGTGGCCTTGCCGGCCACCACCGTTCCGGCCGAGCCGAACGCGCCGGTGTCGTGCTCCACGAGGTCCGTGTCGGACTGCCGCACGGCCACTTTGGCTGCCGTGGTGGACAGCGCCGTCGCGGCCAGCTGCGCGTGCACCGTGGTGGTGCCGTTGCCGAATTCGGCGGTCCCGACGTCGGCCGCGAACGTGCCGTCCGGAAGCAGGCTCACGCGGGTGTGGGCGAAGTGGCCGCGGGGCGGCACGGTGTCGATCATGGACAGCGCGGAACCTTCCCCGGTCACCCAGTCCGGGCCGAGGTCGTCGAGCCCGGCGTCGCGGTAGCGCTGCTGGCCGCGGTCCAAGGCATCACGCACCAGGGAGATGCACTGGTCCAGGCCGTAGCTGCCGTAGTGGACGTCTTCCTCGGGCTCGGGGTTGGTGGAGAGCATGTCATCGCCTTCGCGCACCATGTTCCGGCGCCGGAATTCCAGGGGATCCATGCCGATGCCGACAGCCAGTTCATCGATGGCCGACTCGATCGCGAAGATCATCTGGCTGAGCCCGTAGCCGCGGAACGCCCCGGCCGGCACGGTGTTCGTGTACACGGCATGCGCGTCCACTTTCTTGTTGGCGCACTTGTACACGGCCAGCGATTCGCCGCAGCCGTGGAACATCACACCGGGGGCGTGGTTGCCGTAGGCGCCGGTGTTGGTGACCACGTCCAGCTGCAGCGCGGTGAGGAGACCGTCCTTGCTGGCGCCGGCCTTGAGCTTGATGGTGAAGGGGTGCCGCGTGGTGGTGGCGGTGAACTGCTCCGTGCGCGTGAACTCCACCTGGACCGGCCGGCGCAGCGTGAGCGCGGCGAGGGCCACGAGGTCCTCGGTGAGCACTTCCTGCTTGCCGCCGAAGCCGCCGCCTACGCGCCCGGCCACCACGCGGATACGGTCCTCCGGCAGGTCGAACACCCGGCCCAGCGTGCGCCGGACCAGGAACGGGACCTGGCTGGAGGTGCGGACCACGAGGCGGTCCTCCTCGTCGAGCCAGGCGATGGAGGAGTGCGTTTCCAGGGCGACGTGCTGCACGCGCTGGGTCCGGTAGGTGTGCTCGTGGATGAAGTCGGCAGCGGCGAAACCGTCCGCCACACTGCCCAGCTCCGAGTGCAGCTCGGCCACCACGTTCTGCCGCGGCCGCGAGATCCGGGCCTTCACGGCATCCTTGTCCCCGTGCAGTGCCGGAGCGCCGGGGAGCATGGCGTCCTGCGGGCTGAAGACAGTGTCCAGCAGCTCGTATTCCACCTGCAGGGCGCGGGCCCCGGCCTCGGCGGCACCCACCGATTCGGCCACGACGGCGGCCACCCGCTGGCCAATGAACCGCACCACGTCATCGAAGACGCGGGTATCGTCGGGATCGTCCGTGTAGAGCTCGTGCTGGGCGGTGGAGAAGTGCTGCGCCGGGGCATCCTCGTGCGTGAAGACCGCGACGACGCCGGGCACCTGGAGCGCGGCAGTCCTGTCGATGGAGACAATTCGCGCGTGCGCGTGGGGTGAGCGGAGCAGCTTCAGGTGGAGCAGGCCTGTCAGTTCTTCGGCCGGGACATCGAGTGTGTAGCGGGCGGTGCCGGTGACGACGGCGAGGCCCGCCGGGGCGGGCACGTTGTCGCCGATCTGCCCGGCCCGGGAAGCCGTGGTGCCGGCGGCGGTATTGCTCGTGGCGGTGGTTCCGGCCGCGGTGGTTCCGGCTGCGGAAGCCGGACGGACCGCGCCAGCTGCCGCGCCGCCGTCGTGCGTGTGGGTCCCGCACACTGCGTCCGCGATGGAACGGTAGCCGGTGCAGCGGCAGAGGTTGCCCTTGAGGCTGCGGGGCAGGTTGGCTTTCTGTTCGTTGTCGAAGGTGGCCGCGGTCATCATCATGCCGGCGGTGCAGAAGCCGCACTGGAAGCCCTGTTCGGCCAGGAACTGCTCCTGCACGGGGTGCAGCGCACCGCCCTGGGCGAGGCCTTCGATGGTGGTGACGGCCTTGCCGTCGGCGCGGACGGCCGGGTAGATGCAGCTGTGCACGGGGGTGCCGTCCACGTGCACGGTGCAGGCACCGCAGTCGCCGCCGTCGCAGCCTTTTTTGACGCCGAAATTGCCTTGTTCGCGCAGGAACGTGCGCAGGCACTGGCCCGGGCGGGGTATGGCCGGGGTGGCGGTGCCGTTGATTTCGATTGCCATGCTCAGGCCTCCTTCTGCTGCTGGTTCTGTGCTGTGTCGGGTTGCGCGCTCGGCTGCGGCGACGTGGCGTGCGGCTGGCCGGTCCAGAAATCGCCCGACACGGTGAGCCGTTCCTCCAGCAGTTCCGCACGGATCTCCTCCGCGAGCCGGAGGGTCATGTCCCGGCGCCACTCGGGCAGCCCGTGGATGTCATCGTGGTACAGCTCCGCGGGAATGGCCTTCCCGACGGCGGCCGCCAGTGCCGCGGGGCCAGCCATCTTGGCAGCGGTGAACCGCAGCTGCACGGGGCGTTTGGTGGCGGCGGTGACGGTGAGGACCAGGCCGCCGTCGGCATCCCGCCGTCCGATCAGCAGGACTCCGGAACGGCCGAGGTTGCTGAGCGAGAGCCGGCGGAAGGCCACTTTCGCCGACAAGGCCGACGCCGGCAGGTGGATGCTGCGCAGGAGCTCGCCGAGTGCCAGGCTGTTTTGCCCGTCCCCGGTGATGAACGTGGCCACCGGGACCGTGCGGCTGCTGCCGCCGGGGCCGAGGATGGTGGCGGTGGCGTCCAGCCCTGCGCAGAGCGAGATCATGGGCCCGGCCGGGAGCGAGGTGCACAGGTTGCCGCCCACGGTGGACATGTACCAGACCTTGAAGGACGCCACGAAGGAGTCGCAGCACGGACGGAACAGGTCCAGGCCCGGCCACTCCCTGCCGGCAACTTCGTCCGAACCCGGCAGGGCGTAGAGCTCCGCGACGGTGCATGTGGCGGCCAGTTCAATCCCTGCATCGCTCACGGTCACGGCCGGCCAACCCGCTTCGCCAAGGTCCAGCAGCCGCTTCAGGACGGTACTCCCGTAGGAAAACAGCACCGTGCCGCCGGCCAGCCAGGCATCGCCGTCGCGCCAGTCGGCGGGGTCTGTCGTGGGGACGACGGCCTCGATGGTGTTCATGTCCATGGGTCCTCCTGGCGGGGTTCGTGCGTGCGGGGTTCGTGCGTGCGGGGGTCTGGATGGTGGATGGGGCCGCTGCCGTCCTTGAGCGAGGATGCCTTGAGCGGCGCCGGCGTGGTGCTGCCCCGTCCGGCCCGGCCACGGGAGGCGATGATCTCGGCCGTAATGGACACCGCGACCTCGGCAGGCGTGACCGCGCCCAGATCCAGGCCGATGGGCGAGTGCAGCCGTTCGAGCGCTTCAGCCGGCGTGCCGTCCGCGAGCAGCGCGTCGATCCGCTGACGGTGGCTGCGCCGCGAACCCATGGCGCCCACGTAGGCGAGGCCCAGGCCGAGCGCGGTTTCCAGCAGCGGGATATCGAACTTGGGGTCGTGGGTCAGTACGCACACCACGGTGCGGCCGTCCACCCGGCCCGCGGCTGCTTCTGCGGCAAGGTAGCGGTGCGGCCAGTCAGTGACCACCTGGTCAGCGGCGAGGAAACGGCCCTGGTTCGAAAAAGCCGGCCGGGCATCACACAAGGTAACGTCATAGCCCAGCAGTTTCCCGGCCGGGAGCAGCGCGGCGCCGAAGTCGTTGGCGCCGAAAATGAGCATGCGCGCGGCGGGGAGCCGGCTTTCCACGAACAGGGTGATGGGTTCGGGGTGTGTCTCCGAGCCGCCGGTGCAGCCGGCGGGTGGTGCCAGCCGGATAAGGCCCGCGCGCCCGCCTTGGACCAGCGGCTCGAGCTGGGCGGCTGCCGCGTAAACAGTGGCGGGATGGTCGCCCACCAGCACGGCAAGTTCAGGCGACTCCATGGCGCGGAACCTCACAGGATCGTCGACGACCACCACGCCTCCGCCCGCGTCGAGCCGGCGGATGACCGCCAGGGCGGCAAGCCCCCGGGCGGCGGGGCCTTCGGCCACGTTGCGGCCAGCGTCACCAAAACCGCGCAACACAGATAGTTCAGGGGAGCCAACACCGAGCGGCTGGATATGGACTTCCAGCTCTCCTCCACAGGAGAGTCCGACGGCGAACGCGTCCTCGGCACTGTAGCCGAACGACTCAAGGCGGCTGCCGCCGTCGCGCATGGCCTCAAGGGCGGCGTCCACCACGGCGCCTTCCACGCAGCCGCCGGAGAGACTGCCGAGGACGTCCCCGCGTTCCGACACAAGCATGGAGGTGCCGAGCGGCCGGGGCACGGAGCCGCCCGCGGCCACGATGGTGGCGACGGCGCAGCGCTGGCCGGAGACCGCGGCCCGCCAGCCTCCCAGTGAAGGTATTAGGTCCAGCATGGCAACACGTCCTTTACCACTGAGGTTCCGGACGGGAAGCCTGTCCGGAACAGTGCGCGGTCTTGCCTCATAATCTCATTCCTTGCTGGTGTAGAGGGAAAGTCAGGGGAGTTGTTTGATGGGACCGGGGGCGGGGCCTCTAATCCCGCCCCGGTCCGTGACGGCGCAGCCGCACTCCACCGCCGCCCGCCGTCGTGGGTTCCCGTGCTGCGGACCACGGCGACGGACGCCTACTCGATGCGGTGGGTGCGGATGGACCGCCGTCTAAGGCGCCCGAATGGGCGGTTACGCCGGGGGCCTACGCGCCCAGCAGGGCGTTGATCGGCCCGCGGGCGAAGTAGATGATGAAGCCCGCGGTGACCACCCACATGAGCGGATGGACTTTCCTGGCCCGGCCGGACGCCGCGCTGATGACCGCGAAGGAGATGAATCCGACGCCGATGCCGTTGGCGATCGAGTAGGTCAGCGGCATGGTGATGATGGTCAGGAAGGCCGGCAGTGCGATCGAGAACTTGCTGAACTTGATCTCGCGGATCTGTGCCATCATCATGGCGCCCACCACCACCAGGGCGGCTGCCGCCACTTCGAGCGGCACCACCGAGGTCAGCGGCGTAAAGAACATCGAGCCCAGGAACAGCACGCCGGTGACCACGGAGGCCAGGCCGGTGCGGGCACCTTCGCCGATGCCGGCCGCGGAATCGATGTAGACGGTGTTGGACGAGCCGGACGTTCCGCCGCCCACCACTGCGCCCATGCCTTCGACGATGAAGGCCGACTTCAGCCTGGGGAACGTGCCGTCCTTGTGCGCCACTCCGGCGCTCTTGGCGAGTCCGGTCATGGTGCCCATGGCGTCGAAGAAGTTGGTGAACACCAGGGTGAACACCAGCATGGTGGCCGCGAGGCCGCCGATCCTTGAGAACGAGCCGAAGAGATCGAACTGGCCCACCAGGCTGAAGTCCGGGGCGGAGACCAGCTGGCCGGCGAGCACGGGCACGTTGAGGTGCCAGCCGCCGGGGTTGTCGGCGCTGCCGGGACCGATATGCATGGTGGCCTCGACGACGGCGGCGAGGGCTGTGGTGGCGACGATTCCGATCAGGAGACCGCCCTGGATCTTGCGGGCCACGAGGATTCCCATGACCAGCAGGCCGACGATGAAGACGAGGGTGGGGATGGAGGTGATGGAGCCGTCGTTGCCGAGCTGGACCGGCGGGCCGCCTTTGGTGGGGCGGACGAAGCCGGAATCCACAAAGCCGATGAAGGCGATAAACAGGCCAATGCCGACGGTGATGGCAGCCTTGAGTTCCTTGGGGACTGCCTTGAAGATCGCCGTCCGGGCACCCGTGGCGCCGAAGAGGACAATCAGGAAACCGTTGATGACCACCAGACCCATGGCTTCGGGCCAGGTCACGTCCTGGATGACGGCCACTGCCAGGAACGAGTTGATGCCCAGGCCCGCTGCGAGCCCGAACGGCAGGTTGGCGACGAGGCCGAACACGATGGTCATAACGCCGGCGGTGAGCCCGGTAACTGCCCCCACCTGCGCCGCCGAGAGCCAGCCGCCGGCGACGTCCGTGGGGGCGTTCTCGGCCGAGAAACCGCCCAGGATCAGCGGGTTGAGGATCACGATGTAGGCCATCGTGAAGAACGTGACGATGCCGCCGCGGAATTCGCGGGCCAGCGTGGAGCCACGCTTGGTGATCTGGAAGAAACTATCCAGGAAGGATTTCGACGCCGGGGGCCGGGGTGCCGCCGTGTGCTCTGCGCCTTCGGGCGCAGCCTGCTTTTCAGCTGCGGTTCGCATTTCTGCGGGGTCCAGGATTGTCATGTCAGCCACCGGATCCTAGTAGTCAATCCTGGAATCGAGCGTGTTCCAGGTGTTGAACGGTTCCAGGATGGCGGGAGCCTGGGGGTCGCCCAGTTCCAGCTTGGCGACCGGCATCAGTGCATCCCGGTCCTCGTTCTCGAAGTACTCGTAGAAGACCGCGTCGTCGAAGCCCACGGAGGCTGCGTCGTGCCGGTCAGCGGCGAAGACCACGTTGCCGATCCGTGCCCACAGGGCCGAGGCCAGGCACATGGGGCAGGGCTCGCAGCTGGTGAAGAGGGTGGCTCCGCTGAGATCGAACGTGCCGAGTTCGCGGCAGGCATTGCGGATGGCGGTGACCTCGGCGTGGGCCGTGGGGTCGTTCGTGGCGGTGACCCGGTTGACGCCTTCGAAGGCGTGGCCATCCGCGGTGACAACGACGGCGCCGAACGGGCCGCCGCTGTTCAGGACGTTGGCTGTTGCCAGTTTTATGGATGCGGCCAGAAAATGTTCGGCCGTGACGGTTGTACTCATTTTTGCGACTTCCTTAGTGGCAAGGAAGCCCAGTAACCCTGAGACGGGGACGCGCCAGTGATACGGCTACCAGGCTTCAGCATGTGCTTTTGAAGGTTCGCCTGGTAGATAGCTTCCCGGAGTCCGGGTGCCCGCCTTTGGCAAGATCGAGATTAGCACCGAACCTGTGATCAGCGCCATAGTTTCTGGAAACTTAATTTCGTGATGTGAAATTCAGGTTTCGGACGGGTCACATTGACGCGCTTCCGCGTGCGTCCTACGCTGAAATCCCACCGGCCGTCCCTAGGGAGGCCGGGATCCTGGATCAGCAGACAGGGCCTAACTGAGCTGGAACGCATTTGTTGCCGACCAGACAAGGAGCCATCCATGGCCCACCCGCAAACCCCGTCCCCGTCCCCGTCCAGGCTCTGGATCAAGAACCCGCTCGCCGCTTTCACCGCCAACGGGCTCGACGCCGGTGGCGGCATCGTGGTCAGCGGCGGCATCATCGCCGAGCTGGTTCCGGCCGGCGGGCAGCCGTCCGCTCCCTGTTCCGCCGTCTTCGATGCTTCCGCGCACGTCCTCCTGCCGGGCCTGATCAACACGCACCACCACTTCTACCAAACGCTCACGCGGGCCTGGGGGCCCGTGGCCAACGCCCCACTGTTCCCGTGGCTGCAGAACCTCTACCCGGTCTGGGCACGCCTGACTCCGGACAGCCTCGAACTCGCGGTCAAAGTGGCCCTGGCCGAGCTGCTGCTCTCCGGCTGCACCACGGCAGCCGACCACCACTACCTGTTCCCCGCGGGACTCGAGGACGCGATCGACGTGGAGGTCGGCGTCGTACGCGACCTAGGCATGCGGGCAACCCTCACGCGCGGCTCCATGACTTTGGGAACGGACGACGGCGGCCTGCCGCCGCAGTCCACGGTGCAGCGGCCGGAGATCATTCTGGCGGACAGCGAGCGCCTCATCCGCGAGTACCACCAGCGCGGCGACGGCGCTGTCATCCAGATTGCCCTGGCCCCGTGTTCGCCGTTCTCGGTGACCAAGGAGATCATGGCCGAAAGCGCCTTGATGGCAGAGCGGCTGGATGTCCGGCTACACACTCACCTCGCCGAAACCATCGACGAGGAAGACTTCTGCCAGTCGATGTTCGGCCTGCGGACCGTGGACTACCTGGACAGCGTCGGCTGGCTGGGCAACCGCACCTGGCTGGGCCACGGCATCCACTTCAACGACGACGAGATCGCCCGGCTGGGAGCCGCGGGCACCGCCGTCGCGCACTGCCCGACGTCGAACATGCGGCTCGCGTCAGGCACGGCACGCGTGCTGGAACTCGAGGCAGCCGGGGTCCCTGTGGGGCTGGGAGTGGACGGATCGGCGTCGAACGATGCCTCCAACATGATCCTTGAGGCCCGGCAGGCGCTCTATCTGCAGCGGTTGCGCTACGGCGCGGACGTGCCGGTGGAGCGCGCTCTCGGCTGGGCGACGCGGGGCTCGGCAGCCGTGCTGGGGCGCTCCGATATTGGTCAACTGGCGCCGGGGATGCAGGCCGACCTGGCACTCTTCCGCCTCGACGACCTGCGCTTCTCCGGCAGCCACGATCCGGTGGCGGCGTTGTTGCTGTGCGGGGCGGACCGTGCGGACCGGGTGATGGTGGGCGGAGAGTGGCGCGTGGTGGACGGGCAGATTCCGGGCTTGGACGTCGCCGGGCTCATCGCGGAACACTCGGCTGCGGCGCGGAAGCTCGTGAACGGCTAGGCACTCCGCCTCGGCTCGCCGGCCTGCCCGCTCCGCCGCCTCCCACCCCACCCGTTTCGATGGTTCCCTGCGCAGACGATGGTTCGAACCATCGAGCGCGCAGGGAACCATCGAAACGGCCTTGGCTAACCTGCATTTCGGAGGGCCCGCAGGACGCGCATCTTGAACTCGTGTTCCTGGAACAGGTCTTGCCACTTGATCCGGATGAACGTCCACCCCTCCTCGGTCAGCGCCTTTTCACGGTGCCGCTCCTTGTAGATGACCTCATCGGTGGGCTCGTAGTCGAAGTACTTCACCCTGCCGTCGAATTCCAGTGCCACCTTCTTCTCCCGCCAAGCAAAGTCCAGCCGGTACTGGCCTTCCGGCGACCAGGCGACCACCTGCAGCTCGGGCGGTTCAATGCAGAGCCGGTGAATCAACTCACGGGTCAACGTCTCGCCCGGTGACTCCGACCGCGCGTCGGCGTTCTCAGTGGCTCGTCGCAAGGTCCGTACGCCGTTGCGTCCCGCCAACGAAGCACTCATCCGACGGATTTTCTCCAGGTCAGCGCCCATCCTGAGGGCATGATCCATGAGCACCAAGGCCTGCCTGTAGGTCAGCATGAGGCAGCAATCCACCACGGTGCGCTCCAGTGAGGTGCAGGGCATGCCGTCCACGAAGACAATGTCCGCTGTCTGCAGCGACCTGGTGTGGCAACTACGTCGCGGCCATGGGAAGTACGCGAAGGAGCCGGACCAAGTCGCCGGTCCGCACCAAGGCCGCGACTTTGCGGGCATTGACCCCGGATTCCTGCAGCTCGCCGGTGCGCCACAGGTCCATTCCGGTGGGCAGCATGCCAGCCGGCGGCATCGTCAACTGCGCGTTGTTCGTCATGGGTCAAGCCTCGGACGGCACCACTAGCCGACGACAGCCGGAGTTCGTCCTATGTGGATAACGCCGGATCGACGGTTCCCTGCGCACACGACGGTTCGAACCATCGTGTGCGCAGGGAACCATCGAATCGGCGGAGGTGCGGAGGCTCGTGAACGGCTAGGCACGCAAAAGCGGGCGGCACCTCCCCAGGTGCCACCCGCCCGTTGGCTCTGTTGCGCAGAGTCCGGCCTGAACAGGGCCCACAGCCGCAGGGTTCCCTGTCCGAGCTTGCGAGCAGAGGGGGCTGCTGGGGATGGAGCTCTTAGGGACGCTGCCGGCCGAATACCGGGAGCGCGCGCATCCAGCGGGAGAACCCGCCTGCACGGTCACAGTCGGCCGGAATGTAGAAGTCGGGATCCGTGGCGCCGAACGGCAGGTACAGCTCCTGGCCGGGGGCCGGGAAATCCACGACGTTGTTCTTATCCTTCGAGTCCATCTGTTCCTCCTCGTTCTTGCTGCTTAGCTTTTCCGTACTTCGGAAATCTTTTATTGTTATGTGGAAATTCTATGAGGGTCTGGGATCGGCGTCAAGACCTCGGCCGCAGAGATGCACCCCCGGGCGGTCACAATCGGAAAGTACATAACAATTCCCGGGAAGTGATGACACCACTGGCAAGAGTGGGCTACGCTTTTTTCACTTCGTGGCGCAGGTCACGTAACCTGGGAGCAGCAGGCAGGGTCGTAATGAGCTGGCATCAATGGATGCCGGCTCTTTTTTGTTGGGTCGGCTCCACCAGAAACGCGTTGGAAATACGCGCTTAATTTCGTTGGTGGACCTTGAAGGTTCCACCTCGTAGAAGTTGGGATATGACCATGAGCAACAAAATCGTCCTCGGCGACAACCAGTACGGCAAGGCAGAAGTCCGCGTCGTCAAAGTCACCCGCGACACCGACCGCCACCAGATCGAAGACCTGAACGTCACCTCGCAGCTGCGTGGTGATTTCGAGGCTGCGCACCTCCAGGGCGACAACGCCCACGTCGTCGCCACGGACACCCAGAAGAACACCATCTACGCCTTCGCCAGGGCGGGCGTTGGCTCCCCCGAAGCCTTCCTTCTTCGCCTCAGCGAGCACTTCACGTCAGGCTTCGACTGGGTTACGGGCGGCCGCTGGGAAGCCGAGTCCTACACCTGGGACCGCATCCAGTCGCACGGCTCCGAACACGACCACAGCTTTGTCCGGAACGGGCAGGAAGTCCGTACCGCCGTCGTGGTCCGGGACGGCAACACCACGCACCTGATCTCCGGGCTCAAGGACCTGACCGTCCTGAAGACCACCCAGTCCGGCTTTGTGGGCTACCCGCGAGACAAGTACACCACCCTGCCCGAGACCACGGACCGCATCCTGGCCACGGATGTTTCCGCCCGCTGGCGCTACAGCACAGGCCTGGACCACACGGCCACGGACTTCAACAAGAGCTACGAGGACATCAAGGCCCTGCTGCTCGAGGGCTTCACGGAGAACTACTCCCACGCCCTGCAGCAGACCCTGTTCGACATGGGCAAGAAGGTCCTGGAAGCACATGGCGAAGTGGACGAGATCAAGTTCTCGATGCCCAACAAGCACCACTTCCTCGTTGACCTCAGCCCGTTCGGGCTCGACAACCCCAACGAGGTCTTCTTCGCCGCGGACCGCCCCTACGGCCTGATCGAGGCCACGGTCCAGCGCGAAAACTCAGGCACGGCCCCCGCCGCCTGGAACGGCATCGCCGGCTTCTGCTGACCCACCCGCCACCCCGCCCCGGCCTCGGAGTTTTTGTCCACTTAAAGCGACTTCAGGAACCCTTAAACCCGCTATATCTGCCCAAAAACTCCGGGGCCGGGCACCAACATTCCCTAGATCCATAGCCAGACATTGTTAGCCAGACGAAGGCGTCTGCCATGAACCAAGAAAGTCTGCCATGAACAGCAAGAAGAATTCCCGGCCCGCGTCGACTAGTTCCGCGGCCCGCCCCGAGGACAAGCGCCTCTCCATCGGAAGCACGTTCGCGTACGGCTTCCAGCACGTTTTGACCATGTATGGCGGCATCATCGCCCCGCCGCTCATCATTGGAGCCGCGGCCGGCATGTCCGCCACGGACATCGGCCTGCTCATCGCGGCCTGCCTGTTTGTCGGCGGCCTCGCGACCATCCTGCAGACCGTGGGAATCCCGTTCTTCGGATCGCAACTGCCGCTGGTACAGGGCGTCTCGTTCGCCGGCGTCTCCACGATGGTGGCGATCGTGCAGGGCGGCGGCGGCATCCAGGCCGTTTTCGGCTCCGTGATTGTGGCGTCCCTGATCGGCCTGGCCATCACGCCGCTCTTCTCCAAAATCATCAAGTTCTTCCCGCCCGTGGTCACCGGCACGGTCATCACCACGATCGGCCTGACCCTCATGCCGGTCGCCGCCAACTGGGCCATGGGCGGCAACGCCAAGGCCGAGAACTACGGGAGCGTGGCCAACATCGGCCTCGCCGCAGCCACCATGGGCATCGTCCTGCTGCTGAGCAAGGTGGGCAACGCCGCCATCTCCCGCTTGTCCATCCTGCTGGCCATGGTGATCGGCACTGTGATCGCCCTGTTCACGGGCATGGCGGATTTCTCCAAAGTGGGCCAGGGCGACGTTGTCGCCTTCCCCACGCCGTTCGCCTTTGGCCTGCCGACCTTTGAGATTGCCGCGATCATTTCGATGCTGATTGTCATCCTGGTGACGCTCACGGAGACCTCTGCGGACATCATCGCCGTCGGCGAGATCGTGGACACCAAGGTGGACTCACGCCGCATCGGCGACGGCCTGCGGGCGGACATGCTCTCAAGCGCCATCTCGCCCCTGTTCAACTCCTTCACCCAGAGCGCCTTCGCCCAGAACGTGGGCCTCGTGGCCATCACCGGCATCAAGAGCCGCTTCGTGGTGAGCGCCGGCGGGCTCATCCTGGTGATCCTGGGTCTGCTGCCCATCCTCGGCCGAGTGGTCGCAGCGGTTCCGACACCCGTCCTGGGCGGCGCCGGCGTCGTACTCTTTGGAACGGTGGCCGCCAGCGGCATCCGCACGCTCGCCAAGGTGGAGTACAAAAACAACATGAACCTGGTCATCGTGGCCGCATCCATCGGCTTTGGCATGATCCCGATTGCGGCCCCGAAGTTCTACGACCAGTTCCCGTCCTGGTTCTCCACGATCTTCCACTCGGGCATCAGCTCGGCCGCCGTCATGGCCATCCTGCTGAACCTGCTCTTCAACCACCTCAAGGCCGGCAACTCGGACAACCAGTCAGTGTTTGTGGCCGGCACCGGCCGGGTGGTCACAGAATCCGACCTGAAATGCCTGGCCGACGGCGACCGTTACGAGGGCGGCAAGCTGATCGACGCCGAGGGCAAGGAAGTCCCGCTCAAGACGTCCGCGGAGCACTAACCCCGTCCAAATGACAGTTGACGGCAGTGTTCCACGGGAACACTGCCGTCATCTGTCATCTCGCGCAGATAGTACGACGGCGGCACTCACCACCGCGCGACACTCACCGTAGGCTCAAGCCATGACCGAACAGACACCCTGCTTCCGTTCACTCGCCCTTCGGGAGATCGCGGAGCCCGACTACGCCGACGTCTGCCTGGCCACCCTCCCCGCGGGTGCCAGCACGGACCCCGCGGAATGGGCGCAGCGCCTCTTCTCCATGGAATCGATGCCCCGATGGATCTCGGGAGCGATGCGGTTGCGCCAGGCACTGGTACCCCTGATCGGCATACCGCGTGCACCGCGGGACGTGTTCACCGTGACCGAGCAGTCGGGCGAAGAAGCCCTGATCTTCATCCGTGACCGGCACCTGGACTGCGCGATCGCCGTCGGGGTGGATCCGGTGAACCGGATCCTCAGGGTGACAACCGCCGTCGAGCTTAAGGGGTGGCGCGGGAGATTGTACTTTAGCGTCGTGCGGCCGCTTCACCCGATCGTTGTGGACTCCATGCTGAAGCGGCACACCCATCCAAAGGCACGCCGAAATGGCAGATGACGGGGAGGGAAACTCAGTTCTGGTTGAGCTCCGCCGAGATCGCCATCGCGGCCTGGCGCAGCAGCGGCACGGCACGGTCGGCGAAGCTCTGGTCCACGCGGCTGATCGGCCCGGAGACCGAGATGGCGGCCGGGGTGGGCGCGTTGGGCACGGCCATCGCGAAGCAGCGCACGCCGAGCTCCTGCTCTTCCTCGTCGATGGAGTAGCCGCGTTCACGGATCAGCTTCAGGTCGGCCAGGAGGGAATCGATGTCGCCGATGCTCTTGGCCGTGGGGGTGGGCATGCCGGTGCGGGCCACGATGCCGCGCACCACGTCGTCGTCCAGCTGGGCCAGGATTGCCTTGCCGACGCCGGTGTCGTGCGTGTGGGCGCGGCGGCCCACCTCGGTGAACATGCGCATGGAGTGCATGGACGGCACCTGGGCAACGTAGATGACCATGTCCGAGTCCAGCACGGCCATGTTGGAGGTTTCGCCGAGGCGGTCCACAAGGTTCTTCAGCTGCGGGCGGGCCACGGCTCCAAGCTGCTTGCTGGCGGCTTCGCCAAGCCGGATCAGCCGGGGGCCCAGTGCGTAACGGCGGTTGGGCAGCTGGCGGATGTAGCCAAGCGAGACCAACGTGCGCAGCAGGCGGTGGATGGTGGGCAGGGGCAGATCCGTGGAGGAGGAGAGCTCGCTGAGCGTCACGTCACCGCCCGCGTCTGTGATGAGTTCCAGCAGTTCGAAGACGCGCTCGACGGACTGCACGCCTCCGGAGGCTTTTTCAGCCATTCCGTTGTCTCCTATGGCTCAGATTCTGACATCTCTTATCCACATCGTGAAAAGAGTTGCTTAGAACACTCAACATACAGCACAACCAGGCCCCAGGCGATGTCCCCAAACATGACCGTCAGGGGGTTGCATTTCCACTTTGCAGATAATAATATCCATAATACGAAAACATTCGGTTGCACGAGTGGTCCGGGAACGGACCCAACGAGGAGGAAATTCAATGGCGAACCCGAGCCCCGGAAATTCAATCACCCTGCGCGTCGCGGCGCCGTCGAGCTTCACCGCCACCAGCGAACTCGCAGCCGCCGTCGGCGCTGCCGGCGCAGCCATCACGGCGCTTGACGTCACGGAATCCCACCATGACACCCTCGTTGTGGACGTCACCTGCAACACCACCGACGACGACCACGCCGCCCGCGTCAAGGACGCCCTGAACGCGCTCGACGGCGTCACGGTCCAGCACGTCTCGGACCGCACCTTCCTCATGCACCTCGGTGGCAAGCTCGAGGTGGTCCCCAAGGTAGCCCTGCGCAACCGCGACGACCTCTCCCGTGCCTACACTCCCGGCGTCGCCCGCGTCTGCCTCGCCATCGCGGAGGACCCGGCAGCGGCCCGCAACCTGACCGTCAAGCGCAACACCATCGCCGTCCTCACCGACGGTTCGGCCGTACTGGGCCTGGGCAACATTGGCCCGGCCGCGGCCCTGCCCGTGATGGAAGGCAAAGCGGCGCTGTTCAAGCAGTTCGCCAATGTTGACGCCTGGCCGGTCTGCCTGGACACCCAGGACACCGAGGAAATCATCATGATCGCCAAGGCCATGGCCCCCGTCTACGGCGGCATCAACCTTGAGGACATCGCGGCGCCGCGCTGCTTTGAAATTGAGAAACGCCTGCGCGATGAACTCGACATCCCCGTCTTTCACGACGACCAGCACGGTACGGCCATCGTGACCCTCGCGGCCCTCCATAACGCCCTGCGGGTGGTGGACAAGAAGCTCCCCGAGGTCCGCATCGTTGTCTCCGGCGTCGGCGCCGCCGGCTCGGCCATCATCCAGCTCCTCAAGGCCCAGGGCGCCCAGCACATCGTTGCCGCCGGCCGCTCCGGAGCCATCCACTCGGGCGAGCAGTACGACGACGAGCACCGCGCCTGGATTGCCGCGAACACCAACGAGGAAGGCTTCGCCGGAACCCTGCACGAAGCCATGGCCGGTGCCGACGTGTTCATCGGTGTCAGCGCCCCGCACGTGATCGGCGAAGAGCAGGTCGCCGCCATGGCCGAGAATGCGATCGTCTTCGCCATGGCCAACCCGACGCCGGAGATCGACCCCGTCATCGCGTCCAAGCACGCCGCCGTGGTGGCCACGGGCCGCAGCGATTTCCCCAACCAGATCAACAATGTGCTGGCCTTCCCAGGCTTCTTCCGGGGGCTGCTCGACGCCGGCGCGAGCGACATCACGCCGGAGATGCTGGTGGCCGCCGCAGACGCCATTGCCAACCGGGTAGCTGACGACGAGCTCAACGCGAGCTACATTATCCCCAGCGTCTTCGATCCTCATGTCGCCGCCGATGTGGCTGCCGCCGTGGCAGGCGCAGCTCACGCCGCCCGCGCTCTCTAGAAAAGGACTTACGAATATGGCTATCACTGTTACTGACCGCCAGCCGGTCGCCCGCGCCGAAGAGATCCTCACCCCCAAGGCCCTGGCCTTCGTCGAGGAGCTGCACAGGCGCTTCGCCGGCACGCGCAACGAGCTGCTCGAGGCCCGCCAGGCCAAGCGCGACGGCGTCGCCCGCACCAGCCGCCTGGACTTCCTCCCGGAGACGCAGGAAATCCGCGACGGCGACTGGAAGGTCGCCGAGGCGCCCGCCGCGCTGCAGGACCGCCGCGTCGAGATGACCGGCCCGGCCACCCCGGCCAAGATGGCCATCAATGCCCTGAACTCCGGCGCCAAGGTGTGGCTGGCGGACCTCGAGGACGCCAGCACGCCCACGTGGCCCAACGTCATCGACGCCATCCTGAACCTGCGAGACGCCGCAACCGGCACCTTGGCCTACACCTCGCCCGAAGGCAAGGAATACACGCTCCGCACCGACGCGCCGCTGGCTGTTGTGGTGGCCCGCCCCCGCGGCTGGCACATGCCGGAAAGGCACCTGCTGATCGACGGCGAACCCGCCGTGGGTGCGCTGGTGGACTTCGGCCTGCACTTCTTCCACACCGCCAAGCAGCTGCTGCTCAACGGCCACGGCCCGTACTACTACCTGCCCAAGATGGAATCGCACCTCGAGGCCCGCCTCTGGAATGAAGTGTTCGTCTTCGCCCAGGACTTCCTCGGCATCCCGCAGGGCAGCGTCCGCGCCACCATGCTGATCGAAACCATCCCGGCCGCCTTCGAAATGGACGAGTTCCTCTACGAACTCCGGGACCACGCCTCGGGCCTGAACGCCGGCCGCTGGGACTACCTGTTCAGCATCATCAAGTACTTCCGCGACGCCGGCGAGGAGTTTGTGCTCCCGGACCGCGCCTCGGTGGTTATGACGGCTCCGTTTATGCGCGCCTACACCGAGCTGCTGGTGAAGACCTGCCACAAGCGCGGTGCCTTCGCCATGGGCGGCATGGCTGCCGTCATCCCCAACCGCAGGCACCCCGAGGTCACCGAAGCAGCCTTCGCCAAGGTCCGTGCGGACAAGACCCGTGAGGCCAACGACGGGTTCGACGGCTCCTGGGTGGCCCACCCGGACCTGGTCCCCACCTGCCGCGAAGTGTTCGACGGCGTACTCGGCGAGCGCCCGAACCAGCTGGACAAGCAGCGCCCCGAGGTTTCGGTTACTGCGGACCAGCTGATCGACATCGCCTCGGCTGAAGGCCAGGTCACCGAGGGCGGGCTGCGCCTGAACCTGTATGTCGCGGTCGCCTACACCGCCGTCTGGCTCTCCGGCAACGGCGCCGTGGCCATCCACAACCTCATGGAGGACGCCGCCACCGCCGAGATCTCCCGCTCGCAGGTATGGCAGCAGATCCGCAACAAGTCCGTCCTCGCCGACACCGGAAACACCGTCACCCGCGAACTGGTCGAAAAGATCCTGGGCGAGGAAACGGAACGGCTCCGGACCGAATTCGGCGACGAGGCCTTCCGCCTGTACTACCAGCCGGCCAGCAAGCTGATCGCCGAGATCTGCCTGTCCGAGGACTACACGGACTTCCTCACCACTCCGGCCTACGAACTGGTGGGCTGAGTCATGGCGGTCTCCCCCACGCCGTCGCTCTCCGCGGCGGATCTTGCCGCCATCGACGCACAGCTGGCCGCCACCGACCAGCTGCTGGAACGTAATTACCCGGGCGACGACGGCACCCGCCAGCCCGTGCACACCGTGTACGTGCCGGCGGACCGGTTCACGCCGTCGTTCGCTGCCGACTGGGGCGCCCAGGCGCTCACGACGGCGGAAGCTCACGGCGGGCTCGAGAAGCTCGGCGCGCTGCTGGGCCAGGAGCCGGAGCTGGCCGCCGCCGTCGCCGCACGCGTCGGCGCCAAGCTGAGCAGGGAACCGATCGAGGACCTGCGCCTCGACTTCGAGGATGGCTTCGGCGACCGCGGCGATGAGGCAGAGGACGTGGCAGCAGTCGCGGCGGCCAACGCTGTGGCCACCGCCGTCGCGGCCGGCACAGCGCCGCCGTTCATCGGCATCCGCTTCAAGTGCTTCGAGGCGCCCACACGGGGCCGCGGCCTGAAGACCCTGGATCTGTTCGTCTCCACGCTCGCGCAGGCCGGCGAACTTCCTGCCGGACTCATCCTGACCCTGCCCAAGGTCACCACCGTGGCGCAGGTCCAGGCGATGGACTTCGCCGTGTCCCGGCTGGAGGAAGTCCATGGGCTTCGCGCTGGCCGGCTCCGCTTCGAGGTGCAGGTGGAGACGCCGCAGCTGATCCTCGGGCCGGAAGGCACCTCCCCTGTGGCGCAGTTGCCGCACGTGGTTCCGGGACGCATCAGCGCCCTGCACTACGGCACCTACGACTACTCCGCCTCGCTGCAGATCTCGGCCGAGTACCAGTCCATGGAGCACCCGGTGGCGGACTTCGCCAAGGAAGTCATGCAGCTGGCCGTCGCCGGAACGGGCATCCGCCTCTCCGACGGTTCCACCAACATCATCCCGGTGGGCGACGCGGTCGAGGATGCCTGGAAGCTGCACGGACGCCTCGTCCGCCGCTCGCTGGAGCGCGGCTACTACCAGGGCTGGGACCTGCACGCGGCCCAGCTGCCCAGCCGGTTCGCCGCCACGTACGCGTTCTACCGCGAGGGGCTTCCGGCCGCAGCGGCACGCCTGCGCAACTACGTGGAGCGCACCGAAGGCGGGGTCATGGACGAACCCGCCACCGCCCGGGCCCTGGCCGCCTTCGTCCTGCGCGGCGTCCAGTGCGGCGCAGTGGGGACCGAAGAGGTCCAGGCGCTTGCCGGCGTCGAACTTTCCCAGCTGACCGCATTGGCGCACCCGCGGCTGGCACACTCCACTTCAAAGTAAGGATCCAATGATGGGCAAGTACTACTACCCCCAGGGCGGGCTGCCGCCGCAGACGCACCTCACCACGGAGCGGGCCATCGTCACGGAGGCCTACACGGTCATCCCCAAGGGCGTTATGACCGACATCGTGACCAGCACCCTACCGGGTTTCTCCAACACCCGCTCCTGGATCCTGGCCCGCCCGATCTCCGGGTTTGCCACCACGTTCTCGCAGCTGATCGTGGAGATCGGCCCCGGCGGCGGCGCTCCGAAGGCCGAGTTTGAGCCCGGTGTTGAGGGCGTTGTCTTTGTCACCAAGGGCAAGGTCAACCTGACGCTCGACGGCGAACTGCACCAGCTTGAGGAAGGCGGCTACGCCTACCTGGCCGCCGGTGCCACCTGGGGCCTGGAGAACGTCTCGGATGACATCGTCTCCTTCCAATGGATCCGCAAGGCCTACGAGCGGCTTGAGGGTTACGAGGCAAAGTCCTTCGTCACCAGCGATGCCGAGGTGGAACCCACCGCGATGCCGGATACCAACGGTGCCTGGAAGACCACCCGCTTCACGGATTCCAGCGACCTGGCCCACGACATGCAGGTGAACATCGTGACGTTCCAGCCGGGCGGGGTCATCCCGTTCCCGGAGACCCACGTGATGGAGCACGGCCTGTACGTCTTGGAGGGCAAGGCCATGTACCTGCTCAACAACGACTGGGTTGAGGTGGAGGCCGGCGACTTCATGTGGCTGCGCGCCTTCTGCCCGCAGGCCTGCTACGCCGGTGGTCCCGGTGAGTTCCGCTACCTGCTCTACAAGGACATGAACCGCCAGATCAAGCTGACGTAGGCCGCCTCGGGCGGGCTTAAACACAACGTTCGACGGCGGCGCTTCAGTGCCGCCGTCGTCGTTCGTACCAGCGGCTCGGCAGCTAGGCGGATCCTTTCCCGATCCGCCGCCGAGGGCTCGCAGCCAGCCCTGTCATTGACAGCGTGGTGGTGGGATTCTGGAAGCGTGACGGCGTTGGTCGAGGGCGAGGTTCGAATTCGGTTGCTTGGCGGCTTCCGGGTGTCGGTGGGTTCGCGGGACATCCCGGATGGCGAGTGGCGTTTGCGTAAGGCCAAGGCCGTGGTCAAACTTCTGGCGTTGGCACCGGGTCACCGGTTGCAGCGGGAGCAGGTCCTGGATTATCTGTGGCCCGGGTTGGACCCGGATGCGGCCAGCGGTCAGCTTCGCAAGGTGGTCCACGAGGCCCGCCTCGTCTTGGATCCGAGCCTGTCGGCATTGGACCGGTACCTCATCTCGGGTGAGCAGCTCCGGCTGGACCGCGAGTCGACGTGGGTGGATGTTGAGGCGTTCGAGGCTGCGGCTATGCGGGCACGCCGGACCGGCGACCCGGCCGCGTATGCGGCTGCGATCCGACTGTACGACGGGGATCTCCTGCCCGAGGACCGATATGAGGACTGGGCAATAACCAGGGAGGGGGCGCTCCGGTCGGATTTCCTCGCTCTGCTGGTCGAACAGGCACGATTGTTGGAGGCCCGCGCGAACTTCGACGGTGCCGTATCGGCACTGCGGCGGGTCATTGCAGCTGACCCCATCCACGAGGAGGCAGGTGTCGCGTTGATGCGGGTGCACGCTCTGGCGGGCCGGCGACACGAGGCGATGCAGGAACATGAGCGCCTCCGCGCAGCGCTGGACCGGGAACTAGGCATCGAGCCAGACCCTGCCACGGAACGGCTGTTCGAGCAGATCCGCACAGGCCTGTCGTCGGAGCCTGAGCTGGCCAGCGAGTTGTTGGAGCAGGTCGGTGGCCTGCGGTTGGTGTCGGGCGATTTTCAGGGTGCGGTCGCAGCGTTCGTTGCGGCGGTTGCGCGCCTGCGCGGTTCCAGCGCCAATCACCGGTTGGCCCGGCTGCACCGCAAAGCCGCGCAGGCCCACCTTATGATGCAGGACGCGGCTGCCGCGGAGAGCCACTTACGGGCGGCCGAGGGCCTGCTGGCAGGCAGGAAGGACGAGGCCGAGAAGGCGCGGGTCCTGGAGGCGCGCGCGAACTGGCTGTGGTCCGTGGGGCGCTACGACGAAGCACAATCCGCAGCGGAGGCTAGCCTGGCGGCGGCCGAGGTCCACGGAACGGGCGAGGACGTCGCCGCGGTGCAGGAAACGCTCGCCATCATCTGTCATATGCGCGGAGCATGGCGGCCTGGTCTTCAGGCCGAGATCGAGCGGCTGGGTGATGTGGGCGGCGAGGATCCGCGGCTGGGAAGGATCTTCGAATTCTATTGCTGCATCGGTGAATACCATCTGTATGGGGACGGGCTGTGCGAGACGGTCGAAGACTATGCCCGCGGCACGCTGGCGCTGGCCATCGGCCGGGGTGCGCGCCACGCTCAGGCGTTCGCCTGGTGCCTGCTCGGGGAATCACTCCTGTTGCAGGGGCGCTGGGATGAGGCCGCGGGGTGCCTGGAGCGCAGCACAGAATTGTACGCTGAGCTCGATGCCCGCTCCGGTGCGCTGCCTTGGCAGCGGCTTGCCGAACTCGCGGTAATGCGAGGCGATAGCATCGCGGCGGCGGCGTACCTTCGTCACGGGATGGCGATCGCCGTGGTATCGCCCTTGGCCCGGCACGCCTGGGGCCGGCTCTATGCGACAGCGGCGTTGGACGCGCTGGAGCGCCGCGATCCGGCCGAGGCAGTCCGCGTAGTCCGGTCCGCGGCGGCGACAGCGGCGCGCTACGGCGAATGTCCGACGTGCACCGCCCTGCTGTATCCGATGGCGGCCGAAGCGTTCGCTGCGCTCGGCGACAGGGCGGGCGCAACCGTATTCGCCCAGGCAGCCGAGCGGGTTGGGCAGTCCTTCCAAAGTTCGGCGTGGACTGCCATGGCCGAGTCCGCCCGCGGTTCGCTGGCGCTGACCGACGCGGACGCGGGCGGGGCACGCGAACGATTCCTCTCCGCGGCGCGCCTCTACGAAAGGGCCCATCAGCCTTTCTGGTCCGCCCGCTGCCGGCTGCAGGCCGCTTTGGCCGGCGCCGGCGGTCTGGCTGACCGGCACCTGCTGGACGACGCGGCCATTGCGTTCGAGCAGCTCGGCGCGCTGCGGGCGCTCGCGGCCGCGCGCCGGGCAACCTGACTCAGAACTTACACGGTCACTACACGGTCGAAATCAGCACCGCTCATGTGCTCGCACAGCGCAACGCAGGCATCGAAGTGGGTCATGAACCCCGGGTTCTGCTTCCACGCGTCCCGGGACGCCTCGTCGGTCCACTCCGCGAACGAAACATAATGACCGGGAACACGTCGGTCACGAATGAGGTTCGCCACCAGGATCGACGGGTAGTTCGCCCGGGACCACTGAAGGAACTCGGTCCACCGATCTATGAATTCCTGCTCGCTGCCCTGCTTCACCTGCCAGGTTCCTGAGGCATAGTGGTCTGCCATTGTTCTCACCTCCTTTCAGATTTCTCGCTTAACGGTAGGTCGCGACCGTTCCCCAAGCGTTCCCCGGTCCGCATGGTGATGTCCCGGGCGTGGGCGAGGCCGACGACGGCGGGCGGGCCGCCGTCGGGGCTACCCGGCGATGGAGCGGTCGTGGTCGTGCTCAAGGCGGGCATGGGCTACTTCGTCCATGTTGGCCTCGGCCCAGTCCTTCATCTCATGGATCACGCAGAGCAGGGAGTGGCCCAGGGTGGTGAGCTCGTAGTCCGTCCGGGCAGGAACGGTGGGTGTCACGGACCTCGAGACCAGGCCGTCCCGTTCCAAGGAACGCAGCGTGGAGGTCAGCATCTTCTGGCTCGCGCCCGGGATCTGCCGCCGGAGCTCGCTGTGCCTTTGTTGCCCCTCGGATAACGCGAGCATCACGAGGCTCACCCATTTGCTGCTCATGGCCTCCAGCAGCTGCCGTGCCGGGCATCCGGGCAGCGCGGCGTTGTACTCGAGCCGAGTTTCGTGCCGCTTCTGGCTGGCTGTCAGAGTCATGTCACCCACGCTTTCCATCAGGATCTGAAGTGCGCCGCCAAGCCTACGGAGGCAAGGTTTCCGGAAGGGAAACTCCCGCAACATTCGGTCACACAGGCACCCCGGCGTGCCCGGGGCACTTTGAGGTGCCTCCTTCTGCGGTCCCCTAACGGTGGGCAAGGATCGTGAGGGCGGCCGGAAACCGGCGCGCCTTCCGAGGAAAGGACCCCCATGCCTACGCTCCTGCACATCAATGCCTCGCCCCGCGACGCCCACAGCGGCTCGCTCCAGTTGGCACGCCACTTCATCGACGCCGTGCAGGATGCCGGCGGGGAGCGCGTCACGGTTGAGGTCTTGAACCTGTTCGACGCCGGAGTCCTCCCTGATTTCGGCAGCATCGCGGCCGCCGCTAAAATGGCCGTCTTCTCCGGCCAGGAGCAGAGCCCTGAGCAGACGCACGCGTGGGAGGCCGCCCGGGCCGTATTCGAACAGTTCGCGGCCGCCGACGCCTACGTCTTCAACATCCCCATGTGGAACGCAGGGATCCCGTACGTGCTCAAACAGTGGATCGACATCGTGACCCAGCCGGGCTGGACCTTCGGTTTCGACCCCGCGGCCGGCTACCGAGGCCTCCTGGAGGGCAAGCACGCCCTGGCCATCCACAGCAGCGGCGTCTACGCGCCCGGGGTTCCCGCAGCCTTCGGACAGGACTTCAGCAGCACCTTCTTCGCGGATTGGCTGGCTTTCGTCGGCGTCGAGGACGCCGTGCACGTGCGCTTCGCACCCACCGTGTTGAACGGCGACGTCGACGGCACCCGCCGCAAGGTGGAGGCGGAACTGCTCGACGCCGTCGCGGGCTTTGCCGGCAAGCTCCGCGGCGCCGGTGTTCTTGAGCCTGCCAGCGCCTGAATAGGGGCCCGACGGCGGCACCCGGGTGCCGCCGTCGGGCCCTCCCCCGTGGTGCGGCGCCCGCCCCACGACCGGCAGGAGAGTACCGCCAGCAGCCGCTGAGCGACTCCTGAGCGTCGCCATTCCCACCCGGCGGAAATTAAATTCCCACGCCACGGGAACTCATTAACGCCATCTGTGATTCCAGCCACTAACGTCGCTCTTATGCATACAGATCCGAGCCATTCCGTGATGCCGGAAGGCAACGCCTCGCGGTTCGTCGACATCCTGCTCGAATTCGCGCGGTACCGGACTCTGACTGCAGCCCAGATCAGCAAAACAACGGGCATCCCCGCCAGCGCCGTGTACCGGCACCTGGCACTGCTGGTGCAGTCCGGGCTGGTGGCGCAGACCAGGCGCCGCGGGCAGTACAGTGCCGGCCCGGAAACCCTGCGCCTCGCCGCCAACTTCCACCAGGAAGCCATGGTCAAGGGCCGCATCTCGGAGCAACTACAGCGGCTCTCGGATGAAACCCAGGAACTGGCCGCCTACCTGGTGGTCCGCGGTGCGGAGGCACTGTGCGTGGATGCCATCGAAGGCCCGCAGATGCTGCGCTGCAGTTATTCGCCGGGCCGCTCGCTCCCCCTGCTGAAGGGCGCCAGCGCAATGGCCCTGCTCGCACACCTGGACCCCCAGGAGCAGAGCAGGATCGTGGCCGGCCTCGGGCTCAGCTCCGAGGACGCAGACAACCTGAACCACGAACTCCAGCTCGTCCAGGGCCGCGGCTTCGGCCTCAGCTACGGGGCGGTGGATGCGGGCGTCTGGGGCGTCAGTTTCCCCGTGTTCGACGACGGCGGCCGGCTTCTGGGTGCCGTCAGCACCATGGCTCCGGCGGACCGGGCGGTCCGGCGCGAAAAGCAACTCATAGCAAGCACCCGTGACGCCGCATTGGTGCTCGGACACGGAGAAGGATCCCGATGACCAACCCCACCACCCAGCACACGTGGACGGGCCGCGACGACGGCCCCGGCCCAGAACACCGGCGCTGGCACCACGCAGTGAACACGGCCCAGGCCGGCACCACGGGAATCGCCATACTTGGGTTCCGCAGCGATGAAGGCGTCCGCCGGAACAAAGGCCGGGTCGGCGCCGTCGACGCTCCCGCAAGCATCCGCTCCGCCCTGGCACCCATGGCGGCGCCCGCGGAACTCCTGGTCCACGACCTTGGCGACAACACCGTGGTGGACGGAAACCTCGAGGACGGCCAGGAGCGTCTTGGCGCGGCCGTCCGCCAGGCCCTGGATGCGGGCCACCTGCCTGTCATCCTGGGCGGCGGCCACGAAACCGCCTTTGGCACCTACACGGGCCTCCGCGCCAGCCAGGTCACCGATGGACGCCGGATCGGCATCATCAACCTGGACGCGCATTTCGACCTCCGAGCGGAGGCCATCCCGTCCTCGGGCACGCCGTTCCGGCAGGTGGCCGACGCCGAGCGCGCCCTGGGCCACGGGTTCAACTACACAGTGGTGGGCATCAGCCAGCCCGGTAACACCGAGGCCCTGTTCCAGACAGCCCGGGAGCTTGGCGTCAAGTACCTCCTGGACGAGGAATGCACCGAGTCCAGGACTGAGCAGGTCCGGCAGTTCACGCAGGACTTCATCGACTCCGTGGACGTGGTCTACCTGACCATAGACCTCGACGTCCTCCCCGCGTACGTCGCCCCCGGTGTCAGCGCACCGGCGTCGTACGGGGTTCCGCTCTCCGTCGTGCTGGAAGTGTGCCGCCAGCTGGCCCGCTCCCCCAAGCTCGCCGTGGTCGACGTCGTCGAACTGAACCCCAGGTTCGACGTCGACTCCCGCACGGCACGCACGGCCGCACGCCTCATCCACACGATCGCCACAGAGCGATCCGGTCACCGGCATGCGTAGCCGGAAGCCCGCCTCCCCTCCCCAGAAACTCACGGTCAGGGCTCAGTAGCCGTCCGCGGTTCAGGTTCAATTGCCCACGCGGCTTCGTGCAGGAAACTGGCCAGCCGCCGCTGGAAGCGGGCCAGTCTCCTGCGTGCGCGTCCGGCTGGTCGTGGTGCCACAACGGGTGCATCCGGCAAGGCGCTGCGGCTGTCGTTGTTTATGAGGTGGACGACTGCCCAAGCCATCATCAGCGAATTATCCATGGTTCTCTTCTTGTTCGGTGGGGCTCTTTTGGTTTCGCACTTCTCAGGTGCGGATTGGCTACATTTGGCTGTGCGCGGCGACGGCGGGATCCCCGCCGGTGCGGGCGCCCGACTCCAGTTCCGTGATTTCGGCTGCCTCCGCGGGCGTCAGCGACACGGCGGCAGAGCCCAGGTTTTCCCGCATGCGTGCGGCCTGGACCGACTTCGGGATGACGATGGTGCCCTGGCTGAGATGCCACGCGAGCACAACCTGGGCAGGTGTGGCACCGTATTTCGCGGCCAGGGATTTCACGGTGGCCGCTGCCAGATCGGCGCCCTGCCCCAATGGGCTGTATGCCTCCACCGCAATGCCCAGGGAGCGGTTCTTGGCCGCCAGTTCCTGCTGCTGGAAGGCGGGGTGGATTTCGATCTGGTTGACGGCCGGGACAATGTCAGCCGCCGGCAGGAGCGTGTCCAGGTGGTCAGCCAGGAAGTTCGAAACTCCGATGGCGCGGATCTGGTTGTTTGCGTACAGCTTTTCCATGTCCTTCCAGGCCTCCGTGAAGAGTCCCTGTGCGGGCACGGGCCAATGGATCAGGTAGAGGTCCACGTAGTCCAGGCCCAGGGCTTGGCGGCTGTTTTGGAAGGCCTGGTGGGCCATTCCTTGTTCACCGTTGCGCAGCTTGGTGGTGATGAAGATTTCCCCGCGGGGTATGCCCGAAGCGGCAATGGCTGCCCCGACGCCGGCCTCGTTCCGGTACGCCGCGGCAGTGTCGATGTGGCGGTAGCCGGCTTCGAGCGCGCCCTCGACGATGCGCTGCGTTTCTTCCGGCGGGACCTGGAATGCGCCGAAGCCGAGTTGCGGGATCTGGACGCCGTTGTTGAGGGTCACGGTGGGGATGGTAATTTCCTGTGGCTGGGACATCATCAGTTCTTCCGGTGGTGGTGTTGATTGCTCGAACAGCCCTGCACGGGCGGCTATGCGTTCAACGCTAAGCACGCCGGCCGGCCGTGTCAGCAGGTAAGCCATTCCCTCCTTTTCCTAGGACTGGCAGTCCTACCTTCGTCACTGGAAAGCGGGGACGCCGGCTTGGACAATGGAAGGCATGGGTCAGAGCGCGGAGTTTGGAAAGTTCCTGAAGGTAATGCGGTCGCGGCTGACGCCGGAGCAGGCCGGGATAGCCGCGACCTCCGGTGGCAGGCGCGTCCCCGGGCTGCGACGCGAGGAAATCGCGCGCCTGGCGGACGTGAGCACCGACTACTACACCCGGCTCGAACAAGGCCGGAACATCCACCCCTCCCGGGCGGTGATGGATTCAGTGGCGCGGGCCCTGCGCCTGGATCCTGGCGAGCAGGCGCACATGTTCGACCTTCTGGAGAACTGCGCGAAGTCCCAGCATTCACCCATTCCGGAACAGGGTGTTCGGCCGGCGCTCCGCCAACTTCTGGATGCCGTGGGCAACGTTCCCGCCCTGGTTCTGGGCCGCCGCACAGATGTTCTGGCCGGCAACCGCCTGGCGTTCCTTCTGCTTGCGAAATTCCCAGCCATGCCGGCGGCGGAGCGGAACCTCACCCGATGGGTTTTCCTCGATCCACTCGCCCACGATCTCTTCCGGGACTGGGAGACGGTGGCGGCCGAAGCCGTCGGGACACTGCGCGCGGATATCGGCCGGCACCCCAACGACCCGCAGGCCAATCAACTCGTCGGCGAACTCGCGGTGCACAGCGAACGCTTCCGCCAGTGGTGGGCCGGACACCGGCTGGCCACGGGGTCCGCAGGCAGTGTTCGGCTTCACCATCCGGTCGTCGGGGACCTGGAACTGAACTTCGAAGACCTGACGCTTCCTGACGATCCAGACCAGGTGCTGCGGGTGTATTCGGCGAAGCCGGGCTCGCCGTCGGCTGATTCGCTGACCCTGCTCGGCAGCTTCGGTGCCGAAGTGCTGGCCGCCGCGGAAGCCCCGCGGGCAACAGAGGACACGGACGCATCCGGCGCCGCCAAGGCGCCCTGACTTCCGGAAGGCCGTGGTGATGGCCCCCACGGTGTCACATCCTGCGGTTAGCCCGTGTGACAAGACCTGCCACCGGCCCCCGTGGTAGTCGTCGTAGGTCTGGCCGGGCTCTCCGGTGCGGACCTACACGACCCGAAGGATGGAAATGCGCAGCGCCACAGTAATGACCAGGAAGTCTTTGATAGTTGGATCCGGCCTGGGGCTGCTGGCACTTGTCACCGGCTGCAGCAGGTCCGCCGCCGGGGCCGCGGCACCCTCGCCGTCCGCCTCCGCAGGTCCCCATGCCTGGTCCTACGACGGCGCCGAGGGCCCTGAACACTGGGGCACCCTGAGTTCCGACTTCGGCTCCTGCTCTTCCGGCACCGCCCAGTCCCCCATCGACGTCGGCGGCCGTTCGGGCCTTTCCCCGGCACCGCTCGCTGTCGACTATTCCGCCTCGGAAGGCGAGATCATCGATAACGGCCACACCACCGAACTGCGTGCACTGACGGCCCAGGGCATCACGGTTGGCGGTAAGGAGTACGCGTTCAAGCAGATGCACTTCCATGCCCCGTCCGAGCACACGCTGGGCGGTGTACGGCACGAGGCCGAGTTCCATTTCGTCCACCAGGCCGACGACGGCGGGCTGGCCGTCGTCGGGATCCTCGCCAGGGTGGGGGCTACCAATGCGCCCTGGGCGCCGTTCACGGACGGCGTGCCGGCCGCAGCCGATGGGCAGAAGGTGCCGGCCGGCGTCGTCGACTTCCCGGCGCTGTTCCCGGCGTCGCTGGACCACTTCGCGTATGACGGCAGCCTGACCACTCCGCCCTGCTCGGAAGGCGTGCGCTGGCTGCTCCTCGAGACGCCCATCGAGCTGGGAGCCGGACAGCTCGCCACACTGCGTGCGGCGCACGCGGGCAACAGCCGGCCGGTCCAGCCGCTCAACGGGAGGGACGTCGTCGCGGTGGACCAATAGAACCTCAGACAGTGGCGGGGTCCGTGTTGGCGCCGCAGAGGATCACGGCCACGCGTTCCCCGTCCGCCGGGACGTAGGCACCGGCGTGCAGGGCGGCGAAGGCTGTTGCCGCGCCGTGCTCCACGATGATGCGGTACTGATCCCAGAGCAGGGAGCGGGCGGCCACGATGTCCTCGTCGGAGACCAGCACGGCGCGGACGCCGGTACGGACGGCCACGTCGAAGCCGATCCGGCCGATCTGCCGGGCCCCCAGGGAGTCCGCGGCGATCCCGGAGACGGCCACGTCCACGGGGGTCCC
Source organism: Pseudarthrobacter sulfonivorans (assembly GCF_001484605.1). Lineage (NCBI taxonomy): Bacteria > Bacillati > Actinomycetota > Actinomycetes > Micrococcales > Micrococcaceae > Pseudarthrobacter > Pseudarthrobacter sulfonivorans. The sequence goes on along the minus strand of NZ_CP013747.1, from coordinate 3,020,734 downwards.
GGCCGCGAGCGCGGCGTGCAGGGTGGGCGTGGATTCGGACTCGACGCCCACCACTTTGGCCCGGCCCTCCACGGCGGCCGCGACCCCCGCCATAAGCCCGCCGCCGCCCACGGCCACCACCACGGTGTCCACGTCGCCCAACTGCTCCAGCAATTCCGTTCCGATGGTGCCGGCGCCGGCGGCGATCTCGGGCTGGTCGTAGGCATGGCAGTAGACCGCGCCCGTCTCGGCGGCGTAGGCCATCGCGGCGTCGTAAGCCTCGGAGTATTCCGCGCCGCGCTGGACCACGTTGGCGCCGATGTCCCAGAGCTTCTTGACCTTCACGGCCGGGGCGGTTTCGGGCACGAACACCGTGGCAGGGACGCCCACTTCCGTGGCCGCGTAGGCGTTGGCGAGCCCGGCGTTGCCGCCGGAGGCCACCACAATGCCCACGTCGTCCTTTAGTTCGCCGCGCTCCCGGCAGGCCAGGACCCGGTTGAAAGCGCCCCGGGCCTTGAATGTGCCGGTGTGCTGCATGAACTCGCACTTGAGCCACACCTCGCCGGGGAACTGGCCGCGGTCAGCCGCCAGTACGGGCGTGACGCGGATCCTCCCCGCAATCCGGGCAGCGGCTTCGTCGACGTCGGTGCGTGTGATCATGGGGAAATCCTCGTTCCGGGGTGGGGCTGGGTTCAACGTTCAGGCTATCGCCCCCGTGGTGTCGCCGTCGTTCCGTCCCAGTGGCTCGGCGCAAAAGCGTCCCAAAGAGAGAAATGGGCCGTTTGCGCGAGCCGAATTCGCGGCATGCCGAATTACCGGCCCTGCTGCCGGTCGTGTTCCACTGTGGTCCTTGGTTTGTTTCGGTCCCGGGTGGCCAGTCAGGTCTTTGCCGGCCGCGGGAAGATGTGGTTGAAAAGGTCCGTCCAGGCGTTGTCCCAGGGCCCGCTTGAATTTGTTAACCGATGAAGGTGACGAGGTCTTCGCAGAAGTCGCGTCCTGCCGTGTCCGCTTGCCCGTGACTGGCCGTCTCGCCGAGGTCCCTGATGAACTCGTCGTCGGAGGGGTCAGCAGGCGTGCCGCCGTGATCAATGAGAATCTCGAACCTGAATGTACCCGTGTCCATGAACAGACGCTTACCGTCCGGGCCATAGACCTTCTGGACGCCGGAGACAGCGATCTCGACGGTCAGGGTGCCATCGCCGTTGTCGGTGATTTTGTGGTCCCGTGCCTGGCCTGACTCCGTGATCGTGTAGGTCTGCTCGTTCAGGGTGTTTGTCCACACATCGGTTGAGCGGATCGGACCCCCTCCGTATGCGAGGCCGTCGCCGTGATGGACGAAGAGGAACATCCCCTCGGCATGCCTGTCGTGTCGCACCGGGAAGTCTACGATCCCGGCGCAGAATCCGGGGAATTCTTCCTGGGCAATGGCGCTGCTGGAATCCGTAAAGTGGTCGTGCTCGAGCGGCCGCGCCGCCAACGCGGGGGCAGCCGATGCGATCGAGATTCCGATCACGGAGATCACCGCTCCCAAGGTGGCAAGTACCTTGTGCTTCATATCATCCTCCTCGATTAGTGGCCCGCAGCAGCGGGCCAGAGATCATCTGTTCGTTGCTTGGGTGGGGATCGACGTAGAGCAGGCAACCACGGCCAGGGAATTCAGAAGCATCACGCACAAGACAATGAGTTTGAGATTCGGCTGTGATGCCGCTCCGCCACTTTTCACAAGGGGCACCTCCACACCAAGAATGTGTCCGGAGCCCAGATCAGCGGAGTTTTCTGATGGGGGAAACGCTACTCTCCGGGCGCCGTTGGCACCAGAGTTCGAGTCTCAAAGGCCGACGGGTCCCAGACCACGGACCTGCAGCGGGACGCCCTCCTGGCCGCCGGCATCGGTGTGGGTTCCCTCCACGAAGACAAAGCCTCCGGGAAGAAGGTACGGCGATCGATACCACCACGGCGTCCGGAAAGCTCGTCTTCGGCATCTTCGCGGCCCCTCGCAGAGTTCGAACGCGAGCTGATCTCTGAACGCACACTCGCCGGGCTGGCTCCGCCCGCGCCAGGGGCCGGAACGGCGGGCGTCCCTACAAGATGACCCCGGCGAAGCTCCGTCTGGCTATGGCTTCCATGGGGCAATCTGGCACCAAAGTCAGTGATCTCTGCACCGAACTCGGCATCACGCGGCAGACCCTGTACCGGCACGTGTCGCCCAGCGGCGAACTTCGTCCGGACGGCGCAAAGCTGATCAAGGGTTAATGTCCTTCAGTCCACCGTCGTCTCCACGTACGCTGGCGGCAGCAAGCAGCTATGGCAAGCCGTTCTGCCCGTTAACCTAGGATCGGTGGTCTTGGCCTGGCGTGGTTTTGCCTCCGCCGGCAGCTGTTGGAGGCTTTTCGCAGGCGGCACAGATGCCCAGTAGTTCCACGGTGCGGAGACGGCATCACCGTCCTCACGCAGCATGGCGTGCAGCTGCTGGGCGCTGCGGAACCCGGTGGTCCGCCCCAGCATCTCCTCCAGGGCCGAGCGCTGCCGGGTCCGCCTTTCCACCCCTTGTGACGACGTGCGACACTTGAGCACATGGAGCCGTCCGACGGCGAACTTGTCGTGGCCGCGCAAGCAGGCGACGCTCAGTCGCTGGCAGTTCTGCTGATGCGCCATCGTGCCGCAATGCACGCGGTGGCGACCGCGGTGATGGCCGCGGGTCCCGACGTCGAGGACGTGGTGCAGGATGCCTCGCTGGTCGCGATCGCCGATGTTGGCAGGATCAGGGACCCGTCGCTCGCGCGGGCGTGGTTGACCGGGATCACCCGGAATCTGGCCCGTGCCCGGCTCCGCCGCCGCGAGCCGCTTCCCATGGACCTCACCGACATTCCGTCGGCGGAGGATCTCGAACGCCGGCTCGACGAGGCGGCACTGCGGGACTGGGTCTGGGAGGCGATAGGCGGGCTGTCGGAGCCCCTGCACGATGTCGTGGTGCTGCGCTACTTCAGCTCGGCCCCTAGCTATGACGCGATCGCGGCTGCCCTGGGCGTTCCCGTGGGCACGGTGCGCAGCCGTTTGCACGATGCCCGTGCGGCTCTGGTTGCCCGGCTGCGCGCACTGGAGTTGGCGGCTGCCGATGACCATTCCCGGGTGAGCCAAGCCCGCGAACTGCTGTTCGCCGCGATCGTCGAGGAGTACAACGGCGGCTACGAACCCGCCCTGCTGGCCAACGCGCTGGCTGAGGGGGCCCGACTCACCGTGGCCACCAGCGCCGAGGTCTTCGTCGGCCGGGAAGCGATCATACGCAGCCTGGCAGAAGACCTCGAAGCCGGGGTCCGGCTGCGCCTGCTCCGCGTGGTGGCCGGTGCCGGGCTGACCGTGGTCGAAGGTGCATTCCAGAACCCCGCAGATGCGCCCGATCACTGCCCGCCGTTCACCACGCAGGTTTACCGGCACCGCGGTGAGGAGATTGTCAGCCTTCATCTGGCGTACTCGTCCGGAGCAGCGAACTTTTCGGCTCGCCCAGGACACCAGTAGGCATGACAACTACCGCCTACCCCACACTGAGCTCCCTCGAGGGCTTTCCGTTCCCGGTCTTCGCCAGCCGCGGATCCGAGGACCGCGGCCGGTCCATCGCTGCTCGCACGGCTCATGCGCTCGACTGGCTCGGCCAGGTCACCGGCAAGGTGCGCCGCCCGACGTTGGTGGTGGCCGACGCGCACGACTGGGCCAGCGTCTGCGAGATCCCGATCTACGGGATGATGTTCTCCATCCCGGACAAGCTCGGCACCTCTCCAACACCGGCCGACTGGTGGCAGGAATACGTCGACGCTCTGCGACCACACCTGAGCGAGACCGCTTCCACCGGGATCGCGGCCACCTTTGGAGACCCGCCGGACTTCATCGGGATCGCCGACCTGATCATCACCCACGAGGCGACCCACCTGTTCCACGAGATCCACCCGGTCACGTGGGCCTCGGAGTTCCCGGCCGAATGGGTCATGGAGCTATTCGCCAACCTCGGGATGCACGGCTACCTCGCCACTCACGAACCCGACCAGTTGCATCTGCTGGCCTCCCTGACCGAGGCCACCGTCGATGCCGGAAACGGCATCTGGGACCTGCAGGACCTGGCAATGATGGGCGAGAGCATGCAGACCAGCGTCACGAACTACGTGTGGTATGAGTTCCGGCTGATCCGCTTCGCCGAGCAGCTGTGGACCGCCGGCCATGAGGACGGGCTCCGGGACTACCAACAGCTGCTCGGCCATCCGGAGCTGACCCGCGACCAAGTCGTGGATCGGCTGTCTCGACTGGAGCCCGCAGTCGCCGATGCGGTCCGGCGGTGGCCGGCTCCCTGACCAGGCGGCCAGCGAGGACCGATGGGCGATGACGGGTTCCATCACGCCATGTTCTTTGATGCTGGCGATGAAGTCGGTAGTCAGGGCGGCATCCTTGCGGGGGACTGTGGAATTAGCGGTGTATCAGCGAGGCAGGAAATTTCCGACAAGGCATGGGCCGTAATGGCACCTCTTTCCCCGTGTGGAAGGGGAACGGACGTCCGATCATGGACATGCGGCGGACGGTCGAGGGCATCGTCTGGCAGCAGGCGGATCCTCTGGCCGCCGGCGTCCGACGCGATGACCTCTACGTTGATCACGGTGTGTCCGGGAACCGGCTCTCCCGCCAGAGAGAAACGTTGCTTCCCCCTGCCGTAGAGACTTAGCCTTGGCCGGCCGTCGCAGGCGTAACGAACGAAATATCCCTGCGGGCGCCGGTGTTGCCCCGGATATGACAACCATCGGAATCATCGGCGCAGGACACATTGGCAGCCAGGTTGCCCGCAAAGCGGTGGAACTCGGCTACGACGTGGTGATCAGCAATTCCCGCGGCCCCGAAACGCTGGCCGCACTCGTGGCGGAACTGGGACCCCGTGCCCGGGCCGCGACGCCGGCCGAAGCGGCAGCGGCGGGCGATTTCGCCGTCGTGACCATTCCTTTCAGGAGCCTCGGCAGCATCCCTGTGGAGCCGCTCGCGGGGAAAATCGTGATCGATACCGGCAACTACTACTGGAAGCGCGACGGCCATGTTTCGGCCCTCGACGCCGGCGAAACCACGTCTTCCGCGCTGGTGCAGGAACACCTGCCCACGTCCAAGGTGGCGAAGGGCTTCAACCACATCCGGTACAGCGAAATCACCACGGACGGCACGCCTCCCGGCACACCGAACCGCCGTGCCCTGGCCACCGCAAGCGATTACGCCGAGGCCAGCGAGCTCGTGACGAAGCTGTATGACGAGTTCGGCTTCGACACGGTGGACCTCGGCCCGCTCTCCGAGAGTTGGCGCGCGGAGCCGGGCCGTCCGGCGAATGTGGTGCGGCAGAACGCTGCTGATCTCAGCGAGACCCTGGCCAAGGCGCCGCGGACCGTCTGACGTTTGCCGGCCGGTTCAGGCCTGCAATAATTAATCCATTCGGCGTATTATTTAGGGTGATCCACGTTCTCTTGGCCCAGACGCGGCCCAACCCTGATCCCTGACACTGAAGGATTTCCGTGAGCCACCTCAACCACAACCAGGCCGCGCGGCCTGCCTCTGGCGCCGAAATGCCACCCCACGCCATCGGCAAGGACGTAGCACTCGCCTTGTTGATCGGGCTTCTGGCGGGTTTGCCTGGGCTGGCCCCGTGGCTGGTCACCGGCGCGCAGCTTCCTCTGCAAAACCTTTGGGGCGCGGAAGTGCTGCCGCAGCAGATGCCCCTGTCGCTCCTGCCGTTGAGCCAATACGAACTCACCACGCTCGTTGCGCTGATGACCGTGGGAGGGGCAGCCGCCGGCCTGGCAGTGCGGCTCTGGTCACCCGCCCGACGACGGCTGGTTGTCTGGTGTGCGGCCGGCGGCGTTCTCGCGGTGCAGGCCACGGCGACGGTTCAGGCGTTTTCAGTGCTCGACGCCGGCTTGGCGGGCGGAGCGATGTCAGGCGTCTATTTCGCCGGGCTGCTCGCAGGGGTCATCGCAGCCATCGTCGCGGGCCTGGTGGCGCTCCTGCTCATCGCGGCGAAGTCCAGGGCCCTGACAGCCCTGGGTATCGGACTCATCGCCGTGCCATTTGGGTCGTGGGTCGGCGAGTGGGCGGGGAATCTGGCCGGGGCGGGCAACCTCTCCGCCCCGGTATTGACGCTGCTGCGCTGGTTGCCCGCGGTACTGGTTGGTGCGGCGCTGGCATGGTGCGGCCTCCGTCCCGCCCGCCGCGCATTCGTTTGGCTGGTGAACCTGGCCGCTCTGTGGGTGGTTCCGGCGTTGTTCATCTCCGTCAATTACGTCCTGGGCACACGATTGCCGGAGCGGGACCCGCAGGAATTGGCCCTGATGATCCGACAGATCCTGACGGCCACGCTCGGACCCGACGGCGGCGCCGGCCCGACCGTCCTCCTGGCATTGGCCATCGCGCTGGCAGGCGCGGCCGTCGGGGAATTCGCCCGCCGGCGTCGGCGTCGCTGAAGGCCGGACTCAGCCGCGAGGCCGGTACCATAACTACCTCGATCCCCCGCATTCCCGCAGATCTTTTAGGCTGCCCACCGGTCCGCGGGGGCCATTCCTTCTACAATTTAAGTGGCGGCATAGGCGGCAATCAGCCGAACCGGCCGCACCACAAGGAGGACCGCAATGGGTTTGGGTGACAGGATCCACAACGCCGCGGAGAGGCTTCACGGCAAGGGAAAGAAGGCCGCCGGTGAGGTCAGCGGAAACGACCGCATGAGGGCAGAAGGCAAGGCCCGCGCAGTCCGGGCCGACCTCAAGCAAGCCGGCGAAAAGATCAGGCACGCCTTCAAGCGGCACTAAGTACGATCAATCGAACGGGCGGCTCTGCCAGGAGCCGCCCGTTCTTTATGCCCGGTCGGGAAGAGTTTGCTGTCCCCACCCCCTCCCAACCCACACACCCCCTTGACTCGCGCCCCCACCTTCCCTAAACTTTTCATAAAGCAGAATCTAAATTCCACAAAGCGGAAACTCGAGAAGAGCCAAGCAAGCGGGAAGATAGATCAAAGCCCTCCTCGGAAGGACCTACGATGACGTACACAGTGAACTGCTCCATCCTCTTGACGGAGCTTCCCCTGCTCGAGCGCCCCGCAGCCGCAAAGGCGGCCGGCTTTGACGCCGTCGAGTTCTGGTGGCCCTTCGACACCTCCGTCCCCACGGACGCCCAGATCACCGGGTTTGAGAACGCCATCAAGGATGCCGGCGTACAGCTCACAGGCCTGAACTTCAACGCCGGCAACATGCCCGGCGGCGACCGCGGCCTGGTCTCCTGGCCCGCGCGTTCCACCGAATTCCTGGACAACATCGACGTCGTCGCCGGCATCGGCGAGCGCCTCGGCTGCAAGGCCTTCAACGCCCTCTACGGCAACCGCGTCGACGGCGAATCGGCCGAGAAGCAGGACGCCATCGGCGCCGAAAACCTCGCCGCGGCAGCTGCCGGCGTCGCAGGCATCGGCGGCACCGTCCTCCTCGAACCCGTCAGCGGCGCCGCCAAGTACCCGCTCCTCACGGCAGCGGACGCCCTCAAGGTGATCGCCCGCGTCAAGGCGGAATCCGGCGCAGAGAACATCAAGCTCCTCGCGGACTTCTACCACCTGGTAGTCAACGGGGACGACGTCGCAGCCGTCATCGAAAACCACGCCAAGGACTTCGGCCACATCCAGATTGCCGACAACCCCGGCCGCGGGGCTCCCGGAACCGGCGAGCTTCCCCTCGGCGAATGGATCGCCCGCAGCCGCGAACTCGGCTACAACGGCTACATCGGCCTCGAATACAAGGAACCGGCGGAAACCGCGTTCAGCTGGGCTATCCGCCAGCGCGTCTCGCAATAGTCCCCACCCGCACCACCACACAGACTTTCAGTAAAGGAACCACAATGAACAACGTTGCAGTCATCGGACTCGGAATCATGGGCCTGCCCATGGCCATCAACCTAGTCAAGGCCGGCCACACCGTCACCGGGTTCAACCGCAGCCAGGACAAGATCGACAAGCTCGTCTCCGAAGGCGGCCAGGGTGCCACGAGCATCGCGGACGCCGTCAAGGACGCCGACGTCGTCATCACCATGGTGCCGGACTCCCCCGACGTCGAGGGCGTAGTCAGCGGCAAGGACGGCGTCTTCGCCAACGCGAAGAAGGGCACCTTGTGGATCGACGCCAGCAGCATCCGCCCGGATGTCGCCAAGCGCCTCGCCGACGATGCCAAAGAAGCAGGCATCCGTCCCCTCGACGCCCCGGTCTCCGGCGGCGAACAGGGCGCCATCAACGCCGTCCTCTCCATCATGGTGGGCGGCGAGGCAGCCGACTTCGAGGCTGCACAGCCGGTCCTCACCGCCGTCGGCAAGACCATCGTCCACGTGGGCCCCTCCGGCTCCGGCCAGACCGTCAAGGCAGCCAATCAGCTGATCGTGGCCGTCAACATCCAGGTCCTCGGCGAGGCGATCGCCTTCCTTGAGGCCTACGGCGTGGACACCGACGCCGCCCTCAAGGTTCTCGGCGGCGGCCTGGCCGGCTCCAAGGTCCTGGACCAGAAGGGCCAGAAGATGCTGGACCGCAACTTCGACCCCGGTTTCCGCTTGGCCCTCCACCACAAGGACCTCGGCATCGTCACCTCGGCAGCCCGCGAAGCCAACGTCGCCGTCCCGCTTGGCGCCGTCGTCGCACAGCTCGTCGCCGCAACCGTCAACCAGGGCGACGGCGGCCTCGACCACTCCGGCCTCTTCAAGCAGGTCCTGCAGCTCAGCGGCCGCAAGTAGGAGCAGCCCCGATAACGGGGCACTTCGACACGGACACGCCGGCCGCCGTCGTAATTTACGACGCCGACTCCCCCAAAGTGCCCCGCGACGGTTCGCAGGGCTATCTCAGCACACCCAAAACAGACTTTTCAAGGAGTACACAATGACTAAGATGCGCACCGTTGACGCTGCCGTCGCAATCCTGGTAAAGGAAGGCGCCATCGAGGCGTTCGGCCTGCCAGGAGCGGCAATCAACCCGTTCTACTCGGCAATGCGGAAGAACGGCGGGGTCCGCCACACGCTGGCCCGCCACGTAGAAGGCGCCAGCCACATGGCGGACGGCTACTCCCGGGCCAAGGATGGCAACATCGGCATCTGTATCGGCACCTCGGGCCCTGCCGGCACGGACATGATCACCGGCCTGTACGCCGCCTGGGCAGACTCCATCCCCATGCTCTGCATCACCGGCCAGGCCCCCGTGGCCAAGCTGCACAAGGAAGACTTCCAGGCCGTGGACATCCAGACCATCGCCGCCCCCGTGACCAAGATGGCCATGACCATCATGGAGCCCGGCCAGGTTCCGGGCGCCTTCCAGAAGGCTTTCCAGCTGATGCGCTCCGGCCGTCCGGGCCCGGTCCTCCTGGACCTGCCGTTCGACGTGCAGATGGCCGAGATCGAATTCGACATCGACGCCTACGAGCCCATCGTTGTCCAGAAGCCCACGGCCAGCCGCAAGCAGCTGGAAAAGGCCCTGGATATGCTGACCGCAGCCGAGCGCCCGCTGATCGTGGCCGGCGGCGGCATCATCAACGCCGGCGCCTCCGCGCAGCTGGTGGAGCTGGCCGAACTGCTGAACGTTCCGGTCATCCCCACCCTGATGGGCTGGGGCACCATCCCGGACGACCACGTCCTGATGGCCGGCATGGTGGGCCTGCAGACCAGCCACCGCTACGGCAACGAGACCATGCTGGCGTCCGACTTCGTGATCGGCATCGGCAACCGCTGGGCCAACCGCCACACCGGCGGCCTGGACACCTACACGGCGGGCCGCAAGTTCGTGCACATCGACATCGAGCCCACCCAGATCGGCCGCGTGTTCTCGCCGGACCTGGGCATCGCGTCCGACGCCGGTGCGGCGCTGGACGGGCTGATTGAGCTGGCACGCGAGCGCCAGGCGGCTAAGTCCCTGCCGGACTACGCCGGCTGGGTTGCCGAGTGCACCGCACGCAAGGGCGCCCTGCAGCGCAAGACGCACTTCGAGAACGTGCCCATCAAGCCGCAGCGCGTGTACGAGGAAATGAACAAGGCCTTCGGCAAGGACACCACCTACGTGTCCACCATCGGTCTGTCACAGATCGCCGGCGCGCAGCTGCTGCACGTGTTCGGCCCGCGCCAGTGGATCAACGCCGGCCAGGCCGGCCCCCTGGGCTGGACCGCCCCGGCCGCCCTGGGCGTGGTCCGCGGCAAGCCGGACGAGACCGTGGTTGCCCTGTCCGGTGACTACGACTTCCAGTTCATGATCGAAGAGCTGGCCGTGGGGGCGCAGTTCAACCTGCCGTACATCCACGTGGTGGTGAACAACTCCTACTTGGGCCTGATCCGCCAGTCGCAGCGCGGCTTCGAGATGGAACAGAACGTGTCCCTGGCGTTCGAGAACATCAACTCCCCGGAGACCAACGGCTACGGCGTGGACCACGTCAAGGTGGCCGAGGGCCTGGGCTGCAAGGCCATCCGCGTGGAAAACCCCTCCGATCTGCCGGCCGCGTTCGACAAGGCCAAGGCACTGATGGGCGAGTTCAAGGTTCCCGTGGTGGTTGAAGTGATCCTGGAAAAGGTCACCAACATCTCCATGGGTGTTGAGATCAACGGCGTGAACGAGTTCGAGGACCTGGCCGAATGCGGCGAGGACGCCCCCACCGCGATCATCGCCCTGCTGGACTAGTAAGAAACTGAGAGGAGGAACCGGAATGCGTGTGGTCATCGCCCCGGACAAGTTCAAGGGCTCGCTGTCCGCCCCCGACGTCGCCAGCCGCCTGAGCGCGGGACTGCAGTCAGCTGTGGCGGACCTTGAGACCACACTCATTCCGGTGGCCGACGGCGGCGAGGGCACCCTTGACGCCGCCGTCGGCTCCGGCTTCACCCGCCGGACCGCCACCGTAACCGGCCCCACGGGCCAGCCGGTCCGGGCCGACTTCGCGGTCCGCGGCAGGGAGGCCGTGATCGAAATGGCCGCCGCATCCGGGCTCGCGCTGCTGCCCTCCGTCATCCAAGGCGGCGGCCCGGACTCCGGAACGGCCACCACCGCCACCAGCCTGGGCACCGGAGAACTCATCCGCGCCGCACTGGACCTGGGCTGCCGGCAGATCATCCTGGGCGTGGGCGGCAGCGCCAACACCGACGGCGGCGCCGGGGTCCTGCAGGGCCTCGGCGCGGTCTTCCTCGACAAAGAGGGCAACGAGCTCCCCGGCGGCGGGGCCGCCCTGGCCCGCCTGGACCGGATCGATTTCTCCGGCCTGGACGTCCGGCTGGAGGACGCCCGCTTCACCCTGGCGTCCGACGTCGACAATCCCCTGCTGGGGTCCAGCGGCGCCGCCGCGATCTTCGGACCGCAGAAAGGGGCGACCCCGAGTGACGTCGTCGCCCTCGACGCCGCACTGACGAATTTCGTCTTGGTCCTCGCCGGCGAGATCGGCATCCGCGCCGAGAGGGCCGCCGTCGCACCCGGCGCGGGAGCAGCCGGCGGCGTCGGCTACATTGCCATCGCGGCGCTGGCCGCGGCACGCAGGCCGGGCATCGACGTCGTACTCGAATTCACTGAGCTGGAGCAGCGGCTCGCCGGCGCGGACCTGGTGATTACCGGCGAAGGAAGCCTGGACGAGCAGAGCCTGCTCGGCAAGACGCCCATGGGGGTGGCCCGCGCGGCGGCGCGTGCCGGAATCCCAGTGATTGCCGTCTGCGGCCGCAGTACGCTGAGCCCGGAACAACTCACCGAAGCCGGATTCAAGGCTGTTCACGCCCTGACCGATTTTGAGTCCAATGTAGAAAAATGTATGGCCGAAGCAGGCCAGCTGCTTGAAGAATTAGGTAAGCACATCGGCGTGCACCTGCCTACGAGTGCAGAGCGTACCGACACCAAGGAGAACGTCCATGTCTGAAGAAACCACCCCGGCGGCCGGCGCGTTTGACCTGGTCATCCGCGGCCAGCGCATCCTCACCACCGCAGGCATCACCGCCCGCGAAGTAGGCATCCGCGGCGGCGTGATCGTCGCCATCGAACCGTTCGGCAACGGCCTCACCGGCACGCAGGTCATTGACCTGGCCGACGACGAAACCCTGATCCCCGGCCTCGTGGACACGCACGTCCACGTCAACGAGCCCGGCCGCACCGAGTGGGAGGGCTTCGCCTCGGCCACCCGCGCGGCAGCCGCCGGCGGTGTCACCACCATCATCGACATGCCGCTCAACTCCATCCCGCCCACCACCACGGTGGAAGGCCTCAAGCTCAAGCGCGAGGTTGCCGAGGACCAGGCGTTTGTGGACGTCGGATTCTGGGGCGGCGCCGTACCGGGCAATAAGAAGGACCTCCGCGGCCTGCATGACGAGGGCGTCTTCGGCTTCAAGTGCTTCCTGCTGCACTCCGGCGTGGACGAGTTCCCGCACCTCGAAGCGGATGAGATGGAGGAGGACATGGCCGAGCTCAAGTCCTTCGACTCCCTCATGATCGTCCACGCCGAGGACTCCCACGCCATCGACCGCGCCCCGCACCCGGGCGGCGACCACTACGAAACGTTCCTGGCCTCCCGTCCGCGCGGCGCCGAAAACAAGGCCATCGCCGAGGTCATCGAACGGGCCCGCTGGACCGGCGCCCGCGCCCACATCCTGCACCTCTCGTCCTCCGACGCGCTGCCCATGATCGCCAGTGCAAAGCGCGACGGCGTCCACCTCACCGTGGAGACGTGCCCGCACTACCTCACCCTGATGGCCGAGGAAATCCCCGACGGCGCCACCGCGTACAAGTGCTGCCCGCCGATCCGTGAGGCCTCCAACCGCGAGCTGCTCTGGAAGGGCCTGCAGGACGGCACCATCGACTGCATCGTCTCGGACCACTCCCCCTCCACCCTGGATCTGAAGGACCTGGAAAACGGCGACTTCGCCGTGGCCTGGGGCGGCGTCTCCTCGCTGCAGCTGGGGCTGTCCCTGATCTGGACCGAGGCCCGGCACCGCGGCATCACCCTGGAGCAGGTGGTTTCCTGGATGGCTGAGAAGCCCGCCGCGCTGGCACGCCTTCACAACAAAGGCCAGCTGGCCCTCGGCTACGATGCGGACTTCTCCATCTTCGCGCCGGACGACGCCTTCGTCGTCGACGTCACCAAGCTCAAGCACAAGAACCCCATCACGCCGTACGACGGCAAGGCGCTCTCCGGCGTCGTCCGCAAAACGTTCCTTCGCGGCAACGAGATCGACGGCCGCACGCCCAGCGGCAAGCTGATCCGCCGCGGCGGCGTCTGAGGCGCAGCGCGATGGCCGTCAACGTCCACGCACCATACCCGCGGCCACGGCTTCAGCCGCGCGGCCTGGCAGTGTGGCTCCAGCCTTGTGAAGGCCAGGACATCGACCCGGCGGTCTGGGCCCAGGCCGCCCAAGCGGTCCTGGCGCGTGCCCGCCAGCTCGCTCCGGAAGCCGGAGTCCACCTGTGGACCGCGGCCGGAACGGCCTGCGTCGAAGGTTCAGACGGTCCCGACGGCGGCGCTGATGTTTCGGAAACGGCGTCCGACGCCGGAAACGGCACCGCCGCCGTCGTCGCCCCGCCAGTCTCCCTGGCCGGGCGACGGAGCATCGTGGCAGTGGATCTGGCCGCGGACACCGTACTTCTGGATGGTGTCCCGGTCAGCTTCACCCACATGGAATTCAGCCTCCTGAGGTACCTCGTGGAAAACCAGTCGCGGACGATTCAACGTGAAGAACTGCAACGCGTCCTCGAGTCCCTGGACTGCCCCGGCGCGGCATTCCGCTCCATCGACGTGTATGTTGGACGCGTCCGGCGCAAGCTGGGCTCGGCCCGCCACGCCATCGCAACAGTGCGCGGCGGCGGCTACCAGTTTGTGCCCGGACCGGGCAGCACCGTCCGCGGACCCGCGGAATACTGCATCTAGGCAGCCCGTTGCACCGATAGATGATCGCCGGCCACGGCGGTTGCCCCACAAGTCAAGGATCGAAACATGACCCAGAAACTCCTCGCCGGAACCCAGGCCCCCGATTTCGCCCTGCTCAACGCCGACGGCCAGAAGGTCTCCCTCTCTGATTACCGCGGAAGCAACGTCATTGTGTACTTCTACCCGGAAGCCGCCACCCCCGGCTGCACCACCGAGGCCTGCGACTTCCGCGACAACCTCGCCAGCCTGCAGTCCTCCGGCTACGAGGTCCTGGGCATCTCCCCGGACGCGCCTGAGAAGCTGGCGGCATTCACCGGCGACTTCGCCCTGACGTTCCCGCTGCTCTCCGACGAGGACCACGCCGTGGCGCTGGCCTACGGCGCCTGGGGCGAAAAGCTGGTGAACGGCGAAGTGGTTGACGGCCTGGTCCGTTCCACCGTGGTGCTCGACGCCGAAGGCAAAGTCACGCTCACCCAGTACCAGATCAAGGCCCAGGGCCACGTCGCAGCGCTCAAGGCAGAGCTCGGCGTCTAAGGAAACCTGCGCGAACGGACACTTGCGGCCCTAGCCGAGCGGACGCCCGACGGCGGGACCTCCCGCCGTCGTAGCTGCTTCTTGGGGACTATTTGTTGCGTCCGCGTGCAGCCACCTGCCAGCGGGCCACGATTTCGCCGCCGCTGATCACGGTGACTTCGTCGACGAGGTTCATGGCAATGCAGACGTGATTGGGGACCACCCGCAGCCGGTCTCCGAGAGCCGGCAGCGTTGCCTCCGCCGGCCACACGACGGTGGCGTGGTGTTCTGACAGTGCACTAATTCGGGCTTCCGGGTGGTCTAGGAGCCGCCCGAAGCCGGTGGCCCAGCCGGGCCGGTCCCCGCCGAGGATTTTGCTGCCGGAGTCCAGGATGACCCTTCGCGGTATGAGGTCGGTGCCTTCATGCCGGCTGACGACCGTTGCCGCGACGGTCAGCGCGATGTCTTCTGCCGCACAGCGATCCAGTTCCAGTTGTTGGGCATCCCCGAAGACGTACACGCCGGGCCGGACTTCTGTCGCTCCGGAGTTGCCCGTGAGGGTGGCGGTGGGTGTGGACCCGCCGCTGACGTGGGTGATGGGGAACCCTGCAGCAGTGAGCAGGTCGGCTGCTTCGCCGAGGGCCAACCGTTCCTCGTCCGCAGCCTTCAGCGGCATGCCCGGGGCATAGCTGTGCCCTGGAAACGTGAAAATTCCCGTGACGCGCAGCCCTGCCCGCGCTGCGGCGTGGGCGACGTCGACAGCGGCGTCGGGTGCTATCCCGCTGCGGTGATGGCCGCTGTCGATCTCCAGCAGCACTTCAATCTCACCAACGGCATCGCCGAGCGACGCGGCCATGGTTTCGGCTGCTTCCCGTGAGTCCAGACCAACTGCGATCCTGGCTTTTGCTGCAAGGCGCTGGAGCCGTTCGGCTTGGCGGGGACCGACCCAGAGCGGATAGGCGATGAAGATGTCTTTGGCTCCGTGCTCTGCAAAGACTTCGGCCTCTCCGAGGGTGGCCACAGTCAGTCCTGTGGCTCCGGCTGCCAGCTGCATTTCAGCGATTTCGGGCACTTTGTGCGTCTTGACATGTGGCCGAAGATGCAGGCCCTTGGCCTGGACGGCCGTTGCCATGCGGTCGATATTTCGCTGGAGCACGTCCCGGTCGATGATGATCTCAGGTGTGTCGATTTCCGCTGGGATGGTCATCCTTACACTTTATGCGGAACCCCTCGCATACCCTATGTATACAACACTGACAATCGGTGGGGACTGAAGGAGATGCAATGCGCAAACCAGAGCTGGAGTTCCACGAACCGATCGTTGGCTGGCAGAAGACAAACGGCGACGCCGAACACGGAATCTGGGAGCAGATCCTCGCTGCGGACCCTCTCAGCGGAGATTCGACCCTGCTCCAACGCTATGAGCCCGGCGCCGACACCATAGCGAGCGGCGTGATCGTCCACGACTATTGGGAAGAGGTCATGATTCTCTCGGGGGAACTCACCGATGTGACCCTCGGGAAGACTTTTACGGCCGGCATGTACGCGTGCCGTCCGCCCGGCATGCGTCACGGGCCTTACCTCAGCGGCGCCGGCTGCAGCATGCTCGTTGTTGTTCGGCCTTCCCCGGAACCCGGCGCGAACGGACACTTGAGGCCCTAGACAAGCGGACGCACGACGACGGGACCTCCCGCCGTCGTATCAGTCCCGGAGCGGCCCCCATCCGACCGGACGGGGGCCACGGATATCGGCCCTGCGCCGATCAGCAGCCGCCGACCAGCCTTGTGCTTCCTGAGCGCCGGACTCGCCGACAGGCCCACGGGCCACCCTGAACCCGACGATCACCGCGCGGCCGCCACATCCCCCGGACGGGTGAGACGGTCCCTCCTCCCCTGGGTCAACGGCCGGGGTAGACGACGGCTTTGAGCTGGCCGGCCTGCTTGCCCGCTTTCAGGGCTTCTTCGGACTCGGCGAGGGTGAACTTTCCGGTGACGAGAATGTCCAGGTCCACCTTTCCGTCGGCGATCAGTTGGATCGCCAGCGGCCAGGTGTTGGTGTACCGGAACACGCCGGAGAGCCAGATCTCCCGGTTCTGGATGTACGAAACAGGGAGTTCGACGTCGTCCGCCCCGAGCCCCACCAGGATGACCCTGCCGGCCGGTCCGACGGCCTTGATCCCGGAACGGACCGCCTGCGGTGCGCCGGAAGCGTCAATGAACGCATCGACGTCGAGCCCTTCCACACTGTCCGTCTTGGCGTTCAGCGCGTGCGTGGCGCCATGTTCCAAAGCGAAGGCGAGCCGGTCCTCGGCGATGTCAGTGATGTAGATTTCGGTGGCGCCGAACGCGCGTGCAGCCTGGGCGGCGATGATGCCGATCGGGCCGGCGCCGGCGATCAGGACCCGGCTGCCCGGCTTGATTTCCGCTCGTTCGCAGGCCCAGAGCCCGACGGAGAGCGGTTCGATGAGGGCTGCGGCCTCGTCGCTGACACTGTCCGGGATGTCGTAGGCGAAGTCGCTCTGGATGGTGACGTATTCGGCGAAGGCGCCGTCGATCGGCGGGGTGGCATAGAACTCGATGTCCGGGCACAGGTTGTAGCGGCCGGCTTTGCACTGCTTGCAGGTGCGGCAGGGGCGCTGGGGTTCGACGGCGACGCGGTTGCCGATGCGGGCGGGGTCAACGGCGCTTCCGACGGCGGCGATCCGGCCGGAGAGTTCGTGGCCGAGGATCAGCGGGTGGTCCACCACATAGTCGCCGATCCGGCCGTGCTCGTAGTAGTGGACGTCGCTGCCGCAGACGCCGACGGCGGCCACCTGCACCAGGACCTGGTCGGCGTCGGGCTGCGGCAGGGGAAGGGTTTCCATGACCATGTCGCCCTGGCGCTTCAGAACGGAAGCCCGCATGGTGGCTGGCAGTTCGGCGGGGGCCAGGGTGGTGGACTGGGCGGTGGGTGTTGTCATTGAATTGCTCCTCTAAGAATCGAAAGTGGGGATGTCCGGCTACTTGACGGCGCCCAGGGAGAGGCCCTGGACGAGCTTGTCCTGGGCGGCGAACCCGGCGAACAGCACCGGGAGGGAAATCACGACGGCGGCAGCGCACACCTTGGCGAGGAAGAGGCCCTGGCCGGAGACGAAGCCGGTCAGGAAGACTGGTGCTGTTCCCGCCACCACGCCGGTGAGGACCCGGGCCAGGAGCAGTTCGTTCCAGCTGAAGATGAAGCAGATCAGCGCGGTCGCGGCGATGCCGGGCATCGCGACAGGTGCCACCACCTTGCGCAACGTGAGGAGCAGCCCGGCGCCGTCGATCTGGGCGGCTTCCAGCATTTCGACCGGTACCTCGGCGAGGAAGGACCTCATCATCCAGACCGCGATGGGAAGGTTCATGGACGTGTACATCAGGATCAGGAACCAGATGTTGTCCAGCGCACCGACGGTCCTGGCGAACAGGTAAAGCGGCAGGATCGCCGCCACCACGGGCATCATCTTTGTGGAGAGGAAGAAGAACATCACGTCGGTCCATTTCTTCACCGGCCGGATGGACAGGGCATACGCGGCGGGAATGGCCAGCACCAGGACGAGAACCGTGGACAGGATGGATGCGGTGGCGGAGTTGATCAGCGACGGCCACGGGCTGACGCCGGACGTTTCCCCGAAGAACTCCCGGTACGCGTCCAGGGTGAGGTTCGCGGCGATGGACGGCGGGTTGGTGGCGGCGTCGGTTTCGGAGTGGAAGGAGGTCAGGATCATCCACATCACCGGGGCGGCGAAGAGCAAGGCGAGCAGCCAGGCCCCGAGGCCGGCGGCGGTGTTGTTGCGGGTGGGGTCCATGCGTGACTTGCCGCGCCGGAGCGTTCCGGTCGCCTGTGCGGTGGGGCCGGTGGTTGCCTTGCGGTGTGCGGCAGGAGTGAGCGTGCTCATCGTGCTGCCTCCTTCTTGAAGAGCGAAAAGACGGTGCGGAGGGCAAAAGTGGCCACGACGATGGTGCCGATGACCACTACGACGCCGGCAGCAGACGCCAGGCCGTATTCGTTGGCGAAGTAGAACGTCTGGTAGATGGCGTAGGGCAGGTTGGCCGTGCCCAGTCCGCCTGCGGTGAGGGTGAAGACGGCGTCGAAGTTCTGCACGATATAGATGGCTCCGAGCAGGCCGCCAAGCTCCAGGTACTGGCGCAGATGCGGCAGGGTGAGGTGCCGGAAGATCGCCCACGGTGTGGCGCCGTCCATCTGGGCCGCTTCCACGGTGTCCATGGGACGGGACTGCAGGCCCGCCAGCAGGATGAGCATCATAAACGGTGTCCACTGCCAGACCAGCGAGACGATGACGGCCATCATGGGTGCCTGGGACAGCAGGTCCAGCTGGGGTGCCGTGCTGCTGCCGAAGAGGGACCAGATCCAGGTCAGGATGCCGTTGATCAGCCCGTACGTGGGGTTGAGCAGGGCGTGCTTCCAGATGAGGGCCGCGGCCACGGGCACCACCAGGAACGGTGCGATCAGCAGCGTCCGCGCCAGTCCGCGGCCGATGAACTTCTTGTCCAGCAGCAGGGCCAGGCCCAGCCCGATGACCAGGCTGGCGAGCACGACGGAGACGGTGAGGAGGATGGTGGTGAAGATGGCCTGGCGCAGGTCCGGGTCGGTGAGGACCGTGACGTAGTTCTCGAGGCCGGCGAAGGCGGTCTTGTCAGGGCTGAGGCTGTTCCAGTTCAGGAACGAGATGATCAGCGTCACCACGAACGGGAGCTGGGTGACGAGAATGAGGAAGATCAGGGCCGGAAGCAGCGGTGCACGCCGGGCCCAGGCCAGGGCGCGTTCCCGCGACCGGGCATTTCTTGGAAGTTTGGCTGCGTGGTGTCCCGGGCGGGAGATGCGCGCCGTTGCGGTAGTCATGAGGTTCTCCTGCGGTTCGGTTCTGGCTACTTGTACTTGTTGCCGACTTTTTGGGCGGCTTCCTGGCCCTTGGCCAGTGCGTCGGCCACGGTGCCCTGGCCTGCGATGGCGGAGCTGACGCCCTGGGAGACGTTGGTGCCCAGGGCAGCGAACTCGGGAATGCCCACAAACTGGATGCCGACGGCGGGACGTTCCTGGGCGCCGGGGTTCTTCGGGTCGGCGTTCTCGATGGCGAAGCGTTCGGCCTCGAAGAACGGTGCCGCCTTCTGGAAGTCGGTGTTCTCGTAGGTGGAGATGCGCTTGCCTGAGGGAACCTTCGCCCAGCCGAGCTTGGAGGCGACCAGTTCCTCGTACTCCTTCGAGCTGGCCCAGGCGATGAACTTCCCGGCAGCATCCTGTTTCTTGGAGGCCGCCTGCACAGCCCAGGACCAGGTCCACAGCCAGCCGGACGACGTCGTTTCCTTTACCGGGGCCTGGGCGTAGCCGATCTTCCCCTTCACGGGGGACGTGTCTGATTCGAGGGCGCCGGCGGCCGACGTGGCGTCGTACCACATGGCCACTTTGCTTTGGCTCATGTTGTTCAGGCATTCGGTGAAGCCGGCCTGCGCGGCCCCTGCTTCACCGTGCTCCCGGACCAGTTTGGTGTAGAAGTCGACGGCTGCTGTGAACTTCGGGGAGTTGACCTGGGCGTTCCAGTCCTTGTCGAACCAGGTCCCGCCGAAGGTGTTCACCACGGTGGTCAGCGGCGCGAAGACCTGTCCCCAGCCGGGCTGGCCGCGCAGGCAGATGCCCTTTATTCCCGGGGCTGCGCCGTCCACCTGTGCTGCTATGTCCGCCACCTCGTCCCAGGTGGGCTTCGCCGGCAGGGTCAGGCCCTTGGCGTCCAGAATGTCCTTGCGGTACATCAGGAAAGAGGATTCGCCGTAGAACGGTTCGCCGTAGAGCTTGCCGTCCTCGCCGGTGAGGGAGGCCGTGTAGGCGGGCAGGATGTCGTCCTGGTCAAACGCGGCGTTCTCGGCAACATTGTCCAGCGGCGCGAGCCAGCCGTTGGCGGAATAGAACGGGATCTCGTAGTTGGACAGTGACGCGACGTCGTACTGGCCGGCCTGGCTGGAGAACTCCTGGCTGATCTTGGCCCGGACGTCGTTTTCAGGCAGGATCGTGTAGTTGACCTTGATGCCGGTTTCCTTGGTGAAATTATCCGCGGTGAGCCGCTGCAGGTCCTCCATCTGGGGGTTGTTCACCATCAGGACATTGATGCTGTTGGGGTCTCCGGCGGAATTGCCTCCGCCGGCACCTGCACAGGCCGAGGCGCTCAGGGCGATGCAGAGGGCTCCGGCGGCAATCGCGGCAGCGCGCGTTTTTGGGCGCATTGAGGACTCCTTTGTTCTTCAGGGGGTGCACAGCCGGCTCGCGTCGACTGCCGTGTCGACGCACTCGGCTGGGGCGGTCCCGGTCATCGGGATTTCGATGCGCCGGACTGGTATTCCTCAACTTTAGGTGTGTGGGGTAGGGCACAACTAGCGCCCTGCATGCCAGTTTCTGATACTAATTTTCCCTATCGGCCTTCCGGGCGCAGGCGCTAGTGTGGGAAAGTGCCATTGGCGCTGTCCATATTTCATGAACCCGGAGGCTTGGAGAACCACTATGAGTGCTGCAGATCCCGGCGACGGGGCATCGGCCAGGCTTGCCGAAAGGCTGCTGGGCATGCGGGCCAGCCGGGAGGTCATCCCGGTGGATCCGAACCATTCGGTCCGGTGGCACGAGCATGACTACCCCACCGCGGCGGCCCGCTGGAATTACCACCCCGAGTATGAGATCCACCTGATCAGGAAAGGCACCGGCAAGTTCATTGTCGGTGACCACATCGGCACGTTCGAGGCCGGGCATGTGTCGCTGGTGGGATCAGGACTGCCCCACGACTGGGTCAGCGACCTCGAGCCCGGCGAGGTCATTGCCGGCAGGGACGCCCTGATCCAGTTCGATGGAAAATGGGTGGAGCAGACCACGGCCTTGGTTCCGGAGCTGGCCGAAATCGAACCCCTGCTGGAACAGTCCGCACGCGGTATCGAGTTCCTCGGGAGCACGGCCCGGGCTGCGGCCGCATCCATCGAAGCGATGGGCACCTCCACCGGGCTGGGGCGGCTGCACCACCTGCTGGAACTGTTTGCCATTCTTGCGCGCTCACCGCAGGAGGACCGGCGCTACCTCGCTGACGAATGGTTCAGGCCGCAGCTGGACGGCCAGGCCGCGGCGGTGGTGGACATCGTGCTGGAGTACGTGTTTGGCAATCACGCCGGCAACGTCAGGATGTCCGAGGCGGCGGCCCTCGTGGGAATGTCCGAGCCGACCTTCTCGAAATACTTCAAGCGCGCCACCGGCCAGAACTTCAGCGATCTGGTCCGCAAACTCCGCCTGGCCCATGCACGCCGGCTGCTCGAACGCAGCGACAAACCCATCTCGGACATTTGCTATGAGGTCGGGTTTTCCAACCTGTCCAACTTCAACCGGCATTTCCTGAACGACGCCGGCGAAACGCCCCGGAGCTACCGCCAACGAATGCAGGGCTGACCCATATCCGGCGTGCGCAAAGTGGTGGGAGAGCTAGAGTGGAAGCCAAATTTCGAGGAGGCTGTACATGGAGAACGAATCAATGTCGCCGCAGGCCAAAGACCCCGGGCCCTTCTACCACGGCACCAAAGCCGACCTGAAGCCTGGGGACTTTCTGAAACCCGGCAACACGTCGAATTACGGGGAGCGGAAGACTGCGAACTACATCTACCTGACTGCGACCTTGGATGCGGCTACCTGGGGAGCCGAACTTGGCGTAGGCGAGGGACCAGGCAGGATCTACCGCGTGGAACCCACGGGCTCTTTTGAGGATGACCCCAATCTGACGGACAAGAAGTTCCCGGGCAACCCCACGAGGTCCTACCGCACCCACGAGCCGCTGCGGGTGGTTGACGAGATCTTGGATTGGCAGCCCCATTCCCCCGAGGTGCTTCAGAACATGCGGAACCACCTTGAAGAACTCAAACGGCTGGGCATCGAGGCAATCAACTGAACTCCCGCCCGTGCCGGCGCTGAGGGCAGTCCAGCCGTCAGGACCGGGTGCCAGCTTCGGGTGGTGTGATGGTTGCCGTGCTGGAGTCACCTTGAGGCGATTCAACCGGGCGCTTGTTGGTGGTGCTCCACATGGTGAGGAGTCTAGTTTTTCCTGTGATTCGCTGCCCGGTTCGGCCGTGTACGCGATGAGGGTCAGACCTTCTCCGGGGAGTTCAAGTGAATCGCCCGTGAGTTCGAGGTCGCCGACTATCGGGTTGTGCAGCGTCTTGCGGGCTGAGCGGTGGAAGCGGACGTTGTGCCGTGCCCAGCGTGTCGAGAATTCAGTGCTTCCCGTGGCCAGGTCACCGATGAGGGTGCTCAGGGCCCGGTCGCGGGGGTTCCGTCCCGATTCGGTGCGCAGTGCTGCGGCGAGGTCAAGGAAATCTCTCGCTCCTGAATCCGCGGTCAGCCGCGAAGCGCACGACGGCGGGACCTCCCGCCGTCGTCCGCTCTCCGTTTCAGAGGGCTGCTTTAGCGGCGATGAACTGCCGGATCCACTGGATGGTTTCCGGACGGTCCAGGTGGAGGCCGTGGCCGGCGCCGGGGACCTTGGCCAGCGTGGAGCAGCGAATGTGCCGGTGCAACTGGACGGCGTTAAGCATGGGTGTCAGGGCGTCGTCGGTGCCGTGGAGGATGAGCGTGGGAGATTCGATGGAGCCGAGGTGGCTCCATGCGTCGTGGTCCTGGCTGGCACGGAAGTGGCGTGCTTTGGCCCAGGCTGTGGCCCGCGAATTGAAGAACGCGCGTGTGGCGTCGGGGTGGTCCGCGGCCCATTCCGGAGCAAAGAAGAGGGGCGCGAGGCGCGCCATGTCGCCGCTGACTAGGGCTTCCATGGCGTCCTTGGTGGGCTCGGCTCCCGCCAGTTTGCCTCCGCTTGTGGCGGCAAGAATCAGCCCACGAACACTCTGCGGGTGGTCGATAGCAAGCCATTGGGCCACCCGACCGCCCATGGAGTGGCCGTACACGTGTGCGGACTCGGCGCGAGAGGCCTTCAGGACAGCCGCCGCGTCGGCGGCAAGGAGCCTCGTGGTGTAGCGGCCGGCGTCGCCGTTGCTGCTCCCGCCGATCCCCCGGTGGTCGAAGCGGATGACGCGGAAATGCTCAGCCAAGGCCTCCGCCGTTGGTCCCCAACCCTCCATCGCCGTGGCCTGGCCGGCAATCAGCAGCAGGGGCCCGCCCTGCCCTTCTTCGGCCCACGCCAGTTCGGCGCCGTCGGGAGCCAGGGCAATCTTCACCGTGACACTCTATCTTTCCAGCGGTAAGGCCGCTGTGGTGCAGGGCACGGCGGGCATACACCGGGCCGGCCCGGCACGCTTTCCGGAGCGCCCTTAGTTTGCCACTACCCAGATGGCCTCTGCTGCGGAGGGGCCCAGATCAACGTCGCGGTCCCCCACCCGAATCGTGGTCACGTCCGCATACGGGCGGTGTGCTAAAACTTGGAGCCGGGTGTCCGGTCCCAGCCCGAGCTGGGTGAAGTACCGGAGCATGTCCGGG
Organism: Pseudarthrobacter sulfonivorans; assembly: GCF_001484605.1. Taxonomy (NCBI): domain Bacteria; kingdom Bacillati; phylum Actinomycetota; class Actinomycetes; order Micrococcales; family Micrococcaceae; genus Pseudarthrobacter; species Pseudarthrobacter sulfonivorans. Next base: position 2,996,861 of record NZ_CP013747.1, on the reverse strand, counting down.
TCCGCGTCCGAGATCCTTGTGATGGTGACCGTCCGTTCCGGTTCCACGGATGTCAGAGGATCCCCTTGCGGGGGGTGCGGTACCCCATTCCCAGAGGGGATTGGGTCTCCGTGTGGATCCCTGGTGGGGTGGCCGAGCTTCTCGTCAATGCGCTGGATCATGGTGTCGGAAACGGCGTGCTCGAGGATCTCGGCCTCGTCGTGTACCTCGTCCCAGCCGTATCCCAGAATCTGCACGAGGAATGTTTCCAGAAGCCGGTGCCTGCGCACCATTTCGACAGCGTGTGCCCGGCCGGCGGGCGTCAGTTCGATGCTGCCATAGGGGGCATGGGTGACCAGGCCCTGCTTTGCCAGCCGACGGATGCCGTCCGAAACGGTGGACGGTTTGACCGCCATCCGCTCGGCCATGGCGCCAACAGTGATGGGAGCCTCGGCCCATTCCGTTGAGGACCAGATCATCTTCAGGTAGTCCTGCGCGGAAGCTGTCAGCTCGGAGACGGTCATATCCCCATATTACCAGCCGAACATGAATGTTAGACTGGCCTAACAAAAGTGTTTGGTCAATGGAGATGAAATGGACGGCACGCCGAAAACCGAAGGAAAGACGATGCCGACGCGGCGTGCCATGCTCGCAGGAGCGGCGGCCTTTGCCGCGGCGCCTGCGCTTGCCGGCTGGGCACCGTTGGATTCCAAGGATCCCGGGCATCACGCCGGACACGGCACGGTGTCAGGTCAGGCAGCGAAGACTTCCACGGACGGCTCCTCAGCGGCAGGCGCTGGTTCGCCCCGCACGGACGCTGGCCACATGGCGAACCATGCCGGTCACGCAGGCTTCGCCGGCGGTTCCGTCCCGCCGGAGCGCGCAGGGATCGACCCGACCGCGATCCTGCACGATTTCGACCGGGGGAAAACCAGCACGCTTCCGGACGGCCGCACCCTTCGGGAGTGGGACATCGTCGCAGTAGATATGGACTTCGAGATCGCCCCGGGGGTGACGTTCCCGGGCTGGAGCTACAACGGCCGGATCCCCGGTCCGACCCTCTGGGCGCAGGAAGGCGACGCCCTGCGGATCCACTTCACCAATGCCGGAGCGCACCCCCACACCATCCACTTCCACGGGATCCACCGGGCCGAGATGGACGGCACCCCGGGGATCGGCGCCGGGTCCATCGCTCCGGGCCAAAGCTTCACCTACGAATTTGATGCCACACCATTCGGCACGCATCTCTACCACTGCCACCAGTCGCCACTGGCGCCGCACATCGCCAAGGGCCTCTACGGCGGCTTCATCATCGAACCCAAAGTAGGCCGGCCGAAAGCCGACAACGAAATGGTCATGGTGATGAACGGCTACAACACCGACGGCGGCGACGACAACGAGTTCTACTCCGTCAACGGACTGCCCTTCCACTTCATGGACTTCCCCGTCCAGGTCAAGCAAAACGAGCTCGTCCGGATCCACCTCATCAACGTCCTCGAATACGACCCCATCAATTCCTTCCACGTGCACGGAAACTTCTTCCACTACTACCCCACCGGGACCATGCTGACGCCCAGTGAATACACCGACACCATCTCGCAAGTGCAGGGCCAGCGCGGCATCGTGGAGCTCCGCTTCCCATACCCGGGCAAGTACATGTTCCACGCCCACAAGACCGAGTTCGCGGAACTGGGCTGGATGGGCTTCTTCGAGGTGGGCGCATCATGAGCCTGGATGAAAAGTCAGCTGCCGCCCTGGCGGCCGCACCCCACCGCCGGCCACCGGTGCCGCGGTGGATGCTCGGATTGGGCCCCCTGGTCCTGATCGCAATCCTGCTGGGCCTGTTCACATTGCTCAACGCACCCGGTCTCAACAAACTCTCCGACGGCGTTCCGCCTAAGGAGGAGGTCGCCGTCGAAGACATCCGCCTGACATCAGGCCAGATCGCCATTACCGTCCGCAACGAGGGACCCGACCCGGTATCCATCGCCCAGGTCAACGTCTCGGACTACTACGCCCTGTTCACGCAGACCCGGGAAACCATGGCGCCGCTGGAGTCCACCACCCTCACCATCATCTACAGCTGGGTGGAAGGGGATCCCTACGAGGTGGCGCTGGTGACCTCGAACGGCGGCAAGATCCCGGCGGTTATTGAAGCGGCCGCCCTGAGTCCGGAGCGCGGCAGCTCCTTCTTCGGACTCATGTTGCTCATGGGGATCTATGTGGGCGTGATACCCGTGGCCCTGGGAATGCTGTGGATGCCGTTCGTGCGCCGTTCGTCCGCGTCCTGGGTCCGCGTCCTCTTGGGAGTCACCGTCGGGCTGCTGGCCTTCCTGGCCATCGACGCGACCCTCGAAGCCGTGGGACTCTTGGCCGGCAGCGGCGCGTTCGGCGGCCCCATGGTCGTCTTCCTCGGCGCCGTGACCGCCTACCTCATCCTCGAGGGAACGGATGCGTGGATGCGCCGGCACCAGAACTCCAGCGCTGCCGGCCAACCTTCAGCCCTGCCGCCGCAGCGCCTGGCGCTGCTGATCGCCATCGGCATCGGCCTGCACAACTTCGGCGAAGGACTCGCCATCGGATCCGCGTACGCGGTGGGCTCACTCGCCTTGGGCGCGTCCCTGATCGTAGGCTTCGCCATCCACAACACAACCGAGGGCCTGGCGATCGTCACCCCGCTCGCCAAACAAGCCCCCGGCCTGGGCCGCCTGGTGATCCTGGGACTCATCGCAGGAGCGCCCGCGGCCGCCGGGGCCCTCCTCGGGGCGACCGTGTACCAGCCGGCCCTTGCTGCTTTCCTGCTCGGCATCGGAGCCGGAGCCGTGGCCCAGGTGGCCGTCAAACTCCTGCCAATGCTCAAGGACACCGCGGGCAAGGCCTTCACCCCGCTCACCGGCGCAGGCATCGTCCTGGGAATGGGACTGATGTTCGCCACCGGCCTGTTGGTCCAGGCCTAGGCCAACTACCCACCAGCGATTTGGCGGGCGACGGCGGGACGTCCCGCCGTCGTACTCTGGCGCTTAGTCAGGCTCCCCCGATTTTTTCGGCCTACCTATTGCCCCGGGACCATCCGTTCAGGCACACTGGCTACAGATCCGCAGGAACAAATGCTTCCGCCGATCCAGCCCGCCGGACAATTCGGCCGGCCACCGCCCCATCAGAGATGCCGGGCAACCCCTCTGGAACCACCGCTTTCCGCCTCCCCGGGTGCGCCCGGGCCCGGAAACTTGCGCCTACCCAGAGTCCCGGGATCCCGCCGAGAAAGAGACCACCATGATCAAGCGCCACTCTGACCTTGTCCTGGCAATCACAGCCCACGATCCTGACACGGTCGAAAACGACCTCAACACCGCGGTGGAAATGGCCCGCGAACACGCCATGAAGGAAAGCCGCCACGGCATCCTCGTCACACAGCACAGCTACACCAGCTACACGGTCGCCGTCAGCCGCGATGTCCCATACGGCCAGACACACGAAAGGCGCGATCTGCCCGCTTAGCAGTAAAGCTAGCGGACGACGGCGGAACCTCCCGCCGTCGTCCGCTCGCGTTTGGGGCCGTTCCACTCGGCGCGAGCGGTCACTTAAGCCCCCCCCCCCCCGCCCGGCGGAGTAGTTTTGTGGCATGACGGAAACCTTTCGGTACGACGTGGAGGTCCTGCATCTCCTGGTCTCGCCGGCGCACGCCTACTTCGGCCGGGCCCGCGAGGGTGCCGCGGATGTCCCCACCGCGGATGCCGGGCGGGTGGAGCTCGTGGCGGGCAAGGGCATCGTCGGGGACCGGTTCTTCGGCAAGGCCGCGCACTTGGACGCCGCCGTCACCCTGTTCGCGATCGAGTCGCTCGAGGCCATCGCCGCGGAGCTGGGAACGGCACGGTTTGACCCGCTCCTGACAAGGCGCAACGTTGTGCTCCGAGGCGCTCATCTGGCTCCGTTGCTGGGACACGACTTTGCCCTGGAATCCCAGGGAGACCTGGTGCGACTCACGGCCGGGCGGCCCGCCCACCCCTGCGTCTGGATGGACGAGATGCTCGCCCCGGGCGCACACAAAGCAATGCGCGGCCGGGGCGGTGTGCGCTGCCGGGTAATTTCCGACGGAGTCCTGCACCGCGGGCCGGCGGTACTGGTCAGCCCCGTGCCGCTCGAGCCCGAGCGCGCCGGCGAGGCCACGCTGTTGCGGGCGTCGCGGCTGTCGAGTTCGACGCCGCCTTAGTGAGACGCCGCCCTATGAGAGTGGGCCGCTGGTAGGTCAGACGTGCTGATCCACCAGCACCGGGTTGCCGTCCGGGTCCACAACAATGAAGCTCCCCGGACCGGTGGTGGTCTCATCCGCCTCGGCAACGAACTCCGCGCCCTGGGCTTTGAGTTCCCGCTGGAGGTCGCGCACATCGGTGAAGGAGTCCAGCGCTTCCGCGTTCTGGCTCCAGCCCGGGTTGAACGTCAGCATGTTCTTCTCAAACATCCCCTGGAAGAGGCCAATAACGGTCTCGCCGTTCTTGAGGATCAGCCAGTTCTGGGTGATGTCGCCGCCCAAACTGGTGAAGCCCAGTTTCTCGTAGAACGCAGCTGATGCCGCGATGTCCTTGACGGTGAGGCTGATCGAAAAGGCGCCGAGCTGCATGGGTAACTCCACTCTCAAAGGGACGGATGTTCCGATGGTACCCACAGGCGCAAGCGGACGACGGCGGGACGTCCCGCCGTCGTCCGCTCCCGGTCATCCCCGCTCGAGTCGGGCGGCTGCGGAGCTGCAGTCCCGCTGGTGCAGCCGTTCGATGCCGTCGAGGAGGAGGTCCAGGGCGAACTCGAACTCGAACTGGTCGTCGCAGCCGCTGCCGACTACCGAGCCGTCATCGTGGCTGGCAGCAGTCGCCACTTGCAGGACGTTCGGGTAGTTGGCGGACATTTCCTGGTACATGGCGGCCTGGACTTCCGGTGCCACCGCAGCGGGAGCGTCGCCCTCTGAAGTGGCCGTGGCGTCGAACAGTTCCTGCGTGAAGCCCCACATCCGGCTTCCGATGGCATGCATCACGTGGTGCGTGAGGTCTACGGAAAAGCCCCGGGCGAAGAACATGCCGATGAACGAGTCCATGTAGCCCAGGACGGCGGGGGTCGGGTTGGTGCGGGTTTCCAGGACGCGCCTGGCCCACCTGTGGCGCTGGAGGACGCGCCTGGCCGACAGCACCCGCAGCCGCACCATGCTCTTCCAGTCAGCACCGGCAACGGGAGGGTCAATCTCGCCGATGACCACATCCACCATGCCGTCAAGGAGCTCCTCCTTGTTGGCCACGTGTTTGTACAGCGCCATGGGCACCACGTCCAGTTCTTGGGCGAGGCGGCGCATGCTCAGCGGACCGATCCCCACCTCGTCGGCGAGTGCAACGGCCGCCAGGAGCACCCTCTCCCGGTTTAGCCGCGCCCGGCGTTCGGCGGCAATCTGCTGAGTCACTGTTCCCTGCTTCCGAGGGCTGTACACCCCTCCATTGACAAGTGTACTAAGTACACCTAGTGTCAGTCCCATCAGATAGGTGTACGACGTACACCTCATGGAAAATCGAGGAGCCAAACCATGAACCCACTCCAGCCGGCGGCCGCAACAGCCACGGGAGCACGGACCATGAAAGCCGCGACCTACCGCCGGTTCGGCGGCCCGGACGTGGTCCGCGTCGAGGAGATCGCACAGCCCGCTCCGCGCGCCGGAGAGGTGCTCATCAAAGTCATGGCCAGCACGGTCAGCGTCGCCGACCACCGCGTCCGCAGCCGCAATGTCCCCAAGGGACTCGTGGCACTCACGGCCCTGACCCTCGGCCTCTTCCGCCCGCGGACCCGGGTCCTCGGCATGGACGTGGCCGGCGTGGTGGAGTCCGTCGGCGAGGGCGTGACCGCGTTCCGGCCCGGCGACGAGGTTATTGCGATGCTCGGCGCAAAATTCGGAGGGCATGCGGAGTACGTGTCCGTTCCGGCGAAGGGGCCCATCGCCACCAAACCCCGGAACATGGGCTTCGAGGAAGCCGTCACGCTGCTCTTCGGCGGACTCACGGCGAAATCCTTCCTGGGCATGGCGGCCATCAAGACCGGCGACACGGTTCTTATCAACGGCGCCTCCGGAGCTGTGGGAACGGCCGCCATCCAGCTGGCCAAGCACCTCGGCGCCCACGTTACCGCCGTGAGCAGCGGGGCCAACAGGGAACTGGTGGAATCACTCGGCGCGGACGGCTTCATCGACTACACCGCAGCGGATTTCACCGCAGACGGCACAACGTACGACGTCGTCATGGACTGCGTGGGGAACGCCCCGTTCGCGAGGGTGCAAGGGAGCATCGCGCCGGGAGGTGCCTTGCTTCTGGTCATCGCCGACCTCAAAGGCATGCTCGGCGCGCGGGGACAGAGCCGCCGAAGCGGCAAGCTGGTCACTTTTGGCGGCCTCAAGCTCACGTACACCGCCGACGACGTCGCATACCTCGTGAGCCTCGCGGAGGAAGGCAAGTATCAGGCTGTCATCGACAGAACCTACAACCTTGCCGACGTCGTCGAGGCACACCGCTTCGTGGACACCGGACGCAAGCGGGGCAATGTGGTCCTGCGGGTCCCCTAAGCAGCGTGCCCCCGGATCACTTCTCCGCTGGGGATCCTTCGCCCCCGTTATCCACCGGACCGGCCCCTTCGGACTCAGACACCGCATCGGGGTGCGCATCGTCTTTGTGGCGGGCTTCCTGGAGGTGGTGCTCCAATTTCTCCTCCGCCTCCCGGCGGCGTTGACCTACGGTCCGCATTTGTTGCGTTGTCGGAGCGGCGTGGGCGTGCTGGTGTGGGCCGTGATCCTGCAGGCCGTCAGAGATCTTCTCACTCATACTGAAATCGTCCCACCATGCGTCACTGTCGGGAAGGCACCGCGGACGACGGCGGGAGGCCCCGCCGTCGTCCGCTTGTCTCTGGTGCGCGGCGGGTTGCCGGGCTCCAAGGTTGCCGGGCGCGGGGGGTTCCGAACTCCAGGATTGCCGGGCGCCCGGTTGCGATCACCGGCGGCGGAAACCCGGAGGCAGGCTGGGGCGTGCATTGTGCACGGTTCACGGACCCAAGCACAGGCACAAGGAGACTGCTCTTGGGCGCGCATCAACCGGTGGAGTGGAGGAACCGTTCCACGCCGTTCTCTCCAAGAGACAGTCCGATGTGAACGAAATCCGGATCGCCGCAACCTTCGCGCGGCGTGGGGAGCCAGTGCCCGTTCCTGCGCGCTTCCGGTTTTGGTTCTTTTGGCCAGTGTGGAGGTTCCCAATCCTGGTGTTCGCTCTTGTAGTGCCGGCCCGTGGGCGATATCCAGCCGGGTGGTTCGTTCTTGCTCGCCGCTGTGGGTCTCCAGGCGCTGGTGTGTCTCAGGCGGTGATGTTTGGGGCAGGGCTGTCCCAAATTCGATACACCAGTAGTTCCGCCCTTATGCCAGGCGAGGATGTGGTCCGCTTCGTTGTCCAGGGAGTGGTTGGAACAGCCCGGGAACGGGCACTTACCGTCGCGCAGCCGGAGCCAGTTCCGCATGGCCTTGGTGAGACGGTAGTTGGCTCGACCGATCTCCAGGGGCGCCCCGTCCCGCGGGTCAACCAGGACGCGGTAGAACGAATCGGCCCCGTTCGACACGAGATCCCTTGCCATCGACGCGGGGATCGGACCGTAGCCGTCAAGCATCGCAGGCTCCTCGGTAGCGCCGAGCAGTGAAAACACAGGGACCGTCACCAAAACGTGGGCCCGGGGCGGCGGAACCTGCCCGGGATCATGTTCTGCCGGATTCCCGCTGCTGAGAAGGGCGGCGGCGAGGACGTCGGCCCGGAGTTGGGTGAGGGTCAGGGGCTCGTCCGGGCCCTGCAGACCGCGGGCGACGGCAGTGGTCCGGTTCCAGATTGCTGCGGCCTGGTCGGCGGGAAGGTATGCAGAGAGCCAAGCCATCCCGTCCTGGTCCGGGGCGTACTCCACCCGGCGGTCAAGGACACCCTTTGCGTGGCGCTTCTCGATACTCTCGGTGTGGTGGCGCTCGCGCCAGGTGCGTGCTCTGTGACGGAACCGGGACGCCGGCATCTCCCCTGCGGGACAACCGCCGGCCGGGTTCGGCGCATCCGGGTCCAAAAAGTGGGCTTCCAGGGCCGCGGCACCGTCCGGGTCGAGGGTTGCGACTTCGTCCACCATGGCCCGCGCGTGCTGCCACGAAATGGTGCCAGATTGCAGAGCGGACAGGGTCAGCGGCAGGGCAGCCGTCAGCATATGAGACTCGTTCAGCAGGGCCCCCGAAGCACGGTCACCGATGTTCAGTACGCAGGCGACCTCCGCGGTCACCGCCATCTCCTGTGCCCGAACAGGTGCATCGGGCGAAGCGAGGGCTTGGGCGGTGTCCGAATATTTCACTGCAGCCCGGGCCTTCAGTCCCGCCACCCGCGCCTCCACTCCCGCGGCGCCGGAGAGGATGTCCAGGCACGTATCACCCATGCCATGCAAAGGATCAGCCTCCGATGACGCTTCAGAACCAGACTCGTCATCCCCGTCCAGTGCGGAATTCAGCACATCAATGGCGGCAAAGATGTCCTCATATGCGTTCGCCACCTCTGCGTTTCCCATAACTCCATCATCCAGTGGGGGTCTGACATTTAACGGAGAAGGATGTCGGGTAGGTGGCTATCCTCCCCCGCGGTCCGCGGGACCCGCCTCCTTGGACGGAGACACCGTGTCGTATCGGGATGGCGCCACGGACGACGGAGGGAGGCCCCGCCGTCGTCCGCTTTCGCCCGTACCGGAGTTCTACGACGCCGACCAGCCGCCGTCCCGCGGCACGTGGAAGTATTCAGGTATGACTACCGATAATGATGCTGCCAACACTCCGGCGCCAATGGACCCACCCGGCCCAGACGCCTCAACTGAAGTCAGCCGCGGCTGGGACCACATCGGGGCCATCATTGTGGATGCCACGCTCCAGCGCCGCCAGAACTACAACGAAACCGTCAAGCCGCGCGTCGAAGCCCTCGTCGCGGAATGGCCGGATGCCGCTACAACCAGTGGATTCCGCCAGCACCTAGATACGGGGAACCTCTCGGAAGTCATCGACTGGCCATCGCCCGGCCGCCTGGCCCAGATAGAGGACATCACGCAAGTGTTCGAGCGCGAGGGCATCGAAACGGTAGCGGAACTCCGCGGCACGCTCGAGGACCACGCCAAGGGTGCCGCTCTTCGGGCAGCCCTTGCGCTCGTGCGGCATGTAAGTCCCAAAACGCTGGATTACATTGGCACGCTGAGCGGGATCTCAACAGCTGCTGCCGCCGACGGGGCTGCCGGCGTGGAGGACCTGACCTAACCGCACATAGCTCTTAATCGGCAAGTCAGCCAATGCGTTCTGGGTTGTCTGGCCGAAGCCGGAGGGCAACCCATAAACCGCAGCGCCGGCAAATGTAGGCGGGTTCGGTGCCGATCGCATGAAGCTTCTTGCGACTCATCACCCTGCCGCAGCAGGAGCATCTGCAGGTCCCTTCAGAGTCCATTGTTTTTGAGCGCTTCGGTTATTTGGCTGATCGTCGGAAGGCCCGCCAGCCCGCTTGGAGTCGCGTATATCCGGCAGGCCAGGTCGTCTGCAGTGGCACCGGTCGGAAAAATGTCGGACCCATTGAGGGTGATCGTGGGGGAACCCGCGAATCCCGTGCCCGCCGTATCCGGCGCGGACTCCAGGAGTCGTATGGTCACTGGGATATCGCTGTGTCCCAAGGCGGTCAGGGCTGATTCCAGTCGCTCCTGCGCCTTAGCAAGGTTGGGGCACTCGTCGATGTGGAGCAGCTCGATCCTCATAGAATCATTCTCCACCCCCAGCATCAGCCTCCGGGACTCGCCGGCGGTGACTCTTCCAACAGCTACGTGGGCGAATTTACGACGACCTCAAATACTTTTTGTTGTTTCATCAACTTCGCTCGTCGCTGCGCTACGGTAAGCATCACCATCAATTTTTCAAGGGGGAAAAATGGAGTTTGCAGAAAAGCTCTCGGCTTTGGCAGCAAAGGTGCGCCAGCAGCGAGAGGTAATCCAGACCGAAGAGGCAACAAAGAATGCGTTTGTGATGCCCTTCATTTCAACAATCCTTGGCTACGACGTCTTTAATCCGATGGAGGTCGTGCCGGAATTCATCGCGGATGTCGGCCTGAAAAAGGGCGAGAAGATCGACTACGCGATCGTCAAGGACGGCGAAGTCCAGATCCTCATCGAGTGCAAGAAGTCCACGGAGCCGGTGAAAATCGAGCACGCGTCGCAGCTTTTCCGCTATTTCGCCGTGACTAACGCGCGCATAGCGATCCTCACCAATGGCGAGGTGTACCAGTTCTTCACGGACCTCGATGCTCCGAACCGGATGGACGCGAAGCCGTTCCTGGTCCTGGACCTCACGGACATCGATGAGTCCTTGATCCCTGAGCTGCAGAAGCTGTCCAAGGACGTCTTTGACCTTGATTCGATCATCAACGCCGCCGGTGAACTGAAGTACATCGGCGAGTTGAAGCGGACCCTGGCAGCGCAGTTCAAGGAACCGGAGGATGAATGGATCAAGTTCCTCACTGGCCGCGTCTATCCCGGCGCGTATACACAGAAAGTGCGTGAGCAGTTCACGGCGCTGGTGACCAAAGCGTCCAAGCAGTTCCTTAACGACCAGGTCAACGAGCGTCTGAAGAAAGCCCTCGGCGCCCCTGGCTTCCCACAGACTGAGGTCGCGGCCGCAAGTGTCACCAGCGCGCCGGTGGCCGAAGCCGACCTGGCCGACGCCGAAGCCCTCGAGACCACCCTTGAGGAGATCGAGGGCTACCAGATTGTCCGCGCCATCGTCTGCAGCGAGGTCAAGCCGGCCCGCGTAGTCCAGCGCGATGCCAAGTCCTACTTCGCGGTGCTGCTGGACGACAACAACCGCAAACCGATCGCGCGCCTGCACTTCAACCGGACGCAGAAGTACATCGGGATCTTCGACGACAACAGGGAAGAAACCCGCGTCCCGATTTCCTCCCTCGAAGAGATCTACGAGCACACCGAGGCCCTGCGCGCCAGCGTCAAGAGCTACCTGAGCGCGTCACCCTCAAGCAACTAAGGGGCACGGCGAAGCTTCGTTAAACAGCAGAAGCGGACGACGGCGGGACCTCCCGCCGTCGTCCGCTCTGCGTCGGTGCCGCTCTCCTACGCCGCGGCGGAGGCGGGAACCTTCAGGGGCTCCACCTTGCCGAGGACGAACAGGTAGTTCGCCGCTCCGGCCAGCGAAACCAATCCGATGACCGCGAGCGGCGCTACGTAGGATCCCGTCTGGTCCACCAGGACACCGATCAGGACCGGGGTGAAGATGCCTGCCAGGTTGGAGGCGAAGTTCTGGAGCCCGCCGATGGATCCGACGTGGCGGGAGCTCGGGGCAACGTCCGCGGGGAGCGACCAGATGCCGGTGGCGGCGACGGTGAGGCTGGAGTATGCCACCGACAGGAGGGCAAGTGCCATCCATGCCTCCGGGACAACGGCGGCGAACATGATGACCGAACCGCCGATCAGACCGCCGGCGATGGCGGTCTTCCGGACCCGTGTGACCGAGACCCCGCGCTGGACGGCCCGGTCGGCAACGTAGCCCGCCAGCCAGCCGAAGGCCACCGCGCAGATGCCCGGGATGGCACCGAAGAGGCCGAGCTTGAGCAGGTCGAAGCCGCGTTCCTTCACGAGGTAGCTCGGGAAGAAGGTGATGAAGAAATAGATGGCGCTGTTCAGGCAGAAGAAGCCGAACATCATGCTGAGGATGGTGCGGTACTTGAAGAGTGAGCGCCAGGGAAGCTTCGCTGCGTCGGCGTCGTCGTTCGCTGCGCTCCGGGCGCCGCCTTCCCGGATGTAGGCCCGCTCCTCGTCATTGGCCGTCGGGTGGTCCTCGGGGCTCCGGTACATCTTCCACCACACAACAGCCCAGATCAGGCCGGCCACACCAATGATGATGAAGACCGCATGCCAGGACGTGAAAGCGACGATCAACGTGACGATCGGCAGAGCGATGACCGCACCTACGCGGGAGCCTGAATCCCAGATGCTGGTGGCAAAGGCCCGTTCGCGGACCGGGAACCAGGTGGCCACCACCTTGGCGGCGGTGCTGGGGGCCGGACTTTCACCGACACCGAGCAGGAACCGCGCGGCGAACAGCGACCAGAAATTCTGCGCAAAGGCGGTGACCATGGTGAACACGGACCACCAAACCGCTGCCAGGGTGAAGGACTTCCGCGGCCCAACCTTGTCCACGTACCACCCGGCAGCCAGCTGGCAGAAGTCATACGCCCAGAAGAAGGCGGCGAAAATGAGACCCTGCTGGGTTGCTGAGAGCTCAAAATCCTTACCCATAAACGGCAGGGCCACGCTGAGGCTGGAGCGGTCAAGGTAGTTAATGCTGAGCCCGACGAACGCGAGCCAGATGATCACCCAGCGCTTGCGGGTCATGGTGCGGGGAGCCTTGGACGAAAGATCGGGGGAAGAGTTGGGGGCGAGCCTGCTGTCTTGGACAGTCATACCGTCTCCTTTGACGTAAACGTGGCTTTCGGGTGCCTGGACACCGGGGAAGACGCCGAGGATTCCGGCGCAAGATCATGTAGGAATCGAAATAATCATATAGTTAATGTGATCCAGAGCAACTTTTGGACGAAAACGCCCCACCCCGGCCGCACCCACCCGTGGAATATGATTCCCAAAGCGACTCCACCAACCAGCACAAAGAGGTAACCGCGTGCCCACACGTCAATCATCCGATGCATCCAAAGGCAAGGCGGCCGTCAGTGACGTCTACGCCGCCATGCGGGCCTCCATCCTCAAGGGCGAAATTGCACCCGGCGCACGGATCAATATTGATGCGGTCTCCCGCAGCCTGGGCGTCTCACAGACGCCGGTCCGCGAAGTTCTGCAACGGCTGGAGGGTGACAACTTGGTGGTCTACAGCCCCGGCCGAGGATACAGCACCACACCCCTGCTGGACCTGCCCGCGCTGCGATCGCTCTTTGAGTTCCGGCTGCTGGTGGAACCGTGGGCCGCGCGGTCCGCGGCCGTGGACCGCCTCGCCAACCCAGCCGCGGCCCTGGAGAAGGAACTGTCTACCATCCGCAACTCCATGAAGACCACCAGCGGCGACGCCCGGCAGGACCTCGTGGCCCATGACACCCGCTTCCATGACACCATCCTGCTGGCAGCGGGGAACCCGGTAGTCCAGCACGCCTTCGCCCAGACCCACTGCCACCTGCACACCTTCCGCCTCTACCCGGCAGACATCGACGGCGCCATCACCATCGCCGAGCACGCCACCGTACGGGAGGCCATCGCATCCTGCCTGCCCGACCGCGCCGAGGAGGCCATGGCCGAGCACATCAGGAATTCCTTCGCCCGGTTCGCCAAGGCCTTCGAAGGCACGGCGGACCTCTCACCACTGGAGAGCGACGGGCCGCCAAGAAGGCATATCGTCACCTGAAATCGAAGCCCCGGCCTGCTGGCCGGGGCTTCTTTTTTCTCCGGCACTTGATCTGAATCACCGTTCCTATATGATTGTGAGAATTCATATAGGAATCGTGTCCAACGAAGTGAATTGACCAGAGAGAGAAGAAACCCATGACCTCCATCATTTCCATCCACACCCAGGACGTGCGGTTCCCCACGTCCCTGGAGCTCGACGGTTCCGACGCGGTCAACGTTGACCCGGACTACTCCGCCGCGTACGTCGTCATCCGCACCGACGCGGGCGACGAAGGCCACGGCTTTGTTTTCACCTGCGGCCGCGGCAACGAAATCCTCACGCACGCCATTGACGCCTACGCCGGCCTGCTCCTCGGCCGGGACATCGATGAACTGATCTACGACCTCGGTGGCGCGTCGAAGCGGCTCATCCACGATTCCCAGCTGCGCTGGCTCGGCCCCGAGAAGGGCGTCACGCAGATGGCGGCCGGCGCCCTTGTCAGCGCACTCTGGGACATCCGCGCACGGCGCGAGAACAAGCCGCTGTGGCTCCTGCTCAGCGAGATGCCCGCCGAAGAAATCGTCGACGTCGTTGATTTCACCCACATCCGCGACGCGCTGAGCCCCCAGCAGGCGCTGGACATCCTGCGCGCCGGCGAAGACGGCAAGGCCGCCCGGATCGCCGCCCTGAAGGTGGACGGCTACCCCGCCTACACCACCTCGCCGGGCTGGCTGGGCTACAGCGACGAGAAGCTCGTCCGCCTGAGCAAGGAAGCCGCCGCGGACGGCTTCTCCATGATCAAGCTGAAGGTGGGCGGCGACATCAATGACGACCGCCGCCGCATGGCCCTGGCCCGAAAGGCCGTGGGCGACCTCCCGATCGCCATCGACGCCAACCAGCGGTGGGAAGTCTCCGAGGCCATCGAGTGGGTCAACCAGCTCTCCGAGTTCAACCCGTACTGGATCGAAGAACCCACCAGCACGGACGACATCCTGGGCCACGCGGAGATCCGGAAGGGCGTTGCCCCTGTCCGTGTGGCCACGGGCGAGGCCGTCGCCAGCCGCATCGTGTTCAAGCAGCTGCTCCAGGCCGGTTCCATCGACGTCCTCCAGCTGGACTCCACCCGCGTGGGAGGCGTCAACGAGAACATCGCCAACCTCCTGCTCGCTGCCCGCTTCAACGTACCGGTCTGCCCGCACGCCGGCGGCGTGGGGCTGTGCGAACTCGTCCAGCACTTCTCGTTCTTCGACTACGCAGCCATCACAGGCAGCCAGGACGGCCGGATGATCGAGTACGTTGACCACCTGCACGAGCACTTCGCCGAGCCGGTCCGCATCGTCAACGGCCGCTACGCCGCCCCGGAACTCCCGGGCACCGGGGCCGAAATGCTCAGCGCATCGCGGGCCCGCTGGGAGTTCCCCGCCGGTGCCGGATGGCTCGAAGTGGGCGACCGCGCCGCGGTGACGGGCGCCTCCGTGACCGGAGCCGGTGCGCTCCGATGACAACCACGGTCCATGACCTCAACGCGAGTGTCGACGCCGCCCACGCCGCGTTCGAAAAGGGCCGTGCCGCGGACCCCGGCACCCGCGCAGCCTGGCTGGAGGCGATAGCCGCCGCACTGGAGAACGACGCCGATGCGCTGGTGGAGATCGCTGCCCAGGAAACCCATCTGGGCGAGCCGCGGCTCCGGGGCGAACTCAAGCGCACGGTCTTCCAGCTCAGGCTCTTCGCCACGGAAGTCCGCGACGGTGAGCACTTCGACGCCACCATCGATCACGTGGACGCGGACTGGGGCATGGGCCCGCGGCCGGACCTGCGCCGGCTCAACGTGCCCATCGGCGTTGTGGGCGTTTTCGGTGCCTCCAACTTCCCGTTCGCCTTCAGCGTGATGGGCGGCGACAGCGCTTCGGCGCTGGCCGCCGGGTGCGCCGTGGTGCACAAGGCCCACGACGGGCACCGGAACCTCGCGCTCCGCACCGCCGAGACCGTCATCGCCGCACTGGATGCCGCCGGGGCACCGTCCGGGCTGTTCTCGCTCGTCACCGGCCGGTCTGCCGCGGAGGCCCTGGTGGACCATCCTGCCGTGAAGGCCATCGGGTTCACGGGTTCGACGGCGGGCGGCCGGGCACTGTTCAACCGTGCCGCCGCCCGGCCCGAACCCATTCCCTTCTTCGGTGAACTGGGCGGCATCAACGCCGTGTTCGTCACCGAGAACGCCTGGGCGGTGCGGCGCGACGAAATCCTCAGCGGATACGCCGCCTCATTCACGATGGGAATGGGCCAGTTCTGCACCAAGCCGGGGCTGCTGTTTGTTCCGGCTGGACAGGCCGACGGCGTCCGGCAGGTTCTGAGCGGCGCGCTGGCGGACTTTGCCGCAGCACGGCTGCTGAGCCCGCGGTTGCACGAGGGCTACCGGCAGTCCGTGCAGGACTTGCGGGGCACCACCGGCGTGGAGGTTCTTGTGGAAGGAGACTTCGACGAGGCACCGGCGCCAACCGTGCTCCACACGACTTCCGCGGCTGTCCGCAGTGATCCGTCAATCCTGCGGCAGGAAATGTTCGGGCCCGCCAGCCTGGTGGTGGAGTACGGCGACGAATCGGAACTCCTGGAACTCACCGGACTGCTGGAGGGACAGCTGACCACCACGCTCCAGGCGGAGCCGGAGGATGACGTGTCAGAACTGGCCGCACGGCTGACGGACATCAGCGGCCGGGTCCTCTGGAACGGCTGGCCCACGGGGGTCACGGTCAGCTACGCCCAGCACCACGGCGGACCGTACCCCGCCACAACATCGGCCACCACCTCGGTAGGAACGGCCGCGATCCGGCGCTTCCTCCGGCCTGTCGCCTACCAGTCGTTCCCGGAAGGTCGCCTGCCCGAACCTCTGCAGGACGCCAATCCCTGGCGCGTTCCGCAGCGAGTGGATGGGGTGTGGCAGCGGCCCACCCGGCAGGGACAGACTGCAGTCCAGACTGCAGGAACCGAGGTCCGGCCATGAGCGCCGCACTGGACCTCGGCGGGGCCTCGGTACTCCCGGATGACGCGGCACGGGCACTCCTGATCGGCCGCGTCTGGGACGTCGAAACCGGCGGACCACGCGTGGTCGCCGTCCAGGAGCAGGACGTCTTCGACCTCCAGCATCTGGCCGAAACCGTCTCCGAGCTCCTGGAACGGCCGGATCTCGTGGCCGCCGTCCGCGCCGCCATGACGCTGCCCCGGTGGAAGACCAGCGAGATCATCCACGCGTCGCTGACGCAGGACGCGGCCCGTCCGCATTTCCTGGCTCCCGTGGATCTCCAGGTCATCAAGGCCTGCGGCGTGACGTTTGTGGACAGCATGATCGAACGGGTCATCGAGGAGCGCTGCGGCGGCGACGCCAGCCGCGCGGCCGAGATGCGGGAACTGGTGGGCCGTGCCCTCGGCGGCAGCATCAGCTCCATCCGACCCGGCTCCCCCGCGGCTGCCGAAGCCAAGAAGGTGCTCATCGCCGAAGGCCTCTGGTCGCAGTACCTGGAGGTCGGGATCGGGCCGGATCCCGAGGTCTTCACGAAGGCCCCGGTTCTCTCCTCGGTGGGGCTGGGCGCGGGGGTCGGGATCCCTGCGTTCTCCTCCTGGAACAACCCGGAACCGGAACTGGTGCTAATTGCCACCTCGGCCGGCACAGTTGTGGGGGCGACCCTGGGCAACGACGTGAACCTCCGCGACGTGGAGGGCCGGAGTGCCCTGTTGCTGGGGAAGGCGAAGGACAACAACGCCTCCAGCGCCCTAGGTCCATTGATCCGGTTGTTCGACGACGGCTTCACCCTGGAAACGCTGCGCCAGGAGGAAATCCTGCTCCGCGTCGAAGGCGAGGACGGCTACTCGCTGGAGGGACGCAATTCCGTGTCCCGGATCAGCCGTCCGTTCGAAGAGCTCGTCGCCGCGACGGTTGGGAAGCACCACCAGTACCCGGACGGCTTTGCACTGTTCACCGGCACGCTGTTCGCGCCGACCCAGGACAGGGACCATCCGGGACAGGGGTTCACGCACCACATGGGCGATACGGTGACCATTCGCAGCCGCCACCTCGGCGCCCTCGTGAACGTCGTCGGGGCAGCGGAGGAGCTGCCGGCATGGTCGTTTGGCCTGCGGCAGCTGTTCGGCTATCTTCAGGCCCAACGCGAAGTCCGCGCATCAAGCAGTAAGGAATATGCCTCATGAAGTTCGCCCAGATTGGCGCCCCGGGCGCCGAACAGCCCGTCCTGGTCCACGGGGACCGGCACTACTCGCTCCAGAGCATCACCCCGGCCATCAACGGTGACTTTCTGTCCAACGGTGGCCCCGCGGCTGCCGCCGCCGCACTGGCCGCAGGCACGCTGCCGGACGTCAGCTCCGACGCCGTACGGTACGGCGCCCCGGTGGTGCGCCCGTCCGCCGTCGTCTGCGTTGGCCTGAACTACGCTGCCCACGCAGCGGAATCAGGTGCCGAGCCGCCTGAGCATCCGGTCATCTTCCTCAAGACACCCAATACGGTGGGCGGGCCTGACGATGCCGTGGCCATCCCCCGGGGATCGACGAAGACTGATTGGGAGGTGGAGCTCGGGATCATCATCGGCAAACGCGCCTCCTACCTGGACTCCCCCGAGGCCGCCCGGGACCACATCGGCGGGTTTGTGGTGGTGGACGATCTCTCCGAGCGCGACTTCCAGCTGAACGTTTCCGGCGGCCAGTGGTCCAAGGGCAAGAGCTCACCGGGGTTCTGCCCCACGGGTCCCTACCTGGTCACCCCCGACGAGATCGACGCCGGCAAGCTGCGGCTGCGCAGCTGGGTCAACGGCGAAATCCGCCAGGATTCCTCCACGGCGGACATGATCTTCGACGTCGAGACCATCGTCTGGAACCTGAGCCAGTACATGGTCCTCGAGCCCGGCGATCTCATCTGCACGGGCACCCCCGAGGGCGTCGCGCTGTCCGGGCGGTTCCCGTACCTGAAGGCCGGCGACGTTGTGGAAATCGAAATTGACGGGCTGGGGCGGCAGCGCCATGAATTCATCGCATGAACGGAGACCCAGCAATGGAGTTTGAAGGCATCCGTGCCATCGTCACCGGCGGGGCTTCCGGCATCGGAGCGGCCACAACGGCGCATCTGACCCGGCGCGGGGCGAAGGTGGCGGTGCTGGATCTGAATCCCGAGGCAGCGTCCGAAGCGGCGCTGTCGATCCGATGCGACGTGGCCGATGACGCTTCGGTGCGTGCCGCCGTCGAACGCGTTGCCCGGGAATTCGGGGGGATCGACGTCGTGGTCAACAACGCAGGCATTGGAGCCCAGGGAACCGTTGCGGACAATGACGACGCCGAGTGGCAGCGCGTTCTGGACGTCAACGTGATCGGCGCGGTGCGGGTGAGCCGTGCCGCCTTGCCCCATCTCCGGCAGTCCCCCGCGGCCGCGATCGTCAACACGTCCTCCATCGCCGCCACGGCCGGGCTGCCCGCCCGCGCACTCTACGCGGCCACCAAGGGTGCCATCCGGGCGCTGACGCTCAGCATGGCGGCCGATCACGTCCGTGAAGGCATCCGGGTCAACTGCGTCAATCCGGGCACGGCTGACACGCCCTGGATCAACCGGCTGCTGAGCCAGGCGGATGATCCGGTCGCGGAACGCGCGGCGCTGGAGGCGCGGCAGCCGCACGGCCGGCTGGTGACGCCGGAGGAGGTTGCAGCGGCGGTGGCGTATCTGGCCAGTCCGCTGGCCGGTTCGACGACGGGAACTGAACTGGCGGTCGACGGCGGCATGCAGGCCGTGCGTCTGCGTCCCGTCGAGTAACGTCCCGGCGAGTAGCGTCCCGCCGGGGTAACTCCCCGTCGGAGTAGGAAGCTGCGAGGCGCCCTCGTGTCCTGATTTACCGGGGCACGGCGGCGCCTCTGGCGTTTCAGGAGGGAGGCGCGGTCCCCTTCCGGCGAGCGTAGGCAAGCGGTTTTGAGGAGGGGCTTGACCTGTGTCACATCCCCTATATGATAGTGCGTATTCCTATATGATCCCCGACGGTGAGCGACCGGGATCCCCGGACTCCGTCACCCCCGCATCCGATCCGCATCAACAATCTCCAGGAGAGCACCCATGTTCAAAGCAACACCGAAGTTGCTTCTTGTCCCGGCTATCGCGTTGGCCCTCACGCTGGGAGGCTGCTCCTCCGGCGGCGCCTCGGCCGGCGCTGCAAGCGCAACAGGAGCCGTGGCGGACAGCCACCTCACACAGATCCTCAAGACGAAAACGATCAAGATCGCCGTCAGTGCCGACTCTCCGGGATACGGCGTGATGACGTCATCCGGTGAGCACGAGGGCTTCGACATTGACGTCGCGAACGCGCTCGGCGCCTCGCTGGGCGCCAAGGTTGAGTTCGTCACGGCCACGAACGAAAGCCGCATCCCGCTGCTGCAGACCGACAAGGCGGACGCCGTCATTGCCACCTTCACGGCCTCGGACGCGCGCGCCCAGGTGGTGGACATGTCCGAGCCGTACGCCGCCAGCTCCACCGTCTTTATGGTGCCCGCGGGAAGCCCGATCGCCAGCTACTCGGATCTGGACGGGAAATCCGTGGCCACGTCCCGCGGAAGTGTGGGCGAGCAAATCCTCAAGGCCACCTTCCCGAACGCCAAGATCGCCGGCTTCAACACCACGGCCGATTCCATCCAGGCCCTCAAGAGCGGCAAGGTGGACGCGCTGATTGAAAACAACGCGATCATCGGTGGGCTCGTGAAGAGTGATCCGTCCGCATTCCAGGTGCTCAAGGGCGACCCGATCAAGCCGGCGCTGTTCTCCATCGGCGTCAAGCAGGGCGACCAGACGTGGGTTAACTACATCAACAACTTCATCCGGAACTACACCATCTCCGGACAGAACGAGGCCTCCCTGCAGAAGTGGTTCGGGCTGGAACTTCCGCCCTTCCTCGCCCACTAACAGTATTCGGACGCACTCTCCGGTGTGGGTGAAGGACAGGCAGTCATTCACCCACACCGCCGTTCAGGGATAGGACCCATTGCTCATGGCTTTATATTTCGGAGACCTTCTCCCGTTCAGCTCGCTATTGCTTGAGGGGCTCTGGACAGCTCTGTACATCACGCTCGTGGCCATGGTGGCGGGAAGCGCACTCGGCGTCTTCCTGTACCTGGGGAAGGTCGGGCCCGGAAAAGCAGTCAGCATCTTCTGCACGTGCTACATCGAGGCCATCCGCAACACGCCTCTGCTGGTGCAGCTGTACCTGATCTACTTTGCCCTTCCCGCGCTGGGCATCAACCTCGAACCCATCTGGGCCGCCGTCATTGGTCTGACCCTCAACAACGCGGCATACACTGCGGAAATTTACCGGGCCGGCTTCGAGTCGGTGCCACACGGCCTGCGTGAGGCCGGCAAGGCGCTGGGCATGAAGAACGCCCAGATCGTGCGCTACATCGTCCTGCTGCCGGCCACCCGGAACGTTTTCCCTGCACTGACCAACCAGCTGATTCTGCTGTTCCTGGCTTCGTCGATTGGATCCATCATCTCGCTTCCTGAACTGACCAACGCGATCATGAGCGTCAGCAACACCACGTACCGGACCATCGAGGTGCTCGCAGTGGGCGGGCTGCTCTACCTTTGCGTTTCCGCCCTGCTCTCCCTGGCCTCGAAACGGGCCGAAACGACGCTGTTCCGGTGGGCGGTGGGCGCACGTGTTTAGGGCCTTTGATTGGCAGGACCTCATTCCGCTGGCCAAGGGGGCCTGGCTGACCATTCAGCTCTGCGCCATGTCCGGCATTCTCGGCATCATTTTCGGACTGATCCTCGGCATCGCCAGAACGTCCCCCAGCAGGATCGCCCGGTGGATCAGCACCATCTACATCAGCTGCGTACGCGGCATCCCGATTCTGGTCATCATCTTCTTTATCTTCTTCGGGATCCCGCTGCTGTTCCCCGGCCTGGAACTGGACAAGTTCGCCTCGGCCGTCATCGCGCTGACCTGTTTCGCCGCCGCCTATGTGGCAGAAATTGTGCGGGGCAGCATCGAAGCAGTGCCCAGGGGACAAAGCGAAGCGGCGGACGCCCTCGGCCTCAACTACTGGGCGAAACTCCGGTATGTGGTCATGCCGCAGGCCAGGAAGATCATGGTTCCGCCCGGCGTCGGCTTCATCATTGGCCTGGTGAAGGATTCCTCCCTGGTAACGGTGACCGGGCTGGTGGAGCTGACGCACGCGGGCAACATTGTCACCAACCTCACCGGTGACCCCATCATGACGTTCCTGACGGTCGCCGCCATGTACTTCGTCATTTGCTACAGCATCTCCCTGCTGGGGCGCCTGTACGAGAAACGGACCGGCATCCAGGTGGACCCCCTCAAACTTCCCGAGCCCGCGAGCGTTTAGATCGGAATATGACTGTGATTTTTGTTGAGAATTTGAATAAGAAGTTCGGCCCGAACCATGTGCTCAAAGGCGTTGACTGCCACATCCGTGAGCGCGAGGTGGTGTGCGTCATCGGCCCCTCGGGTTCAGGCAAGAGCACGTTCCTGAGGTGCATGAACGGCCTGGAGTCGATCACGTCCGGCAGCATCGTGATCAACAAGCACCGGTTGGACGATTCGAAAACGAACATCAACCTGGTCCGGCAGGAAGCGGGAATGGTCTTCCAGCATTTCAACCTGTTCCCGCACCTGAAGGTCATCGACAACGTTATGCTGGCCCCGCTCAAGGTGGCCAAGGTCAACAGGGACGAAGCCCGCGCCAAAGCCGAAATGCTGCTGGCAAAGGTGGGTCTGGCCGAAAAGATGGAGGCCTTCCCGGGGAGCCTGTCCGGCGGTCAGATGCAGCGTGTGGCCATAGCCCGCGCGCTGGCCATGGATCCAAAGATCATGCTCTTCGACGAGCCCACCTCAGCCCTGGACCCGGAAATTGTCGGCGAGGTGCTCACCGTCATGAAGGACCTGGCCAATGAGGGCATGACCATGGTGGTGGTTACCCACGAAATGGGCTTCGCCCGGGAAGTGGCCGACCGGGTGCTGTTTATGGACCAGGGACTGATCGTCGAGGAAGGCTCCCCCGATGAGATCTTCTCCTCGCCGCGGAACGCCAGAACTCAGGGGTTCCTCAGCAAGGTTCTGTAACCGGGGCAGGCAGTGAGCGGACGACGGCGGGACTTCCCGCCGTCGTCCGCTTTGCGTCTGGGTGCCGTGCCCGGCTTGGTCAGGATGGATTCGACGTTTTCCTGTAACCGGAATTAGTAGGTAGACTGGTCTACCTACTAATGTTCCAGTGAGTGAGGACCGGCCATGACGGCGAAGCAGACTGCAGCGGTAACCCGACCCTCCCGGAGGCCTGCCCGGGAAGCGCTCCTCGAGGCGGCCGCCAGGCGTTTCTATGCCCATGGCCTGACCGGGACGGGCATTGACACCATCACGGCCGAGGCCGGCGTGGCCAAGAAGAGCCTCTACAACAATTTCGCGTCAAAGGCCGATCTGGTCACGGCCTACCTGTACGCCCGCCACGAGGAATGGCTCGCACTTTACCGAGCGCGGCTCGAGAAGGCGGCCACTCCACAGGACCGCGTGCTGGCCGTCTTCGATGCCTATGCCGACCACGCCGACCTGGCCTACGAGCATGGCTTCCGCGGCTGCGGGCTGCTCAATGCGGCAGCCGAACTGCCTGCCGGGGACCCCGGACGCGCAGTGGTCCGGCGGCACAAGGAAGAGGTGGAGGCGTTGCTGGCTGAGCACCTGGCCGAGCTTCTGCCGGACGCTGCCGGGCACACCGCTCCCCTTGCGCAGCACTTGGCATTCCTCCTCGAAGGATCCATGGTCCGCGCCGGCCTTGAGGGTGACCACCGCTGCGTCCTGGAGGCACGGCGGATCGCGGCCACTATGATCGGCACCCTGTGAAGACGCCGGGTTTTCGCGGGACCACGTGGGGTGCGCTGTTTGTGCTCACAGCGTCCGTCCTGTGGGGCACCACCGGGACGGCGGCCACGTTCGCCCCGGATGTGAGTCCGCTGGCGATCGGCGCAGCGGCCATGGGCTTCGGCGGCCTGCTGCAGGCGGCGATTGCGGCGCAGCCCATGATGGCGTTCGGCGCTGCCCTGCGCAGCCACTGGCGCTCGGTGGCCTTGGGTTCGCTGGCCGTCGCCACGTATCCCCTCGCCTTCTACTCGTCCATGCACCTGGCCGGCGTGGCGGTGGGGACGGTCGTGTCCATCGGCTCGGCTCCCTTGGCGTCCGCGGTTATTGAACGCATCGTGGACAAGCGGCCGTTCACGGGCCGTTGGATTGCCGGCGCGGTTCTCGGTGTCACCGGTGCCGTGCTCTTGTGTATCGCCGATGCCGGTCACGCGGATGCAGCTCCTGCATCCGGCACTGGGTGGTCCACACCTGCGGGCATCGGACTGGGGCTCATGGCCGGGCTGACGTACGCTCTCTACTCCTGGGCCGCGCACCGCCTCATTAGCACAGGCGTGCCGTCACGGGCGGTGATGGGCACGGTCTTCGGGACCGGCGGTCTGCTGCTGATGCCTGTACTTGTGGCCACGGGAGCTCCCTTGGTTGCGTCCTGGCAGAACCTTGCGGTGGGTGCGTACATGGCGCTCGTCCCCATGTTCGCCGGGTACGTTCTGTTTGGCTGGGGCCTGGCCCGCATCCGCGCCAGCACGGCCACCACACTGTCCCTCTCCGAGACAGTGGTTGCGGCTGTCCTCGCAGTGGTGGTAGTGGGCGAACGCCTGCCGGCACTCGGCTGGGCCGGCGCCGCGATGATCGCCGGCAGCCTGTTCGTGCTGACACTGCCAGCGCCGAGGAGTCGCGCCCAACCGGCTGTGGCTACCGAGGTGACGCACGACGGCGGCCCCACCTCCCAGCCTCAGCCCGCCTCTGTTGCGGCCCCGTCGGCGACGCCGGAGTAGTCAGGCCGCCAGCGGCAAGTCGAAAAGCTGCTCGGCAAGCCGGATGAGGTGCCCGGGTGCATCGGATTCATCTCCGCGGCTTCCATTCCCGAGGAACACTGCCGTCCCGTTGAGGGTGTCAACGAGATAGACGCCTGCTTCGCGGATGAGCACTTCGGCCCGGTCGTTCTGGGGCAGGCGGTAGCCCTCGTCGTTCAAGTACACATGCCAGTCCCTGCTGGTGATGGATTCAATGTTTCCAGCAACGAGTTTCTGCAGTGCCGGCATGCCCGTGTTCACGGTTGCGATGCGCACCGGTTGGGTGAGGTGCGCCGGGACGATCAGGGCGTTGTAGGTGGTGTTCATGGTCTTGTCCTTGTGACTCAAACGAATGGCGTGCGGTCCCAGCGGCGGCGGGAGTGGTGGCGGGCAGCCGAATGGGGCTAGGAGTCTCGCATTCGGCTGCCCGAGTTTATTAGCGCTGGTTTTTGCGCGGCTTTGCGAACAGAGTTTCGCTGGATTCGTTTTTAGCTCTTTTATCAGCTCTTTTTTCGAGAATTGATTTTCCCGTTTTTTTGGCGCTGACGCTCTTGGGCGATTTTCCTGACATTGGAATCACACCTTTCTATTCTTTGTGTCTACCCGATACCATACACACTTATATTTTTAATGCCAGTTTCCAGAAAAAGCACGACAAAGCGGAATATTAATCTCCGTTAGATAAATTGCACGCCGCATAAATGCGGCATGGACAGGGCATCGACAACAGCTCTTGGCGTCGCGCAGCAGGGCGTGTCGCCAGTTCGCGCCGTTGCTGCCAAACTGAGCCAATGAATGAGGCCCTCTCCCCCTCCCGCAGGCCAGGCATCCGAGCTGCGATGTTTGTTGATTTCGACAACGTATTCACCGGCCTGCAGGCACTGGATCCGTTGGCGGCGAAGCGCTTTGCCGAAGACCCGAAGCACTGGGCTGACGCGTTGTCAACAGGCGGTTCCGGGGAGGACACCCGCAGGTTCCTGATCCGCAACTGCTACCTGAATCCGGTGGTGTACTCCAAGTACCGGACATACTGGACCCGCGCCGGTTTCCGCGTGATCGACTGTCCGTCGCTGACGCAGCGGGGCAAGAGCAGCACGGACATCAATCTGGTGCTTGACGCCATGGACGCGCTGTCCGGCAACGTTGGCATCGAAGAGTTCTTCATCGCCTCGGCCGATGCCGATTTCACGTCCCTGATCCAGCGGTTCCGGGCCGCTGACCGGATGACCACAGTCATCGCGGCCGGCGCCGTGGCCTTCGCGTACCGGGAGATGGCGGACCATGTGGTGGAATCCCACGACTTCGTCGCCATCCTCAACGGCTCAATGGTGGAGCCGGTTCGTGCGGTGGCGGCCGGGAAGCAGCAGACTGTCCCCGCCGCAGCGAAGGCGAAGGCCAAGTCCGCCTCGCCCGCCATCCGTGAGGTCCTTGAGTTTGTCCGCGCCGCTCCGGGACCGGTAAACGGCGCGATGGTGGCCCACCGGGCACTCACGGCAGAGCCATCCCTGAAGACGGACTGGGGCGGCTGGGGAAAGTTTGGGACGTGGGTGTCCCAGATCGGCCAGGGCGTCGAATATTCCCCGGCACAAGGTGGCTGGGTCTGGGACGCGAAGCGCTTCTCGGGCGAGGACCTACCTGCGCCCGCGGACCTGCAGCCGGGCATCGAGGAACAGGTCACCAGGGTGACGGACGTGCCGGCCCTTTCCGCAGCACAGTTCCGCCAGATGTTCCAGTCCATGGAAGCCAGGCTTCGTGAGCATCCACTCAACCGCACCGAACTGTCCCGGCAGGTGAGGGACGACTGCGTAAACGCGGACCAGCCGGTCTCCCGCAACGCGGTGAGTTTTGTCCTGCAAGGCCTGGCCTACGTCAATTTCCCGCTCACCGACGAGGCGACGGCGGAAGGCCTGGCCGCAGCTTGGACCGCGAACGTGGAGGAACTGTGCCGGGTGGCGCTGTTGGAGTTCGACGCCGCCGAAAAGCTCGCCGTGCGCCGCTGGGCCAGCGGCGGATTGCTGGACGCCTGAACAACTGAACAACCGGAGTAGCGGACGACGGCGGGACCTCCCGCCGTCGTCCGCTTGCGTTATCAGGGCCCGGCTGAGGCGGGTCGCCAGCCGTCCAGCTTGAGGAGCCGCGCGGCATTTCCGCCGAAGATCTGCTGAAGCCCGGCGGCGGGCATTCCCATTTCCCAGCAGATCCTGAGCTGGTCCACGAGGTACCGCCGCGCGAAACCGCGCGGGAACCACGACGAGTCCGAGCCGAAGAGGATGCGTTCGGATCCCATGGTTTCGTAGAAGCGGCGGAAGAGGTCCTCCAGGGTCAGCCGATGCGCCATGTACCTGACCCACTGGTTGGAACCGGAAGTATCCACCACCACGTTGGGGCAGGCCCACATCAGGAAGAGCACCTCCTGGACGTGCTGGATTCCAAAATGCGGGATCACAAACGTGACTTCCGGGTACCTCTTGGCCGCACGCTCAAGGCTCGCAGGGTTGCTGTACGCATTCTGGGCGATGCCGCCCGCCGATCCGCAGTGGCCGAAGTGGATCAGAACGGGGACGTTGTTGCGGGACGCGACGTCCCACACGGGGTATGCCGCCGGATCGTCCATCCGCGACGAAGCAAGGGGCGCGAACAGTTTCAGCCCACGGAGTCCCCGGGCCACTGCGTTTTCGAACTCCTGGGCAGCTCCCGGCGCGAACGGGTCCGCCATAGCGGCCAGGCCCAGGAACGTTCCGGCGCCGCGGGCAACCAGGTCCACCATCGCGTCGTCACCGCCGGCGGTGACGAAGGCGGCATGTTCGATCCCGTTGTCGGCCAGCTCCCTGGTCCAGCGGTCCGCTTCCGCCTCCCAGCCGGCATCCGCCGACAACGGTTCGGGGTCGGCAAAGTCCCAGCTCCGGCGCCACTGGGCCGAGGTCCGGGCGACGGCGGCGGACCGGGCGGCCTGACCGGCGTCGTATTCCTCGCAGCCGTTTCTGGTGTCGGCGCCGCCGTCCGGCCCGAACTGGCCGCAGGCCAGGGAGCGGGTCAAGGGGTCGTGGGGCATCCGGAAATGCAGGTGGAAGTCGATGATGGAAAGCCCCTGGACGGTGGGGCGGCCATTGATGATGTCCGTTTGCACTGTGTTTCCCCTCAGCTCAGTGTCGCGGTTGGAAGTACGACGGCGGCCCGGCGTTCCGGTGCGG
The DNA here is from genome assembly GCF_001484605.1 of Pseudarthrobacter sulfonivorans. Taxonomy (NCBI): domain Bacteria; kingdom Bacillati; phylum Actinomycetota; class Actinomycetes; order Micrococcales; family Micrococcaceae; genus Pseudarthrobacter; species Pseudarthrobacter sulfonivorans. The sequence continues at coordinate 2,969,326 of NZ_CP013747.1, read as the reverse complement.
TGGCCACCATTTCGGTGGCGTAGCCGACCCCGGATGCCAGGGCGTCCGGCCAGACTGCGCCGCGTGCCGCTGACACGAGGAATGCCGCGTTGAACCCGTCCCCCGCCCCCGTTGAATCGACCACGTCAACGCGTGCCGCCGGCTGGGCGGACCATCCCCCGTCAGGGGAGGCCAGGCCAGCGCCGCGGGCGCCCATCTTGACCGCAACGAGCGTATTCGTGGTCACGGACAACCGGCGGGCGGCCCGCTCGGTGTTCCCGTCATCCATCAGGCCGTGCAGTTCGTCGTCGTTGGGCAGGAAGATGTCCACCAGGGCAAGGGCGCTGAGCACTTCCTGCCGCGTGGCCGGGGTCCATCCCTCCGGTGGCCAGCCGGTGTCCAACACCGTCCGCGCGCCCGAAAGTCCGGCCCGTCCGAACAGTTCCGCCGACGCGGGGCCGCGCATCCCGGGCAACAGGAAGTAGCCGGCCAGGGCGACGTACCTGCTGGAAAGCATGTCTTCCGTGATGTCGTCAGGAGTCATCGACGCCATGGCGCCCAGGGAGGAAATGAAGGCACGGTCGCGTCCAGGAGCCTCCACGGCAATGGTGATGCCGCTGGGTTCACCGGCAGTCCGAAGCAGCCGCGCCTGGAGCGACGGCAGCCGGAGTTCAGCTTCCAGGACCATCACCGACGTGTCGTCGCCAACGCGGCTGACCAGCGTGGTGGGGAAGTCCAGGCCGGCGCATCGGACAGCGAAGTTTCCCGCCGAGCCGCCCAGCCGGAGGGAGACCGAGGACACCACGCGCTCGGTTCCCGGCTCGGGAAGGTCCCGGGTGTCGGCCACCACAACATCGATATTCGTGTTCCCGATGATGGTGATTCCATCAGTCACCGATGGCCTCTTCCGGCGTCCGCGGCGGCCGCCATCAGCCGTTCCCTGGCCGAGTCAATCTGGCTCCGTCTGCGCTGGACGTCACGGCCGAAATCATCTGCGCGCTGCTGTGACTCGGCGGCGTTGCGGCGCACGGCCTCGCTGCCGGGACTTCCGTCCTGCATCCGAGCAAGGATCAGTTCCGGCTGCTGTCCGGCGCTCAACGTCGTGGCCACCAGCTCCTCTGCGGCGTCTATGCCGGCGTCCGCGAAGGCCTTCGCGACCCCGTCCGCGGTCCAGTCCGCCGGCGCGTCCGCGCGCACCAGCCTGCCGACGACGTCGTGGGCCGTCCGCCACGGGATGCCACGCGCGGCGAGCGCCTCCGCAACGGCGGTGGTGGTGGCCCCGGAGGCGACGATTTCCGCGTGGTCCGGCAACTGGAGCACCTTCAGGTCCAGCAGCAGCCCGTCCATCATCCGCATAAAACGGACCACGCGTTCCCCGGCGCGCCACAGGTGCTTTTGCACATCAGTGGTGGCGTTGTTGGAGTCCTCATACCAGGCCGAGCCGATGTTCGCGTAGGTGGCTGCCATGTCCGCCGCAGTGACACCGGCCATGGACACCATGTGCTCCAGCACCACCGGGTTCTTCTTCTGCGGCATGATCGACGAGCCCTGGGTGTAGGCCGTCGGCGTTTCCACCCATTTGAAGGTCATCCACTCAAGCAGCACCCGGGCGAAGCGGGCGCCAGTGGCGGTGATGCGGGCCTGGACCGCGGCCAGCCGCATGAAGTGCTCCGCTCCCGCCACGGCCTCGTAGCTGGAGGTGAAGCTGGAATCGAAGCCGGTCAGTTCGCCCACCATCAGCGGGTCGATCGGCAGGTCGGTGCCGGTGAACGCGGCCGATCCCAGCGGCGAAACGTTCAGTTCGTCGTAGATGCTGAGCATCTCCTTCGCCTGGCTGAGCATCGCTTCGGAGAGACCGGCGAGGACGTGGCCTATCGTCGTCGGCTGGGCCGGGCGGCGATGGGTGAACCCTATGATCAGGCTGTCCGCGTTCGCGGCGGCCTGCACAGCCGCGTCCTTGGCCGCCTGGACCACCAGGGCGGCCTGGTCCAGCAGTTGGCGCCGCAGCACCATCCGGAACACGCCGGCGTCGAGATCGTTCCGGCTTCTGGCCAGCTGGACGTCGAGTTCGGAAGTTGGGATCTGGCACTCGGCGGCGAGTTGCTGCTCCAGGAAGTAATACGGATCCTCGACGCTGCCATCGAAAACGTAAGCCTGTTCGCCCGATTCGGTCCTTGCCCACAGGGTCAGCAACCCCTTCAGCAGGAGTTCCCCCCGGCCACGCGGCAGGATGCCCTGCCGGGTCAGCATCAGGACGTGGGCCAGGCTTGCTTCGACCATGCCTGGGTAGATATGCGGTGCTGCTTCGTCGAAGGCGTCCCGCAGGTGGTTGTCCCAGTAGATGCTGAGGTTTTCCTGGTCCTTGAGGTCGGGGCGCGGCATGGACGGATCGGTTGCGGTGTTCATTCGTATCTCCGGTTCCATGGATCAGGTGGGTGTGGGGGCCATAACGGGAGTGAGGGGCGCGCCGGCGGGCCGCTCGCCCCGTGCCTTCCTGTCGCGGCGGGGTGTCTCCAGCCGTTGGGCGATGACCAGCACGATGAGGATCAGCGCCATCTGAAGCGTGCCGTAGGCCGCGGCCGTGCCGAACTCGTTGGAGTAGATGCGGTTGTAAATCTCTACGGACAACGGGGCGAAGCGGGCCGGGTAAACCACCACGGACGCCACGTACTCACCGAAGCCTTGGATGAACGCCATCAGCGCACCGGCCAGGATGCCTCGGGACATCAGGGGCACGGTCACGGTCCGCAGGGCACGCCAGGGACCCGCGCCAAGGTTCCGTGCTGCTTCCTCGACGCTGGGGTCGATCTGGGCCAGCGACGCGTTGGCGGAGCGGAACACCAGGGGCAGGAACCGAACGAAATAGGCCACCGGGAGGATCCACAGGGATCCGATAAGTACCTGGCCGAGATTGAACGGGCTCGGCGTGGCGAAGGCCGTGACAATGTTGACGCCGATGACGGTGCCGGGGAGCGCCCACGGGAGCATCACCATCACATCGAGCAAGCCCCCGCCCGGCCCTTTCCACCGGGTGACTACCCAGGCGGCGAGGACCCCGACCAGGATGCAGCCGATCATGGCCACGAAGGACATCTGGGCACTGACCAGGATGGGGCGCAGCGTGACGGGGTCCGTAAAGATCCGCGTGAAATTGTCCAGGGTGTAGTCCGGCGGAAGGATCTGCGTGGTCCACGACCCGTCCACGGTGAAGGACAGCAGGGCGATCGTGGCCGGCGGCGCCATCAGGAACAGGACCAGCAGCAACGATCCGACGCCGGCAAAAGTGCGGGGCAGCACACCATGAAGGACCTTCACGGCCTGGGGCGTCCCCTTGGAGGAACCACGGTGGAGGCGCCGGTTTTCGTACCAGCGCATGGCCAGCAGGAAGAAGATTGACACGACGGAGAGGACAACGGCCTGGGCCGCGGCGACATCGTACGCGCCGCTGGTCCGCGAGGCGACGATCTGCATGGTCAGGGTCTGCACGTTGTAGAACTGGGGCGCGGTGAAGGATGCCATCGAGACCATGAATGTCAGCAGCGTTCCGGAGACCAGCGCCGGGGTGAGCATGGGCAGGAGGACCGTGCGCCACATCCGGAAGCGGCTGGCGCCCAGGTTCAGCGCAGCCTCCTCCATGGAGGCATCGGATCCGGCCAGCGCGGAGGCGACGGCGAGGTAGAAATAGGGATACATGGTCATGGTGTGGACCAGGAGCACGCCCCAGACGCCGTTGGCGGAGACCGCCGCGGCGTCGGCGCCGAAGTAGCGCTCCAGGAAGCGCGGAACAATGCCGCTTTCGGCGTACAGGAAGTAGAAGGACACGGCGCCGATCAGCGGAGGCAGCGCCATGGGCAGCAGCGCAAAGAGCCGCAGGACCTTTCGGCCCGGAAAATCAAAGCGCGACAGCAGGACAGCGAGCGCCGTGCCGAGTACGCCCGTGGTCAGAACCGATCCCACGGAGATGCCCACCGAGAGGCCCAGCGCGTTTGCTGACGAGCCGCTGAGGAATCCCTTGTACGCGCTTCCGCCCCCCTCGGCACTGGTGGTGGCGGTGGCCAGCATCGGCACCACGATGTACACCAGGAGCACCAGAACCACCGGGGCGGCGAGGAAGTAGACGAACCGGTCCGACGACGTGAGGGAGGACCGGTTCCGCAGCCCCGGAACGGCGACCGTCACGGCTCCACCAGCCACACGCGGTCCTGGTGCGGTGCCATCGATACGAGGTCCCCGGGTTCGGCGCGGTCCACGGTGTCCGGCGCCGAGACGACAATCTGCTCGCCGTGCCAGTCGATCTCGTAGATGTTGACCGCGCCGGTGAACTCCGCGGTAAGGACCCTACCGGCGAGTTGGCCCGCCGTCTCCTTCCCCGGGCTGACGGTGAGGCCGATGGATTCCGGCCGGAGCGACACCGCGGCCTTGTCCCCGGCAGAGACCCGGGCCGAGATCGATCCTTCCACCCGGGGTGTTTTGAGGACTGTGCCGTCGGCCAGGCTGATGCTGACGGAGCCGCCGTCGGCGCCGCCGTCCACACCGAGCACGGTACAGGGCAGCACGTTGGAGCGGCCGATGAATCTTGCGACGAAGGCCGTGGCGGGGCGGTTGTAGACCTCGCGGGGAGACCCGACCTGGTGGAGCTCGCCTTCATTAAGCACCGCCACACGGTCGCTCATCGCCATTGCCTCGGCCTGGTCATGGGTGACGTAGAGGCACGTGGTGCCTGCCGCCTTCTGCGTGGACCTGATTTCGGTACGCGTTTCCTCGCGCAGCTTCGCGTCCAGGTTGGAGAGCGGCTCGTCCAGCAGCAGGGCCGCCGGGCGGATCACCAGGGCCCGGGCCAAAGCCACGCGCTGCTGCTGCCCGCCGGAAAGCATGTCGATCCGGCGGTCGCCGAACTCCTGGAGTCCCACCTGGGCGAGCGCCTCGTCGATCCGCCTGTTCTTGTCCTCCTTGGGCACGTTGCGCGCATTCAGGCCGTAGGCAACGTTTCCCCGGACGCTCATGTGCGGGAACAAGGCGTAGTTCTGGAAGACCATGCCGGTGTCCCGCTTGTTGGGTGCCGTGTTGGTGACGTCCTTGTCGCCGAAGTGGATGCTTCCGCTGGAAGGCTGGATGAATCCTGCCACCATCCGCAGCGTTGTTGACTTGCCACAGCCGGAAGGACCCAGCAGGGTGAAGAATTCGCCGTCCTCGATGGTGACCGTGAGGTTCGATACCGCCGGTTTGGCCCCCGGGTACTGCTTGCTGATGGCGTTGAGGAAGACGCGTGTCATGGTTGCTCCACAGGGGTGGTAGTTGTGTGCTGGCCGGGCGTCGTGTCCGGCGGGGCAGCCGGTGGCCGCCCCGCCGTGCGCGGTGCTATTTGTTGCCTTGGCCCTTGATGTTCGCGGCCCAGTAAGCGCTCCATTCTGGCTCGCTCTTGTTGACGCGTTCCCAGTTGACCTTCATTTCCTTCAGGTCCAGGTCGGCCAGCCAGGCCGGTTCCGTGGGCAGTGAGATCGTTGGGATCTGGAAGTACGTCTCGGACAGCTTCGTCTGTTCATCCTTGCTCATAAGGAAGGACAGGAAGGCGTCCGCTCCGGCCGGAGACGGTCCGTCCTTGATCTTTGCCACACCGTCAATGAGCATCGGCGCACCGGATGCAGGCACCACTGGAGTGAAGGGGGCCTTCTGGTTCTTGATCTGCAGCATGACATCCTGCAGGTTCCACGCAGTCACGGCAGCTTCCTGGCGTGTGATCCGCAGGTAGAGGTCCGTCGGGTTGGCGGCGTAGACCTTGGTATTGGCATCGAGTTTCTTGAGCCACTCGTAGCCTGCGTCGGGGCTGCCCGCGGCGTCGAACTGGCGGTCAATCATCGCCGCATAAATGCTGCGCATGGTGCCGGATGCCAGGACGTCGCGGATGGCGATCTTGTCCTTCATCGCGGGGCTGGTGAGGTCATCCCAGTCCTTGGGAGCCTGGTCGGCGGTGAGCATGTCCTTGTTGTAGAAGATGACCTCGGCCAGCTTCATCTCGCCTACCCAGAGACCGTCAGCGTCGCGCTGTTCGGCGGGGACGGCGTCGATAACGTCCTTCGGCGCAGGAGACAGGACCTGCTCGGCAGCGGCCTGCTGCATCTGCTGCTGGGTGCCGCCCCACCAGATGTCGCCCTGCGGGTTGGACTTTTCGGCCTTGACGCGTTCCAGGGCCTCCTGGGCGCCAAGTGTCAGCAGTTGGACTTTGCCCGCGTAATTCGGGTTGGCCTTTTCGAAATCTGCTATCACCTCGGTAGCGAGGGCTTTGTCCCGTGCCGTGTAAATGGTCAGGGTCCCGGTGTCCTGGGCACCGGCCGACGTTCCGGAGGGCTGGGGCGAGTCGAGTCCGCAGGCAGACATTCCAAGCGTGAGTGCGAGACCACCTGCTAGCAGCGCGGATCGCAATGGTCGTAACGTCATTGGTTTCTCCTAGTACTTTTGTGTGGCTGATGGCTGGAATTTGAAACTTCGTGGTTCGTTCATCCGGCGACCTCGGTGAAGAGGGTCGCGGGGCTCTTCACCACCTTCGCAATGGCGCCATGCAGGATGGCCGCCTGTCCGAGCTCGGCGAAGACCACTTCGGTCAGGGACGGCGCCGACCTCTGGACCGTGCCCCGGAGCTTTTCCCGCGCATCGCCGGTCAGGAGGACGGCGTCGCCGGAGAAAATCACACGTGCCGGGTTGACGACGCAAACGCAGATGATGGCGGCGAAGGCCCAGGCCTGGATAACGTCATCCAGCAGCCGGACAGCGGCCGGCGAATCGGCGCTGCAGAGGGACTCAACCACCGTCCCCGCAGGGAACGACAGACCGAGCAATGCTCCGGACTCGCGGATGCCGGCGGCGGTCCAGCGCCGTTCGTAGTCTCCGCGTTCCCCGCGCGGGCTAGCCGCCAGGCCCTGCGGAAGGAAGCCAATTTCGCCTGCGGAACGGCTTGACCCGTCCAGGACCTCTCCCCTGGCGATGATCGTCGCCCCGATGCCCTCAGCGACATGGATCAGGACCAGGTCCTCCACGCCGTTGCCCGCGCCGTCCACCCGCTCCCCCAGGGCGATGAGGTTGACGTCATTTTCCACTGTGGTGCGTAGCCCAGTTGTGGCTTCGAGTTCGTCCACGAGGCGGAGGTGGGCAACTGGTCCGAACGCGGGCGCCAGTGCCACGGACCCGTCGGAGGCGACGACGCCGGGCAGTGCCACAACCACGTGCACCGGCGGAATCACCGCCCGGCGGTGGAGTGACATCACAGTGGTCGCCGCGCTGCCCACGGGGTCCGCGGGATCGAAATCCTGTTCGGCAGCATCCAGGCGGTTGCCGTCCAGGTCCACCAGTGCGCACCAGATCCGGGTGCCCCGGAGCCCGACGACGGCGATGGTCACCGAGGAGCGGTTGAGCTCGATCAGGGTCCGCCGCCGGCCGCCGGTCGATTCCTGTTGCCCCACAACCCGCAGGTAGCCGGCGTCGCTGAGGTCCTGCACGATGCCAGTGACCGTGGAGGGGCTGTAGCCGGTCCGGTGCGCCAGGTCTGTCCGGGCCAGGGGGCCTGCCTCCAGCAGGGTGCTGAAGATGGCGCTGACCCGGATTCTGCGCAGCTCATCCCTCCCCGTCGGGGCGCTGCGCTGTGATCCAGATAACATACTTACTTTATACGGCGAAGAAAGTATGCGCGCAAGGGCGCAGGGGAGGACGACGGCGGGACTTCCCGCCGTCGTCCTCTTGCCCTGGGCGCCCGGCCGGTTGAACACCGCCGTCCCGTGGAGGCACATCGGTCCCGTACGCCCTACCTTCTGGGGCGTGCTCATCACTCGCCCTTCGACCAGATCCGCGGAGGGGCTGCATCACTCGGGAATCTTTAGCGGCCGGCGCGCACGGAGGGCCAGCGTGTTGAGGGTTGAATGCGCAGTGCGGCGCATCGGGTTACTGTGAGGCAGACTCCGCAGCGGGAGGAAGGCCCGTTCGGGCCCGGCGCCAGGGTGGACCCGCCCAGGCATCCCGTGAAAACTCGTTGACGGAAGAAGTGAGGGAACCGTGGGATACTCCAGGCCCCGCGACTGGTGGGACCGGTTCTTCGCCGCCGGTGTTGTCCTCAAGGGACTGGACGGCGTGGCGGAACTAACCGGCGGCTTGCTGCTGCTCTTGCTGGATCCTGCCCGGATTCACCGCTTCGTCTTGCGCCTCGCTCAGCCGGAGCTGTCCGCAGACCCGAAGGACTTCATTGCCGTCCACCTGTTACAAGCCGCCGGCACCCTGACTGGCAGCACCGTCTTCTACGCCGCGCTCTACCTTCTCGCTCACGGTGCGGTAAAGGTGGTGCTCGTGGTGGCCGTGCTAATGCATAGGCTCTGGGCCTACCCCTGGATGATCGGGGTGCTCCTGGCCTTCATCGCCTACCAGCTTTACCAGTTCGCGGTCGCGCCGACGGCAGGCCTGGCCGCCCTGACCATCTTCGACGCACTGGTCGTATTCCTGACCTCGCACGAATACGGCAGGCAGCGCCGGTACCAAGGAACCTAGCCAGCCGACCGGACAAGTGCTCCGGGGTGCCTACTGGGTTTCGCTGACAACACGCGATGAAGCTTTGATGCGACAAACGGGGCCCGGCGCAGGATCTCGTTCTCCTGCTCCAGCGGCCGGATCCGCTTCCTGGCATCCCTGCTGGCTCCGCCCGTCAGCTCCTTGTCGGGCTGGCCGACATGGGCTGTCGCTGACACCGGGTTGGGCAACCGGTTCCTGAGAGTGCCTGTCTCAGTCCCTCGTAGATTCCTGAACCGCCGGGACTACTCTGAGGCATGAATAATCGAGTACAGACCTGGCACGACAAGCACAAAGCATCCCTGACACGGGGCCAGCGGGCCGCCGATGTCATGCGCAACGGCATGGGAAGCTGGCCCTTCGTGGGAAGCTTCATCGGTTTTATGCTGATTTGGGCCGCCATCAACACCTTGGCGCTGGCGAACAACGCGTGGGACCCGTATCCCTATATTCTTTTGAACCTCTTGCTCTCCATGCTGGCCGGGCTCCAAGGCGCCATCCTGCTTATCGCCGCCAAGCGCCAGGATGCGATCGCCGCGGCGATGGCGCAGCACGACTACGACACCAACGTGAAAGCAAGAGAAGAGATCGAGCTTTTGCTGGCCATCAACAATCAGCAACTGGAAATCCTGCACGACCTAAGAAGGCTGGCGACCGCGGAAGGCCCTGACCGGGACCGCAGCCCGGGCACCTGACACGCCGTTACCCTCCCAATATCCGCGCCCTTCACCGTGGGCAGGCCACAACGCAGTGGTCAGTGGATCTCACCGCCGGTGTCTGGCACTGGATGAGCATCGGAGCGGACTGGCTTTCACAGCCTCCACATAGGCAAGCGATGCCCTGTTCCCATGTGGGGAGCCCATGATCAGGGTATGAGCGCATGGAGAAGAAAAATAGTTCCCGGGCTGGCAGCCGTCGCGGCGTTTCTCCTGGTCGCAGCCAGCGTGGCCGGAATCGATGAAATGGCCAACGCCAAAATACCGGGTCTGGCCACCGGAACCGTCCAGACAACGACCATGAACACCGAGCCGGGGCTTGAGCATGTCCTTCTGGCTGGCCTGAACCACGGCACACTTCCCGGTGGTTTCCCGAATGATGAACCCCGGGACGAAAAGTACGACGAAAACTACCTTGAAACACTCCACTTCCAGCCACGTCCCCCAGCCTGAGAACACCGGACCACAAGCAGGCCACCGATACCGGAACGGGCTGCTGCGCAAGCTACGACTCCCGATCGTGTCCCCAGTCTGGGGGGCGCTGCCCGGGCCCATGCGGATCCTCGACGGCATTGTAACGCTCTCATAAATAGCCGGGCCATCGCGAAGACTTCGCCGCCCGCAGATCCCCACGGATGTGGCCGGTAGGATCCGGCCCCGCGCCGGTTTCCGCGTGATCGACTGCCCGGCGCTGGGCCAGATACATCACTGTGACCGTGTCCACGACCGCCACCCGTCAGTAAACTGGGACCCATGACCGAGCACGAACCGGCACCGGCCGGAGTCGCCGAGTCTCCAGGCCTGGCCGACGCTATCAACACGTCCTTGCGCAGTCCGGCACAACGGTCCCGCACATTCGCCGGGATCCTAGTGAACACCGCCCTGGCCAACATCACCACCAGTTACCTGTGGTTCGCCCTGACGTTCTGGGTGTATCTGGAGACGCGGAACGTGATCGCCACCGGGGTGATCGGCGGCGCGTACATGCTGTTGATCGCCGTTTCCAGCATCAGCTTCGGCACCTTCGTGGACCGCTACCGCAAGCTGGCCGTGATGCGGTTCGCCGCCGGCTTCACCCTGGTGATGTTTGTGCTGTCCGGGGTCATGTTCCTGCTGACACCAGCCGCCAGCATGCTGGACCTGACACAGCCATGGTTCTGGATCTTCGCCGTGATCATCCTGGTCGGTGCGGTGGTGGAGAACATGCGCAACGTCGCCCTCGCCACCGTTGTCACCATCCTCATCGACCCGGACCGGCGAGCCAACGCCAACGGACTGGTGGGCATGGTGCAAGGGCTGGCATTCATCGTCACCTCCGTGCTCTCGGGGCTGTCGGTGGGATTGCTTGGCATGGGGTGGACGATCGTCGTCGCCCTGGTGCTGACGGCTCTGGCCTTCGCGCACCTGCTCACGCTGCGCATGCCCGAGGAAGTGCGGGTGGCCGCCACGGACGCCCACGGCACGTTCGACCTGCGCGGATCCCTCGCCGCAGTGCTGGCGATTGCCGGGCTTTTCGCGCTGATCCTGTTCTCCACGTTCAACAACTTCATCGGCGGCGTCTACATGGCGTTGATGGATCCCTACGGCCTGGAGATGTTCCCGGTGGAACTGTGGGGAACCGTCTTCGCAGTCGGCGCCACCGGGTTCATCCTGGGTGGCGCGGTGATCGGCAAGTTCGGGCTCGGGTCTAACCCGTTGCGCACCATGCTCATCGCGGTGGTCTTGATGGGGGTCCTCGGTGCGGTGTTCACGGTGCGGGAGTGGGCGTGGCTCTACATCGCCGGCATCTGGCTGTACATGGTCCTGATCCCCTTCGTGGAGGCCGCCGAACAGACGGTCATCCAGCGGGTGGTGCCGTTGCCGCGGCAAGGCCGGGTGTTCGGCTTCGCCATGGCGTTCGAGTCGGCGGCAGCGCCGATCACCGCGTTCCTCATCGCGCCGATCGCCCAGGTGTGGATCATCCCGTACGCGCGGTCCGCTGAGGGCGCTGCCCAGCTGGCCCCACTGCTGGGCGAGGGCGTCTCCCGCGGCATCGCCCTGGTGTTCCTGGTGGCCGGGATCATCATGATCGTGGCCGCGTTGCTGGCCTTCCTGACCCCGGTCTACCGCCGGGTCTCGGCGACGTATGCGCAGGCGGCTGCCGAAGCGCCGGAGACGGCGGAATCGTCCGCTGTGGATGAGTAGGGGCGGAGAGGGAGCGGACGACGGCGGGACCTCCCGCCGTCGTCCGCTTGCGTTGGTGCCGCTGACCTGCACAGCGCCGACCAGCCGCCTACTTGTCGACCAGCGTGATGTCGAATGAGTACAGGTCCGGACGGTAGCAATGGCGGCCGATCTCAACGGCTTTCCCCAGGCTGTCATAGACCCGGCGGTTGACCGTGAGTACGGGAGCTCCGGGAGGCATCTCAAGGAGCCGCTCCTCGTCCGGCTCGGCCGTGCGGGCGCCGATGTTCTGCTTGGCCACCCGCATGGTTGCACCGCGGGCTCGCATCAGCCGGTAGAGGCTGCCTTGCTCCAACTGTCCGCGCGACAAGGCGGCGAACCTTTCCGGCAGGTAGTTCTCGAGTATGGCGAACGGGACGCCGTCGGCGAGACGTATCCTGCGCAGGTGCAGGACCTTGGCGCCAGGTCCCGTGTCGAGGGCTTCGGCAACGTGCGGAGGGGCAGTTACGAGCTCCTGCGTCAGGACGCTTGAACTCGGGCGCTTGCCAATCCTGGACAGGTCTTCAAAGAGGCTGGACAGTGCCACATCCCGGGTGAGCTGGCCGTGGACAACCTGGGTGCCGATTCCCCGGCTTTTCACCAGGAGTCCTTTGTCGACGAGCTCCTGGATCGCGTGGCGGATGGTTGGCCGTGAGAGGCCCAGCCGTCGCCCCAGAACCATCTCGTTCTCCAGGCGTGCACCGGCGGGCAGGTGGCCGGTGAGAATTGCTTGCTCAATGCAGGACGAGACCTGGAAGTAGAGGGGAACGGGACCTGCGCGGTCGACATCCACGAAAAGGTCCTCGGGCAAGACGATGTGATCCTGCAGCATTGTGGTCCTCCGGAATGACGTTGCGAACGGGTAGGGGCAGGAGTCCTGCTCGACTCGACGGCCCTGCCGCCCCATGGGCAGGGCCGTCGCCGAGCCGGCTTGTCGGGTCAGGCCGCGGCGGCGTTCTCACGGTATCGGCGGATGCCGAGTTCACCTTCGACGACGGCGGCTGTCAGTTCCTCGACGCTCGTGTCCTCGCGGCGAACGTCGAGGATCTTGCGCCCGTGGTTCATAACGATGTGTCGATCGCAGACTTCGAAGGCGTGGTGGAGGTTGTGCGTGACCAGCACCGAGCTGATTCCGTCGGCCTTCAGTGCCCGCAGGTAGTCCAGCAACGCTTCTGTGGCGCGAACCGCAAGCGCGGAGGTGGGCTCGTCAAGGATCAGCAGACTCCGTTTGAAGTGGACGGCCCGGGCAATGGCCACCGCTTGCGCCTGACCTCCGGACAGCGACGAGACAAGCTGCTTGGAGCTCTTGATGCCTTCAATGGTCACCACCGAGTCCAGGATTTCGGAGGTGATGGCATCCATCTCCTTGATCTTCATCAGACCTAGGCGGTTCGTGATCTCACGGCCCATGAAGATGTTGCGGCTAATCGACATCTGCGGGACCAGGGCCGAGTCCTGGAAGATCGTTTCGATGCCCAGGCTCTCGGTCAGGGCCCTGTTAACGTGCGGGTGCTTGGTGCCGTCCCAGGAGAAGTCGCCTGCGGTGGCTGCGACCACACCTGACATGATCTTGACCAGGGTCGATTTGCCGGCACCGTTGTCGCCAAGCAGGCCCACAACCTCGCCTTTTCCGATGTCGAAGGACACGTCGTCCAGGACGGTGTTGACGCCGTACTTCTTGGTGATGCCCTCAATCCGGAGCAGGTAGTCCTCGTTGATGGTCATGATGCTTTGCCTTCCATGAGCTTGTTGAAGATGGCGGCGACCACGATGATCAGGCCGACGAAGAGCTGGATGTAAAAGCCGGGCGCCTTGCCCAGGATCAGGCCGTTTTCGATGATGCGGATCAGGGCTGCGCCGACGATCATGCCGATGATGGTGCCCCGTCCTCCGAGGAGAGAGGTTCCGCCCACCACGGCAGCGGCTATCGCCATCAGGGTGTAGTCCTCCGTGGAACCGGGCTGCATGGAGGAGGTCCGGACCGAGATCAGGATGCTGGCCAGGCCCACCATCGCCCCGAACAGGGCGTAGGAGAGGAGCTTGACCTTGAGCGGGTTGATGGAGATCGCCCTGGCGGCCGACGCGTTGCCGCCGACGGCGAAGATGTGGTTGCCGAGCTTGTGGCGGTGCAGGAAGAACCACGCCACGACTCCCACCACGATCATCCAGACCAGCTGCGAGCGGAAGAAACCGAAATCGCCGGCGAAGAGGGTGACGAGTGCTTCGTCTTTGCCCTTGCGCAGCAGCGCGGGCGCGGTGCCGTTGATGAAGATGCTGGCGCCGGTCCAGAAGAACGCCATGCCAAGGGTGGCGATGAAGGACGGGATGCCGGTGATTACCACGATCAGTCCGTTGATCAGGGCAATACCGGTGGCCGCGGCGATTGCGGCCAGGACCCCCCAGCCCCAGCCGAACGAGTTGGAGACGTGAATGAACGTGATGGAAGAGAACCCGATACTCGCGCCCAGGGAGAGGTCGAATTCTCCGGCGATCATCAGGATCCCGACTCCGATGGCAAGGATGGCCAATACCGGAATGCTCTGGGAGATTACGCCGGAGAGGTTGTTGGCCGAAAGGAAGGGGAAGGCGGGGCTGGCGATGCTGGCGATGACGAAGCCGATGATGACGACCGCCAGGATCGCGCCGATTTCGAGGGCTCCGCGGCCACGGGTGTAGCGGATGTAGTCCTTGAATTTCTCGGCTGTTGTGACGGGTTGGTTATCGGCAAGACGGCGGACTTTGGTGATGGCCCCTGTTTCCAACGGCGCCGTGAGGACGTGTTGGTCGGTGCCTGTGTCTTGTGGTGACATGACCTGATCTTTCGATGGCAGCGGCGTCGATGCCGCGGAATGGGAGAGGTGGGCGCTGGGGCCCGGATGGGGGATGGGGCGGAGGCGTGGCCGCCGCTCCATCCCCCTATGACGCAGTTACCAGCGGACGCCCTGGAGGTCCGGCGCTTCGAGGTTTTCCACGTTTGTCTTGTCGATGAGGGAGACGCCGCCGGAGTTGATGTTCGCCGGCGCCAGGCCGAAGTCGATGGCAAGGGCGCTCTGCATCAGCGACTGGAATCCCTGGACGAAGCCCTGCTGGTCAGCCGTGGCGATGATGTCCCCGGCCTTGATGCCGTCGATGACCTGCGGGGAGGTGTCGAAGCCGACGATAGGAACCTTCACGCCGGCTGCCTCCATGGCAGCCAGGATGTTGCGGTGCGGGGTGCCTCCCAGGGGCGCCACTGCCTTGACGTCCTTGTTGGCGATGAGCCATGAGGTGAGGGAGTTCAGCGCTTCCTCATCGGACGCGGAGGTCCGGAGGTACTCGCCCTTCGCACCCACCTTGTCGAGCGCTTTCTGCACGCCGCCGCCCCGCTGGATGGCGTAGTTCTGCTCGGGCTCTTCCGCCGGGAAGAGGACCTTGTCGCCGGCGCCCAGCTTGGCCTCCGCAGCGAGGCGCTCGCCAACGAGCGTGCCGACCTCGAAGAAGTCCTGGCCGACGAAGCCGCTGACGCAGTCGGCGGCACTCTCGGGTGCCGGCACGTTGTAGGCAACCACCTTGATGCCTGCCTTGGAGGCGTCACACGCCACCTTGACCCACTTCTCGCCTTCGTTGAACGGCATCACGATGACGGCGGGTTTGGACGCCGTGGCTGTTGCCACGAGGTCCACCATCTTGTCCGGATCGGCGTCGGCGGTCTGGTGCGTCAGCTGCAGGCCGCCGAGGGTGGAGGCGTCTTCCGCTCCCTTGAGGATCTGGGCCCAGAATGCGTCGCCGGCAGGGTTGTAGTAGGTCAGGAAGTACACACTGCGGTTTTCGGCGCGGCTGCCGAACTTGTCGGCCAGGCCGGTGGTTGATGATGCATTGGACGTTGCGGTGCAGCCTGCCAGCGCCAGCGTTGCCACGCCCGCCATGGCAATTACGCCGAGTCCTCGCTTGAACGTAGAAATAGGTTTCACTTCGTCGTGTCCCTCTCATAGGTGCCGAAGCCTGCCTCCATCCAGAACTGATGCTCCTGGGGAGTGCCGATCTTCGACTTATTGTCAGGACATTCTTACGCGCATTAACTGGCACGTGCAAGACCTTTCGAGAAAAAATCTGTCTCGTGCCAGTTTTGTGACGCAGGGCACAGTGTGGATTGCGGCTGAGGGCATACACCTCCCGCGAAAGACGCTGCGCCTGGACGTCGGCGTCAGCGCACGTTCACCTGGGGTGCAGCTGCGCCTCTGACCGGGGCCGGCCCGTACTTCCCCTGATGACCAGCGTGGGAACGATCATGCGTTCCTGGGGCGCCGACTCCTGGTCTGACATCATCTGAACTGCGGCCTCGACGGCCGCCGTGCTCATTTCCTCGGGATCCTGGCGGACGCTCGTCAGGTCAACAAACGACAGCCTGGCGATGCGGCTGTCGTCGTAGCCCGTGACCGAAACATCCTCGGGCACGCGCAAGCCGGCACGCAGAAGCCTATTGATGAGGCCCATGGCAGCATGGTCATTGGAGCAGACCACCGCGGTGGGCATGACTGGCTCGGCGAGAAGCGACTCGGCGGCACTGGCGCCGGATTCCTCGGTGAAGTCCCCGTCAACCTCCCGGACCCGCGAGGGCAGTCCATGCCTGTCCATGGCGGTCACGTATCCCTGGTGGCGGGCGGCGAATTCAGGAAGTGACCGCGTCAGGACGTAGGCAATGTCCCGGTGCCCGAGTTCCACCAAATGGTCCACGGCCGCCGCGATCCCCCGTTGCCCGTCTGACCGGACAGCACTGCAGACACCCTGCGGCAGCGGCCTGCCGATGCTGATCACCGGCAGTCTCTTGGCCAGTTTCCGCAGCTCGTTTACAGGCGTTTCGGGGGAAATCAGAATGACGGACTCAGTGCGGAACCCGAGCAGTTCCGTGATGGCATCCCGCTCGTCCCGCGTCGCCGTCAAGGCGCCGAGAATCAGGTTGTAGCCACGCGCGTGGGCCGCCGCATAGAGGGCTTCCACAATGTCGTCCGCGGATGAATGGGCGGGGTTGAAGAGCACGCCGATGTAGTTGCTGCTCCGCCGGCGAAGTGACCGCGCTGCGATGTCAGGGCTGTATCCGAGCTCGGAAGCCGCCTCAAAGATGCGTTCCCGCGTCGAGGAACTGACGCCGGCCTCATTGCGGAAGGCGAGCCCCACAAGCTGCCGTGAAACGCCGACGCGAGTGGCGACGTCCATCATGGTCGGCCGTTTAGAGATCACTTGGACATCCTATACGCGGAGGGTTGATGGCCCTCCGCCGGGTTTGTCAGGACATCCCTTGACGAAAAACTGGCACGTGCTAGTCTTTAGGAAATTCCGCTCAGATCCTCCTTCCCACACGGGCTGAGGTCTCGTTCTCCCATCCACGCAAACCCCCGAAAGCAGGGCCTACCAATGTCGCTAGCCACTGATCCGAACACCACCGACATCCAGCAATGCCCGTTCAGCGGCGCCGCCCTCGCCGGCGAAGAAGCACGTATGCCGGACCCTGTCGCGGCGCCCGGGATGGGCCCGAAGCCCGCTCTGGAGACAGATCCCGGCGTCTTCTACGATCCGCTCTCCTACGCCGCTTATGACCATCCCTATGAGCTGTACAAAATCCTGCGGGACAAGGCGCCGGTCTACTACAACGAGCGCCGCGATCTGTACGTCGTCTCGCGTTATACCGATGTCCAGGCAGGCCTGCGAAACCACGGGCAGCTTTCCAGCGCCCTGGGCAACGACATGGACGGTACCCATGCGTCCTACGGGGCGGGCAATCTGATCATGGTGGACGCTCCCCGGCACACGTCGCTGCGATCGGCCGTCCGCCGCGTCTTTGTCGGACGCGAGATCCTGGCAAAGGAAGATGGCATCAGGGCACTGGCCCGCCACCTGATCACGGAACTCCGCGAGAACGGCGGCGGAGATTTTGCCACTGAGGTGGCGCTTCCGTTGGCTATCGGTGCGGCGACGAAAATGATCGGCATGGCCGTTGAGGACAGCGGAATGCTGCAGGAACATCTCCTGCGCTCCATGGTGCGGACGGTGGGCGAGTTCGGCGTGCCGGACGATGCCGCCGTCTCCAACCAGGAAGCCGAAGAGCACCTCGCGGACGTGTTTGGGAAGCGGAGCGAGGAGGTCGAAGCCGGCGGCACCGCCACAGGGTCGGATGCCATCGCCCAGATCATCCTCGGCATGCACGCCGGGAAAGTGGAGCCGGATGAACAGGTGGGCCTCGCCCATCTGATCCTGTCGGCAGCCATCGACGCCCCCGCCGCCCTCCTCACCAACCTTGTGGCAACCCTCGACAAGTTCCCGGCCTTCCAGCGCTGCCTTGCGGAGGACCCGGCCGCCATTCCGGCCTTTGTGGAGGAGACACTCCGCTTCGACACCCCCGGCCAGAACCTCTGCCGGCAGACCACCGCCGAGATCACCATCGCCGGCGTGACCATACCGGCGGACTCCCGGGTGATGTTCCTGCTGGGCTCCGCCAACCGGGACGAAAGGGCCTTCCAGAACCCGGACTTCTTTGATATCAGCCGCGAGTTGACGCCGGAGAACCGCATCATGACCTTCGGCGACGGTATCCACGCCTGCCTGGGCGCACCCCTGGCCCGGCTTGCCGGGCGCGTCCTCGTGGAGACTCTCCTCGAAGGCCCTGAGATCCGCGTGGTCGGGCTGCCTGAGCGCTGGGCCAAGCAAATGGTCCGCGGCTTCGCAAAGCTTCCGGTGAAGTTCGTTGACTGAGGTCAGCGGCTGGGAGGACCTCTCCGGCCTCCTGCCGGAGTCACGCGGCTGGATGCACTCCGGTGTCGCCGTGCTCAGCGACGGCAGAGTCCTCTGCGCCCACCCGGAAGGCCGCGACCTGTTGGTTATCGACCCTTCAGGTCGCGCCGAAACCATACCAACGTCCCTGACCGAAATGCACAGCATTTTCACCTGCGAACGCGACGGCGAGGAAGTCATCGCGGTGGCCGATCCCGGGCACCGCTTCGTCGAGGATCCCGCCGACGCATCGGCCTACGCCGATCACTTCTCGCCCGGGCGGGCAGTGATCCTGAACAGGGACGGAAGCGTCCTCCTCGAACTGGAATGCCCTCCACTGTTGGACTATGCACTCGAGTCGTGGCGCCCGACGTCGATCGCCGTCGACGACTCCCGATACACCGGTAGCGGTGACATCTGGGTAGCCGACGGGTACGGCGCCAGCCTGGTGCACCGTTTCGACGCCTCGGGCCACTACCTCGGAACGCGGGACGGGGCAGAAACGGGCACCGCCTTCGCCTGCCCTCACGGGATAGTGCTGCGGACCCACCATGGGCGCCTCGAAATCTACGTGGCGGACCGCACCAATCGCCGGATCGTGGTCATGGACCGGAACGGAATGCAGTCGCGGATCCTGGGCGAAGGAGTCCTGGACAGCCCGTCCTCGCTCGTTCTCGTCGGAGACCGGATCTACGTCACCGAGCTCTTCGGCGGAGTCGCGAGGTTCGATGGCGATGCGTTCACCCGCGTCCTGGAACAGACGCGGCCCCGGTCGAACGAGGACGATGCCTGGCCCAACCGCCGCACTCCCGGGGGCCTGGACGGACCGGTTGTGGACCCGGGGTTCTTCAACAGCCCCCACGGAATCGCTGCTGACGGTCACTGGCTCTACGTCACCGAGTGGTTCATCGGCGGGCGGCTCAGCCGCCTGTCACTCACGCAGTACTAGAACACACTTCCCCTCACCGCATCCCACGCGACGACCTTCAGATTGAGAGCAGGACCATGAGCACAACAGAGACCATCTCCGGGCCGATTTCGGACCTCACCCTCGAAGAGGCCCATTTCGTTGCCCGCGTCGCAGCGAAGACACACGCAGCCGACGACGTCGTACTCCTCACGCTCCAGCACCAGGACGGCGAAGACCTTCCGCCGTGGCGACCCGGCGCCCATATCGACCTGGTTCTTTCGAACGGCCTGACGCGGCAATACTCCCTCTGCGGCAATTCGGAAGATCGGAGCAGCTACGTTGTGGGTGTCCTCAATGCACCCAACAGCCGCGGCGGCTCACAGTTCGTTCACGAGGCGCTGGCTGCCGGCGATTCGGTGACTGTCCGCGGTCCGCGGAACCACTTCCGGCTGGTCGATGCCCCCAACTACCTGTTCGTCGCCGGTGGTATCGGCATCACCCCTATTGCCGCGATGATCCGTGAAGTACAGGAGCAGGGAAAGCCTTGGACCCTCGTCTACGGCGGCCGGACACTTTCCTCCATGGCCTTCAGGGATGAGCTGACAGCCCACGGCACCCGAACCACGCTGTGGCCCCAGGACCAGAAGGGGATCATCGATCTGCCCACGGCCTTGGGCTCCCCGGACAGCCACACAGCCGTCTACACCTGCGGTCCGGAGCCGCTCCTGGCCGCCGTCGAGGCAATCTGTGCCGAGAAATGGCCCTCCGGGTCCCTGCACCTGGAACGGTTCACGGCAAAGAAGGTGGACACCGCGCACGATGTGGCGTTCGAAATCGAACTGGCAACGAGCGGCGTACGGCTGACCGTCCCGGCGGAAAAATCGGTCCTGCGCGTTCTCGAAGAAGCCGGCACACGCATCCTTTCCTCCTGCGGCGAAGGGACCTGCGGTACCTGCGAAACCACGGTCATCGAGGGAACTATCGACCACCGCGACTCCGTCCTCACCCACGAAGAAAAAACCGAAAACAGCTGCATGATGGTCTGCGTCTCCCGCGCCACATGCCCCGTCCTGGTGCTGGACCTCTAACCTTCCCGCGGCCCAGTTAAGCGGACGACGGCGGGACCTCCCGCCGTCGTCCGCTTCCGTTTGGTGCCTCACCAGGCAGCTGTGCTCCGCACATCCGGTCCGGTAACGCCGCGGCTCCGAATCCTTGGTAGAGATCACCAGTGTTAGAGATCAACAGCAGTAGAGATCACCAGAGGAAGGCGGGCATGAGCGTTCGGCAGGAATCCGCGACGTGGGCGGGCACGCTGCGGCGGCACACCATTCCAACCGGGCTGGGCCCGTGCACGGTGCGTGTCCAACAGGGCACCGGGTCTCCGGGGTCCGGCACAGTGGAGGTGTATCTTCACGGCGCCGCGGGATCCTGGACCACCTTCCAGCCGCTGCTGTCCGAAGCATCGCCCCGCGATCGTGTCCTGATTGATCTGCCGGGCTGGGGCGAATCCACCAAGGGCGCCCGGCTGGAACACTTCCGCATCGAGGCGATGGCACGCGCCGTCACCGAGGTGCTGACCTTGCTCGGCTACCCGCGATGGAACCTCGTGGGCCACTCCATGGGAGGCTTCCTGGCGTTGCATATTGCCGCGGCGTGGCCGGAGCGGACCGCCAGCGTTGCCGCCATTTCGGCCACGACATTCGGCGTGTCTGAGGCCGCCCACAAGCCACTGCGCAGCCTGTCTAGGTTCCCGGCGTTTGTCGGCATGAGGCTGCTGATGCGCTCACTGGCGGCCCTGGGTCCGGCAGGGCTGGCCCTGGTCCGTGCAGTCGGCGCCACCCCCGTGATGGGACCGTTGACGTCACCGCTGTTCGCCGATCCCGCAGGCATGTCCGCAGGGGTGATCCGCGGGCTCGGCCGCGACGCCCGTCCGGCCAGCTTCTCCGCGGCCGCCCGGGCAGTGGCGAACTACGACTTTGACCAGTGGCGCGGCATCCGCTGCCCCGTGCTGGCGACCCGCGGGGACGCTGACGTGTTCACGTCTCTCTCCGACCTGGACCGGCTGGCCGCGATGGTGCCGAACGCGCAGACTGTGACGATCCCGCGCTGCGGCCACTTCGCCAACGTCGAGCAGCCGGAACACGTGCGACTACTACTCGAGGACCTGTGGACGGACGCGCAGTAGTCCGCCTTCCCGGTGATCGCCGAGAGTTCCCGCCGTATTCCCGGCAGAAATTTATGGCCAGGCCGTCGCGGTTTGACGAACGGGCCCCTGACTGTCCACAGTGAGTCAGTGTTCGCCAACGTTGAACAAGCCCTCCCGCGCCGCGCGGGAGCCCACGCCGTGGTGGCGACGTTCACCGTGCTCTACTTCGGACCCATCAGCAGGACTGCCGGGTTGCTGATGCTGCCCTATGTTTCGTGGCTCATTTTCTCGGCAAGTCTGAACCTGTATGCGGCCCTGAATAACTAGGGGCATCACAGGCCGCACCAACGGACGACGGCGGGACGTCCCGCCGTCGTCCGCTTCCGTCTGGTCCCTACAGGCTGAAGGGCGCCGTTACGGCGGGTGAACCGGGTCGGTCCAATGCCCCTCGCCGAACGACCTCACGACGGAAACCCCCGGGAGATCCCGGGGGTTCCGTCGTCGTCCGCGTCGGGTAAACGATCAGACCTCGGCCACTGCCCGTCGGGCCCGGGCGGCCCGCACGAGCCCGCTGGACACGATCGCTCCCACGAGCGCGAGCGCCGCGAGCACGATGAACACGATGTGGTAGCCACCGGCTCCCGGATTCGCATCGAGGATTGCCCCGTAGACGATGAACGCGAACATCCCGGGGGCATAGCCGACCAGGCAGGCGATTCCGAAGGCGGTGCCGCTGGTCTCCTCCGGGATCCCCACTTCGTCCATCGGCGCCCAGAACACACCCCGCATGGTGAAGACGATCAGCGAGAACAGCAGGGTCACGATCATGGCCGGGATCTGGCTGCTCGGATCGGCCGGGAGGAGCAGCAGCACCGCCACCACCGGGATCAGGCACAGGAACGCCAGCCGGATGTACCGGCTCGCACCCTTGAACACCTTGTCCGCGAGAACTCCGCCGAGCGGGCCGCCGAGGATCTTCAGGCCGTACTGGTTGATGATGCCGTAGGCGCCCACCAGTGCGACGGGCAGCCCGTAGATGTAAGTCAGATAGGGGATGAAGTAGGTCAAACCGCAATACACGACGTACACCATGAACACGGTGAAGCTCACCCACCACAGCTGGGGCAACTTCGCCGCGCGCCAGATCTCGCCGAGGCCGGCCTTCTGCTTCGTCTGGGCGGGACGCTCGCTCGCCTGCTCGCTGGTCTGAGTGCGAAGCAGCAGGAACAGCAGCACGCCGACGACGACGTCGATGATGGCGTAGAAGGCGACGGCCGCGCGGAATCCGCCGGTCCCCGAACCGAGCAGGACGAAGATTCCCAGTGCGGAGAACGCCACGGCGGTGTCGACGACACCGCGACCGCCCTCGAGCAGGCCGAAGAGCCGCCCTTGTTCCTTCGAACCGCCAAGCTGCCGGATGCTCTTGAGCAACGCGGGCCAGACTAGGCAGTCCGAGCACACGGCGAGCAGCGCGAACACCAGGAGGAGCGTGCCGAAACCCGGGAAGGTGCTCAGGAACAGGCCCAGCGCTCCGGTGCCGACCAGGCCAAGAGGGATGAGGATCCGGGTGGAGAACCGATCGGCGAGGTAACCGCCGACGATGAAGAGCACCGTCGCGACGATCGAGTTGACGCTCAGGAGCGTACCGATCTCGGTGTGGCTGAGGCCCATGGCCTCCTGCATGGGGACGTAGAACGCGTCCTTGAGGTTGGCGAGCTTGTAGATCGTGCCGCCGGCCATAACGAGCAGAGCGAAGCGGATCCATTTGCTCCAGTCGACTGGTTTCGTGGCCTTCTCGGCGGTTTTAGCCATCGTGGTCATCGTGCACCTGCCATAGAGTTCGTTGTGTCGAGCTGCGATACGGCGATGTCGCGCAGCGAGGTGAGCAGATCCTTCACATAGGCCACCTGGTGGTCGGCCCAGCCTGGTTCTGCAGCGAGCAGTTCATCCCGGGTCCATCCGGCCGGGATGCCGGTGGTGCTCAGATCCCGGTACGGGATGAACGGGTCCTCGCCTTCGCCGGCGTGGCGGAAGGCGGGAGCGTAGTAGAGGTTTTCCTGTTCGAGAGCCAGGGCGATGACCTGGGGCTTGTCCTCACCGAGCATCAGGAGTTCGAAGAGCATCCGTGCACCGGGCAGGTCGTCCTCAGGACTTCCCTGCAGCACACCGCGGTGACCGTATCCGTCCCCCTCGGGGAGAACATCCACCCCTTTCAGGTGCGCCTGCAGGATGTGCGGGGCGAGCGAGGACAGGGCATCCATGGGGCGCTCACAGGCATTAATCATGTTCCCGAAATCGAACATGGCGTGCAGGCGCGGATGAGAGACCCGGCGCAGCAACTCGGCGACCTCGGTGGAGCGCAGTTCCTCGTGCTGCTCGAAGGAGAAGTGCAGATCGTGCTCATCTGCGAGCGCGGCGAGCCGGCGCAGGTCCTGCTCGATCAGTGTCATAACCTCGGAGAGCGTGCCCTCGAAACGCGAGTAGACGCGGATGTGCTGGACACCGAGGACGCCAGCGATCCGGACCACCTCGTCCACATCCGCGCGCAGGGTGGTGCTGATTTCGAGGTGGATGCTCAGACCCAGGCGGCGGGCGCGACCGGCGAAATCGCCCAGCCTGTCGTCGCTCATCCGGCCCAGGCTCCGCTCCTCGCCGTCGAGGAGGTGGATGCATGCGCCGGCCAGGCCGTGCCGGTGCGCGAAGTCGAGCACATCAGCGGGCCCGTACCCGCCGTAGGTCAGGTTGCCGAGGAGGGCGTAGGCGTGGGCGAACAGAGGGGCACGGTCGATCCGGTCGATCAGGGTCCGGGCGAGCTCGTCAGTGAGGCGGGGCAGGGACTCCATTTCCTCGTCGTTGAGGCGGGGTCTCAGGAGCGCCTGGAATCGGGCGTCGGCTGGGGGCATCGTGGGCTCCTCGGGAGGCATATCTGGAGTGTTGGCGAATGTCACTCCTCATTTGTACGCCGTTAATGGATTTCGAAAAAGATCCATTATGCACTCAGCCGTTAAGTCCATTCAGGAACCTGCGGTGGTGCGCTCCCATCGGTCCCACGCGGCGGCCATCCTGCCGACGGCCTGCGGCATGTGCTCCGCCGCGGTGCCGGCGAACCCGATCAGGAGTGCCGGGGGAAGCTGTCGGGTGAGCTTGTACTCGCCGAGGGGGTAGGTGTAAACCCCGCCCGCGGCCAGTCCCCGCGCTACCTCGATGTCGTCGACCGGTTCACGGAGCCAGCCCATGACGTGCAGGCCCGCGTCTACCGGGCCGGCTTGGACCCTGTGGCTCATCTGCTGATCGATCGCGTCGAGCAGGGCGTCCTGGCGTGCCGCATAGAGACGCCGGGTCCGGCGCAGATGGGAGTGTAAGTGTCCTTCCGCCAGGAAGTCCGTGAGTGCCAGCTGGAGCACCATCGCGGGCGGGCGTCCGATGACCGACGATGCGGATGCGAACGGCTCCACCAGGTCCTCCGGCAGCACGCAGTATCCGAGGCGGATCGATGGCGCGAGCACCTTGCTGAAGGAGCCCACGGTGATCACTTGCCTGCTCAGATCGAGCCCGAACAGCGTGGGAAGGAGTTTCCCGCGGTAGCGCAGCTCGCTGTCGCAGTCGTCCTCGACAATCCAGCTCCCGTTTCGCTGCGCCCAGGCGATCCACTCCGCCCTCCGCGCCGGGCTCATCGCGATGCCGAGCGGATGATGCCGCGCGGGAGTCAGACAGGCCAGACGGGCCGGGGGCGCGCCGTCGTGCTCGTCCGGGAGGACCGCTCCCTCGTTGTCGACCGGGACGCCTCGGACAGGACAGCCCTGGGACTGGAAGGCGAGCCGTCCGGAGATGTGCCCCGGGTCCTCAACGACGACGGGGTCGCCGGCGTCGAGCAGGAGAACCGCCAGCACGTTGAACGCCTGTTGCGCGCCGGAGGTGACGACGATCTGGTCCGCTGTGCACCCCAGGCCCCTTACATCGTTGACGTAGTCCGCGATCGCTTCCCGCAGTGGGCGATGGCCGTGCGGATCGCTGTACCCGATCGCAAGCGGATCGGTGCGTCCGGCATGGCGTCCCAGCAGGCGCTTCCACGTCGCCGCGGGGAAAGCCGAGGACGCAACCTGGCTGGCGACGAACGATTCCGTCTCGGCCGGCGCCCACACGTGCGGCGCCTCGCTGAACAGGTCGGTGCCCCGCGACGAGGTGGCGGCTCCGCGTTCGGACAGCGGCGGCCGGGACATCGGCCGCTGCGGGGCGGCATCGCTCCACAGGGTGTCGACGTACGTGCCGTCTCCCGCGCGTGAGCGCAGGAAACCCTCGGCGGTGAGTTGCTCGAACGCGGACACGACGGTGATCCGCGAGACTCCCAACTCGGTGACCAGTGTGCGGGTCGAGGGCAAGCGGGTTCCGGTCGGCAGCGTACCCGTCAGGATCTGTGTGCGCAGTTGCGCGTACAGCTGCTGGTGCAGGGGCTGCGCCGCGGCGCGGTCCAGCTCAAGTCCGGCCAGCAGACGCCCACCAGCGCTCTTCACTCCGCGAACCGCGGAACTGATTTCACCATGGCCCCATTTTACGGGCCCGGTTTCATCAACACAGCTGAGATAAATACGTCCGGTACAGCGCCATGTCCATCAGGTGTGCCGGCGCGGTTTCAGGCGCTACAGGTTTGCGGCTTCTTGCTCCGCCAGTCTGATCATACGAAGCTCGTCCTCCACCGCGCGGGACGGCCAATAGTCCTTCGACAGCTCAGTTGCCCGGGTCAGATCTGCCGCCGGGAAGAGCTTGCCAAGCATTCCGGCCGCCTGAAGCAGGGCGATCAGCACTATGGTCCTGGCATCTGGCGCCTTCGAATCAGGCTTGGCATCGGGCGCCCCGGCACCAACCTTCGTGGCCTCGGACACCCCCGCACCAGACGCGGCATCACTGGTCCCCGCATCAGAGCCGGCGTCGGTCGCCGTCGTATCCGGAGCCTCAAGTTCGGACGGCGGGCCGCTGAGGGCGGCCTGGATCTTTTCCAGGAGCGCCGCCTCCGGAGCGTGGTCCTTCTCCGGGTACCGCACGGCCCGGAACCGGCCCAGGTGCTTTTCGCCGACATGTTCCACGATGCCCAGCGACGCCATCGCCTCGTAGACACGCTGCACCACGGCGCGGCCCTCCAGCATGCCCACCCACCCCTTGGGAGTGTGGGGCCGGGATTTGCCACGGATGAGTTCCAGCTCGCGCTGGAAGTCTGTTTGCGGGGCGTCGCCGGTCGCCCTGATGCGCTTCCCCTGCAGCTCGATCGCACCGATCAGGTCCAGCTCGGCCAATATTGCCCCTGCCACAGTGGTCCTGAGTGCGAACACCGGCACTTCAGGTTTGCCGTTCATGTCGTTCGTTGCCAGAAGGAGGAAGGCCTGGGGAAGGTTCAGCTCCGCCGCCTTCGGTGTTTCAGCGTCCATACGAACATGGTGGCCCTGTTGGGCGCCCACCACAATGAGGATTTACTAGCGTCGACGGCGCCCTCTGCCCACGTCCTGGGGACGTAAGCGGACGACGGCGGGACGTCCCGCCGTCGTCCGCTGTCGTCCGCTGCCTTACGAGGCCCGCGTGAATGTCCCCAGCCCGGTTCTGTCGTAGAAGTCCAGGGTGACGGTTGGCGAGGAGCCGCTGCCTGCTCCTGCAAACAGCGCACCGGCCAGGCCGTTGGCGTTTTCTCCGATGGATTCGAAGCTGAACGTGTCGCCGTCAAAGTGGGTAAGCGGGAAAGTCGTGGGACTGCCAGATGGTCCCAGTCTCATGGCCAGTTTCCCGCCGTCTTCGAGGACCACAAGCTGGCCATAGTAGGAGTTGTCATAGGTGCCTGTGTAGGCACTGTTTGTCCGGGGAGGAGTGGGGGTAGCCGGGGTCTTGGTGTAGTCGACCTCAGGTTTCTCGGACTCATCGATTTGTTTGAAGACGCCGGCGGTGAATGCCAGCCAATCCACCGTGGGTGTTCCGTGCTGGGCTGCATCCAGAAAGCCAGCGTTGATTGCTTCAGGGATCCCCTGTGGTCGCCCGTTCGTCAGGACTACTATGGCCAGTTGTTCACCCGGAAGCATCGAGACGGCGGTGGCTGCGCCAAGATTAAATGCCCCGGAGTGTCCCAGCTGGACGCGGGCCTGGTCGTCGTAGGAGATGTTCCAGCCCAGGCCGTAGAAACGGGACCGGGCAGCCGGGGCCGATGCCGGGCCGGAGACTATATGGGGAACGTGGGTGGTTTGGAGGGCAGCCGGATCAATAACGGGTTTGCCCTCGTAACTGCCGTTTCCGAGCTGCAGCCGGAGCCATTGGGCAAGGTCCCGCACCGACGAGCTCGCGCCCCCGGCCGGAGCCTGGGGATCGGCGTTGCGGCGGTATTTCGCTGCCCACTCCTTGTTCCCGAGCGGCACGTGAAGGATGGCCTTGTTGGTGGCTTTCTCGTAGTCCGAATGGCGGTAACTGCTGGCGGTCATGCCCAGCTTCCGGAACAGGACCTCATCGGCCAGATCTTCCCAGGTCGTTTTCATCGCGTCGGCTGCTGCCTGGCCGGCTTCTGTGTAGCCGAAATTGCTGTAGTTGTAGCTGGACCGGAACGTATCAAGGGGCTCCTGATGGAGGTGGCCGAGGATGTACGCCCGATCGAATCCGAGGTCCTCCAGCAGATCACCCGAACTCGTTTTCAGCCCACTGCGGTGGGAGAGCAGATCAGCAAAGCTCGCATTCCGCGTGACGTAGTCATCCTTGAGCGCGAAGTTCTTATTGTGTTCAATGACGGCGTCGGTCCAGTTGATGACATGCTGCCCCACCAACCCTGCCACCACTGTGGACGCCAGCGGCTTGGACACAGAAGCCACCTGGAACACCGTGTCAGGACCGATCTCCTCCGGCTTACCGACTTCCCGGACCCCAAAGCCCTTGGAGTACACCACCTCGTCCCGATGCACCACGGCTACGGCCATCCCCGGCAGCCCGGTGCTCTCCATGGCATCCTGGATCAATTCGTCGAGCTTGGCCAAGGCGTTTGTAACTTTCGCCCGGTCCAGCAGTGGTTCGATCTGTCCCGGCGGGGCGGGGAGCAGTGCTGGCGACGCCGATGACGACAGCCGCGCGGGTTCGCCGGTGCAGGAGGACAGGAGGGGTATGGCGGCAATACTGGCCGCCCCAATCCCGGCCGCCTTCAGCAGCGAACGTCGGTTCGGGGAAACAAAACCGGTGCTGTCCATGGACTCTCCCTTGAGCCGTCAGGCGGTGAGCGCTCCGGACCGAGCCGGCCGTCCCGTTTCCATCCATAGTGAACCCGCGAACTGCAGCCAGGCAATGGATGCTGGGGAAATAGGGGGACGGTGTCCAAGGCCGGGCAGGCGGCCGCCTGGGGGGAGGGACGGAAGGCGACGTCGGCTTCGGCCAGCATCGGCCCGTCAGCGGGGAAGCCGTGTCAACTCAACGCTGTGGAGCAGTCGATTGCGGGGAAATCTCAGGCTGGGAATGTCCGAGGAATCCATGTAGCAGCGACGCTGTTCCCTGCAGATGATCTTGCGCCGCCTTGAAGGCTGCCTCATCGTCGCCCCGGAGTATGGCGTCCACGATTTCCTGGTGCTGCCGGTTGGAATGTTCCAGGTTGGGTTGGATAAGAGGTATCCGGTCCAGCAGGTCACTTACCTTTGAGCGGACATCCGCCACCGCGAGCGCAAGGCTTGGCGATCCTGCCACTTCTGCGATCGCCACATGGAATCTTGCGTCCTTCGGCCGGTACAGATTCGCAGGCGCACTGGCCACCTCGGCCAAAGTCCTCAGCAGGTGACCGCGCTGGGCAGGTGATAACGTCGCCCTGGCCGCTAAGGATGCGGCCGCCGGCTCGAGTACGCCGCGAAAGGTTAGGACGTCGTCTACCTCGGCCGGATCGAGTTCCGGGTAGGACCCCGAACCTGCAGGGGGCCGGCTGCACACGTACGTTCCTCCATAGCGGCCGCGCTGAACTTCAACGTATCCGGCCTTCTGCAGCTCGGCCAGGGCGTCCCGCAGGGTGGCGCGCGATACGCCCAGCGTCTCGGCAAGTTCCCGCTCGGCTGGCAGCTTGGTCCCTACACCGAACAGACCGAGTTTGATGTTCTGGAGCAAGCGTTCGATGGTCTCCTCGAAGGCGTTGCCGTGCCGGACCGGGCGGAGAATCGGGGCGGGGTTTCCGAGCAGTTCCTCTTCCATACGCTTATCCTAATCGGTCCAAAAACAGGCCTATGGCAGGGGGCCCGCTGAAGCGGGAAAACCGCCGCACCGGCCGGAAGCACGGTTGAACCGAGGAAAAGTTGCCCGAGATCAAGGAACCCCTTGACCATGCTCGTGATCTGCCACACACTGTAACGAGCTTATGGTCTTATTTCATACCAATAACCTTGGACGATGGGAACTAACAGTGGCATCCTCTGATTCAGCCCAGCTTACCGACGACAAGCGATATCTCCAGCACCGGCAACTGAAACGCGGGGCCGCGGGGTGGATCCTGCTTGCCGGACTCGGAGTTGCATATGTCATCTCCGGCGACTTCGCAGGGTGGAACCTCGGCCTCGCCCAAGGCGGCTGGGGCGGTCTCCTCATCGCCTTTATTCTCATGGGCGTCATGTACACCTGCATGGCTTTCGGACTCGCCGAGCTATCCTCGGCGCTTCCTGCCACAGGCGCCGGATATGGCTTCGCCCGTCGCGCACTGGGCCCCTTGGGCGGATTCGCCACCGGAATGGCCGTGCTCATTGAATACGCCGTTGCGCCGGCTGCGATAGCCATCTTCATTGGCGGCTATGTTGAAGCGCTGGGACTCTTCGGCCTGACCAACTCCTGGCCGGTGTATCTGGTGACCTACGCTGTTTTTGTGGGCATCCATCTCCGCGGAGTGGGAGAGGCTCTCAAGATGATCTTCGGCATCACCGCAGTCGCCGTCGTCGCCCTGGCCGCCGTCGTCGTGGGCCTGATCCCACATTTCAACGCCCAGAACCTCTTTGACATAGTCCCTGACGGCTCGCCCACCTCAAGCGCTTTTCTCCCGATGGGAATCAGCGGCGCCGTCGGTGCACTCGTGTACGGCATCTGGTTCTTCCTTGCAGTCGAAGGGGTTCCCCTGGCCGCTGAGGAGACGGCCAATCCGAAGAAGGACATGCCGCGGGGCATCATGGTCGCCGTTGTGATCCTGGTCGTCTTCGGGGCCCTGATGCTCGTACTCGTTCCGGGCGCCGCAGGGTCAGCCGCAATGAGTAAATCCGATAACCCCCTCCCGGAGGCCCTGCGCCTGGCGTACGGTGGCAACACTTTCCTGGCAGACTTCGTCAACTATGCTGGCCTCGCCGGGCTCGTAGCCAGCTTCTTCTCCATCATTTATGCCTATTCCCGCCAGCTCTTCGCACTGTCCCGGGCAGGGTATCTTCCCAAATGGCTGTCCCTGACAGGCAAACGGCGAACCCCTTATTGGGCACTGATCGTCCCTGGCTCAATCGGCTTTTTGCTGGCGGCAATAACCGGTGACGGCGCACTCCTGATCAACATCGCCGTCTTTGGTGCAACAGTCTCCTATGTCCTCCTGAACCTCTCGCACATTGTGCTGAGGAGGAAGGAACCGGACCTGCCCCGCGGTTACCGGACACCCGGAGGGGTCGCCACCACCTCAATCGCACTGGTCCTTGCTGCGGTCGCGGTCGTCGCAACATTCGTGGTCGACGTATTCGCCGCATCCATAACAGCTGCAATCTTCGGCGCAGCGCTCCTCTACTACTGGTTCTACAGCCGGCACCGCATCGTTGCAGGCGCTCCCGAAGAGGAATTCGCGCAGTTGGCTGCAGCCGAGGCCGAACTCAAGAGCTGACACGCGTCCCGTCACGGTCCATAAATTTCTCTCATAAATACGATCAAAGTTACGGAAATCAAATGACGAATCAAACAACCGGCACGTCCGCGCAAGGCCAACTCGGCGTCGATGAGCTGAGGGACCTGGTCGCTTCCGGTGACATCGACACCGTTGTCGTTGCCATCACCGATTCCATGGGACGCCTGCAAGGTAAACGCTGCGGGGCAAGGTCTTTCCTCGAAGACGTGCTGGGGCACGGGGCCGAAGGCTGCAACTACCTACTCAGCGTGGATGTGGAGATGAACACCATTGACGGGTACTCCATGTCCTCGTGGGCGAACGGCTATGGAGACATGGTGATGCGGCCCGACGTCTCCACCTTGCGCCGGGTGCCGTGGCTGGAAGGCACTGCCATGATCCAGTGCGATATCTTCTGGCTGGACGGCCGCCCCGTCTCCCAGTCCCCACGCCAGATCCTGCGCGCGCAGATCGAACGCCTGGAGGCCTTGGGATACCGCGCCCATATTGGCACCGAGCTCGAATTCATCATGTTTGACGACACCTACGAAGAAGCCTGGGACAAGAAGTACGAGGGACTCACGCCCTCGACCCGCTACAACGTGGACTACTCCCTCCTGGCCACGGCAAGACTGGAACCGGTCATCCGAAGCATTCGAACGGGCATGGAAAAGGCAGGCCTGGTCGTTGAATCTTCCAAGGGCGAGTGCAACCTGGGCCAGCAGGAAATCACGTTCCGATACGCAGAAGCGCTTACTGCGTGCGACAACCACGTTTTCTACAAGAACGGGGCCAAGGAAATCGCCGCGCAGCAGGGCAAGAGCATTACTTTCATGGCGAAGTACAACGAACGTGAAGGCAGTTCCTGCCATATCCACTTCAGCTTGACCGACCTGGACGGCAATCCGGTCCTGGCCGGGGATGGCGAGCATGGCTTCAGCCCTGTCATGGAGCACTTCATCGCAGGCCAACTCGCCGGACTGAAGGAGCTGGCCTACTTCGTCGCCCCGAACATCAATTCCTACAAACGCTTCGTAGAAGGCAGCTTCGCACCCACAGCCATCGCCTGGGGGCTGGACAACCGCAGTTGTGCACTGCGCATCGTCGGCCGCGGTCCCGGCCTTCGGGTGGAAAACCGCGTTGGAGGCGGGGACGTCAACCCTTATCTCGCAGCCGCCGCGCTTATCGCCGCCGCCATCCACGGTATCGAGAATGAGCTCCCCCTCGAACCGATCATGACCGGTAACGCCTACCAGTCCGACGCAGATCGCATACCCACCAACCTGCGGGACTCCCGCGCCCTGCTGACCAACAGCGAGATTGCACGCAAATCCTTCGGCGATGAAGTTGTGGACCACTACGTCTTCGCAGCAGATGTCGAGCTGAAGGCTTTTGACAGCGCCGTAACGGACTGGGAGCGCAAGCGTGTCTTTGAACGGCTCTGATAGCTACCGCCCACGGATCGGGCTGACAACCTACTTTCAGAAGGCTTCCTGGGGCGTTTGGACAGCGGATGCGGCAGTACTGCCGGGAACCTACGTCCAGGCGGTCGTCGCTGCCGGCGGCACTCCTGTCCTGTTGCCGCCTGTCGGCACTGACCCATCGATCGTGGAGGTGCTGGACGGACTGATCATCTCCGGAGGCAGCGATGTGGACCCGGAACAGTACGGGGCGCAGCCCCACCGGCTCACCCGCGCCCAACCGGCCAGGGACGTGCACGATATCGCCCTGACCAAGGCAGCTTTGGACGCCGAAGTCCCCCTTTTCGCCATCTGCCGGGGAGCCCAGATCCTCAATGTCGCCATGGGCGGGTCGCTGATTCAGCACATCCCCGATGTGAACCCGGAGGCGGACTACCAACCGGCGCCCGGTGTATTCGGCAACGTGGAGTTCACGACGGCGCCGGGCAGCATCAGCCGGCATCTGCTGGGACCATCGGCCAGCGCACCTTGTTACCACCATCAGGCCATGGACCGGATCGCTGACGGCCTTTCCGTCACGGCGGCGGCGGCCGACGGCACGGTGGAAGCCCTCGAAACGGCAACGGGCGGATGGGCACTAGGGGTCCAATTCCACCCGGAACAGAATCCCAACGATCTTCGGCTTTTCAATGGGTTCATTGAGGCTGCAACCAACTACCGCAAAAATCGAACGGAGAGCCCAGGCAATGTCCACCAGCACGTTTGACGTCCTGAATCCGGCAACGGAAGAGGTAATCGAGACCATAGCCCTTGCAACACTCGAGGACACTGACAGGGCAATCGAAAAAGCCGTCCAGGCATTCGAGACCTGGCGCCATGTTGCCCCTGCAGACCGGGCTCTCCTGCTGCGCAGGTTTGCTGCGGCAGTAGACGTCGACCTGGAAAATCTTGCCCAGCTGGAGGTACGCAACGCCGGGCACACCATCGGTAACGCCCGATGGGAAGCAGGGAATGTCCGCGATGTCCTGACGTACTACTCAGCAGCCCCCGAGCGGCACCTTGGCCAGCAGATTCCAGTTGCCGGAGGGGTCAACATCACCTTCAACGAACCCCTCGGGGTCGTTGGGGTAATCGTCCCGTGGAACTTCCCCATGCCCATTGCCGCTTGGGGCTTCGCCCCCGCCCTTGCCGCTGGCAACACTGTCGTTCTGAAACCGGCGGAGCTGACTCCCATGACTGCCATCCGGCTTGGACAGCTGGCAAGGGAGGCAGGCCTGCCCGAAGGAGTCCTGCAGATCATACCGGGCAAGGGCTCAGTCGTCGGGGAACGATTCGTGACCCATCCTGCTGTGCGGAAGGTTGTCTTCACCGGTTCAACCGGCGTCGGTAAGCGGATCATGGCCGGCTGCGCTGAGCAGGTCAAGCCCGTGACCCTGGAGCTGGGCGGCAAGAGCGCCAACATCATCTTCGCGGATTCGGACCTCCAAGCCGCTGCTGCAGCAGCACCCGGAGGCGCTTTTGACAACGCCGGGCAGGACTGCTGCTCCCGCTCCAGAATCCTGGTCCAGGACAGCGTCTATGAAAAATTCCTCGAGCTCCTGGAACCCGTAGTGAAAGCCCTGCGGGTCGGCGACCCCAGCGACGAGGCTTCGTTCATGGGGCCGCTGATTTCCGCAGCCCAACACCGCACAGTCTCCGGCTTCGTCCCGGACGGCTCATCTGTGGCTTTCCGGGGATCCGCGCCGGACGGCAAGGGATTTTGGTTCCCCCCCACCGTTCTTACGCCCGCCCGCGAGGACAGGGTAATGCATGAGGAGATCTTCGGCCCCGTCGTGGCAGTCGTTCCCTTCAACGACGAAGCCGACGCACTCCGCCTGGCGAATGACTCGATCTACGGTCTGTCCGGATCCATCTGGACACGGGACATCGGTCAGGCGCTGAGAATGGCCCGGGGACTCGAGTCGGGAAACCTCTCAGTCAACTCCCACTCCTCGGTGCGCTACTCCACACCCTTTGGCGGATTCAAGCAGTCAGGACTCGGACGGGAACTCGGCCCCGACGCCCTGAACGCGTTCACCGAAACAAAAAACGTCTTCATCTCCACAAACCCATAACGTCCTCACCACAAAAGGAAGAAAAAATGATTGAAGTAATTTCCAACCGCCTCAAGGGACGCAGCGCTGTCATCACCGGCGGCGCCAGCGGGATCGGGCTCGCCACAGCTCGCCGCTTCGCCGCAGAAGGGGCTCATGTAGTCATCGCAGATCTGGACCCAACCGCTGGGCAGCGGGCTGCCGACGAGGTCGGCGGCCTCTATGTGAAGGTGGACGTCACCAGCGAAGAGGAAGTGAAGAACCTCTACGCCGTGACCCACGAAACCTATGGAAGCGTTGACATCACCTTTAACAACGCGGGAATCTCGCCGGCGGACGATGCCTCAATCATCGATACAGGAATCGATGCGTGGCGCAGGGTCCAGGAAGTGAACCTGACCTCCGTTTTCTACTGCTGCAAATACGCCCTCCCTTACATGCAGGCGCAGGGGAAGGGCTCAATCATCAATACTGCGTCGTTCGTTGCGGTCATGGGTGCTGCCACTTCTCAGATCTCCTACAGCGCATCCAAGGGCGGAGTGCTGGCCATGAGCCGGGAACTCGGCGTCGAATTCGCCCGGCAGGGAATCCGGGTCAACGCACTCTGCCCGGGACCCGTCAACACGCCCCTGCTGAAGGAACTCTTCGCCAAGGATCCCGAGAAGGCAGCCCGCCGCCTCGTTCACGTTCCCCTGGGCAGGTTCGCTGAACCGGAAGAACTGGCAGCAGCAGTCGCCTTCCTCGCCAGCGACGATTCATCCTTCATCACCGCCTCGACCTTCCTGGTTGACGGCGGCATTTCAGGCGCTTACGTAACACCCGAGTGACGGCCAGGTCTTCCGCGTGGACCATATCCCCAAGGCACGTGCGCGGCAGATCGGGGGCGTCGCAGATTACTTAGCGGACGACGGCGGCACTTCCCGCCGTCGTCCGCTCGCGTTGGGTGCCACTCCCCTACAGCGCCGACCAGCCGCCGTCGGACGCCAGGATGGCGCCGTTGACGTTGGTGCCGTCGTCGCTGAGCAGGAAGGTGTTAGTGCGGGAGTTTTGGGTGGTGGATGGCATCGAGGATGGCTTGCTGTTCGGTGGCGATGTCGGGGCGAATCTCTGGTGGTGCCGTTCACTACTTATGTATAGGGGTTTTCGCACATTCCTTGGACATAGGTATAGGGGATTTATTGCGCATTCTTTCGCTTCTGGTCTACGCTTTGGCATATCTGGCATTTACATTTAGCCGTCGTTGTTTCTGGGTCGACGCTTGCTTAACCCAATCGGATACTTTAAATCCCCAGTAGAAACAGCGATGAATATGAAAGCTACGTCCGCTGACTTAGTAAAGCCCTCGTCCTCGCCACAAGCGTCCCTACAAGTCTGCTCGGTAATTCCAGCGGTGCTTGGGCCGCCGGCAATTACGGCTATCAGAGCATCAGTCATTCAGGCGTTGCCAATCCGCCGAGGTCGGACAAGTCGCAGAGCAAGCTGTGGTGGAACGACGGGTCCTAGTGGGCCGACATGTGGAAGTCCGGCAGCGGGTGGCACAGGGTCCAAGAATATTTTTAGGCTTGATAAGGGGCGGGCTGATGTTCTGGCGTAAATGCGTAGCTGTTGCATCATCCATTCTGGTTGGGTTCGCAATCATTACTCCGACAACTGCAAGCGCCGCAACGACGATCTCGCCGACCGTAGACACCTACGTACAGGCGGACAAGGCGACTACCAACTTTGGGGCTAGCGTCCGTTTGTCTACAGAGGGCCGTGCGAACATCTGGCGGAACACACTCCTACGGTTCAATGTTCCAGTTCCCGCTGGCGAACATGTTGTTTCGGCTAAACTGCGGGCATATTCGGAGGCATCCACAACTTCCACTGAGTTCGTGGATGTTTTCACTACGTCTGGCGGCTGGACCGAGAGGGGAGTTACCTGGAATAATGCACCAGCACGCGGGACGTGGCTGGGGAAGGCTGGCGGGTTCGCTACCGGCTCTTGGGTTGAATGGGATGTTACTAAGGGCGTTAGCGCAAAGGGTGGCGAGCAGAACTTCAAGCTGGAAAGCAACGCGCAGAAGTGGATCGGATTCAAGTCGAAGGAATCTTCTTCCGCCCTGCGTCCAAGGCTGGTCGTGACGACCGCGCCTGACACGGTAACACCTACCGAGGCGGCCGTAGTCCATGGTTGGGGCACGCGTGTAACTGGCGACGAGTTCAATTACACAGGTGCGCCGGATGCCACGAAGTGGATTGTTTACAACAGCGCCGGGCACGCGGGCAACGGTGTCCGGAGTCCGGAGCAGGTTACCGTGGACGGTTCCAAAATGGTCATGACTGGAACTCCGGACGGCACGACCGCTGGAATGGGCGCGAAGTTCGCAAACCAGAAGTACGGGCGGTGGGAAGTCCGTGCGGCCGGGTCCGGTGATAATGAGTACCATATGGTGTCCATCATGTGGCCGGATAGTGAGAATTGGCCCTGTGACGGCGAAGTTGACTACGCGGAGACGACTGGTGACTGGAACCTCATCACGTTCTTCCACCACTATGGATGTTCGAACTCGCAGACGTCGGCGTCCAGGGCTCTGGACGTTACTCAGTTCCACAACTACGCGGTTGACTGGTCTCCGAATGGGATCGTCGGCTACGTCGATGGCGTGAAGTGGTTTGAGGACAACAACTCCGCGCACCAGCCTCCCGGTTCGATGCACCAGACGCTACAACTGGACTGGTTCCCAGACA
Organism: Pseudarthrobacter sulfonivorans; assembly: GCF_001484605.1. NCBI lineage: Bacteria > Bacillati > Actinomycetota > Actinomycetes > Micrococcales > Micrococcaceae > Pseudarthrobacter > Pseudarthrobacter sulfonivorans. The sequence continues at coordinate 2,932,015 of NZ_CP013747.1, read as the reverse complement.
GCACCGCTAACGGCGCTGGCGAGATGCGAGTGGATTGGGTTCGCGTGTATGCGGCGGCTGGAACGGCCTAGACCTACACCCTGACCCGACTGCCGGGCGAGACCCGGTTACGCAGACCCAGTGGCCGCGGTCCGGAAGAACAACTCCGTGACCGTGGCCAGCCGGTGCGGATCTTCCCGCGCCACAGAGTTCCCGGGAGGAGTGCATGGACAGCAGCGGCACGCCTACGTCCACGGTCCGAATTCCAAGCCTCGTTGAGGTGAGCGGTCCGATGGTGGGTCCTTCCAGACGTTGCTGAGGGTGATGCGCTCCACGGGGCGCCCGGTGACGATTGATCCCGATGCCGTGGCCGCCATCGCGCTGCGCGTGTTCGCCGAGCGCGGCTACGAGTCCGGGTCCCGCGCCCTATCTGGTGGCGGCCGCCGGGGTGCTGCGACTGCCGTAGCACCCCGATTAAACGCAGGCGGACGACGGCGGGAGGTCCCGCCGTCGTCCGCTTGCGTGTGCGGCATTTACTGTCTGTGGTGTTCAGCAGTGGCCACGCGGGCCTCGCGCGAATCCGTCTTGTTTGCCGGGAGGCCTGCGTAGGTCCAGACGCAGGGCCGGCCGGAATCGCTCGGAATGAGCTGGCCCTCGTAGAGCTGAATGCTCGCTCCCGTGGGGCTCCGCCAGACGCCGGTCAGCTCGCAGTGTGTGCCGGTGGCCTGCTGGCGTGGCACCGACAGGTTGATGACGCGGCGGGCCCGCTTCTCGGCCACGGGAAGTCTCCGCTTCACGATGGCTCTCCCGCCGGTTCCCGGTAGGTGCTTTCGGGAATATCAGTGATGAACATGTGCCCGGGAGCGTGGCTGATGGCGAAGGAGGGCCTGGATGCCATCACTGCGCTCTGCGGTGTCACGCCGCAGGCCCAGAAAACCGGCACCTCCCCTGGCCGGATCTCCACCGCATCCCCGAAGTCGGGGCGGTTGATGTCGGCGATGCCGAGGTCCTCCGGTGACCCGATGTGGACCGGGCTGCCGTGGACCTTCGGCACTTCCGACGTGACCCTGATGGCGGTTTCAACCAGCTCGGGCAGCATCGGGCGCATGGAGACCACCATGGGGCCGTGGATCCGTCCGGCAGGGGTGCACTCGACGTTCGTGCGGTACATGGGGACGTTGCGGCCGGTTTCGGTGTGCCGCAGCGGGATCCCTTCGCTGGCCAGCGCGGCCTCGAAGGTGAAGCTGCAGCCGATGAGGACACCCACCATGTCGTCACGCCACACAGCGGCGACGTCGGGGACTTCGGCGGTGAGCACGCCGTCCTGCCAGACGCGGTAGGCGGGGATATCGGTGCGGATATCGGAGCCGGGCGCCAGGGCGCTTTCATACTGTCCGGCCGGAATGATGTCGATGACGGGGCAGGCTTTGGGGTTCAGCCTGCAGAATTCGATGAATTCATCGGCGTAGTCGGCCGTCACCGCGATCAGGTTCGCCTGGGTGTAGCCATCGCTCCAGCCGGAGGTGGGGGTGACCAGGCCGTTGCGGAACTTCAGGCGTGCGTCGGCGGGGGCCAGGAGGGCGTGTGGCTGGCTCACTTGGATTCCACAAGTTCAGCCGCTGCCTGCCCGGTCTGCAGGTATTCCTTATCCTCGGCAACGTTGGAGTCGCGGCCCAGGGCGAGGCCCACCAGGGTCAGCAGGCAGGCGACGCTGAGGTAGACGGCCACCGGGACCCAGCTGTCATACGTGCTCAGCAGGAGGGTGAACATAAACGGGGCGATGGCGCCGCCGATGATGCCGGCGAACGTGTAGGCCAGTGAGCTGCCGGTGGAGCGGAGCCGCGGCGAGAACTGCTCGACGACGAACGCTGCCTGGGGTCCGTACATAAACGAGTGGCAGAGCAGGCCCAGCACGATGCCCACGACCAGCATGACCGGGGACCGTCCCTCAAGAACGATGAAGAACAGGTAGGCCCAGACGGCCGCGCCAACTGCGGCGACTCCGTAGACCAGGCGGCGGTTGATGCGGTCGGAGATGGCTCCGGCGAGCGGCATGGTGAAGATCTGGAGTGCTGATCCGATCAGGACGGCGACGAGAACCTGGCCGCGGTCGAAGCCGAGCTCCTGGATGCCGTAAGTGAGCGTGAAGACGGTGCACATGGCGTACAGAACGTCCGGGCCGATGCGGCTGAGCATGGCGGCGATGAGGGGCCGGCGCTGGGTGGCAAGCACCTCGCGGATGGGGGCCTTGGGCTTGTCGCCCCGGGCCTCCATGGCCTTGAAGATGGGGGTGTCCTCGAGCTTGAGCCGGATCCAGAGGCCGAAGGCCACCAGCAGCGCCGAGATCAGGAACGCGATGCGCCAGCCGAAGCTCAGGAAGTCTTCTTCGGACAGGGTCAGGGTGAGGACGGCGAGTGCACCGTTGGCCATGAGGTTGCCGGCGGGCGGGCCGATCTGTGCGGCAGAGGCCCAGAATCCGCGCTTGTTCGGGTCGCCGAATTCACTGGAGAGCAGGACCGCGCCGCCCCATTCGCCGCCGACGCCAACGCCCTGGGCGAAGCGGAGGAACACGAGGATGGCGGGGGCGATGACGCCGATGTTGTCATACGTGGGCAGCAGGCCGATGAGGAACGTGGCCACGCCGATCAGCATCAGTGTAATGACCAGGATCTTCTTGCGGCCGATCTCGTCCCCGAGCCGTCCGAAGATGATGCCGCCAACAGGACGGGAAATGTAACCGACGGCGTAGGTGGAGAAGGCCAGCAGGGTGCCCGTGACCGGGTCCGAGGCCGGGAAGAAGATAAGCGGGAAAACGATCGCAGCCGCGGCGGAGTAGACGGCGAAGTCGTAGAACTCCAGCGCGGTTCCGGTCAGGCTGGCCGCGAATGCCTTGTACATGTCCTTGCGCCCCACCGGGGGCTTTGCGTCAACGGGGGCCATTGCTTGGGGAGTGGCCATGTTAATCCTCCATGAAGAGAGTTGATGTCATCCGAGTGCGGGATGGATGGTGCTGGTGCCCGCTTCTGTCCTCGCCTGCGGCGTTGCAGGGTGGGACATTTGGCGGCTGGGCGGCTTGCCGTCAGGATGGCTGCGGAAGTCGGAATTGCGGCGATCGTTGGATTGTTGAACAATCCTCTTGTTGAACAAGCTACGCGACGCAGATCACACCGTCAAGGGGTTCATGGGATTCAGACGCCGCCGGCAGTTCCGGAGTTGAGGGCGCGGGGCATCGCAGGAGGAGCCGGGCGTTGGGCTACTTCGAGGGCAGAGTAAAGCGGACGACGGCGGGAGGCTCCCGCCGTCGTCCGCTTCCGTTTGGTGCCTACTGGCTGAAGGGGACCTTCTCCCAGCTCAGGACATCATCGCCGTCGCTGCTGTTGCCGACAACCGTGAACCTGACGTAGTTGGTGGCGTTGGCCGATCCGTCCACGGTGATGCGCTGCAGGTCATCCGCGGCGGGCTGGCCGTAGACCTCCAGCCATGGTGAGCCTTCCGCCAGCGGCTGGTTCTCGGCAAAGACGTGGCTGTCGCCGTTGATGAGATAGACAGGGCGGTCAAAGCGGCTGGTCTCTTCAATGATGGCCGCAACGATCTCCCGGAACCCGGAGACCGTTTCCGGGTTGGCAGTGGCCGCGGCGAGCAGCGACGGATCAAACATGTCGGCCTGCGTCATCAGCACCACGGCGCGGTCGTTGCGGCGCTCGGCGTCAGTGAACGTGTCACGTATCTGGTCCAGGACGGCATCCGTCCGGTGCTCAACTTCGGCCAGCTGCTCGGGCGTGGGTGTGGTTTCGCCCAGGCCGCTCCATGGAAGCAGCGAGTTGTTGCTGCCCTGGACGTTCACCACGGAGAAGGCCACGCGGTTCTGGGTGAAGCGGACATTTTCCGGAAGCCCAAGGTTCTCCTGGGTCTTGACCGGCATGGTTGCGCCCAGGGTCTTGCCGGGCTCGTCGAAGAAGACCTCCCGCAGCCTGTCCAGCCGTTCCAGCGGGTTGTAGGCGCCGTTATTGGTGCGGTGGCAGTCCACCCACTCGTTGTCGCCCGGGGTGAAGACCAGCGGGTGCTCGAAGGTGTCGAACTGCGAGCGGATGCTGGCGAAGTACTCGTCGGAGCACACCGAGGAGCCGTTCTTGATGTCGCCCACATGGGTGACGAACTTCAGTGCGCTGTCGCCGTTGATGTCCTGGATGCGGGACGGGAATTTGGCGATTTCGGCGTCGCCGTAGGGGATGTCGCCGATGACGCCAAAGGTGAAAGCCTGGCTGTCAGAGGTGTTATTGGCTGCGATGGCGGGCTGGGACGCAAGGAGGCCGAGCGCCAGGACGGCCGCCGCCGCCGTCGTCGTTTTCACGGTCTTTGAAGGCATGGTGGTGTTCCTGTGTCTGCTGGGTGGGGCGGCTTTAGAGCGTGCGGGCGGCGAGGAACTGTTCCAGCGCCTCAAGGTCGTCGGTGTTGATGTGGTCCACGCCGGCGTCGAAGAGTTCGTTCCAGACAGCTTCGCGTGCGGCGCCGGGCTGGTCAGGGGTGGCCCAGAAGCGGACCCGGTAGCCCTTGGCGTGGGCGTCAGTCACGTATGCCTGGAGCTTGGTGCGTTCGGCCTCGGGCATGGGGCCCACGCCCTGCCAGGTGAAGAGCTTGGTCCAGTTGTCGCTGATCAGCGGCATCAGCCCGGCAGGCATGCCGGAGGTGAGGTTGGCGGAGCGTCCGTCATAGAAGCCGAACCGCTTTTCCTGCGCCTGCATGGTGGCCAAGGGGCGGTTTCCGCTGATGACGGCGGTGACGGGCCCGGTTTTGGTGGTGCCGTTGGTGTAGCGGCTCATGATGTCCCGGTGCTCGGCCAGTTCCTGCTCGATGGCGGCGTAGGTGGCCTCGCCTTCACTCTTGATGTCGATCAGGAGCTGCAGGCTGCCGTCCCAATGGGGGTAAACGCTGTGGCCCTGGTTCCGCACCAGCTCGTCCAGCGGGTCAAGGTAGAGGCTCTCGAGAGTTACCCCGGGCTGGGCGTCCTTGAGGTCGTGGGCCACCAGAAGTTCGCCGTCCACCAGCCACACGTCGGCTTCGACGCTGGTGAAGCCGTGCTCCAGAGCGTCGAACAGGGGACGGTCGTGCTCATAGTCGTTGTGGGCATGGGCTGCGGCCAGCGGCTGTCCGAGGACGACGGACGCGGGCTTAGGTGCCTCTGTTGGGGCCGGGGCGGCGGCTGTCCCGGCCAGGGAGGCTAGGACGGCGAGGGCGGCAATGGTGCTTTTCACGAACACGGAGTACTCCTACGCGTACAGGGGATTCTCCGCCCGGCCGGTTGGGGGGCCGGGCAAAAGAGGGCGTGAAAAGACTGCCGGTCGCGGAAAAACGGCGAAGGACCTCCCGGTTGCCGGACGGTGAACTGGGAGGGACCAATGCCCGTGCCGTGCCAGCACGGCCAGCCTGCGTTACGGCGCCCCCAAGTAAACGCTGACGGTGGTCCCGCCGATGGGGCTGGGCGAGATCTCCAGCCGTCCCCCGTGGGCGGTTGCGATCCTGGCACACGTGGCCAGGCCCAGCCCCGTGCCGGCAGGATCGCCTTCCCGGCGCAGGCGGACCAGCGGTTCAACCACCCGGCGCCGGTCCCCCGCGCCGATTCCCTTGCCGTTGTCCTCCACCCGCACCACGACGCCGGCTCCGGCTTCCTGCCCGCTGACGCTGATGACCGGGGGAACGTCCGGACGGCGGTAGGCCACCGCGTTCTGGATCAGGTTCTGCAGCGCTACCCGCATCTGGCTTTCGTCAGCGTCGAAATCAAAGTCCTCACACTGCACCACCGCTCCGGCTTCCCGCAGGCCCAGGCTGAGGTCATCGGCGACTTCCTTCACCAGGGCAGCCAGCGACAGCCGGGACCTGGACAGCGAACCGCCGATGGACGCGAACGCAAGCAGCTCCTCCACCATGGACAGCATCCTCCGCGCACTGCTGCCCACGATTTCCAGGTACTCTGTGGCCTCCCCTGTCTGGCCCGATTCCGCGTCCGTGGCACCCAGCTCGACGTAACCCAGGATGGAGGCCAGCGGATTGCGGAGGTCATGGCTGACCCGGCCGGTGAATTCAGCAAGCCGTTCATTGCTGCCCTTGGCTTCATCCAGGGCGTCGGCCAGGGCACCGTGGAGTGCCGTGACCCGCCGGGCAGCCAGCAGGCGGGTGTGCAGGACGAAGGGGTCCAACGGCTTGGTCACGTAGTCGTCCGCCCCGGCCCGCATGCCTTCCAGCACGTCCTCTTGGGCGCCGTGCGAGGTCAGCAGTACAACGTACGTATAGGAGCTTGTCTCCGCGGCCCGGATCGCCCGGCACAGGTCAAACCCGTCGAGCCCGGGCATCATCAGGTCGCTGACCACCACCTGGGGACGCCGCTCCAGGTAAAGCTGCCACGCCGTGTCGCCGTCCGCGGCCACAATGCATTTATGCCCGGATTTCTCGACGGCGGCTTTCGCCACGAGCAGGGACCCTTCGTCGTCGTCGACAACCAGCACCGTCATGGCGGCCCCGGAGTTGCCCAGTAGTCCGGAAATCTTCGCGGCGTCCACGTCGGGGCGGCCCAGCCCGCCCGGCGCACTCCACTTCGAATCAACAGTCATGAGGCCCCCAGGCCATTTATCGTCACGAAGCCAGCCCACAATCGGTCCGCTGGACCTAATCGTCCCACGGACCACGCTGGCGGGGATCGAACCAGCCGCCGTCGGACGCGAGGATGGCGCTCCAATTCCAGGGCGCCCGCACGGATCAGCAGGCATAAGCTAATTGAAAGAACGTCTCTTCCAGCGCCGGGAGGTCATCGTGGACACTGAAACCGCCGATGTTATCGGTCATGATGTCACCACCATCACCTGCGTGTGCGGCAACACCGTCAGCAAGGACGGGTTGATTCAGGCGAACTCAGAAGGCGTCCCGGTCTTCATCGGAGAGAGCAGCCCGGCCCCTGCGGAACTGGCGGAATGGCCGGCGGATGGGGAGCTCTACACGCTGTGTCCGTCATGCGGCCGCGTGTACCGTGACTCGGTCATCGAGGAGACGGGGACCGCGCCCGTTGCTTTCCGCGTCGACGTCGCCACTGACCCAATGGCCGAGGCTATCCGGGTCCACTGGAACCTCAGCACCTAGGCCAGAATCTGGCGGAGCGGCAGACCTTCCGAACCTTTCATTGGACGGGGAGGGGCCGCATGATAGGCGCATGACTGAAATCGCATCAGCCGACGAATCCGCTGTTGCCAAGGCTCAGCGCGAGCTCGAAGCGGCCGGCGTCCGCACCGTGATCGGCACGGTGGTGAACGCTTCGGGCATCACGCTTGCCAAGAGCGTTCCGTTAGCCCGGCTCAAAGCCTTCCACCAATCCGGGATGGGCGCTGCCCCCGTCTGGCATGTCTTCACCATCGACGGCGGGATAGCGTTTACGGACAGCATCACCCCCGTTGGCGATATGCGCCTCAAGATCGATATCGGGGGACTCCGTGTCCTGCAGGGCGGCCGGGCATGGGCACCGGGCAGCCTTTTCGAACAAGACGGGGCCGCGTCTCCGGCCTGTGCCCGCGGCCTTCTGGCCGATGTCGACGGCAGCCTCGACGAGGCCGGATACCAGGCACTCGTGGGCCACGAACTTGAATTCTTCCTCGTCGCCCCGGACGGTTCAGCCCTGGAAACCGCACCCTGGGTTCCCTACGGGGCAACCGGCCTCCTGGACCGATCGGAATTCCTCGATGATCTGCTATCTGTGCTGAACCATACCGGCATTCCGATGGAGCAGATCCACGCCGAGTACGGCAGGAACCAGTTCGAGTTTTCGCTTCCCCCTGCTTCGCCGGTTCAAGCAGCGGACACCGTGGTCGTTGCCAAGATCATCGTTGGCATCGTCGCCCGGGCCCACAGCATGCAGGCCTCGTTCTCCCCGCTGCCCTTTCCCGGCACCGTCGGAAGCGGCGCCCACCAGCACTTTTCGCTCCACAAGAACGGCCTGCCGCTGTTCTCCGGCGGCAGCGGACCGCACGGCATCCGCCCCGAGGGAGGCGCGGCCATTGGCGGAATCATCGCAGGACTCCCCGATATCCAGGGTTTCCTCACGGGATCGATCTTATCCGGAAGCCGGTTGGCACCCGGCACGTGGTCGGGTGCCTACTTATGCTGGGGCCTGGAAAACCGGGAGGCCTCTGTGCGCTTTCTGAACGAGGGCAACAGCAATCCGCACGGAGCCAACGTCGAGGTGAAAATCGTCGACCCGTCGGCAAACGTGTATCTGGCCTCCGCATCCATCCTTGCGCTCGCCCTTGACGGCATGCGTACCGGGCGCAGCCTGCCGGCAGAAGTCCCGGGTGACCCCGGACGGCTTTCGGAAGACGAGCGGGACCGGGCCAACGTCCGGCTGCTCTCAGGCTCCCCCACCGCCATCATCGACACGCTGGACAAGTCACGCCTTGCCCGCGGGCTTCTCGGAGACGCCATCGTCGATGCCACGGTGGCCGTCCGGCGCTACGAACAGCGAATCTCGGCGGACCTCTCGCCGGGCGAGCTTGCTGAACGCTTTCGACTCTCCTGGTCGATCTAATGGCGGGCGGTTCTTTCCCGGACTTCGTCGAACAAGTCAGCCTGATTGATCACCACGTGCATGGCGCGTTTCACGCTGACGGTGATGAGGCACGCTTTCAGAACTCGCTCAACGAGGGAAACACCGAACCACTGGCCAAGCCCGAGGACACCTACAACACCCAAATCGGGCTCGCCATCCGGCGCTGGTGCAGCGGCATTCTTGATTTGCCACGGCACGCCTCGCCGGCGGACTACTGGAGCCGGCGCTCCGAACTTTCAGAACTCGAGGTGTGCCGCCGCATGACCCGCGCTGCTGGCGTGAGCGACTGGCTGATCGATACAGGCTTGGATGCCGCTGACTACCTCGGCAAGGCCGGCATGGCCGGCGTCTCCGGTGGGCGGACCCACGAGATCGTTCGGCTGGAACTGGTCGCCGAGTCGCTGATCCAGGAGATCGCCAATCCGGCAGATTACGTCGACGAGTTCGGTCAGCGGCTTCACGAGCTCACCCGCAGCGCCGTGGGCGTCAAAACAGTTCTCGCCTACCGCGCCGGATTCGACCAGGATCTCAGCCGGCCGGCACCGGCTGCGGTTGTTGAAGCAGCCCGCCGATGGCAGGAGAACCCGGGCGCCGGCACCAACGCGAAGCTCACCGATGTGACGCTCATTGCCCACGGGATCCACACGGCGGTGTCGATGAAGCTTCCGTTGCAATTCCATGTTGGATTCGGTGACCGCGACCTGGACCTCCACAAAACCAATCCCCTGTACCTCCTGGATTTTCTGCGGTCCCCCAAAGTCCGGGACACACCAATCATGCTGCTCCACTGCTATCCATTCGAGCGCGAAGCCGGCTATTTGGCCCACGCCTTTGAAAACGTCTACATCGATGTGGGCCTTGCCGTGAACTTCACTGGGTCACGGAGCCGGGATCTGGTGGCCCGCTCATTCGAACTGGCTCCCTTCACGAAAATCCTTTACTCCTCCGACGCGTTGGGCCCGGCCGAACTTCACTACCTCGGCGCCAGACTGTGGCGCAACGCAATCACCAAGGTAGTGGGCGGATGGATCGACGACGACGACTGTTCCGAGGCGGACGCCCGCAAGATCGTGCAACTCGTCGCACACGACAACGCCCGCCGCGTGTACGCGCTCCCCTGAGCGCCGGTGGCGTCCCCAGCCCCAGAAACTGCAGAGCGGACGACGGCGGGACCTCCCGCCGTCGTCCGCTCAGCACTGGTGCGGCAGGAGTCAGTTCTTGACGACGTCCAGCTCGATAACGGCCCAGGACAGCGCCGGCAGCGTTAGCCGGAGCTCGGAGCCGCTCGCCTTGGCACCTTCCAGCGGCTTGAGCCCCACCTGGTCCGGACGGCTTTGGGTGTTGGCCGTGAAACGGTCCCCGCCTTCCGGAATTTCCAGGACCTCGGCACGGACCACCCGGCTGGCGTCGAACCCGCGCAGGGCGACCTCGACGTCGGCAGCCTCCTCCAGGCCGCGGTTCGCGAAGAACAGTGCCACACGGCCCGTTTCCTCGTTCCACGTTGCGCTGACGTCCACCAGGTCGGTGCCGCCGAAGCGGGCATTCTCGTACTTGTCCGAGTCCACGGACAGCCGCAGGATCTGGCCCTTGGCCAGCTCCGCCATGCGGGCGAACGGGTGGAAGATGGTCTGCTTCCAGGCAGGTCCGTTCTCCTCTGACAGGATCGGTGCAATGACGTTGACCAGCTGCGCCTGGTTGGCGATCTTGACGCGGTCGCCGTGGCGGAGCAGCGAGTTCAGCAGGGTTCCCACCACCACGGCGTCCGTCACGTTGTACTTGTCCTCGATGACGCGGGGGTGCTCGCGCCAGCCCGCCTTGGCGACGTTGTGCGGCTGGTCCTCGGTGTCCAGGCCGCGCTGGTACCAAACGTTCCACTCGTCGAAGGACAGGTTGATGTGCTTTTTGTGTTTGCCCTTGGCACGCACGGCGTCGGCGGTGGCGATCACGGACTCGATGAAGTAGTCAGTGTCCACTGCGCTGGCGAGGAAGCTGCCGACGTCGCCCTCGTTCTCCTGGTAGTAGGCGTGGAGGGAGACGTAGTCCACCTCGTCATAGGTGTGCGTCAGGACCGTCTGCTCCCAGTCGCCGAACGTCGGCATGTTGGAGCTGGAGCTTCCGCAGGCCACGAGTTCGATGTCCGGGTCCACGAAGCGCATGGCCTTGGCGGCTTCCTGCGCCAGGCGGCCGTATTCCTCAGCGGTCTTGTGGCCGATCTGCCACGGCCCGTCCATCTCGTTGCCCAGGCACCAGAGCTTGATGTCGAACGGATCCTTGTGGCCGTTCTTGGCGCGGAGGTCTGACCAGTAAGTGCCGCCGGGGTGGTTGGCGTATTCCACGATCTCGCGGGCCGCGTCCACTCCCCTGGTGCCCAGGTTGATGGCTTCCATGATTTCTGTGCCGGCCTGGCGTGACCAGTCCACGAATTCGTGCAGCCCGAACGCGTTGGTTTCCACGGTGTGCCAGGCGCCGTCCAGCCGGCGGGGACGGTTCTCCCGCGGGCCGATGCCGTCTTCCCAGTTGTAGCCGGAGACGAAGTTGCCGCCGGGGTACCGGATGACGGTGGCACCGAGTTCCTTGACGAGCTTGAGCACGTCCTGGCGGAAGCCGTTCTCGTCAGCCTCCGGGTGGCCCGGCTCGTAGATGCCGGTGTAGACGCAGCGGCCCATGTGCTCCACGAAGGAGCCGAACAGGCGGCGGGGGACTTCGCCGATGGTGAAGTCGCGGTCGAGGGTGATCCGTGCGCGGGACATGTGCGGTATCTCCTTGGTTGTGGTTCAGGTCTTTTGGGGAGTGGTAAGTAAGGTGCCGGATCAGGTTCCGGCGAGTCCCGTCGTCGCGACGCCCTTGATGATCTGGCGCTGGAAGAACAGGAAGACGAGGATCAGGGGCAGTGCCGCGAGGAGCGCGGAGGCCATGTTCTGCGCGTACTGGATGCCGTACGCGCTCTTGATGGTCTGCAGCCCCACCGGAAGGGTGAGGAGCGCGCCGTCGTTCGTGGCAATGAACGGCCACAGGAAGTTGTTCCAGGCACCGATGAACACAAAGATCGCGACGGCGGCCAGGATGGGCCGGGACAACGGCAGGATGATCTGGGTGAAGATCCGCAGGCGGCTGGCACCGTCCATCACCGCGGCTTCCTCGAGTTCGCGGGGAATCTGGTCGAAGAACTTCTTGAGCACGAACACCATGGCCGGGTGGATGACCTGCGGCAGGATGATGGCCCACGAGGTATCGATCAGGTGCAGCGCCAGCATTTGGTAGAAGAGCGGGATGATGAGGACCGGCGGCGGGATGATGATCGAGGCAATGATCACCGTCATCAGCACCTTTTTGCCTTTGAAGTCGATCCGGGACAGGGCGTAGGCCACCAGCGCCGAGATCACCAGCGTGATCGCCGTGATGGCCGCCGAGGTGTAGAACGAGTTCCAGGTCCAGAGCGGGATGTTGCCGTCCTGGAATACCTTGACGAACGCTTCAGCGGTAAAGCCCGACGGCGGCATCCAGCTGACCTTCGGAGCGGCGGCATCCGTCTCGGTCTTGAAAGCGGTGGCCGTGGCCCAGGCAAACGGAATCAGCCACAGCACGGCGATGAACGCCGCAACAACGAGCGCGGCGATCTTGCCCGCAGTCATCTTCTTGCGGAGGCGGCGGAGCCCTTCGCTGGTGCTTGTGCGTGGTGCGGGGCGGGTGAGGGTAGGGGTTGCCATGGTTATGCACTCCTGCGGCGGGTGACGGCGAACTGCATGACCGAAACGAGCACGATCAGTCCGAAGAAAATGTAGGAGATGGCTGCGGAGTACCCCAGCCGGTAGCCGGTGAAGCCGGTTTCAAAGATGTACTGCACCACCGGGCGGGTTGATCCTCCGGGCCCGCCGGCGGTCATCTGGTACACCTGATCGAAGATCTTCATCGACGCGAGGATCTGGAGGAGCACGATCATCACCGTGGTGGGGGTCAGCTGCGGCAGGGTGATCGAGAAGAACTGCCGCCAGGCTCCGGCGCCGTCCAGGGACGCTGCCTCGTAGTGCTGTACGGGGATGTTCTGCATCGCGGCCAGGTACAGCAGGAAATTGAACCCCACCGTCCACCACAGCGTGGCGATGACGATCGCCCACATGGCCACGTTGGGATCGTTGAGCCAGGCGACTTTGGGGAGGCCGATCTTGGAGAGGGAGTCATTGATCAGGCCAAGCTGCGGGTTGTACATCCAGGTGAAGAACAGCGAGACCACGGTGGAGGCCAGCAGGTACGGGGCGAAGTAGGAAAGCCGCCACAGCCACTGGGCAGGCAGCCCGACGTTCAGCAGGGCAGCCATCACCAGGGCCACGAGGACCAGCGGGACGGTGCTGATGACGGTGAAGTAGAACGTGTTTCCCAGGGAGCGCCACATGTCGGCGTCGGCCAGTGCCTCGGCGTAGTTCGCGAAGCCGATCAGGCTGTCATTGGCGCCGGTCAGGGACTTGCCCGTCAGGCTCATGTAGATGCCGTAGAGAATGGGCCACACCAGGAAGACCAGGAAAAAGACCAGGAACGGGGTGGCGAATCCCCAGCCGCTCAGGTTGCTCCTGGTCCGGCTCTGCGAGGGGCGGCGTGTTGGTTGGGGTGGGGTCGCTGTGGCGATGTCCGGCTGGCCGGTGCTGCGCCGGGACGCTAGTGAAGAACTCATGAAGGACTCCTTTGTCGCTCGGTGCGGTTAGACCGGGTTGGGCCGGGAAAGAAGGGTGTTGGTGCGGCGTTCAAAGGCGTCCCAACCTGCGGCCGCCTTGTCGCGGCCCAGGAACACGTTCTGGACGTTCTCCGCAAAGTAGGTCTGCCAGTCAGAGCCCGAGCCGCTGAACCAGGCTTCGGGATCGTAGGCGATGATGTCCGCTGCGTTGGCGTAGTGGATCTGCGGCGTGAGGTCGCGGTATGCCTGCGACTGGACCACGGGCTGGTAGGCCGGAATGTGCCCGGCTTCCGCCCAGGAGATTGATCCTTTGAGGACATCGCTCACGAACTTGTAGACGTCCCGCCGCTTCGCGTCATCCACATTCAGCTGCCGCGGCAGGACGAACGAGTGCGAGTCTGCGTAGGATGCCGGCGTTCCGTACAGCGTGGGAATGGTGGCAGCGTCCACCGGAAGCCCGGCTTTCTTGAGCGTGGGCAATTCCCACACTCCGCTGAACAGCATTCCCGAGTCGCCGCGGGCGAACTCCGCGATGCCCGTGCTGATGTCGCCGGCCTTGGCAGCGACGGTGTCATCAAAGAGCGACGCCATGAATTCCAAGGACTCAATCGCGGCGTCGCGGTCCACTTTCATTGGCTGGCCGGGGATCAGTTCCATGTCCGCGCCGTGCTGCTTGTAGAGCGTGTAGAAGAGCCGCCACATCTGGGAGCCGCTGCCGAGGTAACCGAAGGACAGACCGTGGGCCTGGGTGACCTTCTGCATTTCCCTGGCCATGGCCATGAACGCCTGCGGAGACGTTACCTCCTGCAGTTGTCCGTTGCTCCCGAGGACGCCGGCCTTGCTGGCGATGTCCGTGTTGTAGAACATGACAAACGGGTGCGAATCCAGGGCGATGGAGAACACCTTGCCGTTCTGCTGGCTCTTCTCCCAGATGCGTGGCGCAAAGTTGTCCCCGGTGACGCCGTGCTCGGCCAGCAGGTCCAGGTCCCAGGGGTCAATGAGCCCGCCGGGGGCGTAACCGGGAACCCGGCTGGCATGCATGATGGCCACTTCGGGCGGCCGCCCGCCGGCCGATGCCATGGCCAGTTTGGTGTAGTACGGCGGGCCCCAGGCCAGGACCGTGGGGTGCACCTTGAAGCCGGGGTTGGCCTGGTTGGCGCTGGTGATCATGGCCTGCATCTTGATGCCGTCACCGCCGGACAGCAGGTGCCAGAACCCGATGTCCCGCAGGCCGGAGGCTTGGGCGTTTCCGCCGCAGCCCGTCAGGCCGCCTGCTACCAGGACACTGCCTAAGGCTGCCGTTCCTGTCAATAACTGCCGTCGGGACACTTGCTTCCCGAAAAATTCAAACTGCTTCACCCGTCACTCCTTTGGATGGGTCCGCGGAAAGGTCACTTCTTGTTGCTCAAAACTCCGGTTCCGGTGCGTCCCTGTTCCCGGGCCGATGCCTTCAGGGGTGACGCACGCCTCACATTACATCGATGTAATGGACAGGGCAAGAGAAAATTGTTAGCGCCCACAATTTGGTGGGCCGCTCTCGTTTCAGGTGCGGGTGCTGTCCCGCTCCACGATGTTGTAATCCACGGAAACCACGCGCTGCTCGTGGCCCCTGTCGACCATCCGCTCCGTGAGCAGGCGCAGGGCTTCGCTGGCAATGGCACGCTTGTCGAAGGAGACCGTGGTCAGTGATGGAACCGCGTAGCGGCCGTCGGCGATGTCATCAAAGCCCGCCACCGCAATGTCCTCCGGGATGCGCAAGCCTCTCTTCCACAGCACACTCAGGGCGCCGATGGCCATGGAATCCGTGAAACAGAACAGCGCCTCGGGAAGGGGGTGGGAGTCCAGGTAGGCAGTGAGCGCATCGGCAGCAGTCTGCGGCGTCCACTTTTCGCAAGGAATCAGCAGTGACTCGTCCCGTTCGATGCCGAGGATCTCCAACGCCTCTTCATAGCCCCGGGTTCTCTGGATCGCCGCAGCCGATCCCCTGCCTTGGGTGGTTCCCAGGACGGCGATCCGTCGGCGCCCGGACTGCGCCAAGGCGAGCGTCATGTCGCGGGCGGCACCGAAGCTGTCCACGAAGACGCGGTCGGCGAGCCTTTGTGTGACCTCGCCGAGCAGGACCACGGGCGGAAGGGCAACGCCCACCTGGACGGCGCTCTCGTCCAGCACCACAGGGTTGAGGATCAGCCCGTCGATCAGGTTGGAGCGGGCGCGCACCATGAGTTCGTGCTCGCGCTGGGGATCGGAGCCGGTTTCCTCGATCTGCACGATCCAGCCCTGCTCGTGCGCCACCTCCACAATGTGGTGGGCAATTTCTGCCGAGTACGGCGTGCCGAGATCAGGCAGGGCCAGTGCGATCACACCGGACCTCCCGTTGCGCAGTCCGCGGGCGGAGAGGTTGGGCACATAATCTAGCTCGAGAATCGCCTGCTCCACCTTGGTCCTGGTGGCTCCGCTCACCGGAATGATCCCATTCATCACGTTCGAGACCGTCTTGGGTGAAACACCGGCACGACGCGCGACATCCTTGACCGTTGCGCGCACTTCTCCCCTTTCAAAGCCTTTTGGGCCAGAGCCGGCGGCCAGTGAATGCCGCCGCGGATGACCTGCTGACGATGTTACCGCCCTCCTCGGCGGCAGGCGGCCGAAGCGTCTTGACAGGGAAATTGTTAGCGCTCACAGTTGGTGGAGCGAAACTTACCTTCACCCGAAAGCCGAGCACATGAAGAACTGGGCAGGAAATCTCAACTACTCATCAGCGGACGTCCTGCGCCCGGAGTCGGTGGCTGAGCTCGCCCAGGTGGTGGCGCGCTCCGGCCGGGTCAAGGCCCTGGGATCGCGGCACTCTTTCAACCGCATCGGGGACACGGACGGCGTGCACGTGCTGCTGGATGCACTGCCGCAGCACATCGAACTGGACTCGGACCGGCAGAGCGTCCGCGTCAGCGGCGGAGTGAGCTACGGTGCCCTGTGCCGTACGCTGCAGCAGTCCGGCGTGGCCATCCACAATCTGGCGTCGCTCCCCCACATTTCCGTGGCCGGGGCAGTCCAGACGGGCACCCATGGATCCGGTGTAAACAACCTCTCCCTGGCCGGAGCGGTGGAGGGCATTGATCTGGTCCGGCCCTCCGGCGAGCAGGTATCGCTGTCCCGCGCGGACGGCGAGGAATTCCTGGGCAGCGTGGTGGGCCTGGGCGCTTTTGGCATCGTCACCGGCCTCCAGCTTGCCGTCCGGCCGAGCTTCAGCATGCGCCAGCGTGTATTGGAAAACCTGCCGTGGGAACGGGCACTGGCGGATTTCACGCGGCTTGTGTCCAGCGCCTACAGCGTGAGTCTTTTCACCGATTATGTGGGCGATAGCATCAGCCAGGTCTGGCTCAAGGCGTTGGACTCGGAGCCTCCCCTCGGTGAACTGTTCGGCGCCACGGCAGCCACCGGCCCGCGGCACCCGTTGCCGGGGATGTCGGCCGAGAACTGCACCGTCCAGATGGATGAGCCCGGGCTATGGCTGGACCGGCTACCGCATTTCCGCCACGAGTTCACGCCCAGCAACGGTGAGGAACTGCAGAGCGAATTCATCCTGCCGCTGGAGCAGGCACCTGCTGCGATCCAGGCAGTGCGGAACCTGGCGGACAAACTTGCACCCCTGCTGTTTGTCTCCGAAATCCGGACCGGCGCCGCGGACGAATTCTGGCTCAGCCCCTTCTACCGGCAGCAGAGCGTTGCGCTGCACTTCACCTGGAAGCCTCTGCAGCCGCAGGTGGAAGCCGTTCTTCCGCAGCTCGAGGACCTGCTGCGGCCGTTCGGGGCTAGGCCGCACTGGGGCAAGCTTTTCACGCCCGGCGGTCACGACTGGGACTCCCTGTACCCCCGCTTAACGGACTTCCGCTCGCTGGCATCGGCGCACGATCCGGAGGGAAAGTTCCGCAACGGGCTGCTGGACAGCATTCTCGGCGTCCCGGCGGTGAGCTCACGGTAAGCGGTTGGCGAGTAAGGGGAGACGTCGCGGCAACCGCCAGCTGGTCGCTGCCACGGCTTAGGCGCTCCCGCACACACCACCAGTCCTCAAACGGACGACGGCGGGACACCCCGCCGTCGTCCGTTTGCGTTGGGTGCGGCTCCCCTACAGCGCCGACCAGCCGCCGTCGGACGCAAGGATGGCCACGATGTTGGTGATCGTGGGGCCGGGGGCGACGGCGTTGAAGCGCAGGCCCTTGGGCCCGTACACGGCGGTCGGAAACATACGTCAGTTGCCGAGTGCAACTGAGCGTCCAACGGCTGAGGCGAGACTACCGGTGGTATTGCCGTGGAAAGCCTCTGCTGTGGGCGGCGGGCACGTCGCCCACAGCAGGGGTCTTCATGGCTGCCGCGGTCAGACGGCCGGCTGATGCTGGGTGATGCAATGGATGCCGCCGCCCCGGGCGAAGATGGCGCGGGCATCGACCGTCACCACTTCCCGGCCCGGATACGCCTGCTCCAGGATCCGGCGGGCTCCCGCGTCCGCGGGGTCGTCGAATCTGCAGGCGATGACGCCTCCGTTCACCACCAGATGGTTGATGTAGCTGTAGTCGACCCAGTCGAGCTCGTCGCGCAGCGTGTCCGGGGCCGGTACCTCCACGATGTCCCAGACACGGCCCTGCGCGTCCCGGGTCCCGGCGAGCATCGCGATGATATCGGCGGTGATCTGGAAGTCCGGGTGTGATGGGTTGCGCTGGGAGTGGACCAGCAGCACACCGGGCGACGGGATAGCGGCCACGATGTCCACGTGTCCGCGGGTTCCGAGTTCCTGCGAATCACGGGTCAGCCCACGTGGCAGCCAGATGACATGCGTGGCGCCGATAGTGCGGGCCAGCTCGGCTTCGACGTCAGCCTTGGTCAGGTGCGGGTTCCGGAACTTATCCAGCTGCACCGTCTCGGTGACCAGCACGGTGCCCAGACCGTCCACCTGGATCCCGCCGCCTTCATTGACCAGCGGGCTGTCCAGCAGCTCCGCACCGGCCTCCCTCACCACTTCCGCACCGACCCCGGAATCCTTGCCCCAGCTGGCCCATTCCTGCTGCCCCCAGCCGTTGAAGACCCAGTCCACCCCGCCCAGCCGGCCGTCGTCGCCGGTCACGAATGTGGGCCCGATGTCCCGCATCCAGGCATCGTCGAGGGGCGCTTCCACCAGGTCAATGCCAGCCGAAAGATAAGTCCGCGCGGCTGTCATGTCTGGCGGGTCCACGACCATGGTGACAGGCTCGAAATCCGCCACAGCATGCGCCACCGCTGCCCACGCCGTGCGGGCCTCATGGGTTTCCTCCGCGGTGTGCCCTATCGAGGATCGCTCCGGCGGAAATGCCATCCAGACCCTTTCCTGGGGTGCCGTTTCGCTCGGCATCATCCAGGTCATGGCTGGGCCGCAGTCTGCTGTGCGGATACCGCCCCGTACGGACGGTCGAAATCGACGTCCCGGGTGAGCTCGGCATAGGTGTCGGGGCGGCGCGTGGTCAGGAACGGGAACAGGTCCAGCCAGTCCTTGCGCTGGTCCAGGTCAAGGTCGGCCACCAGGACGGCTTCCCGGTCCCGCGGCGCTTGGACCAGGACGCGGCCGTAGGGATCGGAAATGAACGAGGAACCGTAGAACTTGATGTCGCCTTCGTCGCCCGTCCGGTTGGGGACCACCATGAACGTGCCGTTCGTGATGCCGTGGCCTGTGATCACGTGCTGCCACAGCGGCTGGTGGTCGAACTCCGGGAAGGTCGGCTCCGAGCCGATAGCCGTGGGGTAGACCAGGATTTCCGCGCCGGCCAGCGAATACAGCCGGGCGACCTCCGGGAACCATTCGTCCCAGCAGGTGGGGAGTCCGACGGCGGCCCCGCCCAGTTCCGCGGGGCGGTGCACGGGGTAGGCGTCGACGGCCGGCCCGGCACGGAAGTACGTGTCCTCGTAGTAGCCGGCGCTGACGGGAATGTGGGTCTTGCGCGTGCGTGCCAGCAGCTCCCCCTGGGGCGAGACGAGGATGGCGGTGTTGAAGCCCAGCCCGTCGTTTCCGTCTGAGCGCTCGTAGAGCGAGGCGTGGACGGTGACGCAGTGCTTCCGGGCCGCGTTGGCGGCGAACTCGAAGGTGGGGCCGCTGAGCAGGTCCTCGGCATTCCGGGCAGGGTTACTGCCGGCCCGGACGTTGGCAGGATATTTGGACAGCGTAAGTTCCGGCAGGAACACGGCCCTGGCTCCGGCGTCGGCGGCTTTGCCGATGGCCCCGGTCAGCACCGGCCTGAGCTCGGCGGCGTTTTCGCGCCAGCGGTGCTGGACCAGGGCCACTCGGAGCGGCCGGCGGGTGCTTTCCTGGCTCCGGGCGAAAGAGGCGGGCGGTTCGGTGTTGGCGATGATGTCCAAGGTGGTGCTTCCTAACGGGACCCTAGGGGTCCTTGCATAATCGCGGGATTCCGCTGGAATCGCGTCGTTTGATAAGTGGTTGAGGGTTGGGTCGGTGGTTCATTTGCCCAGACCCTGTCCGGAAGGTTCATGCAGGGTCGTCGGGCGTGCTGTGGTGAGTGAGTCGATGGCCGTCGTCAACAGGGAACGCGCGTGGTCTGTGGTGATGAAACCGTTGAGCCAGCGGCCGGAGATCCCTTCCACCAAACTGGTGAGGATCTCCGCAGTGACTGCGGCCTCGTCCTCGCTGGTGCCTTCGCTGGCGGCCACGATGGCCTGGGCGATCTCGCGGTTCCATTCCGCCGTTGTCCGTGAAAGCGGTTCCGCCAGCTCCTGTTCGAAGATGGAGCACGCCCGGAGCTCGTTCCAGGCCACCGAATTCCGGCGGACATCAGCGTCGTCCTTGATTTCGTCAAGGAGCAGGTGCCTGAAGTGCCGGGCGCGGTCTTCCGCGTCAGGGGAGGAGGGGGCGGCGTCGTCCTTGCTGACCTGCTTGTTGATGTGTTCAAGCGTTGCGGCAAGCAGGCCGGCCCGGTCGGTGAAGTGGTAGTACAGGAGGCCCGGCGAAACACCGGCTTCTGCAGCCACATCGTTGACCCGCATTCCCCGGACGCCGTTCCTGGCGATGCAGGTGGTGGCGGCGGTGAGGATCTTGGCTAGTTTGTCAGTCATGGTTTGACAGTAATACGTGCTCACCTTCCTCCCGTGCGGACTCCCTCGTTGCGGCGGGTTCGGGCCAGAACCGCAAGGCCAGCAGATAGCCTGCCGCTCCGATGATCGTGGACCCGATGAAACTGAGATCGATTCCCCCGGCGAGCTGCGAGAACGGCCCGGTGTACAGGGACGTGTCCGTCGCGAGCAGGCCGAAGACTGAACCGATGGCCCAGGGAATTACCGCGCGCAGGTTCCAGCCGTTGCTGAACCAGTAGCGTCCGCGCGGTCCGCTGGCCCGGAAGAGCTGGAGGTCGGCGGCGTGGTACTTGCCGCGGCGGGCGATCAGGAATCCCAGGACGTTGATGGCAACCCAGGGTCCGGCGAAGCCGTTGAGGACCAGTGTCATGGCCGTAATGGAGTCCACCGCGTTGAAGACGAAGACACCGACGTAGAGAAGACCGACTGCGATCACCGAGGTGATGAGGGTGGTGTGGATCCGCCGGAGCCTCGGGAAGAGGGCTTCGAGGTCCAGTCCGCTGGCGTAGAGGTTGAGCACGCCCTGGCCGAGTCCGCCCGCCAACGCGATGATGAGGATCGGCAGCAGATACCAGGCCGGGGATGATTTCACGAGATCGGCGACGTACGAGCCGCCAAGCTCCGGCAACGCCGAGGCCGTGAAGGCACCGAAAAGGGCAGTGACGAAGAGCCCGAGGAAGACGCCGAGGCATGCCGAGGTCACCACCGAACGGTCCGAGTGCCTGGTCCGCGAGATGCGCCGGCTGTAGTCGCCCAGTGTGGGTGCATAGGAGAGGGGGCCGCCGACGGAAATGACGGCCGAGAGGATCCACGTGGGCCAGAAGTCGCCCAGGAGGTAGTCGGCATGGACTGTTGTGGGGCTGAACGTCGGTGCGAAGGCGACGACGCCGATGAGGAGCAGAACGCCGACGACGGGTGCGACGAACTTCTGCATCGCCACCACGGTGCCGTGGCCGAAGAGCGCCACGAGAACAATTTCCACGGAGATCACGGCGTAGCCGATGGCGAGCGTGACGCCGTCGACGGGTATCCCGAGCAGCCGTTCGGCGGCGGCAACCAGCGCGTCGCCCGAAGTCCAGACCGCGATGGCGGCGTACGCAAGGGCGAACACCAGGGTCAGGGCGGAACCGATCAACCTCCCGCGGGTGCCGAAGTGTGCGGCGCTGGAAACGGTGTTGTTCGTGCCGGTCCGTGGCCCCAGGAGGGCCATCGGGGCGATCAGGGCTGTACCAACGAGGAGACCGGTGAGGCTGGCCGTGGCGGCGCCGACGAAGTCCAGGCCGAAGGTGATGGGAAGCCAGCCGAAAACGATGACCGAGAAGGCGAAGTTGCCGCCGAAGAACACGGTGAACAGGTTCCGGGGGCGGGAGGTGCGTTGTTCGTCGGGAATGAACTCAATGCCGGCCGACTCAATGCGGCCGAAGCGGTCCTTGTGCGCGGATGCGGCACCGACGGAATCCGCGTCTTTGCGGAAGCGCGTGCTGATCATGGCAAGCCTTTCGTGAGCTACATCACGTTGATGTATTGCATCAACCATAAGGCCTGACTGAATTTTCAGTCAATAGCTGATCTACAACACGCATCTCCGCCACCATGCAGCACCGGACGGGTCGGAGCGGCCGGCGTCCGGCTGAACTGTGGTGGGGCCTTACGGTGGTGGGTGATGAACGACGGCGGGACCTCCCGCCGTCGTCCGTTTCCGTTTTGTCAGGCGTCGCTGTGGGCGAGGTTGCTGGAGAGCCCGCGGTGGGCGCCGGCCTGGTCCCGGGCCTCCGTTCAGGCCTGGTCGGTGGGCATGATCCAGAGCTCTCCGATGGAGGCGTGCCGGGGCCGGGTGACCATGTAGCCAACGCCGTCGGCAATGTCCTCCGGGGCCAGGACTTCTGTCTGCTCGTAGAAGGGGTCGATCATTTCGCCGCGGACCTCGGCGGTGTTGTGTGAGCCCAGCTCGGTATCGACGCCGCCGGGTTCCAGGACGCCGACGCGGACGTGGCGCTGGGTGACTTCCTGGCGGAGGGATTCGGTGAAGCCGTTGACGCCGAACTTAGTGAGGTTGTAGACGCCGTACCCGTTCCAGGCGACGCGCCCGGCGATCGAGCTGATGTTGACGATGTCCGCGACCCGGCGGGGACTGTCCTCGGCGGCTTTGAGCAGGTGCGGCAGGGCGGCGTGGGTGGTGTGGAGCAGGCCCTGGATGTTGACGGCGATCATGCGTTCCCAGTCCTCGGGGTCGGCGCCGACCACCGGGCCGAGGAGCATCAGGCCGGCGTTGTTGACCAGGATGTCCAGTTGCCCGAAGCGCTCCACGGTCTGGTCGACGGCGGCCTGGGCCTGGGCGCGGTGGGTGATGTCCGCTTCGATGACCAGGGCGGTGCCGCCGGCTTGTTCGATTTCGGCGGCGAGGGCTTCCAAGCGGTCACGGCGTCGGGCGACGAGTGCCACGGAGGCGCCGAGTGCGGCGAGCTGCCGTGCGGTCGCGGCTCCGATGCCGCTGCTGGCGCCGGTGACGAGGGCGGTGGTTCCGGTCAGGTTCGATGTCATGGGGTGTTCTCCTCCGGGGTTGGTGCCGGGTTTTGGGCAGCCGGAAGCTGCTGGCGTCCGGCTGGACTGTGGTGGTGGGGCCTTGCGGTGGTGGGTGATGGACGACGGCGGGACCTCCCGCCGTCGTCCGTTTCCGTTTTGTTAGGCGTCGGTGTGGGCGAGGTTGCTGGAGAGTTCGCGGTGGGCGTCGGCCTGGACCTGGAGGGCCTTGCCACGGGTCTCAAAGACACCCACGGCGTCGGCTCCGGCGGCGAACCGCAGCGGGGGTTCGTCCAGTTCGGCGAGCTGGATCAGCGCGTCGGCGAGTTTGGCCGGGTCCCCGCCCTGCAGGCCGTTCATGCTTTGCCAGCCGGCGACGGTCTGCGCGGTGCGTTCGGCGTAGTCCTCAATGGTGGACTCCGCGTAGCTGGTGGATTCCGGCGTGAGTAGCTCGGTGCGGAAGAACCCCGGTTCCACGATCATGGAGCGGATGCCGAACGGTGCGACCTCGGGGGCGAGAGATTCCGCCCAGCCCTCCACGCCGAACTTCGACGCGGCGTAGGCGGACAGGAACTCGCCGCCTGCGAGGCCAGCGGTGGAGGAGATGGTGACCACCAGGCCGGAGCGCTGGGCGCGCAGGACCGGCAGGGCGGCGCGGGTGACGTTCATGGGTCCGAACATGGTGGTTTCGATCTGTGCCCGGAAGTCCGCCGGGGTGATTTCCTCGAAGAACCCGGCGTAGAAGTTGCCGGCGTTGTTCACCAGGACATCGATCCGGCCGAACCGGTCCACGGCTGCCTGGATGGCGGCGGCCGCGTCGGCGGGATCGGTGACGTCGAGCTTGACCGCGAGGAGGTGCTCGTTGTCGCCGACGGCCTGGGTGACCTTTTCGGGGTTGCGGCCGGTGGCGACCACGGCGTGGCCGGCGGCGAGGGCTGCCTTCGCGATGTCGGTGCCCATGCCGCGGCCGGCGCCGGTGATGAACCAGACCTTCTTGCCAGTGGTGTTTTTGGCCTTTTCAGTGGTGGTGTTTTGTTCAGTCATGGGAGGGTTCTGTCTTTCCTGTGGTGCGCCCTGGCTGCGCCTGGGAGCGCACGGGGGCGGTGGATCCGCCGGCAGGATCGCCGGCGGTGGCTGTTTGGGTGGTTTCTTCGGGTGGCGATGCCGCCCAGCTGGCGAGGAATGCCAGCGCGTTTTCGGATGCGGAGCCGGGCTCGGCGGTGAAGGTGAACACGGCCTGTCCTTCGTCGCCGGGGAGGTCCAGCGTTTCGTACTGCAGGGACAGGTCGCCGGCCACCGGGTGATGGAAGCGCTTGGTTCCCTTGGTGTGGATCCGCACGTCGTGCCCGGCCCAGAGCGCGGCGAACAGGCCGCTGCGCGTGGTGAGCTCGCCGACCAGCTCGTTCAGGGCGCGGTCGTGGGGATTCCGGCCCGATTCCAGGCGCAGCATCGCGACCATGATGGCCGCGATCGCGTTCCAGTCGGGGTAAAAGTCACCTGCGCGCGGATCGAGGAAGATGTAGCGGGCCTGATTCGGCAGCCGGCCCGGAGTATCCCGCCCAAATGACACAGCTGAGTTAAATACCTCGGAGTACAGGGCCCGTCCCAGCAAGTTGCCGGCGAGCACGTCACCACGGCCGTTCTGCACCATGCCGGCCACTCCGGTCATCCCGTCCAGCAGACGCAGCACCCCGGGACGGACCCGTTGCTGCGATGGCCGCCGGGGCGTCCGGCTCGACGGCGCGTTGGCCGTCCGCGCCAGGTCCATCAGGTGTGCGCGTTCGGCTACATCCAGCTGAAGGGCCGAGGCCACGGCCTCGAGCACCGAGTCGGAGACGCCGCGGATGCTGCCGCGTTCCAGCCGCGTGTAGTAGTCCGTACTGACTCCGGCGAGCTGCGCCACTTCCTCTCGGCGCAGACCCGGCACACGCCGCAGTTCCCCATAGCTGGGGATCCCGGCCTGCCCCGGGCTGACCTTCGCACGACGCGAAATCAGGAACTCACGGATGTCATCTTTTCTGTCCACAAGTTCCACGGTACGCAGGCTGTTTGGCTGGCGGCAGTGTCTATCAGACACCCCCAATCGGTGGGATAGAAGCAGTCAGGAGGAAAGGAAACGGACGACGGCGGGGCCTCCCGCCGTCGACCGCTTGAATTAGTGCCGAATACTCAGTGGTCAGCCCGCACCCTCACCCTCGCGGGCCACTTCCTCCAGGATCCTTGCAGTGGGCGCTGCCGTCATCAGCTGCCCTATCACCTCGGGCTTGTCCCATACCTCGCTGCGGAGCCGGTCCAGAAAGACGGTCGCAGCATCCTTGGTGTCGAAGTCAAGGAGCACGGCCACGCTGTTCTGGTCGTCCGTATCCCGGAACAGCCGGACAGACCTGGCGCCCGAGGCGGCGCGGCCTGCAGGATCGCTATCGAATACCTTCTTGAAAGCCTCGTAGTCCCGGACTGGATAGCTGATTTGCAAGGTGAACATCGTTGTTCCTTTCCCTGGGTCTGTATCAGACCAAGATAGGCCGTACATCGTCATTCCGATAGGGCCGGAGGGCCGGCCTTAAACCGGTGATGCGTTGGCCTCCTCGCGCGGGTATTGGGGCCCCTACAGTGCCGACCAGCCGCCGTCGGATGCGAGTATGGCGCCATTGATGTTAGTAGGCATCCGCTCCCCCGTCGATGAGGCCCTCGGCCTGCAGCGCGAAGGTCTGCTTGAGGTAGTCGTAGCTGGTGTGCCCGAGGCTGGGGAGCTTGGTGCCCGGCCCCATCGAACCCAGGACCCACCGCATCCGTCCGTCCACGGCTTCCGCAGCCTCAGGCGCGTTCGCGGGCGATCTCCGCACCCTTCCGGGCGAGCTCTTCAGTCCGGTCGTCGATGCCGCAGTCGGAGAGGTTGACCAGTAGGCCCCGCAGGTGTTGGTTTCGACCGCGTCGACTCCCACCGCGAAGTACGCGTCATGAATGTCCGCGAGGACATCGGGTCGCGTGGCGTTGAGGATCTCGTTGCAGCCTTCCAGCCCGAGGAAGTCGTCCTCGAGCGACAGTTCCCGCCCCTGCAGCATGGTGCATACCGCCCCATCGGCAATGACAACCCGTTGGTTTACTGCATCCAGCAGCTCTTGGGAGCGAACGGGACGGGGGACGGACTCAATATCACGCGCAAAACGAGGCATCTAACAGACGACAGGCGGGCCGGAACATTGCGCCGTGTTTCTGTGTACTACGGCGGGGTGGTCGGGGCCCAAACATTCTGCCGAGCCCCAGGACAAACGGAAATTTTTCGGCTTTGAGCGGGTGCAACGGTTAAGTGTGGCTATTGGCGGCGTCGATAACCGAAATGACCTCCAGCACTTTCTTCTTCAAGTCTAGGGGCCACTCGTTTCCCCAGTTCTTAGTCGCAACTTTTGAGATGGCGACTTTGCTTGGCTGCTTAATACCAAGCCGATCGGCCGCCAGGGGATTCGACCAACGATTCTGAGTGGGCAGGCTCCGCTTCTTCGTGGAGGGGTGTGCGGTATATATCGCGCTGGTGAGAACCTGTTCCGGTACGTAGTTCTCGACTGTATAGCCTGCGGTTACCCATGCCATGCCCGTTGATGGGTCGTCATTGAGATCATCTATGACCCGTCGCTTACTGCTATTGAGACCCGCGCCGCTGCTCTTCTTGTCAGAGTCAATAAAGACCACCATGTACCGATTTAGGCTCCGAAGGGAGATGAACTCCTCAACTTCTTCGGCGTCGAGCGGCGATAGTGCACTGAGCAAGGAGCCGCCATAGAACATGATGGAATAGTGCGTTCCTTCAACGAATTTGCCGGGAGCGAGGTGCTCGATCCAGTGTTTGAGATATATGCGGTCGGAGGGTCCTTCAACCCACAGGACTGCATTTGTCTGGACTAGGTCCGAGGGACGGTATCCGAGGTCTGCACACACCGCGGCCCTCTCTCGCGCGGCACCGGCGTACCTGAGGCTAGAAGCACCATCCTCGCGGGTAACATGAAAAATGCTACCGATCTCTGAGTCGAGCATGTGGGCAGAGTGAGTCGCGATGAAGTACTGGTTCGTTGTGTTCAATGCAAGATATCGAAGCAGCTTGCGTTGGAGGATCGGGTGCAGGTGGACCTCGGGTTCCTCGACGCACAAAATTGAGTTCTGAGTGACCGTCGCCGCCGCCGCAATGATAACTACTTCATGAACGCCCGTTCCAACGTTTTCAATGGGAAGAGTGCGCCCTCCTTGGGTGACGTGGATTGTCGACAGATCATGAGGTACGTCTATAGTGATGGTGGCGTCGTCTAGAACAGCGCGGACGAAGTCCTGCACTTTCAGAAAGACTTCCTTGTCTTTCAAGTGATCGGTCGATGGATTCTGCAACTCCAAGAGGCGGCGCTTGATGCTCCGCCCGTTCAGGTCGGGATCCGCTTCACTGTCGTCAGAAATTGACCTTATGCCGCCCACAGTAAATGCTGCTGGAGGAAGCGCGCGTTGCCTGGCAATCCAGTCAAGAACCCGGTAGGCATCGTCTCCTGCGCCTCCGCCCCTGGTCCCGGTCAGTTCACCAGACAGTTCGCGTGCCAGTTCGCCGCCGCCTGCTTCGCGAGCCATTTGTTTCAAGGCTTCACCCTCTATGAAGCCCTTATCTGAGACTCCGAAAGCCACGAGGTCGGCACCCAAGGTTGAAGCTATCCCCGGAAGACGAAGGAAACTCCGCAGACTCTCCAACCGCTCAGCGGACTGGCTTCCCATCTCTCCCCAGGTGAGGACCTGGGCAATGTCATGCAGTTCCAGCCGAGCGAAGGTGTGCTCGGCATCTCCAAGCGGGCGATCCCACTTTGAAACGGGCCTTTTCCCCTCCTCCTCGGTGAACGTGTCAGCAATCACCCGCAAGATGTTGGATTTGCCGGTGTTGTTCTGGCCCGCGAAGAGATTGACCCTGCGTAGAGGGAAGAGCACTGCCGGTTGATCCGATGGGAAGCTTCTGTACCCGCGAAAGATGAATCCTTTGATTAGCACGTCTCAATCATCACCTAGCCCACGATCGATACCGATTATTGAAGACCAGACCGCTGTAACACCTGTTCCAGCGGCGTGGCCACGCAGTCCTCGACCTCGACGATTCTCTGGGCGTCCGCAGGGTCGACGACCAGCGAGTCGTCAATACTCATCATGAGATCGACGGCGTATTTCGCTCGCTTGTTCCGTCGGCCCAGTTCATCTGAGGGCGCCTTGTGCACCATGCGAGAGGACCGACCCTTTGGCCAGGTTCAGGGGTGGCTGGCCCGCTCCTGCGTGGTGAGGTAGACGAAGCCGAAGTCCTCATGCAGCCCTTTGTGGATGTCCTTAAACTCGTGCGTCACCAGCGTAGAAGAGCAATTTGTAGCATGTGAACTACTTCGCTAATCTGCCTCAGAAATGAGGCTTAGCTGCCGGTAGTAGGAGAGGGTAGGGGCCTGTGAGTCGGTGCAGACCAGTAGCGGCACGCATTCCTGCGCCGGGTCGTGTATGAATGGAGAGGGTTGTTGGGTGCTGGCTGCGGGCCGGCCTGATTTTGGGGGCGGATGAACGTCGTGACCATGTTTGATAGTTGGTGCTCGAAGGGGGTGCTCACTTCGATCGCAGGCCAAGCATCTAGCCAAATTGACTCTCATGACGACGCCACGGGCGTTGCGGTCCTAGCTGCCAAGCTTCCCGATGCCTACGCCGAAACGACGGCTCTAGCGTTGATCGCAGAACGGCATGGAAAGCCCGGGGTGGCGGCTTTTCTCCGCCACCGACTGCCAACAAAGAAGAGCGCTCGATCCGGCGACATGGGTGAGATCCTGGCGACCGCGTATCTCGCCGAGGAGCGCGGCTACGTCGTCGGACCAAGTCGGCTCATCGACCGTGACCACCAAGAGTGGGCGATGAGGGGTGACGACGTGCTCGCTGCCAGGATTGACGCCGGCTCAGAGCTGCGCATCGTCAAAGCCGAAGCCAAGAGTCGCGTCACCGTCGGTGGAGCAACAGTCAAGGAAGCCCGAGAGGGGCTCGCCCGAAACGCCGAAATGCCCTCCCCACATTCGCTGTCCCAGTTCGCTACCCGACTCCTGAAGACATCTGATCGCGAGATTGGTGAGGCCGTACTCGACTTGCAGCTGACCGACGGGGTGAGGCCGGATCGCGTACGTCATTTGATGTTTCTGCTGACGGCTGGCGACCCAAGCGCTCATGTTGGCGCAGATCTCAAAGCATACGCTGGCACGGTCCCCCAACTGACCGTTACGCTCCGAGTCCAGCAACACCAAAAGTTCATCAATGACGCCTACGACAAGGTGGTCGCCAGTGTCCCGTGACGCACAAGCTCTGGTCGCTGGCCTCAGCGCCGCCACAGACGCGCGCTTCCGCAGTCGCCTATTGGCCCGCGGACAGGCCCAGTCAATGATTCGCCGGGACGGCGTGCTTCCGAACGGCTCGCCGGAGTTCAGCCCCTTCCTCGACGCCGACCTCCTCAACTACGGCTACGCGCTACTCGCCGACGGAATGGACCTACTCGAGGAGCTAGAAGCAGACGACGACGGTGACGGCGACGGCGACGCGACCAGCCAAATTGAGGTCGCCCGGCTAGCGTTCATTCAGAGCTCATACGCTTTGGAAGCTGCCACTCGCAACGCCGCGGATACTCCCGACAAGCTGTTTCATCGACTCATCGCGGGTGCGGCTAGCCATCTCGGTGGTTACGCCGCCCGTGCGTTCTCGCTGATGGAACGGAGCCGGGAATCCGGCCAGTTGACGCCCATGGAGCTCACCCTGGCGGACCTGACAATGCGCAATCTCGACGCCATCGAGGAACGAACACGGCTGTTGCGCTCTTCCGAAAATGTCTCGGACGACGTCCTGCTCGCTTCCCTCTCGGGCGGCGACAACGATGCCGACAACGACGCAGTCAATCCGCTTGGCCCCGTGGCTCTGCTGCTCGGCGAGAACTACCTCTCGGCCGTGTCCAGGGGACTCTTTGGGATCGAGGTCGGCGAACGCGAACTTCTAGCCGAGGCACTGGAGGATCTGACTCTCGGCGAGCGTGCCTCGATGGACGTAAGCGCTCCCGGACCTTGGTGGGTCTACCGGCTCACTCGTCGGATGCTCGGCGACCTCTTCAACACCAGCATCGACGCCAACGTTCCAGTCGACCCGCCAACCGGCGGCGACGACGTAGTCCCTCGTTGGCGCTACCTGCGCCGTACCTTCATTGAAAACCTCCTGGCACGAGGGCGGTCCGAGATCGACCTGTGGCCCTCACAGCTCCACGTCGTGGATCGGATTTTCGCCGACGTGCGCGACCTCGTCGTTGCCCTTCCCACCAGCGCTGGCAAAACCCGGATCGCCGAACTAGCGATCCTGGCATGTCTGGCACAGGGGCGGCGTACTGTCTACGTCACCCCGCTCCGTGCGCTCTCTGCCCAAACCGAGCAGGTCCTGACCCGGACGTTCGCTCCCCTCGGAGTGCGAGTGTCGTCACTGTACGGCAGCATGGGGATCAGCGATGTCGACGACGACACGTTGCGTTCAAGTGAGATCGTGGTCGCCACCCCGGAGAAACTGGACTTCGCGCTCCGATCCGATCCCTCGGTATTGGACGACGTCGGGCTGGTCGTTCTCGACGAAGGTCACATGATCGGGGCGTCTGAGCGTGAGGTGCGATACGAGGCCCAGATTCAGCGGCTCCTGCGCCGCCCGGACGCCTCAACCCGTCGGATCGTCTGCCTGTCAGCCGTGTTTCCCTCCGGTACAGAGTTGGAGGACTTCGTCGCTTGGATCACCGACGACGAACCCGAAGGCCTGCACCAGGAGACCTGGCGCCCAACCCTGCAACGGTTCGGCCTCGTTGAATGGCTTGGCGATCACGCTCGGCTGGCAATTACCCTGGGGTCTGACCAGCCGTTCATCCCTAGATACTTCGAGGCTAAACAGCCGATCGGTAAGCGCACGAGGCCGTTTCCCGCGGACCAGCGCGAGTTGGTGATTGCGACAGCGTGGCGATTGGTCGACGAAGGTCAAACGGTTCTTGTCTTCTGCCCCCAGCGCAACTCCGTCGAGCCGTATGCGCGCGAAATCATCAAAATGCACAGGCAAGGCCTCATCACCGCCGTTCTACCTGACCACGTCGACCTGAGCGGGGCGCTCGTTGTCGGAGCCGAGTGGTTCGGTGCCGATCATCCGATTCTGAGGTGCCTCGAGCTCGGAGTCGCCATTCATCACGGAGCCTTGCCGGGTCCGTTCCGTAGAGAGGTTGAAAAGCTTCTCCACGAGGGCACGTTGAAGATCACTATCGCCTCGCCGACCCTTGCACAGGGACTCAACCTCTCAGCGTCTGCGGTGCTATTCCACGGTCTCAAACGCGGCCGCGAACTGCTGAAGGGCTCCGATTTCTCCAACGTCATCGGCCGAGCTGGGCGTGCCTTCGTCGACACCGAGGGGCTGGTGCTCTACCCGATCTTCGAGCCGCGAGCGTACCAGCGACAGCGACTACGGCAGGACTGGCTCCAGCTGACCCAAGGCGATGGGGGCAAGGCGCTGGACTCAGGCCTCATCGCGGTCGGCTTAGCACTGCTCGGCCGGATGCACATCTCCCGCGGGGCTGGGCCTATCGAGCCTTTTCTGGACTACCTCACAGGTGGTCCGGACTGGGCCCTTCCTGTCCTGCAGCAAGAGTCGGCGGCAGACCACGCGACAGCCGCTGCCGCATGGAGCTCCAACCTCTCTTTGCTCGATATCGGCATTCTCAGCATCATGGGAGACGGCGCTTACGACGCCGACCCGGATGCTGCCACGCAGGTGATCACTGATGCTCTCGTTGACTCACTTTGGGAGCGTCAGCTACGCCGCCGAGACACCGGCGTAGCTACGGCCGTCCGCGAATTGGTGACGGGCCGGGTCCGACATCTTTGGCGAACGTCGACGCCTTCACAGCGTCGCGGCTGGTATCTAGCTGGGCTGGGCGCCGACGCCGGGTCGAGCTTGTCTGCGATTTCAGGGCAGGTGGTCGACCTAATGGAGCAAGTCGAAGTCGGCCTGGTCTACGAGGACTACATCGCCGCGTCCGACCGACTCGTCGAGATCGCTGCTGTCGTCTTTGGTCTGGACACCTTCGCCCCCGAAGTCTCAATTGATAACTGGAGCGAAGTTCTTCGCCAATGGGTTCATGGGCTGCGCCTTGCAGACCTTACCGGGGACCGCGTTGCTATCGCGCAGTTCATCGAAACCGACCTGGTCTATCGCTTGGTCTGGGGCATGGAGGCCGCCCGGGTCTTCGAAGCTGCCCAGGGCAACGCACTCGCCGAGACGCTGAGTGGCACCGCCGTGACCGCGGTCGAGACGGGGACCTTCAACTGGTCTGCATCGGTGCTCATCCGCTCCGGCTTCGACCATCGCCTCGCCGCGCAGAAGGCCGTCGTCAGCACTGGCGCCGAGTTCGACTCGGTAGCGGACATGCGCCAGTGGGTCAATAATCTCGACCCTTGGTTCGCTCACGACGAAGCGTGGCCAAGCCCCGAATCTCGGCAAGCGTGGGAGATGTTCGCGTCGCACGCCCGCCGCCCGCGCCTCCGGCAATGGGGGCGCAGCACCAAGGACATCGACGATGTTACGTGGTACGGAGTTGTGCCTGGCCCAAAGACCTGGCTCCGCATCACCGAACTTGACGCAAAGACTGTCCAAATCTGGACGACTGGCTTTGACCTCCTCGGCGAGGCTAGTATCCAACTGAATCCCGAGCGACTCGGGATTCTTCGCGCGCAACGCATGTCTAGCTCCCAAGGGATCCGTTTGCTGTATCGCGGCCCCCGAGACCTCTTCGCTTCCACAGGCTCAAGGAGTTCGACCCAGCCCCCGTAGCACGCTCCTACTAGATAAGACACCTTGCTTCGGCGTCATCGTGAATCACTTGCTGTCCTGTTGGTTGCGGATACGAGAACTCGTTGATTCATATCCAAGGGGTCACCATCTGAATAGGACACACCGGACCGCCCCGGCCTCCTCGCGAGCAGGCTGCCCCCTTAAACCTCCGCCACAGGAGCCGCGAACTGAGCCTCGTACAGCCGGGCATAAGCCCCGCCCTCAGCCAGCAAGGAAGTGTGGGTCCCCTGCTCCACAATCTGGCCGGCCTCCATCACCAGGATGAGGTCGGCGTCGCGGATGGTGGACAAACGGTGCGCGATCACGAAGCTCGTCCGGTCGGACCGGAGGGCACGCATCGCCTTCTGCACCAGCACCTCGGTCCGGGTGTCCACCGAGCTCGTGGCCTCGTCCAGGATCAGGACCGACGGCCGCGCCAGAAAAGCCCGCGCAATCGTCAGCAGCTGCTTCTCACCAGCGGACACGTTGGAGCCTTCATCCTCCAAAACCGTGTCGTACCCCTCCGGCAGCGAGTGCACGAACCGGTCCACATACGTCGCCCGCGCCGCCTCCAGGATCTCGTCCTCTGAAGCAGATGGCCGCCCGTATGCGATGTTGTCCCGGATGGTCCCGCCGAACAGCCACGTATCCTGCAGCACCATGCCCAGCCGCGAGCGCAGCTCGCGCCGGGGCACTGAGGTGACGTCCACGCCGTCGAGCGTTATCCGTCCCGCATCCAGCTCGTAGAACCGCATCATCAGGTTCACCAGCGTGGTCTTGCCCGCTCCCGTCGGCCCAACGATCGCCACCGTCTGCCCCGGCTCCGCCACCAAAGAAAGCGAAGAAATCAGCGGCTTGTCCGGCGAATACGAGAAGGAAACAGATTCAAACACCAGCCGCCCCCGCCCAAACGCAGGACCCGAAGAAGCAACAGGCTCCGCAGACTCCTCGTCCTCATCCAACAACGAGAACACCCGCTCGGCGGACGCCACCCCGGACTGCAGCAGGTTGGCCATGGACCCCAGCTGCGCCAGCGGCATGGTGAACTGCCGCGAGTACTGGATGAACGCCTGCACGTCGCCCAGCTGCATCGCCCCGGACGCCACCTGCAGGCCGCCCACCACCGCGATCCCCACGTACACCAGGTTCCCGATGAACGTCATGGCCGGCATGATCAGCCCGGAAATGAACTGCGCACCGAAGCTCGATGCCGCCCCGGCGGGTTTCTTCCTCGCTCATCTCGTCCGGTCCGGTGGCGCAGTTCAGGCCGATGGCGTCGACGCCGAGCGGCTCGAGCGCGGTGAGTGCCGCGCCGATCTCGGATCCCATCAGCATGGTTCCGGTGGTCTCGACGGTCACCTCGACGAAGATGGGGAGCCGGACGCCGCGGGTCACGATGGCCTGCTTGCAGCCGTTGACCGCGGCTTTGGTCTGCAGGAGGTCCTGGCTCGTTTCGATGAGGAAGGGGTCCGTTCCCCCGTCGACGAGGCCCTCGGCCTGCAGGGCGAAGGTCTGCTTGAGGTAGTCGTAGCCGGTGTTCCCTAGGCGGGGTGGCCCCCAAGGACTAGCCCCGCGCCCTGTGGCAGGCGACAAGAATGGCGCTGCAGCATCGTGGGACGAGGCGCCTCCTGGGCCTCATAATCTCTTGGTTGATACCCACATCATGGGCAGGGCGGTGATGTTTAGGCGCCGGCTTTGATCAGAAGTGCATCCACCAGCATGAAGAACATTGATCGGTGATCGGTAGCCTTCGGGTCGGTCATGTATTGAATGGCCGCTCCGTCGTAAATCATGAGGAAAGATCGCACAAGCGTAGGAAAGCCGATCAGGCACTTTTCACCGCTGTGGTTGGCAGCGGACGAGAATATGCTTCCTAACTCTTTTTCGTAAGCGGGATAAATTTTTGCGGCCAGCGGGCTGACGGGGGCGTTGCGTGTTGCCCACAGAATGAGTTCGATCTCAGCGAGGAGGCTGGCTGGCTCTTCTTCTAGTGCACGCCAGTAGCCTTCCGCTACTTGTTCCACAGCCTTACGAAGTCCCAAGTGGACCGGGACGTCGCCGGAAAAGCTGCTGAGGTTCTTCAGCCATGCCTCGGCGGCCGCGTCCATGAGTTCGTCTTTTCCGCTGAAGCAATAATGTGCCGTGGCCAAGGGGGCATTAGCCTCCTTGGCTATAGCCCGGATGGTCACCGACTGAACGCCCTCACGACGCATCAGTTCAACCGTCGCTGCAATTAGCTGTTCTTTCCGTTCCTCTGCGGGTACCCGCATAGCCCACTCTCTAGTCTCCAGGTTGCGGCCCGACAGGGGCCCGTTCCCTAAGACTAATGGCTACACCTTTGTCCTGAACCATTGACTGGAACAAACGTCTCCGTCCCGACGCGTGCCCCGCGTAATGATGGTCGATCTCGGCGGCGTGTGGCTCCGGCAACGACCGGCCGCAGCCAGCCTCAGGGGTCAGGCGATGGGATTGGCCTGGGACGTAGCGGTGGATCACCGTAGCTGCATTGATGGTGCTGCCTGGGAGGTCCAGTGGGTCGAAGTGGATCAGCCTGTCGTGTGCCCCGCCCCACGGTTCAACCAGTGTTGGTCCCGTGGGGTGGGGCACATCTTCGTGCTGCTGGACAAACCGGCACTCTAACTACCAGCAGCCCTCCCATGGGGCCAAGCATGAACTTGTCCAGACCCCCGGGTCGCGATGAATCTGGCTCACTCAGCAGGAACGACCGATGCGAGGGTTCAGCCTGGGCCGGTGGCCCGGAATTATCTGGCGGCCAGGCTGTCGGTGACGTCGGCAGGGGTTTCGGTGTCTATATCCTGCGAGGGACCATACAGGTACCGCTCCAAGGAGTCATCCATGGCGTTCAGCCAGCGGGTGTGGTGCCTGATCGCCATGGTGCCGGTGACCACGGAGCGGTGGACCATGTCGCGGTACCCCAGGATGTCCGTCTCCTTGTGATGCATCCAGTCTTTGAAGAGCTGGGAAACGGCGTCCAAGTCAAAGGGCGGGTAATCAGTGGCGTCAATGAGTTCCCGCAGGTAGTCCGTCTGGAAATCGGCTTCCGAGTCATGATCCGGCAGCGCGGCTTGGCGCTCGAGCCAGAGCTGGATGTCCGCCTCGCGCTCGGCAAGGGACGGCAGGTCAATCGCTCCGGTCATGACGTCGCGGGCAAACCACGCTTGCGCGTCAAACATGTTGAACGTGTAGTACTGGTCCTGTGCGCCAAGGTAGAACAGGTTGGTGTTCTGCTGCCACACCACCCCCTTGTAAAGGTTGCCGGGGTACAGCACGTTTGGCGACATCAGCGACAGCTCGCTGGGCAGGAACGGGTATTTGTGCTGGTATCCGGTGCCGAGTACGACGGCGTCAAAGTCATCTTGGGTGCCGTCGCTAAAGTGCGCGGTGTGGCCCTGGAAGTGGGTGACGAGCGGGCGTTCAACCGTGTTCTCCGGCCAGTGATAATCCATCGGGGATGTGCGGTAGCTGATGGTGATCGACGCGGCGCCCATCTTGTGGGCCTGCATGCCGATGTCCTCGGCGGAATAGCTGCTGCCGATCATGAGCAGGTTCTTGCCGTAGAAGCGCTCTGCTCCGCGGAAATCGTGGGCGTGCAAGACCTCGCCCGGGAAGGTTTTGATGCCTTTGAACTCGGGGACGGAGGGGACGGAGAAGTGTCCGGTAGCGACCACGAGCTTGTCGAATACGTGGGTTTCAGTGAGGTTGGTTTTGAGGTCCTCTACCGTCAGGGTAAATTCCTGCGTTGCCTCGTTGTAGCTGGTGTGGCGGGCGACGGTGTTGAACTTGACGTACTTGCGGACGTCGGACTTTTCCACGCGGCCCTTGATGTAGTCGAAGAGAACCTCTCGGGGCGGGAAGGAGGAAATGGGGCGGCCAAAGTGCTCGTCAAAGGAATAGTCCGAGAACTCGAGGCATTCCTTGGGCCCATTGGACCATAGGTGGCGGTACATGCTGGAGTGGACCGGCTCGCCGTGAGCGTCCAGGCCGATCCGCCAACTGTTGTTCCACTGGCCGCCCCAGTCGTCCTGCTTCTCAAAGCATAGGATCTCGGGAATGGGGGCGCCTTTTTGGCGGGCTGATTCAAACGCC
Source organism: Pseudarthrobacter sulfonivorans (assembly GCF_001484605.1). NCBI lineage: Bacteria > Bacillati > Actinomycetota > Actinomycetes > Micrococcales > Micrococcaceae > Pseudarthrobacter > Pseudarthrobacter sulfonivorans. Next base: position 2,895,182 of record NZ_CP013747.1, on the reverse strand, counting down.
CGCAGTTGTGCCAGGCCGCTGGGGCCGGCACCAATGATTCCGACTCGTAGTGTCATGTTGCTCTCCTCTACAAAAGGACTTTCTTGGATCGCGGATGTGCGATGGTGTGAGTTGCGCTAAGGGTCAGGCCGGCAGCTAGCCAGGTGCCGTTTGCGGTAGCGGGTGATGCCTAGGTATTCGGCCATCTCCGGCGTTGCAGATTCGCAACGCCCGGGGGCCTAGGGCGCGAAGGAGCGGTGGCCGGCGAAGAACCCCAGACCGTACTCAGGGGTCTCGAACTTGACTGTTGTGCCCTTGGGGAAGAACAGAATGTCGCGCTCTTTCGCGTGGGTGACTTCCCCGCTGGTCTGGTCGGTGAGGATGAATTCACCCTGCACGACTACCTTCATTTCGTCGTAGGTGTACGTGTATACCAAGGGTTCGGAGGCCTTCAATTCGAAGAAACCGGCGCTCATGACCGAGCCCTCGGGGTTGTGGAGGGAGTCACCGATTGCAGCGACCGTCCCAGGCTCGTTCATCGGCGGCAGACCGACATAACCGCCTTCTACCTTATGGATGGATCCGGCCTTGCTGAGTGTTCCTACGAGGTTGGTTTCCATGGTGTCTCCTGTGTAAATGGTGCTCGGCAGGACTGTTCATCTTTGACAGAACTGTCATTCTTGGGGCGAGGCTGCTCTGAAAAGCAGCTGAGTAGGCCCGATCGGGGCTCTCGTGGGATCGATTGCAAACCGGAGATTTTCGGATTTGCAGGGCTAACGGAACAGTACTGGTGTGATGCCAGTCACGTTAGCCCGTGCCAGAAACTTTGACATGAACAGCTGTATAAGTCAACCGTCCAAGATGACATTTCTGAGGCTGGCCCCCTCACTAAAATTTCCAGGACCGGCCCCACGCGAAAAGCTTCCACCGCCTCGTCCTGAACCATTGACTGGAACAAGTGTCCGTGTCACAGTGTTGGACAGCGCCGTGACCTAGATCACGAAGACGCTACTGATGAGATTCACCGAAGCATCCCGCAAAAGCAGATTTCCCATTCAAGAAACGGGTAAAAGACAATGACCACAACGCCTCAGCTCCCGACACCTACGACGGGCAAAGCGATCGATTTCTGGCCGGCGACGTCCATGAAGGCCATGAAGGACGAATGGCCACGATTGCGCTGCAGGTTCATAAACTCGAATCCCGTAGGCCCATGGGACGAGCTCATCCTGTCGGAGTGGGAGCTGGAAGCCTGTGGCTGGGAAGACTTCCACCCCCACAGCGAGACGAACTTCGTCCTGGAAGGCGAACTCCACATCGAGAGCGAAGGCAAGACTGTCATCCTGAGGCCGGGCGACGCGGCACGCGTAAATCCCGGACAGCTCGGCAGATACTGGGCGCCGGTCTACGCGCGCATGGTAACCACTTACGGCCCCAACCCCGAGGGTACAGAGTCGCACTCCTTCCGATACTTCGAAATCTGAGCCTGATTTTCCTGCCCGGCACCTTCGTCCAGGTCCGCTGCTAGTTCGACCCGGACCGACGACCCCCAACGACTCAATCGTCCAAAAGATGGCACAATCACGCCCCGGGTTTTCTACATCCTCACATTGCGGTAATAAAGCCGCTGCGATGCCATGTAGTTCTTTCCACTGCCATTCAAATTTTGAATTCCTAAATTGTTCAGTAAAAAAACAGACGGCCCTAGGTCGTCCTAGGGAGACTGTTATGAGTAAAAACCATTCAGACGGCGTCGGCCATTTGGAAAGGTCGATCGACTGGAAACAGGGTCTGGCCATTGCGCTGGGAGTGCCCTTGCTGATTCTGCCCTCGCTGGGCTACCTTCCGATGTATTTATCGGCTGCAGCCATCCTTGTCTGGGGATTATCAGTCCTCCAGGGCTTCTTTCAGAACACCGCCTACGCCGAATTGGCCACCACCTTTCCCAAGGCCTCCGGCCTGCCAGGTTTTGCGCAGCATGTATTTCGTACCGAGAACTACAAGGGCAAGTACGACAAGGGCAAGCTGATCGGCGGCTTCAGCGCCTGGAGCTACTGGTTTGCCTGGAATCCGGTACTGGCGATCTTCGCCATTCTGGTCGGCGGATACCTGCACGGGCTGTTCCCGGTGCTGGGCGAGACCTTTACCGAGTATCAGCTCGCACTGCTCTCAGGCTTGGTGATCTTCACCGGGTTGTCCGTGGTCAACTGGTTCGGCCTCAAGGATGGCGCCCTTCTGGGCTACGTCCTGGCTGCCATATCGCTGATCCCGCTGGTTGTCCTGGCCGTCGCGCCTTTTGCGACCGGGCACGTTGAGCTCGCGAACATCACCGGCAACTGGCTGCCGGCTGACTGGTCCTGGGACATGCATCACATCCTGATCCTCTTCGGCATCTTTGCGATCGCTCAGTGGAGTGCCTGTGGCTGGGAGACGGCAGCCATCTACGGCCCTGAATACAAAAAACCCGGCAAGGACGTCCCCAAAGCGCTGTTTGCCTGCGGCATTATCTGCTTCTTCTCGTATGTACTGGTGCAGGCAGCGGTGATCGGTGTCCTTGGTGTCGAGGGTGTTCAGGCTGAGCCCATCTCACCCCTGATCCCAGTCGCACTGGCCGTCTTCGGCGAAGCCGGTACCGTCATCACCATCATCATGTTGATCGCCGCCATGATCCTGATCATTCAGACGGCTTATCTGGGTTCCTCCCGCGCCATGCACTCCATGGCGACGGAAGGCAACCTTCCCAGGGTCTTCGGCAAAACAAACCGGCAAGGAACCCCGTTCGTTGCCATGCTCGTCACCGCAGCATTCAACATGGCACTGATTTCCATGGGATCCATATCGGCGATTCTTGCAGCCGCAGCCATCGGCTACACCTGTGCCAACGGCATCAGCCTGTTCGCCTACGTCAAAGCCAAGAAGCACCCCGCCTTCGCGAACCTGGAACGACCGTTCAAGGCACCCAAGGGCTGGAAACATGTCGCCATGGCCTTTGGCTTGTTCAATCTGCCCCTGTGCCTGGTGGGCGTGGTCTACCTGAACAGCCTGGAGATCGGCTGGACCTCAACCTGGCTCGGCTTCCTCGTGTTGGCACTCTACATACCCCTCTGGTTCTATTCCCAGCACGAATCGGGTCGCTCCAAAAATGCAGCCGCTGCTCGCTCTTCAGATCACGATGCCGCAGATCTGGCAAAGCTTCCAGCTTCCAGGTGATGTCGCCGGCGCGTGAAAGCTGACCGCCGCGACGCCAGACGCAACACCGACGTTGTTTCAGATGGCATAGCCGCTTCCTGCCGGGCCGAACGACCCGTTTGTCCCGGCAGGATCGACTACACGGTGATCCCGGCGGTCCCACGCGGCCTTAGACTTCTGCCACAGGGGCCGCGAACTGCGCCTCATGCAGCCGCGCGTAAGCCCAGCCCGCAGCCAGCAAGGAGGCGTGCGTCCCCTGCTCCGCGATCTGCCCTGCCTCCATCACCAGGATGAGGTCGGCGTCGCGGATCGTGGAGAGCCGGTGCGCGATCACAAAGCTCGTCCGGTCGGACCGCAAAGCCCGCATCGCCTTCTGCACCAGCACCTCGGTCCGGGTGTCCACCGAGCTCGTCGCCTCGTCCAGAATCAGCACCGACGTGCCAGGAACGCCCGCGCGATCGTCCGGAGCTGTTTCTCGCCGGCCGATACGTTGGAGCCTGCCGCGAGTACTGGATGAACGCCTGCACGTCGCCCAGCTGCATGGTCATAGCCGTTCCAGAAGTATCTGTGTGACGGCTGGACAGGCCTGCGCTGGCTGCTGACAGGTGGCGCTAGACGGTAGACAGACGCCCAATTTAGTAACGGGCGCCCCGCCTGCTCCGAGGCAAACAGGTGAAAAAGGAGGGCTGCTCAACTGGCGCAAATGGGACGACAAGCCACTGGCCTCCGTAGAACTCCACGTACGAGTCCGAAGGGCAACCGGCATAGGCTTCTTCTCGCGTCATGCTGATCATTTCCTTTCAAAACCCGGGTGCTGGAGGTGGTGCAGATCTTTCATCTCCCTCTAAGTCTTAGACCTTTAACGTTACATGTCAATAGACATTTAACTTTAAAGGTTAGATAATGAAGATGGCGGAGCCAAGCATGCCTGACAAAGGAGCACCGGTCCATGACCACATGGAGAGAGCAGCTCGCATTCGCCCCCTTGGCCACCTTTGATCGAGGGGAAGAGGTCGGGAGGCGGCTCAAGTATGCCATCGAGCTCGGAGTCCTTGAAGACGGATCCCAGTTGCCCAGCGAAAGCGAGCTTGCAGCCAAGATGGGTGTGTCGACACTAACTCTTCGCGCCGCGTTGGCTGAGCTGCGGGGGCGCGGCCTGCTCGAGACGCGGCGCGGCAAGGGCGGCGGAAGCTTCGTCAAGGCCAGTACTGGCGACATCATCAAGGCGGAGCGTGAGTCGCTCATGGCCTATTCTCTTGATGACCTGCGCGACATCCGTGAGTACTGGGCCTTCTTGGCGGGCTCGGCAGCTGCTTCCGCTGCGGAGCGGAGTGGGCGGCTTTCCCTGGGGCGCCTGGCATCCATGGCGGTGAAGATTGCATCGTCGGAGGATTCCGCGCAGGCGATTCGCGACGACAGCAGGTTTCACATCGAGCTTGCCGCAAGCTCGGGTTCTGTGCGGCTCACCCGCGAGGAAATGGCGATGCAAGCCGAGGTGGGGCCGCTGATCTGGGCAGCCCCTGCCGAAAACGGGAACGCGGCAGCAGAACATGTCGCTATCGTGGAAGCGATTCGGTCCGGAGACGGGATGCTTGCCCGGGCTCTAGCCGAGGAGCATGTCCGTTCGGATATGAACCGGGTGCTCGACCTACGAATGAGCGTCGATGCATCACGCGAAGAATCTTTTCCTGGCCCCCGCAAAGAGGAACGCGAAGTAGCATCGATAGAATCCTTTACCGAGCTGCTGGCAGATACGGCCTCATCTTCGATCCGTTCGATTGAGCACGCGGTGCACGTTCAACTCGGCTCCCAGCGTCAGGGAGATAGCTCTGACCTGGACGCAATCTACGACGCTTCGCGACGGACTCTCGCAGGGGCCGTTCCACTTTTATACGGAGCGGGCTTCCTGCCTGACGTCTCATTCGGCCCTGCGGGTGCGGCGTGGTGCCATGCCCCCGCGGGACCCCAGTCACTTCAGCGGCTCGTGATCGACTGGGACTTGTATGAGGGCGGTACCGCAACATGGCGCCCCGAAGACTACGGCGACCGAGCCGTCCACATCAGCCATGCTTACCTGGATGCCAACGGAAGCAACGAAAACATCGTCACCTTCAGCAAAGCCGTTTTCTCGGGGGAGCAGATGGTCGGGATAGCAGCTGCAGATGTACTTGTCCGGGGAATCCAAGGCCAGCTCGAACCGCACCTCCGCGCCTTACCCCCGAATACGTGCCTCGTCGACCAGAACGATGTGATCATCGCAACCAACACCGGCCGCTTCATGGGGGGAATCTACTCACCCGCACAATACGCCGGGAAGCAGCTTGACCTCCACGCCATGCCCTGGCGGCTCTTCGTGGGCATCCCTACCGCCGGCACCACTGGAGAATGAGGCACCTCCCACAACGTGCCATTAAACGGGAGCTTCGACCGCCAGACTGAGTCGGTCCACCCCGTGCATTGCATCTGCCGCCCTGACCAGGGTCAAGTGCGAGAATGCTTGCGGAAAGTTCCCAGCCATCCGATCTTCGTCTGTTGCGTACTCTTCGCTCAGCAGACCAAGCTCGTTGGCAAGCCCCACGAGCTTGTCCATCAAGACCTTTGCCTCGGCCTGGCGACCTGTGCGCGCATACTGCTCCACAAGCCAGAAAGAGCATGCGAGGAACGGATGTTCACCCGGCTCCAGGCCATCAACGCCGCTCTCTGTCCGATAGCGCAGCAAAAGGCCGTCGTCGGTAAGGAGTTCCTGTTCCAGCCGTGTGACGGTGCTGAGCATGTGCTTGTCGTTGTAGGGGAGAAAACCGACCTGGGGCATAACGAGTAGCGCCGCGTCTGTTTGCGTTCCACCATAGGTCTGCGTAAAGGAGTCAATGCTCCGGTTGAATCCCTCGCGCATGATCTCTTCACGTAACCGGTCACGGAGTTGCTCCCACTTTTCAGCGTCTCCAGGAAGTCCATGGATCCGTACCGCCCGGATCCCACTGTTAAAGGCGGCCCACATCATCACGCGGGAGTGGGTGAAGTACTGTGCGGCACCGCGCATCTCCCATAGGCCGAAGTCCTTGTCATCGATGTGTTTTTCGACGAATCCCAGGAGTACCTTCTGAAGGGCCCAGGAGAAATGGTCTTCCTTACCTCCGGCCATACGAAGTCTTTCCAATGCAACCATCACTTCGCCGACAACATCAGCTTGGAACTGCGATACTGCGGCATTTCCAATGCGTACAGGCTTGGAGTTTGCGTAGCCAGGGAGGTGGGGGAGCTCGCGTTCAGGGAGCTCCCGTTCTCCGCCTATCCCGTACATGATCTGCATCTGCTCGGGATCCCCGGCGAGGGCCCGAAGGAGCCAGTTGCGCCACTGAAGTGCCTCCGTTTCGTAGCCATGGGTCAGCATCGATTCCAGGGTCAGGGCCGCATCGCGCAACCAGCAGTACCGATAGTCCCAGTTCCGCGGCCCGCCGAAATCCTCGGGGAGGGACGTGGTGGGCGCTGCGACTATGCCGCCGGTTTCAAAATGTGTGAGCGCCCGCAGTACCAACAATGAACGTTTTACCGCATCCCCATAGGCGCCGTCCTGCCGGCAGTGACTTCCCCAGCGGCTCCAATAGTCAGTGGCTTCTTCGAGGGCCACATCAACGTCAGTCGCTGCCGGCAACGGGCGGTGCGAGGGGAACCACGTCAGTTCGAAATCAAGCTGCTCGCCCTCCGAAACGAGGAATTCTCCTTCGTGCCCGTGCGCGTGGGCATGCGGAAGATGAGGTCCCCTCAGTGCGAGAGCATCCGGACCGGCCATGGCCAACAGGACCGGCGCCGCCGTATGCGCATTGTCGCGGACACGGCTCATCCAAGGCAAAACCGTCGAATACCCTGGGCGGATCCGAAGTTCCTGGTGCATTTCTACACTGCCTTCCAAACCGGTCACCCGGCGGACAAGGGATGATCCGTTGTCCCCCAGCGGCATGAAATCGGTTACCAAGACGGTTCCGCCACCGGTCTTCCAGATGGTTTGGAGCACAAATGTCGAGTCAATATAGTGCCGGTCGACAACGGCAGCACCGGCGTCGCTGGGGGCCAAGAGCCAGTGACCGTGCTCATCGGTGCCTAGGATTCTGCTAAACACCGACGGTGAGTCGAAGCGTGGGAAACAGAGCCAGTCCACGCTGCCATCCCGGGATATGAGGGGACCGGTCTGAAGATCCGACAGCAACGCATAGTCCTCTATGGGTGAAGCCATGCTCCACTCAACCATAATTTTTTCATCCGGGTGAGGCCCGTTGAGGAATGCTCTGGGCTCACCGTTTAGCCGTTGTGCGCGGCCGATCGATGGAGCTACCTATCAAAAGGGGTGGTTTAAACCATCCCGAACTAGCGTTTCGCCTACCTGCAGATGACAGGACGATAGATGACAAGCCCACCTCCGGCGAAAGAGGAGAAGCAGTTCCCTACCCAACAGTGCGTTACCTAGCGAGAAAGCCTGAGCGACATGACACGAGAAGAAGCCTACGCAAGGTGCCCCTCGGATTCGTACGTGGAATTTTATGGCGGCCAATGGCTGGTAGTCCCACTTGCGCCCGTCCAGCAGCCTTCCTTTTTCACGTGTCTGCCTGGTGAACGCCGGATCATCCGCCATTGATCGTAAGAGCAGAAGCCCTAAATCTCCGCCACGGGAGCCGCAAACTGGGCCTCATACAACCGCGCATAAGCCCCGCCTGCAGCCAGCAACGAGGCGTGCGTCCCCTGCTCCACGATCTGGCCGGCCTCCATCACCAGGATGAGGTCGGCGTCGCGGATGGTGGACAGACGGTGTGCAATCACGAAGCTCGTCCGGTCGGACCGGAGGGCACGCATCGCCTTCTGCACCAGCACCTCAGTCCGCGTATCCACTGAGGAAGTCGCCTCGTCCAGGATCAGAACAGAAGGCCGCGCCAGGAACGCCCGCGCAATCGTCAGCAGCTGCTTCTCGCCAGCGGACACGTTGGAGCCTTCATCCTCCAGCACGGTGTCGTACCCTTCCGGCAGCGAGTGCACGAACCGGTCCACGTACGTGGCCCGGGCGGCCTCCAGGATCTCGTCCTCGGTGGCTGAGGGCCGGCCGTACGCGATGTTGTCCCGGATGGTCCCGCCGAACAGCCACGTATCCTGCAGCACCATGCCCAGCCGCGAGCGCAGCTCCCGCCGGGGCACTGAGGTGACGTCCACGCCGTCGAGCGTTATCCGGCCCGCATCCAGCTCGTAGAACCGCATCATCAGGTTCACCAGCGTGGTCTTGCCGGCCCCGGTGGGCCCGACGATCGCCACCGTCTGCCCCGGCTCCGCCACTAAGGAAAGCGAAGAGATCAGCGGCTTGTCCGGCGAGTAGGAGAACGAGACGTCATCGAACACCAGGCGCCCCCGCCCCGCCCCATTAGGCGGAACGCCGGAAGCAGGATCCGCAGACTGCTCGTCCTCATCCAACAACGAGAACACCCGCTCGGCGGACGCCACCCCGGACTGCAGCAGGTTGGCCATGGACCCCAGCTGCGCCAGCGGCATGGTGAACTGCCGCGAGTACTGGATGAACGCCTGCACATCGCCCAGCTGCATGGCCCCGGACGCCACCTGCAGGCCGCCCACCACCGCGATCCCCACGTACACCAGGTTCCCGATGAACGTCATGGCCGGCATGATCAGACCCGAAATGAACTGCGCACCGAAGCTCGCGTCGTACAGCTCCACGTTCTTCTGCCGGAACCGCTCCTCCACCTCGCGCTGCCGGCCGAACACCTTCACCAGCGCATGCCCGGTGTACGTCTCCTCGATCTGCCCGTTCAGCTCCCCCGTGTGCTTCCACTGCGCCACAAACAACTTCTGCGAGCGCTTGGCGATCAGTGCCGTGATCCCCAGCGTCAGCGGCACGGTCACCAGCGCGATCAGCGCCAGCGTGGGCGAGAGGATGAACATCATCACCAGCACGCCCACCACGGTCAGCACCGACGTGACCGCCTGGCTGATGGACTGCTGCAGGCTCTGGGAGATGTTGTCCACGTCGTTGGTCACCCGGCTCAGCAGCTCACCGCGCTGGATCGAATCGAAATACCGCAGCGGCAGCCGGTGGATCTTCGCCTCGATCTCCTCGCGCAGCCCGAACACCGTCCGCTGCACCACCCCGTTCAGCACATACGCCTGCACCCACATAAACGCCGACGCCAGCACGTACAGCGCCAGCGCCCACAGCAGCACGCCGGACAGCGCCGCGAAATCGATCCCCTCGCCGGGCGTCAGCGCCATGGGCGTCAGCATGTCCGCCCGCTGGTTCTCCCCCGCGGCCCGCAGCTGCGCGATCAGCTCCGCTTTGCTCACCCCGGCGGGCAGCTCCCGCGACACCACCCCGGCGAAAATCAGGTTGGTGCCCTCCCCCAGCAGCCGCGGCCCGATCACCGAGAGCGTCACGCTGGCCACCCCCATGACCAGCACCAACAGCAGCCACGCCCGCTCCGGCCGCAGCGTGCCCACCAGCCGCCTGGCCGACGGCCCGAAGTTCATCGCCTTCTCCGCCGGGACGTTCATCCCCGCGAACGGTCCGCCGCGTCCCGGTCCGCCCGCCGGACGGGGAATGCGTACGACGTCGGCCGTCCCGGTTTTCGAGGCCGCTGCGGTTCCGCCGGGGGCGGCAGAGTTGGGTCCGGCACTGCGGGGAGCGCCCGGCGTCGGCCGGTTCGGCGTGCTCATACCGTCTCCTCCGCTGCCAGCTGGGAGGAGACAATCTCCCGGTACGTCTCGGATGTCTCCAGCAGTTCACGGTTCGTTCCGCGCCCCACGATCCTGCCGTCGTCGAGCACCAATATCTGGTCCGTGTCCACGATGCTGGAGACGCGCTGGGCGATGATCACCAGCGTGGCGCCGGAGGTGCTGCGCTTGAGGGCCTGGCGGAGCCGGGCGTCGGTGCCGGTGTCCAGGGAGGAGAACGAGTCGTCGAAGATGTACAGCTCGGGCCGTTTCACCAGTGCCCGGGCAATGGCCAGCCGCTGCCGCTGCCCGCCCGAGACGTTGGTGCCGCCCTGGGAGATGGGCGCATCCAGCCCGCCCTCCATCTCCTCCACAAAGTCGCGGGCCTGGGCGATTTCAAGGGCGGTCCAGAGCTCGTCCTCGGTGGCGTCCGGCTTGCCGTACTGCAGGTTGCTGCGGACGGTACCGCTGAACAGGTAGGGCCGCTGCGGGACCAGGCCGATGTGCCCCCAGAGCAGGTCCGGGTGCAGCTCGCGCACGTCCACGCCGTCCATCCGCACCGAGCCGGTGGTGGCGTCGAACAGCCGCGGCATGAGGTTCACCAGGGTGGTCTTGCCCGCTCCGGTGCTGCCGATGATCGCCGTCGTCTGCCCTGCTTTGGCGGTGAAGCTGAGCCCGGAGAGGACGGGCTGGTCGGCACCCGGGTAGGCGAATCCGACGTCGCGCATTTCCAGCTCCCCGCGGCGCCGCCCGCCGTACGGAACCACGCTGGTCACGGGCTTCAGCGGCGGCCGGACGCTCGACTCGGTGTCCAGCACTTCGCCGATCCGGTCCGCGGAGACGGCGGCGCGCGGGATCATCACCGCCATGAAGGTGGCCATCATGACGGACATCAGGATCTGCATCAGGTAGCTCAGGAACGCGATGAGGGTACCCACCTGCATGGAGCCGTCCTCGATCCGGAACGAGCCGAACCAGATCACCGCCACGCTGGAGACGTTCAGCACCAGCATCACCACGGGGAACGCGAGCGCCATCAGCCGGCCGGCACGCAGCGCGGTGTCCGTGACGTCCTCGTTGGCCTGGGCGAAGCGGGCGGTCTCGATGTCCTCGCGGACGAACGCGCGCACCACGCGGATGCCGGTGAGCTGCTCGCGGAGCACCCGGTTGACGGTGTCGATCCGCTTCTGCATCTTCCGGAACAGCGGCACCATCCGGGTGATGATCAGCCCTACGCCGATCATGAGGACGGGCACGGCGACGGCGATCAGCCAGGACAGCTGCACGTCCTGCCGGACGGCCATGATCACACCGCCGATGGCGAGCATGGGCGCGGCCACCATCATGGTGGCGGCCATCAGCACCAGCTGCTGGACCTGCTGGACGTCGTTGGTGGACCTGGTGATCAGGCTGGGCGCGCCGAACTTGGTGACTTCCTGCTCGGAGAACTCCCCCACCCGCGTGAAAATGGCCCCGCGCAGGTCCCGGCCCGCCCCCATGGCGGCCTTAGCCCCGAAGTACACGGCAATCACGGCGCAGATGATCTGCAGCAGCGTGATCGCCAGCATCAGGCCACCCAGGCTGAGGATGACGCCGGTGTCCCCCTTGGCCACGCCCTCATCGATGATGTCCGCATTGAGCGTGGGCAGGTACAGCGACGCGATGGACTGCGCTAGCTGGAAAATCACGACGGCGATCAGCAGCTGCCGGTGCGGCCGCAGGTATTCAACAAGCAGTTTCCAGAGCATGGCGGCTCCAAAGGTTCTGTCCCGCGATAAATGGTGCGGAGGTCAGTTTACGTCCGGCGGCTGGGAATGGGGACGGGTTTTTCGGGGGGACAGCTGTGAGGAACCGAGGACAGTTGCGTGGCGGAGCATCCGCTCATCAGAACAGGAGAGGCGATAGCCGTGTGGTCAGTTCACGTGCCGCCTCCGCGTGTTCGGAGATTGTGGTGAATCGTTCCGCGGGGCCAGTGAGACACAGCGCCGCGCCCACTGAGCCGTCGGGCTGCCGCACGGGAAGTGCCAGGCTGGCGGATCCCGATTCGAGTTCGTTGATTTCCGAGGCCTGGCCGTTGAGCCTAATTTCCGCGAGTTGCTTGTACAGCTGGCCGCTGTCGGTAATGGTGTCCTCGGTCAGCTTCACCAGCTGGCCGCTCGGAAGCGGGAAGACCGAATTACCAAGTTCAGCGAGCATCAGCTTCCCCGGGGCGGAGGTGTGCGGGTACCGGAGCATCTCGTAGACCGAGTGGAGCGGATAATCAGGATCTTCATCGGCGATCCGGAGGGACGCGCTCCTGAACATAAAGAGGTGCACGGCGAAACGGTTTCCCTGCCGGAACTCCTCCAGGACGGTGCGGGCCGCGGTGGGAACAGTTGGCGGGTTCGCCGCTGTCACCAGTCCTGAAATTGCGTGGCCGAGCGCGAATCCGCGGAGATCTGAGGTGCGGACCAGATATTCGTCCCCGACAAGCGCATTCAAAAGCCTGTAGGCGGTCGCCGGAGGCATGCGCAGGGCGTCGGTGATCTCTTTCGCCGTTGTCCCGGTGCCGAACCGTGCCACGATCTCCAAGAGCCTGAGCGAATTTGACGCTGGGCCGGAACCGGAGTGTGAAGGTCTGTAGTTCATTTGATCGGCCCGCCATGAAACAGGTCTGATTCGCGGGTCTCGTCGTAGATGCCCACTGACGCCAGGCGCATGGGTAACCGGCGGTGAAGGTACATGGCGTAAATGACGCTGGCGAGAAGGACACCGGCGTAGATGAGAGTCTGCAGGTTGCCTGTTCCAATCGATGTTGTCGCAGCCATCCATAGCACCGCACCGAGGACCATGGAGGTTGCTGCTCCAAGTACCCAGCTGGCGTACGTGTTCTCCCCGATCCTGCGCAGGAAGAAAGGCAGGGACGCGCTGGCAAGGATGTAGGACCCCAGGTATCCGTAGGCGCCCAGCGTGAAGAGGTTGGCGAGGCCCTCCTCAGGACTTGCTCCGAAGATGATGATCGCGATGGGGACGATGGCCACAACCGGCATGACGGCCAGGATCGCCGTCGAAGGTGTCCGAAAAGCGGGGTGTGTCCGGCCGACTGCCCGTGGGGCAACGCCTTCCCTGCCCATGCAGAAGAATATCCGGGCCAGGGCGTTCACAGATGCGATGGCGCACGCAAACCACGATGCGGCGATTCCCAGGTCAAGGACTGCGGCGAACACCGGGGAAGTCTGGGAAAACAGGTCAGACAACGGTGTGGAGCTTGCTGTTATGTCTGACGGTGCATCTCTGAGGGCTACGTCCTGGGCGGTCGCGGCGAGGAGATAGAGCACGCCCGCCAAGATGGGGGTCCAGGTAATGGCCCTTGGCACGCTGACGAAGGGTTTCTGCGCCTCTCCTCCGAGTGTGGTTGGGCTTTCGAATCCGACAAAGGCACTGACGGCCACGACGATTGCGATCGATAACGAATCAAAATGTCCGTTCCACGCAAACACAGTCCCGAGATTGACCTTCGGCTCGTTGAAGGCGAAGTAAACGACCATGAGGACGGCGAGGATTCCAATTGAAATGGATTCCATTAACAGCGTGGACCACGCGGATAACTGGATCCCCCTGATCATGAGGAAACAGGCGGCGCCTGCAGCGGCAAGAATGACCAGCACCGCTAAAACCTCAGGATCGGCGACGGGGATGCCCAGGTTGATGAACAGCTCAACGACATACATGCCAACAGCCAACAGACTGGCCATGGCCACAAGGCCGTACCCGAAGATGGCCGACCAGCCGGCGGTAATTGCCGTCCGTTGGCCAAGTCCCTTGGCTGTGTAGCTGTAGAGCCCGCTGACGGCAGCCATGCGCTTTGCCATCGGTCTCAGACATAAGGCAACCAGGATCATGACTGCCATGGCTGCGCCGAATGTCAGCACAAGGTTCGGTCCATCGGATCCAAAGACAAGACCCGGAAAAATCAGGGCCGGGATGACGGTCATGGCGCCCGCGGGCGCCACGTTGGCTACTGACTGCGCGAAGACCGGCAGGAAGGAAAGCTTCCGGCGGCTCAGGCCCTCCACGGGAGAGCGGGGCGTGATGAAGCGATCACCGCGGGCAGACACTGGGACCAACTTTCCCTCCGGCATGCAGGCTCGTCTTTGATTTCGCGTGACACACGTCACCGGCCAGAGGTGCCAAACATTAGCATTCCCGGCCCTCGATGACGGCGGCGAACGCGTTTGTGAATGTTTCCAGCATGTTAACTGCGGTGGGAAGATTCAGCCTCAAATTTCTCACGGACCGACCCGCCCAGCCCGCTCCCGAATGTTTCCAACATGTTAACTGCGATGGGAAAATACCGCCGTGAATTTCTCACGTAAATATCCACAAAAGGCTCGCCTGGCCGAGTTGAATGACGTAGTTTTCTTACACAGACCGAACGCAAGTGATCTGCATAACGCCAGAAGGGGCCGGAGTAAGTGCTCGGCTGACACTCTGGAAACAGAGGATGCCAATTACAAGCGATCCCTTCTCCAGCCTCAACCGGGTTCGGGGAGGGTCTTTTAGCGCAGCATCGTATGTACGAAAGAATTAGCAGTTCTGGGAAATCCAAAGATTAACAGTTCTGAAATTCCGTGGATCTTTTATCCTTTATCCCGCGATGGCAATAAAACCATGCTGGCTGCCAGCTATAAGCGCCGTTATTTTGATTAGAAACCAAGGAGAAACCATGACTCTCAACACTGAAATCCACACCGAGGTGGGGGTTGCGCACCCTCTCGACCCGTTGTCCCGCGCCGAGATTTCCCGGGCGGCGTCAATCCTGAAGGACGGCCCGGCCGCGGCAGAGTCGTTCCGCTTCATCAGCATTGAGCTGCGCGAGCCTGAGAAGGAACTGCTGCGCAGCGGCGCTAAGACGGTGCGCGAGGCAGATGCAGTCCTCGTGGACCGTGCCGAGGGGCGTTCCTACGAAGCGATTGTCGACCTTGATGCGGGCATCGTCTCGAAGTGGACGCAGCTGGCTGCCAACATCCACCCGCCCTTCATGCTCGACGAGTTCGCCGAGGGTGAAGAGAGCTGCCGGAAGAACCCCGAGGTCCAGGCCGCCCTCGCCAAACGCGGCATCACCGACATGGGCCTGGTCTGCTTCGAACCGTGGTCCGTGGGCTACTTCGGCGAGGATAACGAGGGCCGGCGCCTGATGCGTGCCCTGGTCTTCGTCCGTCAGGAGGCCGACGACAGCCCGTACGCGCACCCGATCGAGAACTTCATCGTCATCGTTGACCTCAACTCCGGCGAGGTCGTCAAGGTCGAAGACGACCAGGCCATCCCCGTCCCCAGCGCCAGCGGCAACTACCTGCCCAAATACGTCGGCCCCGCCCGCACCGACCTCAAACCCATCTCCATCACCCAGCCCGAAGGCGCTTCCTTCAACGTCACCGGAAACCACGTCCAGTGGGCCGACTGGTCCTTCCGCGTCGGATTCACCCCCGCGAAGGCCTGGTCCTCCACCAGCTGAAGTTCCGCGACAAAGACACCGAACGCCCCGTCATCAACCGCGCCTCACTCTCCGAAATGGTCGTCCCCTACGGCGACACCGCCCCCGTCCAGGCCAAAAAGAACGCCTTCGACTCCGGCGAATACAACATCGGCAACATGGCCAACTCCCTCACCCTGGGCTGCGACTGCCTCGGCGAAATCAAATACTTCGACGGCATCACCGCCGACAGCCACGGCAACCCGCTGACCATCGAAAACGCCATCTGCATGCACGAGGAAGACGACTCCATCCTCTGGAAGCACTTCGACTTCCGCGAAGGCACCACCGAAACCCGCCGCAGCCGCAAACTCGTCATCTCCTTCATCGCCACCGTCGCCAACTACGAATACGCCTTCTACTGGCACCTCTTCCTCGACGGCAGCATCGAATTCCTCGTCAAAGCCACCGGCATCCTCTCCACCGCCGGCCAGAAACCCGGCGAGAAAAGCCCCTACGGCCAGACCCTGAACAACGACGGACTCTACGCCCCGATCCACCAACACATGTTCAACGTCCGCATGGACTTCGAAATCGACGGCCCGAACAACGCCGTCTACGAAGTAGACATGGAAATCCCCGAAGACAACCCCACCCACACCGCCTTCATGGCAGTGGACCGGCTACTCGAAACCGAACAAGCCGCCATCCGGAAAACCGACTCCTCCAAACACCGCTTCTGGAAAATCGCCAACCGCGACAGCAAGAACATCGTGGACGAACCCGTCGCCTACCGCCTCATCCCCACCGACGGTATCCAACTGGCCGCCGGCGACGAATCCTACGTCAGCAAACGAGCCCAATTCGCCCGCAACAACCTCTGGGTCACCGCCTACGACCGCACCGAACGCTTCGCCGCCGGCGAATTCCCCAACCAAGCCACCGGCGCCGACGACGGCCTGCACATCTGGACCCAAAAAGACCGGAACATCGTCGACCAAGACCTCGTAGTCTGGTACACCTTCGGCATGCACCACGTCGTCCGCCTCGAAGACTGGCCCATCATGCCCCGCCAAAACATCGGCTTCATGCTCGAACCCCACGGCTTCTTCGACCAAAACCCCACCCTCAACCTCCCCAGCAACGAAAACCGAACCGAAACAACCACCACCGAAACATGCTGCACCACGGACTGACAGTCCCTAACTGAGTCCGCGGGAGCGCGATGATTCGTCGCGGCGCTCCCGCGGACTCGCCTCGCCACAAGGGCGAATCCTCTCGGACCTTCCTATGTGCCTGGACGTTCGCGCATCGGGGTCCGTCCCATACTTGCTGGCCGCCAGAGGCGTCAAGGCAGTAAAGATCACATGACGTTCAGTTCATCAAAGGAGATGTTATGAGTGAAAATCGTTTGGATGAAGGCGATGACCTGAAAAGGTCGATTAACTGGAAGCAGGGTGCGGCCATCGCGCTGGGTGTTCCCATGCTGATCCTGCCCTCGTTGGGCTACCTGCCGATGTATGTATCCGCCGCAGCAATTCTTATCTGGGGAATATCCGTCCTTCAGGGCTTTTTGCAGAACGCCGCGTATGCCGAGATGGCCACCACCTTTCCCAAGGCCTCCGGCCTGCCAGGCTTTGCGCAGCATTTGTTCCGCACCGAAAACTACAAGGGCAAGTACGACAAGGGCAAGCTGATCGGCGGCTTCACCGCCTGGAGCTACTGGTTTGGCTGGAACCCGATCCTGGCGATCTTCGCCATCACGGCCGGTGGATACCTGCATGGGCTGTTTCCGGCGCTGGGCGACACCTTTACCGAATATCAGCTCGCTTTGATTTCGGGTCTGGTGATCTTCGGCGGGTTGTTCATAGTGAACTGGTTCGGCCTCAAGGATGGTGCCCTCCTGGGCTACATCCTGGCAGCCATCTCCCTGATCCCGCTGGTTATCCTGGCGGTGGCGCCTTTTGCTACCGGACACGTTGACCTGGCCAACATCACCGGCAACTGGTGGCCCACTGACTGGGCCTGGGACATGCACCATATCCTGATGCTCTTTGGCATCTTTGCCATCGCACAGTGGAGTGCCTGCGCCTGGGAAACGGCGGCCATCTACGGCCCCGAATACAAAAACCCGTCCAAGGATGTCCCCAAGGCGCTGCTCGCCTGCGGGATCATCTGCCTCGTCCTTTATGTACTGCTGCAGGCGGCAGTCATCGGCGTGCTCGGTGTCGAGGGTGTTCAGGAACAGTCTGTATCGCCCCTGATTCCGGTGGCTCAGGCCGCCTTTGGCCAGGCCGGGTCAATAATCACCATCATCATGCTGATCGCCGCCATGGTGCTGATCATCCAAACGGCTTACCTGGGTTCCTCCCGCGCCATGCACTCCATGGCGGTGGAAGGCAACATCCCCAGGGTCTTCGGCAGAACCAACCGCCACGGAACCCCCTTTGTTGCCCTGCTGGTGATCGGAGCCTTCAACCTGGTGCTCATTTCCATGGGAAACGCCGCGGCAATTCTTGCGGCCTCGGCGATTGGCTACACGTGCGCCAACGGCATCAGCCTCTTCGCCTATGTCAAAGCCAAGAAGCACCCCGCTTTCGCGAACCTGGAAAGGCCCTTCAACGCACCCAAGGGCTGGACGAACGTCTCCATGATCTTTGGCCTGTTCAATGTGCCGCTGTGCCTGATTGGCGTGGTCTACCTGAATAGCCTGGAAATCGGCTGGACTTCAACCTGGGTCGGCTTCCTCGTACTGGCGCTCTACCTGCCCATCTGGTTGTATTCCCAGCACGAATCGCGACGCACGAAGCCTGAAGCAGCTGCTCCCCCTGCAGTTCACGCCGCCGACGAGCGGGAAAAGGTCCTGGACCTTACCTAAGGAAATCTGCACCTACCGGTCCCCGGCGCTAGCGAACAGTCGCGCCGGGGACCGCCCCACCTCACCTACATCGTTCTTAGGGCGTGATCCGCGTGTTCAATTCCCCCGCAATTACCTGGGCTCTGACGGCCGTCCTGCTGCTCGGAGGCAGCCACTACGTGCTTCAGGCGGCAAAGTCCCGCCATCTCACAAACCGGGTGAACAACAGCCTCCATGCCCTCATGATGGTTCTGATGGCCGCCATGCTGTGGAACCTCGCCCCGTCGACCGTGCTGGCTCAGATCGCCATCCTCGCCGGTGCTGCCCTGTGGTTTGTGATCCAGGCGGTCGCCCGGCCGGAATTCAAACTGCTCTGCGCCGGCAGCCAGGGCCGGCTGAAATGCGTTTATCACAGCTTCACCATGGGTGCTGCTGCACTCATGATCGCGATGATGGGTCATGCCGCCACCGCCGGCCATGACATCGCCCCCGCAACTGCAATGCCGGCGTCGAACGCCCATCACGGAACAGCTTCTGCAGTCCACAGCACGGCAGCACCAGGATTGGATCACTCAGCTGACCTGGCGATCCCGCTGACGGTATTCTTCGCAGCTGCGGCGGTTGTTTTCATTGTCCTTTTGCTGCGCTACCGGGCCACAATACCCGCTCACCACAGCGCTTACATTCCCAAGCCCTCCCGCCGCGCGGAACACGGACTCGAAGCACTCGGCGCCGCTGTCATGGCCCTGATGTTTGCCACGATGTCGGCATAACGGACCTTTTGCGCTGATGAAAGCTTTGGCGAGGAAGCCGTCCAATCTCGGGAAGAGGCCATGAACCCGCTTGCCTTGAGCCTCATAGAACTCGGGGCAGTGGTGTTCTCCCTCGGCCTGTTGGCCAGACTGGCCGAACGGATCGGAATGTCGCCCATCCCCCTCTATCTCCTTGGCGGCCTCGCCTTTGGCACAGGCGGGATTGTTGAGCTTGAAGGCATGAAGCAATCCGCGCACCTTTTTGGGGAGATCGGCGTCATTCTGCTGTTGCTTGTGCTCGGGCTGGAATATACGGCGTCCGAGCTTTTCACCGGACTGCGAAGATCGTGGCGGGCCGGTCTCCTTGACCTCGTCCTGAACTTCCTGCCGGGGGCAGCACTTGCCCTGTTCCTGAACTGTGGGTTCGTGGGTGCCATGGTGATGGGCGGCGCAACCTACATCTCGTCATCAGGCATCGCGGCGAAGGTGATCACTGATTTGGGCTGGCTGGGCAACCGCGAAACCCGGGTGGTGATCTCCATCCTTGTGTTTGAAGACCTGACCATGGTCATCTACCTTCCCGTCCTCACCAGCATTCTTGCCGGCGTCAGTTTCGTCAGCGGACTCACCACGGTGGGCATTGCGCTGGCGGTGGTGAGTGTGGTCCTGCTGGTTGCGCTGCGCCACGGACACCGGGTCTCCAAGGCTGTCCAAAGCGAGAACTCAGAGGTGTTCCTCCTGAACGTCCTGGGCGCGGCGCTGCTCGTAGCCGGCGTGGCATCAGCCATGCTCGTGTCAGCGGCAGTTGGAGCCTTTTTGCTCGGCATCGCGATCTCCGGTGCCACATCGCACAATGCCGCGCGTATTCTGGCACCGCTCCGGGACCTTTTCGCCGCGATCTTCTTTGTGGCGTTCGGCCTGAACACCGACCCTGCCTCCATTCCACCGGTCCTTGGCTGGGCACTCGCCCTCGCTGTTGTCACCACGGCCAGCAAAATGGCGACCGGCATCTGGGCTGCGAAGCGTGAGGGCATTGCCCGGCCCGGCCGTCTGCGTGCCGGAGCGGCGCTTGTGGCCCGCGGGGAATTCTCGATCGTTATTGCCGGACTGGCAGTGGCATCCGGTGCCGTCACCCAAGAACTGGCGGCCATGGCTACTGCCTATGTGCTGATCATGGCCGTGGTTGGCCCATTGGCCGCGCGCTACGTCGAACCGCTGGTGGAAATCGTGCTGTCCGCAGAGGGCGTCGTTACGAAAGTCTAGCTGTGGTGCGTTCGACGGCGCGCGCGAACCAGAGGGAGTGTCTGTGGCAGCCAACGGGAAGGCCGAAAACCGGTTTTGCCGTCGGCGTCTCCGGCTCGGGCGTCAAATTGTCAGCTGACGCCTGCGCCAGCGCCAGAATGCGGTTTCGGTTCGGACGCCTCGTGTTTCCGCGCCGCCTGGTCGAGAGCTTCCAACACCCGCGCGTTGGCTCCCGCGTCCGTGAGATCGTAGCGGAGCGGCCTACCGTTTAGGACGCTGTCGGCGAAATGTTCGCCCATCCGGACGAAATGGTTTTCGCCTTTGAACTCGTGATGGATAGTGTCCTGCCCGAAGTGATGCTCCTCCAGGACCGAATCCTCCTCCAACAGCCCAAAAGGATTGTCGAGGTAGAGTCGGCCCTCGGTGCCCGTGATTTCCAGGAAATTGCGGCGCTCGAGGTTCACTCCGGTATCAAAAAGCGCGGTGGCGCTGCCGGGAAAGCGCAGCATGCCAGCAATGCTGGCATCAATGAGACCTCCGTCGTTGGCGTCGCGGTAGTTGCCAAAGGCGGTGACCCGGGCCGGCTCCTGCCCCACGACCATCCGACTCACATTGACGCAGTAACACCCTGTGTCGAAAAGTGCGCCGCCGCCGAGGCCGGCATACCAGCGGATATTGTCGTCGCCGCCCGCATCGAAGGAGTGACCGACGTGGAGAAATGTCAATTTGCCCACCGTACCGGCCGCGAGCAGCTCTTGCAGCTTTTCGAAACGCGGGTGAAAACGGTACATGAATCCTTCTAAGACTTTGAGCCCGGTCTCGTCGGCCTTGCGCGAAATCTCCTCGCACTCGGCGGCGCTCATTGCCAAGGGTTTTTCACAGAGGACGTGCTTGCCTGCGTCTAAGGATTTCAGAATCCATTCGAGGTGAAGTGAGTTCGGCAGCGGAATGTAGACAGCGTCGATGTCCGGCGAAGCGAGCAGCGCCTCGTAAGAGCCGAACGCCTGTGGGACGCCGTGCTTGTTGGCGTACTCCCTTGCCTTTTCCTCGGTGCGGGAAGCAATACCTACTACCTCACCGTTTTTCGTTTTCTGCAACGCCGTAATTGTCTTGCGGACGATGTGGGCGGTGCCGAGGACGCCCCAACGCAGCTTCTCGCTCATTGAACTCTCCTTTTCTAGTACCTGCCCCGTTTGAGGAGGGTTCTGCACACCTACTGCGGTTCATTCCTGACCGAACGCCCCTATCCAGCCGTCGTAAACACGATTTCCGGCGCAGAATGCGGTGTCATAAGCGGGTGGGCTGCCCACCAGGCGGCGCACGCTGCGCGCCAGCTGTTGAGGTCGTTTTCACGGCCGTTGATGCTTACCGTCGATCCCGATGCCCGGGCCACTGCCGCGCCACAGGAGTAGGCCCCGTCGTCGGCCGTGATCGCGGGGTACTCCACGTAGAGTTCGCCCAGAGAACGAATCACGTAGTTCGGACGCTCGTCCAAGCGTGCAGCCAGCGCCGTTTGGACCGAGTCCACGCCCGTGAGGACGAGAACCGTGGCCATGCCTGCGCGGTTTCCGCCGAGGATGTCGGTGTCCAGGCGGTCGCCGACCACGAGAGCGCGCTCGACGCCGGAGTGGCGCGCCGCCGTCTCGAAGAGGGCTGCTTCTGGTTTTCCCGCTACTAGGGGCGACTTGCCGGTGGCAGCGGCAACCGCGGCCACCAATGACCCGTTACCCGGAGCGAACCCCCGCTCCTGGGGAAGGGTCATGTCCATGTTTGTCGCTACCCAAGTGGCACCTGCTGTGACCGCGTAGGCGGCTTCTGCCAGGTCCTTCCAGCCGAGGGCAGGGGAAAATCCCTGGATGACTGCGTCTGGCCGATCATCCGAGCTTGACACGACGACGAGCCCTTGCGCCCTGACGGAGTCTGCGAGGATCTGACTGCCCACGACGAGCACAGCCGCGCCTGCGGCCATCTTGGCGGCCAGCAGCTGTGCACCGGCCAGCGCGGATCCGAAGACCTGCTCGGCGGTGGCAGGTGCTCCTAATTCCCGGAGGTGGGTGGCAACCTCCTCTGGTGAGCGCGACGCGTTGTTAGTCACGTATGCCAGGCTCTTGCCCTCACCTTCGAGCTTATCGAGTGCGTTGGTAGCGCCGTCGATCGCCCTCGGCCCGGTATACACGACGCCGTCGAGGTCCGCCAGCACTCCATCAAAGCCGTCAATTAACCGCATGCTCATTGATACCTCATCTTCCGCTGGTGTTGATGACCGGCTTGCACTCTTGTGCGGCGCCAGTAACGAAGGCTAATAAACCGGCTGCGCCGGCCCGATGCGTGCAAGGCACAGACTCCGCCACGCTCAGGAATGAAAATCGGATCGCGAACGGCCGAGCCAGGCCGCGCAATATCCTGACCTGGCTCGGCAGCGGTCCGTGTCAGGCCGAGAAAATCACAAAGAATTTCCTGATCCGTTCCTGGATCTCCCATGTCCCCTGCCAACCGATGGGGAAGACGGCGGCGGTTCCGGCCTCCAACGTGATCGGTCCAGCGCCATCCTGGGTGACCACCATGCGGCCTTCAAGGACATGAATCGCTTCGCCGCGCTCCAGGAATTCCCACCGAGAGAGGCCTGGGTCGGCTTCCCAGACTCCAGAGAGGATGCGGGAGTCGTCGCTGGTAAAGGGAACGGCAATTCGCGTTGGTATCTCGTCGCCGAGCACTTCGGCCAACGGGGGGCCGAGCAGGGATTTGTCTAGGTCCCCAGCGAAGAGCTCGCTGGGCTGGAAAGTTACGCTCATTTGATTTTGCCTTTCTGCTGCTACTCGCCGGCAATGTCTCCGGCGGGCTGGCGGGTGACCAGATAGAGGCACTGTAGCCCAGCCCGTTCGGGTAGGGAAGTGACCGCCTTCCGCCCCGGCGCGCCGCCCAGACTACCCAATAGGGTAGTCAGAACCATCCCGAAATAGCGTTTCCCCTATCCGCAAATGACAGGACGATGGAGGCTAGGCCAAGCTCCAACAGATCCGACCCATTGCGAAAGGAAGCCCGATGCAACAACTCCCAGATTCCTGCCTTGATACGTGGATGGGCCGGGAGGCCCTTGCCGAGGCCATGATTCCGGTGATCGGCCGGCTGTACCGCGAAAACAACGTGGTGACCAGCATCCACGGCCGCAGCCTGATCAACAAGTCCACCATGGGCATCCTCAAGGCGCACCGCTTCGCGCGTCGGATCAGCAATGACGAGCTGCTCCCGGGGGAAACCGCCCCGCTGCTGAACACCCTCGCCGGCCTGGACCTGGGCGCCGCAGCCATCGACATCGCCCGCCTCAACCAGAAGTTCAAGGAAGAGGGCGGCGGGGCAACCCTGGAAGAGTTCCTCCGCGCCGAACTCGCCGACGTCGTCGGCCGGCGCGGCGCTGATGACCGCGCCAGCACCGACGTCGTGCTCTACGGCTTTGGCCGCATCGGCCGCCTGCTGGCGCGCCTCCTCATCGAAAAGGCAGGCGGCGGCCACGGCCTGCGCCTGCGCGCCATCGTGGTGCGCCGCGGCTCCGACAACGACCTCACCAAGCGCGCCAGCCTCCTGCGCCGCGACTCGGTCCACGGCTCCTTCGAGGGCACCATCCGCGTCAATGAGGAAGCCGGCACCATTACCGCCAACGGCGTGCAGGTCCAGGTCATCTACTCGGACAACCCCGCCACGATCGACTACACCGCCTACGGCATCCACAACGCTCTCGTGGTGGACAACACGGGCCGCTGGCGCGACGTTGAAGGGCTGTCCCAGCACCTGTTGAGCAAGGGCGTGGCCCGCGTGCTCCTGACCGCTCCGGGCAAGGGCGAGCTGAAGAACATCGTGCATGGGATTAACCACGGCACCATCCTGGACTCGGACAAGATCGTGTCCGCGGCGTCCTGCACCACCAACGCCATCACGCCGGTCCTGAAAGCCATCAACGACAGGTTCGGCGTGGTCCACGGGCACGTGGAGACCGTGCACTCGTTCACCAATGACCAGAACCTGATCGACAACTTTCACAAGGGCGACCGCCGCGGCCGCTCCGCCGCGCTGAACATGGTGATCACCGAAACCGGAGCGGCCACTGCTGTGGCGAAGGCACTGCCGGAACTGCTGGGCAAGCTCACCGGCAGCTCAATCCGCGTTCCTACCCCGGACGTCAGCCTGGCCATCCTCAACCTGAGCCTGGAGAACGGCACCACCAAGGATGAGGTCAACAGCTTCCTCCGCGATATGTCGCTGCACTCGGACCTGCGCAAGCAGATCGACTACATGGACTCGCCCGACGTGGTCTCGACGGACTTCGTCGGCTCCCGCCATGCCGGCATTGTTGATAGCCTCGCGACCATCTCCAATGACAAAAACCTCGTCCTCTACGTCTGGTACGACAACGAGTTCGGCTACAGCTGCCAGGTGGTCCGCGTCATGGAAGAGATGGCCGGCGTCAACCGGCCGTCCTTCCCCGCGCGGGATGTCGTTCAGGAGGCCATGTCGGTGCTTGCCGCGCTGAAATCGGCCTAGCGCGATCCTCCCCCACCAGCAGCATTCGAGGGGAAGGAGCGGACGAACCTCACTCGCCTTGACGACGGAATTTAGGGAGACTCAATGTGCATTGTTGATCCCCCTACGGCTGAGAAGCCGCCTTTCACGGCACCGTCGCAGTCCCCAGCAGGAGTTTCGCCATGAAACGGCACGTGACCCTCAGGCTTGTACCGTGTGGCGCACCTCGAATCTGCAACAGGTTTATGCCGTACCACGTACCACCCACAACACTTCCAGGTGCGTCAGTGTGGCGCACTGCCTGTAAATCCTCTCGCAGAATTTGAGCCGAACATGAAAATTGGAATCCTCACCAGCGGTGGCGACTGCCCCGGACTGAACGCTGTCATCCGCGGCGCCGTACTTAAAGGCATCACCGTCCATGGCCACGAGTTTGTCGGGTTCCTGGACGGCTGGCGGGGCGTGGTTGAGGGCGACATCATCGATATCCCCCGCACCATGGTCCGCGGCATCGCCAAGCAGGGTGGCACGATCCTGGGCACGTCCCGCACCAATCCCTTCGAAAACGGCGGCGGCCCCGCAGTCATCAAGGACCATATGGATCGCCTGGGCATCGACGCCATCATTGCCATCGGCGGCGAAGGGACCCTTGCCGCCGCAAAGCGGCTGACCGACGCAGGGCTGAAGATCGTGGGCGTCCCCAAGACCGTGGACAACGACCTCGACGCCACGGACTACACCTTCGGCTTCGACACCGCCGTGCAGATCGCCACCGAAGCAATCGACAGGCTGCGCACCACGGCAGAATCCCACCACCGGTGCATGATCGCCGAGGTCATGGGCCGGCACGTGGGCTGGATTGCCCTGCACGCGGGCATGGCCGCAGGCGCCCACGCCATCCTGATCCCGGAGCAGAAGATCAGCATCGAACAGATCGCCCAGTGGGTGAAGGAAGCCCACGCCCGCGGGCGCGCACCGCTGGTAGTGGTGGCCGAGGGCTTTGTTCCGGACTACATGGAATCCCCGCACTCCGAGCGCGGCCTGGACACCTTCGGCCGGCCCCGCCTGGGCGGCATCGCGGACCAGTTGGTCCCGGAACTGGAAGCCCGGACCGGCATCGAGACCCGTGCAACGATCCTGGGGCACATCCAGCGCGGCGGCGTCCCGTCCGCCTTCGACCGTGTCCTTGCAACGCGCCTGGGCATGGCCGCGATCGACTCGGTAGTGGAGGGCTGCTGGGGCACCATGGTGGCGCTCAAGGGCACCGATATCGAGCACGTTGGCTTCGCGGAAGCGCTGGGCAAGCTGAAGACCGTGCCACAGGACCGCTACGAGGAAGCAGCGGTCCTGTTCGGCTGACCTTCTTTAGATCGTCTTTCCGGCGGAACCGAGCTGCTTGGTGGCCTCGACGATCCGGGCGGACAGGCCTGCCTCGGCGGAGGCGCCCCAGACACGGGGATCGTAGAGCTTCTTGTTGCCCATTTCGCCGTCGATCTTCAGGACGCCGTCGTAGTTGGCGAGCATGTGGCCGGCCACCGGACGGGTGAACGCGTACTGCGTGTCGGTGTCGATGTTCATCTTGATCACGCCGTAGGAAACGGCGTCAGCGATCTCCTGGTCCGAGGAACCCGAACCGCCGTGGAACACCAGATCAAACGGGCTGTCCTTGCCCAGCTTCGCGCCCACCTGCGCCTGGATGTCCTTCAGGATCTCCGGGCGCAGCTTCACCCCGCCCGGCTTGTACACGCCGTGCACGTTGCCGAACGTCAGGGCCGTCAGGTAGCGGCCGTTCTCGCCGGCACCGAGGGCTTCGATCGTGGCCAACGCGTCCTCGACCGTCGTGTAGAGCTTGTCGTTGATGGCGTTTTCCACGCCGTCTTCCTCGCCGCCGACAATGCCGATTTCAACTTCGAGGATCATCTTCGCGGCGGCGGTGCGCTCCAGCAGCTCGCGGGCGATGCGCAGGTTGTCTTCAAGAGTCTCGTGCGAGCCGTCCCACATGTGGGAGTTGAAGATCGGGTTGCGGCCGGCCTTGACCTCGGCCTCGGACGCTGCGAGCAGCGGCAGGACAAAGCCGTCCAGCTTGTCCTTGGGGCAGTGGTCGGTGTGGAGGGCGATGTTGACGTTGTAGTTCTTGGCCACTTCGCGGGCGAACGCCGCGAAGCCGAGGGAACCGGCAACCATGTCCTTCGTGGCAGCACCGGACCAGTACGCGGCACCGCCGGTGGAAACCTGGACGATGCCGTCGGACTCGGCCTCGGCGAAGCCGCGCAGGGCGGCGTTCAGCGTCTGCGAGGAGGTGACGTTGACGGCCGGAAACGCGAAGCCGCCGGCCTTCGCGCGGTCGATCATCTCGGAGTAGATCTCTGGGGTTGCAATGGGCATGCTGACTCC
Source organism: Pseudarthrobacter sulfonivorans (assembly GCF_001484605.1). Classification (NCBI taxonomy): domain Bacteria; kingdom Bacillati; phylum Actinomycetota; class Actinomycetes; order Micrococcales; family Micrococcaceae; genus Pseudarthrobacter; species Pseudarthrobacter sulfonivorans. Next base: position 2,868,100 of record NZ_CP013747.1, on the reverse strand, counting down.
TATGCTGAGTTTTCGTCTGTGAACGCGTCATAGCCCCGCCGCATGGGACGGAGCTATGACGTAGCCGGGGTTTTTACTCGGCCACCTCGCCGGTGGTTTCGTAGGTGGCGATCTTGCCGATGCGGCGTTCATGGCGCTCGGCATTACTAAACGGTTCTGCCAGGAATGCCTCGATCAGTTCGGTGGCCTCCTGCACGGTGTGCTGCCGCCCGCCCACTGCCACCACGTTGGCGTTGTTGTGTTCGCGGGCCAGCTTGGCCGTATCGAGGTTCCAGGCCAAGGCCGCGCGGACGCCCTTGACCTTGTTCGCGGCGATCTGCTCGCCGTTGCCCGAACCGCCCAGCACAATCCCGAGGGCGTCAATGCCTGCGGCCTGATCGGCCACGACGGCGGAGGCTGCCTTGATGCAGAACGACGGGTAGTCGTCCTCGGCATCATAGGCCGCCGGCCCGTGGTCCACCATCTCGTAGCCGTTGGCAGACAGTGCATTGATGAGGTGGGAGCTTAGCTCCATACCGGCGTGGTCGGTTCCGATGTGAACGCGCATGAGTGGTCCTTCAGACTGGTTGGGGTGCGATGTTGTTGAGGTGGAGAGCCGTTCGGCCGAAGGCGAGCTGGCCGTTCGCGCGCAGTGACTCGATGGCGTCCGCAGGAGACGGCTTGCCGTACACGGCTGACCCGGCCACAAAGACGTTGGCACCGGCCTCCGCGGCCCGAGTGATGGTTTCCTCCGTGATGCCGCCGTCCACCTGGATGGCCACGTTCACTCCTGAACCGTCAACCGCCGCGCGGGCACGGCGGATCTTGGGCAGCATGACATCCAGGAACGCCTGGCCGCCAAAGCCCGGCTCCACCGTCATGATCAACAGCATGTCCAGTTCGGGGAGCATGTCCAGGTACGGTTCCACCGGAGTGGCCGGACGCAGGGCCATGCCCGCCTTGGCCCCGCGTGCGCGAAGTTCGCGAGCGAGTTTGATGGGGGCGTCGGATGCCTCGACGTGGAATGTCACAGAGCTCACGCCGGCGTCGGCGTACAGCGGAGCCCAGCGGTCCACGTTGGCAATCATCAGGTGGGCGTCCAACGGGACGGGGCTGACCTTCTGCAGGCGTTCCACAACAGGCAGGCCGATGGTCAGATTTGGCACAAAGTGGTTGTCCATAACATCCACGTGCACGGCATCGGCGTTGCTGATGCGGGCGAGTTCGGCCTCGAGATTGACGAAGTCGGCCGAGAGGATGCTGGGGTTGATGCAGCAGTTCAGAGGTGATGCGGACATGATGTCTGCCTTTCGGTAGCGGTCAGAGCTCGGGTCAGGATGCCTTCCGTGCGGTGGCGAGGGCGCCTTCGACGTCGGCCAGCAGTTCCTTCCAGCTGGCCACAAACTTGTCCAGGCCCTCCGATTCGAGGAGGGCAACCACCTCGTTGTAGGAGATGCCGAGGGCGTCCAGTGCGTACAGCACGCCCTTGGACTCGGCATAGGTGCCGGTGATGGTGTCACCGGTGACCACGCCGTGGTCGAACGTCGCGTCAAGCGTCTTCTCCGGCATGGTGTTGACGACGTCGGCGGCAGCCAGTCCGGTGACGTACAGGGTGTCGGGGTAGGCAGGGTCCTTCACACCGGTGGAGGCCCACAGCGGACGCTGCGTGCGTGCGCCGGCTTTGGTCAGAACTTCCCACCGTTCGGTCGAAAAGAGCTGCTCGTACACCTGGTAGGCCAGGCGGGCATTGGCTACGCCGGCCTTGCCCTTGAGTGCCTTGGCTTCGTCGGTGCCGAGGGCGTCGAGCCGTTTGTCGATCTCGCTGTCCACGCGGGAGACGAAGAACGAGGCGACCGAGTGGATCGTGGACAGGTCATGCCCGTTTTCCTTGGCCAGTTCCAGGCCGGATTGGAAGGCGTTGATGACGGCGCAGTAGCGGTCGAGGGAGAAGATCAGGGTCACGTTGACGCTGATGCCTTCGGCGAGGGTTGCGGTAATCGCTTCCAGGCCTTCGAGCGTCGCGGGGATCTTGATGAGGACGTTGTCCTTGTCCACCTTCTTGTAGAGGTTCTTGGCCTCGGCGATGGTGCCGGCCGTGTCCCAGGCGAGGCGCGGGTCAACTTCGATGGAGACACGGCCGTCCACTCCCTTGGTCGCAGCGGCGATCGGGGCGAACAGGTCGCAGGCGTCCGCGACGTCGGTGGTGGTGATCTCGAAGATGGTCTCCTCAACACCGGCGCCCTGGGCGGCGAGTTCTGCGATCTTTGCGTCGTAGTCCGAGCCGGAGGTGATCGCGGCCTGGAAGATGGACGGGTTGGTGGTCACGCCGACGACGTTCTTTTCGTCGATGAGCTTCTGGAGGCTTCCGCTGGCGAGACGCTCACGTGAGAGGTCGTCGAGCCAGATGGACACACCGGCGTCGGACAGCTGGGCGGTGGGGGTTGCGTTGGTCATGGCTTCTGCTTCTTCCTTCAAAAATTGTGGACTGGTGAGGGTTCGCGGCGGCACCGCGGGACGCCCCCATAAGGCCGTCCCGCGGTGCCGCCGCAGTGCAGGGGAAAGGCTAGTTGCGGGCCGCGGCGAGGGAGTCCTTGGCAGCGGCGGCAACCGCCTCCGCGGTAATGCCGAACTCCTGGAACAGGCGCTTGTAGTCAGCGGAAGCACCGTAGTGCTCGAGCGAGATGGAACGGCCGGCGTCGCCAACGAATTCCCTCCAGCCCAGGGCCAGACCGGCCTCCACGGAGACGCGGGCCCTGACGGCGGCGGGGAGCACGGACTCGCGGTAGGCGGCGTCCTGGTTGTTGAACCACTCGACGCACGGCATGGAGACAACGCGGGCGGCGATGCCTTCGGCCTGCAGGGCTTCGCGGGCCTGGACAGCCAACTGGACCTCGGAGCCGGTTGCGATCAGGAGCACGTCGGCCGGCACGGTGGCGCCGTCCTTCGATGCTTCAGCCAGGACGTAGCCGCCCTTGGCCACACCGGCCGGGGAAGCAAAAGTGTCGCCCTGTGCTGCACCATTACCGCGGGCGAAGGTGGGGACGTTCTGACGGGTCAGGACGATGCCGGCCGGGTTTTCGTGGTTCTCCAGCATGGTCTTCCACGCTATGCCCACCTCGTTCGCGTCACCGGGGCGGACGACGTCCAGGCCCACGATGGCGCGCAGGGTGGAGAGCTGCTCCACCGGCTGGTGAGTGGGGCCGTCCTCGCCCAGGCCGATGGAGTCATGCGACCATACGTAGATGGACGGGACACCCATGAGGGCGGAGAGGCGGATGGCGGGGCGCTGGTAGTCGCTGAAGATCAGGAATGTGCCCGAAAAAGCTCGGGTGCGGCCGTGCAGCGAGATGCCGTTCACGATCGAGGCCGCGGCGTGCTCGCGGATGCCGAAGTGCAGGACCCGACCGTACGGGTTGCCCTTCCACGTGTCCGTGGAGCGCGAGGCCGGGATGAACGACGGCGATCCCTCGATGGTGGTGTTGTTGGACTCCGCGAGGTCGGCCGAACCGCCCCACAGTTCCGGCATGACCGGGCCGATCGCGTTCAAGACCTTGCCGGACGCTGCGCGGGTGGAGACGTCCTTGCCTGCTTCGAAGACCGGCAGGACGGCGTCGAGTCCGGCTGGAAGCTTCTTGGCTTCGATCCGCTCCAACAACGCAGCGCCCTCAGGGTTGGCCGACTGCCACGCCTCGAAGGACCCGTCCCATTCGATGCGGGCAGCAGCACCGCGTTCGACGACGGCGCGGGCGTGCGCCAGGACGTCCTGGTCAACGTCGAAGGACTTGGCCGGATCGAAGCCCAGGACCTCCTTGAGGCCTGCCACTTCGTCGGCACCCAGGGCGGAACCGTGGATCTTGCCGGTGTTCTGCTTCTTCGGCGCCGGGTACCCGATGATGGTGCGCAGCGAGATGATGGACGGCTTGGAGGTCTCGGCCTTCGCGGCGAGCAGGGCCGAGTACAGCTCCTGGACGTCTTCGACATATTCGCCCGTCTCGGTCCAGTCAACGCGCTGGGTGTGCCAGCCGTACGCCTCGTAGCGCTTGAGGACGTCCTCGGTGAAGGAGATGTCGGTGTCGTCCTCGATGGAGATGTGGTTTTCGTCGTACACCACCACGAGGTTGCCCAGTTCCTGGTGGCCGGCCAGCGAGGAAGCCTCGGAGGTCACGCCTTCCTGGATGTCGCCGTCGGAAGCGATGACCCAGATGGTGTGGTCAAACGGGGACGTGCCCTCGGCAGCGTCGGCGTCGAACAGGCCGCGCATCCGGCGCTGCGAGTAGGCGAAGCCCACCGAGGAGGCCAGGCCCTGGCCCAGCGGGCCGGTGGTGATTTCGACGCCGGCGGTGTGCTTGTACTCGGGGTGGCCCGGCGTGAGGGAATCCCAGGTGCGTAGCGCCTTGAGGTCGTCCAGTTCCAGGCCGTAGCCGGACAGGAACAGCTGAATGTACAGGGTCAGCGAGGAGTGACCGGGTGACAGGATGAAACGGTCACGTCCCAGCCAGTCCGGGTCGCGGGGGTCGTGGCGCATCAGCTTCTGGAAGAGAAGGTAGGCGGCCGGTGCAAGGCTCATGGCCGTGCCGGGGTGGCCGTTGCCAACCTTCTCGACGGCGTCCGCAGCCAAAACACGGGCTGTGTCCACGGCGCGCTCGTCCGCGGGCGTCCAGTCGAGTGTTGCTGAATTTGTAGTGCCGGGGAGCATAACATTTGTTCTCAGGTTCACGGTTTGTCCTCTTGGATCTGGTCGGCCTGTAGCGGCCGGACGGATGCTTTCTGGTTGATATCCATGATTGCGAATCGAATGGGCAGGGGTAACACTGTTTTCTGACGGTTCTTACTACCCTTTTGGGTTGGTTGGACGCTTCCGCCCCGGTAAGCTGTTGGGATGAGTGCAGCCCCTGACCCATCCCTGAAGGAATCCACCATGCCTCTTCCAGACCTGCCGTGGCCGCTTTTGCAGAGCGTGGCAGCCTTGGCCGATGCCCCTCTGGCCCAGATAGCGGAGCGGTTGCGCGATGCCACACTCCCCTTCATGGGAGGCAGTGCGCTGGTCATCTTCACCGAAGACTGCACGGGGCGGCCGCAGAAAAAGGCGGGCGACGAAGAAATCATCTCCCGGGCCTCCATCGCCGAGCTTGACACGCTTCGCGCTGCCCTTTCGGATGAGGCACCCTGGTTTGGGGAAGCCGAGATCGCTGGCCGGACCCGGCCCGTCCTCGCCCTGAAGCACGCCTCCAGCAATGCCCTCCTGGTCCTCACGGATCCCGCCCCTGCCGATTCGGGACACAACTCCGGATTGGACCTGGTGACGTATCTCTGGCGCCTTACTGCCCGCCGGATCCGCGAGAAAGTGGCTGATGCGCCGCCGTCGTACCTGCTGGAATCTCGGGCGGCTTCCGCTGAGCGCCTCCGCGTGACGGCGGAACTGACCGATCTGCACTCCACCACCCTGGAGACCCTCCTGGCAGCCCTGCGTTCTTCCTCCTTGGAGGATGCAGCAGCCCGCTCAACCGTCACTGACCTCACTGCCAAGGCTTTAATCGGGCTCCGCACCCACAGCGACCGCACGACAGACCTGGTCAAAGAGCCCGTTGCCAAGGCTTTCGAACGACTGCGGGAGGACCTGCGGCCGCTCACACGCTACAGCGGCATCGAGATCGAATTTATCGAACCGCCGCTGAATGGAAGGGCGCTGCCCGGCGAAGTTGCCCACGCGGCACGGGCCATTGTCCGCGGACTTGTGCTGGCCATGACGGAACAGCCGGACGTCAGCAGGGTACGGACGCAGTGGGACTGCGATGGCGAAAACCTGCTGATCAACGTACGCGACGACGGCCGCGGTGCACTCGCCGCCGACGCGCCGAGCATCGCCCGCCTGGACCGCCGGGTCCAGGCGCTCACCGGACAGCTGCGGATCGACGTCATGCCGGGCTGGGGTGCAGACGTCTTCGTCACGCTCCCCTTGGACCTGCCGACACGCCCGTCCGGGGATGTCGCCGGATGGGACCTTGCCGCCCGGGAACTCGAAGTGCTCCAGCACCTTGTCGCCGGACACCGCAACAGGACCATCGCCTCAAAGCTGGGCATCAGCGAGAATACGGTCAAGTTCCACGTGCGAAACCTGTTCAAGAAGCTCGACGTCGGCTCACGCACCGAGGCCATCGCTCTGGCACACAGCCACGGACTCCGGTGACGGTGTAAACCCCGCTGACCGGCTAACGCAAGGAGGACGGCCCCGACTCCCATCGGAGACGGGGCCGCTATGCTGTGTGATCAGCTGGCAGTGGCAGCCGCCAGCGAAGCGGACTCCTCGGCGGCTTCCGGCTCCGCCACGTGCGGCACAAACCGGACGAACATGGCCTTGAAACCGGGGGTGTTGGATTCCCGCGCCACGTTCTCTTTATGAACCAGGGCGTTGGCCTCGGGGAAGTATGCCGCCGCGCAGCCCTTCGCCGTCGGGTAGGCCACCAGTCGGAACTTGTACGCCTGCCGGTCGTGCCCACGGAAGGTGCTGACCACGTCCACGAGGTCCCGGTCCTGGAAACCCAGTTCTGCCAGGTCCTCCGGATGCACCAGAATCACCCGGCGCCCGCCCGAGATCCCCCGGTACCGGTCATCCAGGCCGTAGAACGTGGTGTTGTACTGGTCGTGGCTGCGGATGGTCTGGAGGACCAGATGGCCGTGGGGCGGAGACAGGTACTCGAGCGGGCTGACGGTGAAGCGGCCGCGGCCGATGTCGGTCTTGAACGACCTGGTGTCCCGCGGCGGGTTGGGCAGCACAAAACCGTTTTTGGTCCGGATCCGGGCGTTGAAGTCCTCGAATCCGGGGATGACGCGGGAGATGTGGTCACGGACCACGTCGTAGTCCCCGGCCATGGCCCTCCAGTCCACCAGGTGGTCCGGCCCGAAGGTGGCCTCTGCCATCCGCGCGACGATCACCGGTTCGGCGAGCAGGTGCTCGGACACCGGCGCCAGCCTGCCCTGGGTGGAGTGGACCACGGACATGGAGTCCTCCACGGACAGGAACTGTACGCCCTTGGCGTGCTTGTCGTCCTTGTCCGTCCGGCCGAGGGTGGGCAGGATGAGCGACGTGCGGCCGTGCACCACGTGGGACCGGTTCGGCTTGGTGGACACGTGCACGGTCAGGCCAATCCGCTGCATCCCGGCTTCCAGGGTCTCGGTATCGGAACAGGCGAGCGAGAAGTTTCCGCCCATGGACACAAAAACGTCCACCTCGTCCCGCTCGAAGGCCGCCATGGTTTCGACGGCGTCGTGGCCGTGGTGCCGCGGGGACTCGATCGCGAACTCTTTGTCAAGTGCTTCGAGGAGCCATTCCTTGGGTTTTTCCCAGATGCCCATGGTCCGGTCGCCCTGGACGTTGGAGTGGCCGCGGACGGGGCAGGCGCCGGCGCCGGGTTTGCCGAAGTTGCCCTGCAGCAGCAGGACGTTGACCATCTCCTTGATGGTGTCCACCGAGTGCGGCTGCTGCGTCACGCCGAGGGCCCAGCAGAAGATGGTGGCCTTGGACCTGATCAGCATCCCAGCCACGGTCTCAATTTGTTCGCGGGATAGGCCGGTGGCCTTCTCGGTTTCCGCCCAGTCCAGTTCCTGGCGGGCGTCTCGGTAGGCGTCGAACCCGTCGGTTTGTGCGTCGATAAAGGAACGGTCGACGACGGTGCCCGGGTTGCGCTCTTCCTCCGCCAGGAGCAGGTGGCCCAGTGCCTGGAACAGTGCCAGGTCACCGCCGACCTTGATCTGCAGGTACTCGTCGGCGAGCGGTGTGCCGCCGCCCACCACACCGGAAACGGTCTGCGGATCCTTGAAGTTGAACAGTCCCGCCTCCGGCAGCGGGTTGACCGCCACCACCTTGCCGCCCTTGTCCTTGCATTCCTTCAGCGCTGAGAGCATCCGGGGGTGGTTGGTGCCCGGGTTCTGCCCCACCACAAAGATGAGCTCGGAATCGTGGATGTCCTCCAGGGACACGGTGCCCTTGCCGATGCCGATGGTCGGGTTCAGCGCCGAGCCGGAGGACTCATGGCACATGTTGGAACAGTCGGGCAGGTTGTTGGTGCCCAGTGCCCGCGCGAACAGCTGGTACATAAACGCGGTTTCGTTGGCGGTGCGGCCCGAAGTGTAGAAGACGGACCGGTCCGGGGTGGAGGCCCGGATGTGTTCGCCGATCAGCTCGAAGGCTTCGGTCCAGGAGATCGGCGAGTAATGCGTGTCGCCCTCGCGGATCACTACCGGTTCGCTCAGCCGGCCCTGGTTGCCTAGCCAGTACTCCGTTTTCCCGGAGAGTTCGGCGATGGAGTGCCGGGCCCAGAACTCGGCCCCGACCGTGCGGAGGGTGTTCTCCTCGGCCACCGCTTTGGCCCCGTTCTCGCAGAACTCGGCCGCTTTGCGCTTCGTGGCCGATTCCGGCCAGGCACAGCCTGGGCAGTCGAAGCCGCCCTGTTGGTTCAGCCGCAGCAGGGACTGCGCCGTCCGGGTCACCCCGGCCTGGGCCACCGCGCGCTCGAGGGCCACCATGACGGCCTTGATTCCGGCCGCTTCCGTTTTGGGCTTGTGGACTTCGAGGTTGTCCTCGTTGATGTCCGCGACGGGGGCGGGCTGCTTGCCGAACTTCATTGTTCCAACTTCCTTTGCGGCTCACGCCGTTCTTCTTCAAAACGCCCGTTGAGGCGCGCCAGCTGTCCTGGCGCGCCTCAACGGGATCCTGCTGTTAAAGACCCTGCTCTATTGGGAAACCTTAGCCAGCGTTTCCCGTTCCGCACCAATAGTCGTGTTGTCGCCGTGGCCGGTACGGACCACGGTCTCCGGCGGGAGGGTGAGCAGCCGTTCCCGGATGGAGGTCAGGATGGTGGGGTAGTCGCTGTAGGAGCGTCCCGTCGCTCCCGGTCCACCGTTAAAGAGGGTGTCGCCGGTGAAGACCGTTCCCTCACTTTCGAGGTAGAAGCAGGTGGAGCCCGGGGAATGGCCCGGGGTGTGGATGGCCAACAGCGCGGTGCCGCCCACCTCGAACACGTCGCCTTCCCCGTGGTACCGGTCCGGTTCCGTATCAGGGTAGGCCTGCTTCCAGAGGACCAGGTCCTCCGGGTTCAGGACGATCGGGGCGCCCACAGCAGCCGCGACCTCCCGCGCCGCGCCGATGTGGTCATTGTGCGCGTGGGTCAGCAGGATGGCCAGGACCTTCCGGCCACGGACCTGGTTGATGATCGCTGCCGCATCGTGCGGGGAATCGATGATCACACACTCATCATCGTTACCCACGATCCAGACGTTGTTGTCCACGTCCCAAGTGCCGCCGTCGAGCGAAAAAGTGCCCGAGGTGACCAGGTTTTCGATGGTGACTGTCATGAGAACTCCTTCAGTGTCTTTACTTCAACAACCGAGCGCAGGACCTTGCCCTCGTGCATCTTGGCGAAGGCTTCCTCCACCTGATCGATGGTGATCCGCTCGGTGACGAAGGCGTCCAGATCAAGGTTGCCCTGCTTGTACTGCGCCACGAGCATGGGGAAATCACGGGAGGGCAGGCAATCCCCGTACCAGGAGGACTTCAGCGAGCCGCCCCGGCCAAAGACGTCCAGCAGGGGCAGCTCAAGCTTCATGTCCGGCGTCGGGACACCCACCAGCACCACCCGGCCGGCGAGGTCGCGGGCGTAAAACGCCTGCTTGAACGTTTCGGGACGTCCGACGGCGTCAATCACCACGTCCGCTCCGTTACCTCCGGTGAGGGCCCGGATGGCCTCGATGGGATCGTCCTTGCTGGAATCCACGCCGTGGGTGGCCCCCAGGGTCTTGGCCATCTCCACCTTGTTGGCGTCGATGTCCACCGCGATGATGGTGGTGGCTCCGGCCAGCTTTGCGCCGGCGATCGCGGCGATGCCCACGCCGCCGCAGCCGATCACGGCCACGGATTCGCCGCGCTTGACCTCGCCCGTGTTTATGGCGGCACCGATGCCGGCCATCACGCCGCAGCCGAGCAGCCCGACGGCGGCGGCATCGGCGTCGTCATCCACCTTGGTGCACTGCCCGGCGGCTACCAGGGTCTTCTCCGCGAAGGCGCCGATGCCCAACGCGGGAGAAAGCTCTGTGCCGTCCTCGAGCGTCATCTTCTGCGTCGCGTTGCGGGTGTTGAAACAGTACTGCGGCTGGCCCTTGGCACACACACGGCATTCCCCGCACACGGCACGCCAGTTCAGGATCACGCGGTCGCCGGGAGCCACCTCGGTGACGCCGGAACCGACGGCGCTGACCACGCCGGTGGCCTCGTGGCCCAGCAGGTAGGGGAACTCGTCGCCGATGCCGCCCTGCTTGTAGTGCAGGTCGGTGTGGCAGACCCCGCAGGTGAGAATGTCTACCAGCGCCTCCCCCGGCCCCGGATCCGGGACCAGGATAGTCTCCACCGAAACAGGGGCATTCTTCTCCCTGGCGATGACCGCTTTGACTTTGTGAACCATTATTTTGTGTTCCTTTCCTGGATCCGGGCGGATCCGGTGAGTCGAGGTCCCCTTAGACGGCGATCAGTGACAAGCGATCCCGGTTACGTTCTGGCTCCCCGCTGCAGGTGAATGTCACGCTGCTGGCTTGATGCAGTCTGGAAGTACCAAGGCTGCGAACGGTTTCGCCGAAGACTTCGTCGGGGTCGAGGCGGCGGAGTTCTTCGGCGAGGCAGTCTTTGAGGCTGCGGCGTGGCAGGGAGATGCGTTGGGCGGGTTGTCCGGGCTGGGTGAGTTCAGCGACGGAGAGTCCGGGGCGGAAGAGCTGCACGTCGCCGGTGTGGCGGGTGAGGCGGACGCGGCGGATGCCGGTCCCGGCGGGGTCCGCGACGATGGTCACGGGCGCGTCCAGGGCCAGGGTCAGCCAGGCCGCGAGCAGGATCGTGGACGGGGAGTCGGAGGCGCCTTCGACGGCCACGGCGGTCACGGGCGAGGAGTCCACCTGGTCCAGGACCGCCGCGAGCTGGATCCGCCAGTTCGTCAGCCGGGTCCACGCGAGGTCGGTGTCCCCGGCCTTGTAGGTCGCCCGGATGTTCTCCAACGCCATTTGAGGGTCAGTTTCGTTCGCGGAATCGGTGATCCGGCGGTGCGCGATCCGGCCCACGGAGGTTTCGCAGGCGTTCTCCGGTGCCCCGTGCGGCCACCAGGCCACGATCGGGGCGTCCGGCAGGAGCAGGGCCGCGACCAGGGATTCGCTTTCGTGCGCGAGCTCGCCGTAGCCGCGGAGCACGATGACCTCGGACGCGCCGGCGTCACCGCCGACCCGGATCTGCGCGTCTAGCCGATCCGGTGCGCTCTGGCCGGCGTCGGCCAGCACGATGATCCGGCAAGGGTGTTCGCGGCTGGCCTCGTTCGCCGCCTCGATCGCTTCTTCCTCGAGCCCGGACCGGGTGACCACCACAAGGGTCAGGACCCGGCCCAAGGCGATCACCCCGCCCTGCTCACGCAGGGCCATGATCTTCTTGGAGATCTTCGAGGTGGTGGTGTCCGGCAAATCTACAATCATGGCCTTCTCCAGGTTCGTCCGTCACGGGCCAACAGTTCATCCGCCGAGGCAGGGCCCCAGGACCCCGGGGCGTAAGGCTCCGGCTGCTCAGCCAAACCGGCCCAGTAATCTTCAAAGGGGTCCAGGATCTTCCAGGACAACTCCACCTCCGCGTGCCGGGGGAACAGCGGCGGCTCGCCCAGGAGCACATCAAGGATCAGCCGTTCGTACGCTTCGGGGCTGGACTCGGTAAAGGAGTGCCCGTAGCCGAAGTCCATGGTCACGTCGCGGACTTCCATCTGCGTGCCCGGGACCTTGGACCCGAACCGGATCGTGGCGCCCTCATCGGGCTGGACCCGGATCACCACAGCGTTCTGGCCGAAGTCATCCTCGCCATGGTCACGGAACAGCAGGTTCGGGGCGCGCTTGAACACCACCGCGATCTCGGTCACGCGCCGGCCCAGGCGCTTGCCCGCACGCAGGTAGAACGGCACACCGGCCCAGCGGCGGGTATGGATATCCACCCGGATCGCCGCGAACGTCTCGGTGGTCGAATCGGCCGGGATGCCGTCTTCTTCCAGGTAGCCCTGGACCTGTTCCCCGCCCTGCCAGCCGCCGGCGAACTGCCCGCGCGCCGAATGGGTAGAGAGATCGTCCGGGAGCTTGACCGCGGCGAGGACCTTTTCCTTCTCCGCCCGCAGGTCATCGGCGTTGAAGGAAATCGGCTCCTCCATCGCCGTCAAAGCCAGCAGCTGCAGGAGGTGGTTCTGGATCACATCGCGGGCCGCACCCACACCGTCGTAGTACCCGGCCCGCCCGCCCGTGCCGATGTCCTCGGCCATCGTGATCTGGACATGGTCCACATAGTTCGCGTTCCACAACGGCTCGAACAGCTGGTTGGCGAAACGCAACGCCAGGATGTTCTGGACCGTCTCCTTACCCAGATAATGATCGATCCGGAACACCGCATCCGGCGGGAACACCGACTCCACAATCTCATTCAGAGCCCGGGCCGACTCCAGGTCATGCCCGAACGGCTTCTCGATCACCACCCGCCGCCACTTCTCCCCATCAGCCTGCGCCAGGCCATGCTTGGAGAGCTGACGGCAGACCTGCTCAAACGCCTTCGGCGGAATCGAAAGGTAGAACGCATGATTCCCCCGCGTTCCACGGACCTCATCGAGCCCCGCGATCGTGTCACCCAACCGCTCAAACGAATCATCGTCGTCGAACTCGCCCCGGACAAAACGGATACCCTCAGCGAGCTGGTTCCACACCGCCTCATCAAACGGCGTCCGCGAGTACGCCTTCACCGAGGCCTTCACCTCGGCGGCGAACTCCTCATCCGACCACGGCCGCCGACCGAAACCCACCAGCGCGAAACTCGGCGGCAACAGCCCCCGGTTCGCGAGGTCATACACGGCCGGCATGAGCTTCTTACGGGCAAGATCCCCGGTCACTCCAAAGAGCACCAACGACGACGGACCGGCAATCCGATTCAGCCGGCGGTCACGCGGATCCCGGAGCGGATTACGGCCTGGCTTATGCCCGGACCTCACACTTGAATCAACGTAAGTAACTGACATGGTTGCTTCTAACTTTCGACAAGGCAGTGCGGCAGTCGACCGACGGTCACGAGAGTATCTGCTCGCGGGTCTCCCCATAGGGAACGGTGTCGCTGAGTGCGAGGGTGTAGCGGCTGGGATCATGGCGGGTGACCAGAATGCCGGCATAGCATTGGGGCCTGGCTATTTGCCGAAGCGCGGCTTCTGCATCGTCGAGCAACTCGTAGAGTCGACCAGGCTCGGTAACGTGGACTTCCAAATGCTCGGCGGTCTGAGTGCGCATGATGAACAGCTTCCTTTCCAGGATGAGGGTCCCCCGAATGTGCCAACCCTCATCATTGAGGGTGTGATGTGTTCTTGGATCAAGTCGATGTGACGGGATCGTCTTAGTTCTTCCACCGAACGCGTACTGCCCGCGGTGACGTTTCTCCGCGGGCAGTACAGGTAAGACATTCCGCGGCTGCAGGCCCCCAGAAGTAACAGGGTCCTGCAGCCCGGAGGTGGCTTCCCGCAGCTTTACGGGTGTGGGACGCCACCGTCACTCGGATGGTTAGACGATGGCAGCGCGGAGCTGCTTCGCTGCCAGTGCCGGGTCGGCCGCGCTGTAGATGCCGCCTCCGACGACGGCTACGTCAGCGCCGGCCTTCTGGACTGATTCGATGGTGGCGAGCTTCACGCCGCCTGCGACGGAGAACGGAACGCGCGCTTCTGCTCCGGCGCGGAGCAGTCCGGTCAGGTCGAAGCCGGGCAGGGCCTGCTCGTCGAGACCGGCGTGCATCTCTACGAACTTGGCACCCAGGGCGCGGGCTTCCTTGGCGCGGGTTACCTTGTCTGCCACGCCGATGAGGTCAACGACGATGCCCTTGTTGTGGGCTTTGGCTGCCTTGACGGCGCCGGCGATGGTGGAGTCGTCGGCGGTGCCGAGCACGGTGACCAGGTCGGCACCGGCCTTGAAAGCGATGTCGGCTTCGAGTTCTCCGGCGTCCATGGTCTTCATGTCAGCGAAGACGATCTTGTCCGGGTGGGCGTTCTTGACGGCGGTGACGGCGGAGAGGCCGGCAGCCTTGATCAAGGGGGTGCCGAGCTCGATGATGTCGACGTACTCGGCGACCTGACCGGCCAGTTCGAGGGCGGCTTCAGTGGTCAGGACGTCCATAGCAACTTGGAGTTTCATGGTGTTGTTTTCCTTCTGTTGGGAACTGCGGTGGGTGTGAAAAATTGTGGTTCGGTTATTCGAGGTTGGCGTGCCGGAGCCAGAGCTCTTCAGCCGGTACATCGGTGTTGTCCCACAGAGACTGGAAGAGTGCTTCCGTGGCGAGGAAAAGGACCTGTTCGAAGAGAGACCCCGAGTACTGGCGGGAAACGCTGGAGCCGTGGTCGGTCTTCTGGGCGGCGGGAATGATCACCACCGCGTCTGCGAGCCCAGCGAGCGGCGAACTCGGATTGGTGGTGAACGCCGCAATCCGCGCTCCGGCCTTCGCTGCTGTTTCCGCTGACTTGACCACTCCCGAGGTGGTTCCCGATCCGGAGGCCACCAGGAGCAGGTCACCGGAACTGATTGCGGGAGTGGTGGTGTCACCGGCGACATGGACATCCAGGCCCAGGTGCATCAGCCTCATGGCGGCCATACGCAGGACAAGCCCGCTTCGGCCCGCGCCGGCCACGAACACCCGGCCCGGGTGGCTGAGATGGCGGGCCACGTCAGCTACCTGCTGCTCGTCGATCTTGGCCGCTGTGTCCGCGATCTCGTCCCTGACGAGAGACAGATTGCGGACAATGTCACCGGTGGTGCTGTACCCGGTGAGCGTTGTACTTGCTGTCGGATTCACGATTTGTCCCTTCCCTTCGGTCGTCGGCCTGTGTCGGTCGAACGATGCTTTCTGGTTGATATCCATAATCCCGAAGCAAAAGGGCAGGGGTAACACTGTTTTCTGACGGTTCTAACTACACTTAAGGATTGGGCGTTGTCCCAGGCCGTCCGTTGAGGAAGCGTCCAACGCCGTGGTCCATGGACTGCCATGCCGGACGAGTGGCTCCTTAGAGGGACCGGTCCGCTGGAGCGCGGAGGCCTACCGTTCTGAAAGCCGCAGTTTTGAAGGATTTATTGCATAGACTCTGAAGAACGAGTTAAGTCCTTTAGGTCCTGTCCGGGCTGCTTGTTGTTGTCCTGACCCGTAGCCCATTCTCGGAGCGCAGACTTTTGGCCTCGCCGTCCTCATTCCAATCGCAGATATATCGGTCCTTGCCGGAAATCGAGAGGGCCGACGCAATTGTGGACAGGATTACCAAGGCCATTGGCCTCGGGCTGCTCAAAGTAGGTGAACGTCTGCCCCCGGAAGCGGCACTCTCGGAGATGTTTGGAGTTGGCGGCGCCACTCTTCGCGAAGCTTTGGGGGACCTGCGCGAGCGGGGAATCGTCGAGACTCGCAGAGGCCGGAGCGGGGGAACCTTCGTCGTCAGCCAGCCTCGTACGCAGACCGACACCATCCGGGATTGGTTCCTCTCGACGTCCATTTCGGAAATACGTGACATCGGAGACGAGCATTCCGCTATTGCAGCCACGACCGTCCGGCTGGCATGTGAGCGCGCGGAAGCACACGACGTCGACCGTCTTCAGGAACTTGCGCGAGCATTGGTTCTGGCCTCAACCCCCGAATTGCGTGCACCTGCTGACAGCCGCTTCCATATCGAGTTGGCAGTAGCCGCGCAATCACCGAGGCTTGCCAACGCCGAAATCCGGCTTCAGGAAGAAACAGTTCAGCAGCTATGGACCCCGCTCACGGTGGCATTTGACCCAGAACAGGCAACCGCTGAACACTTGGAATTGGTCCGGGCAGTCGCCCAGGACCAACCCGAGAAGGCCCAGAAACTGGTACTTGAGCACATCAGGCGAAACATTTTCCATCTGATTGACAAGAAACTCACCCTCGGTTACGCCCGATCAATCCAGGATGGTCAATGAAGCCCGCCACTGAAGTCGTACAAGCTGCCAATGCCCTCACTTCGTGGATTAGCGGCGTCGCCATGGAGACTCAGAAACTCTCCAGGTCCGTTGCCTCGCTGCTTGAACAGAATCTCGCCGGCAAGTCCAAAATCGACAAGGCTGCCCTGGTCGGATTGGACGAACTCTCACGGCAGTTCCTGACGAATAACACTTTTGCTGTCGGCGCCGGGACCTTCTTCGCCACGGAATCCGTTGAGGAGGGCGGCCGACCTTGGGAATGGTGGTCCCGCAAGGAGTCCGGCGCCATCGGCAGGCTTGATTTTGACCTGACTCCAGGCAGCAGCCGATATTACAACTATGAGAAGCTACCGTTCTTTTCAACCGCCGCGTCCACAGGTGAGCAGACCTTTTGGGGGCCGTATGTCGACTATCTCGGCTTCGAGGAATACATCCTTACGTTCGCGGCTCCGTTTTCCGTCCACGGGAACTTTGCCGGCGTAGCCGCATGCGATATTCGGATCAAGGACCTGGAACCCCTCATCATGCCAACCCTGCGAGCCATCCCAGGCGATGCCGCCCTCATCAACGCCAGCAACCGCGTCGTTCTCGGCAACTCTGGCAGGTACTTGGTTGGCGAGCGGATCAAATCCGGATCTCCAGACCAACATCGGTTGGATTTGGATGTTCCCCACCTGGGGCTGTCCTTGATCTATACCCCCTAGCCTCGGACCTCCTGAAGTAGGCAGTGGATCGTTGTTATAGTTCGCGCTCTGGTGTGCCGGCCTCAATACATGGGACCGACAAAGTTGGCTGAGATCCGCAAGAAAACTGTTGCCATATAGCTTTAAGTCTGCAACCTTTGAAGTGATATACATCACAGCCGCCTCCGTTCCAGAGTCTGGATCGGAACATCCCAAGAAGCACCTCCACCAGGTGCACTCCACCCCCGCTCTGCCGTCGCACTCAACGCCAACGGCTCATTTACTGGCTTACAAGCCATCTGGATCGGACCCGGCACAGCTCGCCTTGCCTAAGGCAAGCGCTGCGATTCTTGCCCCTGCATGCTGACGCGAAAATTGAGCCCGGTCGGAAACCGACATTTAAAAAAGACTGGACTAGATGAATTTCGAGGCGTAGCTTTGCCCGTTAGGACGAACCTTCGTGACAGGCATCACACCGGCAGAACTCCGAGCAGAGCTCGGCTGGCCCTCTGGAAGTTGGAGGATGCCGGGTTCGCAGACGATCCCTCCCGGAGCCTCGGCCAGGGCCCTGACTTGAACTTCAGCAAGTCTCATATGCAGCAAAGATGAACAGCTCTGACAAAGATGAACAGCTCTGAGAAATCTTTGACGCCACTATTCATAGGAGAAATCATGGAAACCGCACTCGTAGGAACACTCAGCAAGGCCGGCTCCATCCACAAAGTTGAAAACGGCTTCATCGGACTGCCTGAGATGAACGAACCCGGGTGTGATGCCGCCATCGGCGACTGCCTCTCCAACCCTGCCGGGTCGGTCATGTGCGCCGGATTCTTCGAACTGAAGGAGTCAGAACCGCTGGTGTACACGTACACCTACGACGAAACGAAGGTCGTCATCCAGGGTGAATTCATCCTCACCGACCAGGCCACAGGGGAAGTAACGCACGCCAGGGAACGCGACGTGCTGTTCTTCCCAAAGGGCACAACCGTCAAATTCGAGACGCCTGACTATGGTCTGGGGTTCTTCACCGGCCACCGTTCCTTCGCACCCTAAGACCCCACCATGCGTTCTGGGTCCAGGCCACCCGCTTCAGGCACCGGCAGCGAACATCCATGTACCTTCAAATCGCCGTAGTGTACGCCGCATCATGCGCTGCCTGTTGAATCAATCAGCACGATTGATCCCGCCGAGCAATGGCAAACCACACGATTACCAGCTGTCGGCAAGAGTGTTGTGGTTTGCCACGCCGCCTCTTTAAACGATTCAAGAAGCAACTCACATGTCTAAAAAATCAGACGAATCTAAGTTCGTCTAAAGGAGATTCTTATGAGTAAAAATCGTTCGGACGGAGTCGATGACCTGGAAAGGTCGATCGACTGGAAACAGGGTCTGGCCATTGCGCTGGGTGTGCCCCTGCTGATACTGCCCTCCTTGGGCTATCTTCCAATGTATTTATCGGCTGCAGCCATTCTTATCTGGGGATTGTCGGTCGTTCAGGGATTCTTTCAGAACGCCGCCTATGCCGAGATGGCTACGACCTTTCCCAAGGCCTCCGGCCTGCCGGGTTTCGCGCAGCATATTTTTCGCACCGAGAACTACCAGGGCAAGTACGACAAGAGCAAGCTGATCGGCGGCTTCAGTGCCTGGAGCTACTGGTTCGCCTGGACCCCGGTACTGGCGATTTTTTCCATCCTGGTCGGCGGTTACCTGCATGGGCTGTTTCCGGTGCTGGGCGAGACGTTTACCGAGTATCAGCTCTCGTTGATATCCGGGGTAGTGATTTTCGGCGGATTGTTCGCCGTCAACTGGTTCGGCCTCAAGGACGGCGCCAAACTGGGGTACATCCTGGCTGCCTTTTCCCTGATACCGCTGGTCGTCCTGACGGTGGCGCCTTTTGCTACCGGACACGTTCAGCTGACCAACATCACCGGCAGCTGGGTGCCGACAGACTGGGCCTGGGATCTGCACCATATCCTGATTCTCTTTGGCATCTTTGCGATCGCACAATGGAGTGCCTGCGCCTGGGAAACGGCAGCCATCTACGGCCCCGAATACAAAAACCCAGCCAAAGACGTCCCCAAAGCCCTGCTTGCCTGCGGCATCATCTGCTTCTTCTCGTATGTGCTGGTGCAAACCGCAGTGATCGGCGTGCTGGGTGTCGACGGCGTACTGGCCGAACCTGTCTCGCCCCTGATTCCGGTCGCCCAGGCAGTCTTTGGCCAAGCCGGCTCCATGATCACCATCATCATGCTGATCGCCGCCATGATACTGATCATCCAAACCGCTTACCTGGGCTCGTCCCGAGCCATGCACTCCATGGCCACGGAAGGCAACCTCCCCAGGTCTCTCGGCAAAACGAACCGCCACGGCACTCCCTTCGTGGCCATGCTCGTCATCGGAGCCTTCAACCTGCTGCTGATCTCGATGGGAAACCCCGCCGCGATTGTCGCGGCATCGGCGATAGGTTACACCTGCGCCAACGGCATCAGCCTGTTCGCCTACGTCAGAGCCAAAAAACACCCCGACTTCGCTGCCCTGGAGAGGCCATTCACGGCACCCAAGGGCTGGAAAAACGTCGCCATCGTCTTCGGCCTGTTCAACCTGCCCCTGTGCCTAATCGGTGTGGTCTACCTCAACAGCCTCGAGATCGGCTGGACCCCGACCTGGGTCGGCTTCATCGTACTGGCGCTCTACATACCCATCTGGTTCTACTCCCAGCACGAATCGAGTCGCTCCAAAAAAGCAGCCACTGCCCGCCCTTTAGATGACGATGCCGCAGATTTGGAAGATGAGGTTCCCGTAGCCAGGTGACGGAACCTGCACCTATGGCTTCTAGATCCAAAGGAGTCCCCCTGCTGACTGCCGGTCACCGTTCCAGTCACTGCCTCAAAGACGGGAAGGCAGACCGGTCAAGAACGGTCTGCCTTCCTGTTTCTGCGTCCGGGAATCTGCGTACTTGCGTCCCTCTACGCATTTTTTCCTTGGCCCCTCCCAACCGCCGGACTCGATGTCCCGCCGCAGCCATGACGGCACCGCCTGCCTCCTGCACCATGGCCCGCATCGCTCGGTCCATGTATTTCGTGATCTCCTGGAAGAAGGGCGCGGCGCCGCTGGCAAAAATATCGTACTAAAGGTATTCCTCGGCGTAGCGCGAAGAGCTTCGCGAGCCCTGTTCAAGACTTCCGCCGGAGATCACGACCGTGTTTCCGGCGTCGCGGGTCCTCCACCCGAGATCGGGGCGCGATGATGCCATCGCTGCGGGCGGACACCGGGGCCGGCCCCTTTTTCTCCAACGAACCAAGGCTCGCATTGGATTTTGTGGGCATAAGTCATGGATTCGAGCGCGAACACTGACCTCCCCGTGCCCCGTGATTGGCGGTCGCGCACACACCTGTCTTGATTGTTCCGATATGTCAATACTCGGGGAGAAAAATTAACTTGAAACTCTCAAATTAATAATCCTAAAAAAGACTGGACTAGATGAATAACGTCGCGTAGCTTTGCAACCAGGACAAACGTTCGTGACTGGCATCACACCCAGCAGGGCTCGAGTAGAGCTCGGCTGGCCCTCTGGAAACAGAGGATGTCGGGATCGCAGACGGATCCTCCCGGAGCCCATCCAGGGTTCTAACTAGATCTCCAGCGCAGTCTCACATGCAGCAAAGACGAACAGCTCTGACAACGATGAACAGCACTGAGAAATCTTTCACACCACCATTCATAGGAGAAATCATGGAAACCGCACTCGTAGGAACACTCAGCAAGGCCGGCTCCATCCACAAAGTCGAAAACGGCTTCATCGGACTGCCGTCGATGAACGAGCCTGGAACGGTCGCTGCGATCGGCGACTCCCTCCACAACCCCGAGGGATCGGTCATGTGCGCCGGATTCTTCGAACTGAAGGCGTCAGAGCCGTTGGTGTACACGTACACCTACGACGAAATGAAGGTGGTCATCAAGGGTGAATTCATCCTCACGGACCAGACGACAGGCGAAGTGACGCACGCGAAGGAACGCGATGTGCTGTTCTTCCCCAAGGGCACAACCGTCAAGTTTGAAACCCCTGAGTACGGTCTGGGGTTCTTCACCGGCGACCGCACCTTCGCTCCGTAGGACCCACCATGTGTTCCGCATCCAGGCGGCCGGTAGCTGGCACCGGCTGCGAACCAGGTTTCCGCGGGGTCATCTGTGCCTCATTCGGCTCAACAGATGCTCCCGCGGATCAAAACAACGGTGGCCGGCCCCGGCACGATCTCCGTTTTTCATCTGCAGACCAGGGAACCCTCTCGAACCTTAGGTCTGTGCTCGGCCGGTCATGCATCGGGGTCCGTCTTGTGCTGGCCGGCCCTGCAGTCGACGTCCATGCAGCCGCAGCCGCAGCAGCGGAATGCGGACTGCTGGACGAGGAGATGACCCTCCTCTGTGAGGAAGGGGGTCCGCGCCTCGTTTTCTGCGGACACTGCCGCACGGCCACCATTACCGATCAACCCAGCGGCTCCGAGGTGGACTGTCAGGGATGCACTACTACCTTGGCAATTAGTAGCCACTTTTCCCGGCGTATTGGAGGCTACCTGGGATTCTCAGCCCATGCCGAGGAGGCAGCAGCATGACCGCGACGACTCTCGAGACCACTGTCCACCCGGCGGTGGCAGGAGGCCTGTTGCTGGAGGTGACAAACGTCAGCATCCAGACGCCATCGATTACCAGCATCATGTTTCGTGATCCGTCGGGGGAACCTCTGCCTCCCTATGTTCCGGGAAGCCACCTCGTGGTCCAATACGGGACAGGCGCCAATGCCTATTCGCTCACCGGATCAGGCAGCGCCCCCTTCGAGTACACCATCTCTGTCCTGCGTGTTGAGGGCAGTGCCGGGGGATCGCTGGCCATGCATGAGCTCGCCGTGGGTGACCGCGTCCACGTTTCGCGTCCACGCAGTGCCTTCGCTCCTGCGGCAAATGCCAAACATCACTTGCTTATTGCCGCAGGAATCGGAATCACGCCGGTGCTTTCACACGCCCGGTTCGCAGCCGAATGGGGGGCGGCCGCATCCCTGATCTACTGCTATCGGCCAGGTGAAGGGGCCCACGTTGCGGAAGCGAGGGAACTGCTGGGACAGGGATTGACGGAATGCCATAATCGCGGCAGCTTCCAGGAAGTTCTGACGGAAAAGCTCACTACTCAGAAACTCGGAACTCACCTTTATGTCTGCGGCCCGGCTGCCTTCATGGACTCAGTCCTCGAGCAGGCCCGCGACCTTGGCTGGCCGAAGGGCCTTCTGCATTCAGAAGCCTTTGGCGCGGCCGACCTGGATGAGGGCCAACCGTTCTCAGTGAACCTGGCCCGCAGCGGCATCAGATTGGAAGTTCCGGCCGGCGTTTCGTTGCTGGAGACACTCGAAAAGGCAGGAAAAAGCATTCCGAACATGTGCCGCAAAGGCATCTGCGGCGAATGCTCCCTGTCAGTACTTCGAGGGGCACCCCAGCACCGGGATCTCTACTTGAGTGACCAGGAAAAAGCCGAGAACACCACCATGATGTGCTGCGTTTCACGCAGCCTGGATGAAGAATTGGAGTTGGACCTTTGAGCATCATCATCGACACAGACGCGGTCACCGCGGCCCTCCCCGAACGGATCAAACGCTTTCCCTTTCCCTATTCCAGTGAAAGTTACCGCTACAGCGCCAACGTCGAACCGTCCCGCAAAGTAGTGATGACTGAAGCTGGCGAGTGGGGCGGCCGGCTGCTGGACATCGACGAGCACTACCTTTCAGACGTCAAGGAACGCGGCGAAGTGCTGGACCGGGATCCCTCACGAATCCAGGTCCTCCCGCACATGCGGCCAGCCGTGTGGGACGCCATCGCTACCCTGCTGCCCGCAATGGCGGAAGAAAACCCGGACAGTATGTCCTTCCACCGGGAGGGAAATAATTGCCGCTGGTGGAACGGCCTGCAGGACCTGGAGGTGGAATTCACCATCGGCGACGACAGTTCCCTGCAGGGGGGCCCGTTGCGGTTCCTCGGCAGCCAGATCCAGGACGACATGGTCTTTCTTGACCAGCGCGAGGATGCGCTGTGGCTCGACGCCGGACTCGTCACATTCGCCGCCGACTGGTCCCTCGGATTCGATACCGGCATGAAATTCCACGAAATCCACGGCCCCGTCCCACGGGTACTCGAGGAGAAGATCGTCAGCCGGGCCGAGCAATTCCTCTTGAGGCTGCAGCCGGGCGAGCAGTACCGGCGGACCAACTGGACCTTAACCATCGACCGGCGTCTGGACACCTCCACCGAAACCTATCCCAACTGGGCACCGGAGCGCGGCACCATCGCCGACGATCCCGCCCTCCCGGATAGAGTCCACCTGCGGGTGGAGGTCCAGCACCTCATCCGCCTCCCCCACTCCGGGGCGATCCTGTTCTTGGTCCGGACCTACCTTCTGTCGCTCGCCGACATTGCCCGGGTCCCCGTCTGGCGGGAGATCGTGGGCCGCGTGTTGGCCGAGCTCCCGGAAGACATGGCCGAGTACAAGGGCATCAGCAGGTACCGCAAGGCGGCATCTGACTGGTTGCTGGCCACCTAGTCACCCGCCCGGGCCCTCTACCCATCCAACGATCGGTGGAGAACACCCCGGCTGTCAGACCTTTATTGACCCTCATTGCGAAGAAAGAACCAAGGAGAAAAGTATGTCTATCGACATTGAAACCGAAACTGTTGTAGGGGTAACGCACCCCCTGGATCCGCTTTCCCGGAATGAGATTTCCCGGGCGGCGTCCATCCTGAAGGACGGCCCGGCCGCGGCAGAGTCGTTCCGCTTCATCAGCATTGAGCTGCGCGAGCCTGAGAAGGAACTGCTGCGCAGCGGCGCTAAGACGGTGCGCGAGGCAGATGCAGTCCTCGTGGACCGTGCCGAGGGGCGTTCCTACGAAGCGATTGTCGACCTTGATGCGGGCATCGTCTCGAAGTGGACGCAGCTGGCTGCCAACATCCACCCGCCCTTCATGCTCGACGAGTTCGCCGAGGGTGAAGAGAGCTGCCGGAAGAACCCCGAGGTCCAGGCCGCCCTCGCCAAACGCGGCATCACCGACATGGGCCTGGTCTGCTTCGAACCGTGGTCCGTGGGCTACTTCGGCGAGGATAACGAGGGCCGGCGCCTGATGCGTGCCCTGGTCTTCGTCCGTCAGGAGGCCGACGACAGCCCGTACGCGCACCCGATCGAGAACTTCATCGTCATCGTTGACCTCAACTCCGGCGAGGTCGTCAAGGTCGAAGACGACCAGGCCATCCCCGTCCCCAGCGCCAGCGGCAACTACCTGCCCAAATACGTCGGCCCCGCCCGCACCGACCTCAAACCCATCTCCATCACCCAGCCCGAAGGCGCTTCCTTCAACGTCACCGGAAACCACGTCCAGTGGGCCGACTGGTCCTTCCGCGTCGGATTCACCCCCCGCGAAGGCCTGGTCCTCCACCAGCTGAAGTTCCGCAACAAAGACACCGAACGCCCCGTCATCAACCGCGCCTCACTCTCCGAAATGGTCGTCCCCTACGGCGACACCGCCCCCGTCCAGGCCAAAAAGAACGCCTTCGACTCCGGCGAATACAACATCGGCAACATGGCCAACTCCCTCACCCTGGGCTGCGACTGCCTCGGCGAAATCAAATACTTCGACGGCAT
Organism: Pseudarthrobacter sulfonivorans; assembly: GCF_001484605.1. Taxonomy (NCBI): domain Bacteria; kingdom Bacillati; phylum Actinomycetota; class Actinomycetes; order Micrococcales; family Micrococcaceae; genus Pseudarthrobacter; species Pseudarthrobacter sulfonivorans. The sequence continues at coordinate 2,843,762 of NZ_CP013747.1, read as the reverse complement.
CACCGCCGACAGCCACGGCAACCCGCTGACCATCGAAAACGCCATCTGCATGCACGAGGAAGACGACTCCATCCTCTGGAAGCACTTCGACTTCCGCGAAGGCACCACCGAAACCCGCCGCAGCCGCAAACTCGTCATCTCCTTCATCGCCACCGTCGCCAACTACGAATACGCCTTCTACTGGCACCTCTTCCTCGACGGCAGCATCGAATTCCTCGTCAAAGCCACCGGCATCCTCTCCACCGCCGGCCAGAAACCCGGCGAGAAAAGCCCCTACGGCCAGACCCTGAACAACGACGGACTCTACGCCCCGATCCACCAACACATGTTCAACGTCCGCATGGACTTCGAAATCGACGGCCCGAACAACGCCGTCTACGAAGTAGACATGGAAATCCCCGAAGACAACCCCACCCACACCGCCTTCATGGCAGTGGACCGGCTACTCGAAACCGAACAAGCCGCCATCCGGAAAACCGACTCCTCCAAACACCGCTTCTGGAAAATCGCCAACCGCGACAGCAAGAACATCGTGGACGAACCCGTCGCCTACCGCCTCATCCCCACCGACGGTATCCAACTGGCCGCCGGCGACGAATCCTACGTCAGCAAACGAGCCCAATTCGCCCGCAACAACCTCTGGGTCACCGCCTACGACCGCACCGAACGCTTCGCCGCCGGCGAATTCCCCAACCAAGCCACCGGCGCCGACGACGGCCTGCACATCTGGACCCAAAAAGACCGGAACATCGTCGACCAAGACCTCGTAGTCTGGTACACCTTCGGCATGCACCACGTCGTCCGCCTCGAAGACTGGCCCATCATGCCCCGCCAAAACATCGGCTTCATGCTCGAACCCCACGGCTTCTTCGACCAAAACCCCACCCTCAACCTCCCCAGCAACGAAAACCGAACCGAAACAACCACCACCGAAACATGCTGCACCACGGAAAAGTGAACCGACCAAGCTGACGAATCAGAGCTGGAAAAGGAACAACCCTAAACAGGCGGTCCCCGGTGCTGTGGCAGCAGCATCGGGGACCGTCCTGCACCTACCCAAACCCAGTAGTGAGAGCGTGATCCCCGTGTTCAATATCCCCGCCATTACCTGGGCCCTCACGGCCGTTCTGTTGCTTAGCGGGAGCTACCACTTCCTGCAGGCTACAAAGTCTCACCAGCGTACGGACCAGATCAACAAAAGCCTCCATGCACTCATGAACGTCCTCATGGCTGCCATGTTATGGAACCTCGTGCCGTCAACGACGCTGGCCCAGACCGCAGTCCTCACCGGTGCGGCGCTGTGGTTTGTTATACAGGCCGGCGCCCGGCCGGAATTCAAAACACTCTGCGCGGGTAACCAAGGGCGGCTAAAATGCCTGTACCACAGCCTCAGCATGGCTGGCGCTGCGGTCATGATTGCCATGATGGGTCAGGTCACCACCGGCCACGTTCCGGCAGGCGGAATGTCAATGCCGAACGCCCATCACTCGATGGCAGCCGCAGCCCCAAGCACGGCTGCAGCAACCTTTGACCACTCACCCGGTCTCGCGATCCTGCTGACAGTATTATTCGGAGCTGCGGCAGTGGTTTTCATTCTCCTTTTAGTGCGTTTCCGGGTAACGAAAACCACTCTCCGCGACACGGCGGCCTCGCGGCTTTCCGTCCGTGCAGAACACGGGCTGGAAGCTCTCGGCGCCGCCGTCATGGCCATGATGTTTGCCACCATGTCATGACCCTGGCAATTGATCGCCCACAAGCAACACAGTGCGTCGCGAAAACCCGAGCCCTATCCAACGCCGAGCGATCCACCCTCATAGAAAAGACTTGCGACTCAAGCCTCGAGGCCGGGGAGTGCTTCTTCTGCACCGGACCTGAGACCGACTGAGCGCAGCAGACCCCAGGGCCTTCCGTTGCCCAACGCGGAAGGCCCTGGTACCAAAAAAGCGAGCGGTCATACGATCCGAATGTGGACGCAGCTTCCTTAATGCCCATCGGCGCGGCGTCCGGTTCGGAGCCCGTGACACCGCTCTGAGAAAGGCAATCACGATGAACTCTTCAACCGGCCGCACGCCCAAGACAGCCGCGGTTCTGGCCGTTGCAACCTGTTTGATGACCTTCGGCGCTGGAGCCGCGTCAGCACACGTCGGCGTTACACCTGATTCAACATCTGAAGGTGGTTTCTCCCAACTGACATTCCGGGTCCCCAACGAATCCCAAACGGCCAAGACGACCAAACTCACAGTCACCCTCCCATCCGAAACGCCCTTCACGTCCGTGTCGGTCAAACCGATGGATGGCTGGACGGTCGAGGTCCTGGAAGCAGAGCTTGCAGCTCCTATAACTGTCAAGGGCGCAACGATCACGAAAGCTCCGGCCTCTGTTGTATGGACAGCAGATGAGGCGCATCAGATTTCCCAGCGGCAGTACCAGACCTTTTCTATCTCAGTGGGCCGGTTGCCGCACGCAGGAACTACCGTGCTGCTGCCGGCAGCCCAAACGTACTCCGACGGAACTGTTGTGAACTGGAGTGAGGCGGCAGTTGCCGGCCAAGCGAAGCCCGAGCATCCCGCGCCTTCCTTCATCGCCACCCCTCCGGCAGGTGCGCACGGCGCCGAAGCAACCGCAGATATTGAGGCGGCATCGGCTACCTCTGCCGTGTCCCACGATGCCGGCTCTGCGGCCCTTGGATGGGCAGGCCTGGGCACCGGCCTGCTGGGTCTGGCCGCCGGAGCAACCGCGCTGGCCAAGACTCGCAGGGTCGACAAGGACTAACACCGGAAGACTGGCGGGCGGCTCTGTCATGGGCGAGCCCTGCCTGCTCCTAGGGCCCGTACACCCTCTACTACCTGGCGGCAGCAGAGGGTGTACGGCGCGTCAGCGCGCTTAGACGCCGGCCTTGATCAACAGTGCATCAATCATCATGAAGAACTGGGCGCGGTGATCGGTAGCCTTCGGGTCGGTCATGTATTGAATGGCGGCTCCGTCGTAAATCATCAGAAAGATCCTCACCAGCGTAGGGAAGCCTATGAGGCACTGATCACCGCTGCTTTGGGAGGTGGGCGTACAAGCCGTCGGGAAGCTCATATGCCAGCCCGCCCACCACCACCGCGCGGAGGCCCGTCAGGACCGAGCCCCATATCGGCCTCCCCCGAAGCCGCGCCCACACGGCCGTGGCCGCAAAAGCGAGTGCGCCGAGCAGTACCAGCCGGTGCCCCACCGCGTGCGTTGGTGACCGGACGATGAAATTGAACGAGGCGGCCAGCCCGCAGGCCATCATGGCGGCAGCGAGCAGGACCAACAGCGCCCACAGCCCTTCGTTCCAACCCATCCAGTCCGCTAATCCGCGTCTGATCGGGCGACTTCTTCCGTGCCTTGAAGTGTCTGGGAAGCATTCCACTGGCGGCACGAGAATGAAGATCCAACCTATGTATATAGTCCCGCGCTGCCCCTGCCGGTCGTTGTCCAAGGGGCAGTGCGGGCAGGGTTTACGCTAGGTCCGAGGCGGCGCGGTGAGGCGATTTCGCCAGGTGTGCTGACATCGAAATCCGCGCTTTGGCTGCTGTGATCCGCCCTAGAATCAGCACCAACACCAGAGCGATGATCACGGGCACGCATACTGAGAGAACGATGATGCTGGTATCCACGCCGAGTCCGATGAGGACGCCGCCGAAGATCGGGCCGACAACCGATCCGAGTCGGCCCATTGAAGCCGCCCAGCCGATGCCGGCAGTCACCGTTGCCTGGGGGTACAGCGTCACTGCCACCGCGGCCTGGCCGATCATGCCGGCCTGAAGTCCGAGGCCGACGCCACCGAACACCAGCAGCAGCAGCGCTTTGTCCGGGCCGAGGAATGCAGAGATGACAAGGAACACGATCGCTGCTGCCGAGGTTCCAGCCAGGACCGACGTCATCCGGTATCGACTCGACCCGAGGATTAGTACGCAGGCACCGACGATGCTTCCTATGCCCAGGGCCGCGGACCCCAGCGGTGCTAGACCGGTGCTGAAGCCGTAGCTGGTGAGCAGGGTCGGCAACCACGACGAGAACACGTAGAACACGGCGAAGATGAGGAACGAAAAAGCCCACAGGAGAATCGTTCTGCTTCGTACGGAAGCATCGAACAGACGCGCAACTGACGCATGGCGCTTGGCCTCAGCCGCGTCGTTGGGCGTGCTCGATACGTGGCTACCGGACAATCCGAACCACAGGAACGGCAGAAGTACAGCAGAAGCGATAGCTCCGACAATGAACACCCATTCCCACCCGAATGCGCTCACGATACCGCTCCCGGCCAGCCCTGCAATGAGAGCCCCGAGTGAGATGCCCGTCATCACGGCCACCGCAATCGATTGACGCAAACGACCGGGATTGACTGCGGTCGCATGGGAGACAGCGGCCGGCAGCACGGCACCCAGTCCCAGGCCGGTCACGAAACGTAGAATCGTCAGCACCATAATCGAATCTGACCACGCCGTCAGCAGCGAACCCAGCGTGAACACCACGACTGCCGAAAAAATGACGTTTCTGGTGCCGAGCTTGGCCACGAGGCGCCCTACCGCCAGATACCCCAGAGCCACTCCAGCGCTGGTCAGCGCGAGCGCAGGAGTGAAGTGCGAGGGTTCAACACCCCAGTCCTTCGCAATCGCCGGTATGGACACCCCCAACGCGACCGTGTCGTATCCATCGAGCACTACAGCGGCACATGCGAGACAAAGTACCCACCAATTCGGTTTGGTCTCGTCCTGCTTCTTGGGTTCGATCATCGTCTCCATCGGACATCCTTAAGGTTGTGAGGGCTTCGAATTCAGTCTCGAAGCGGGGGATGCCACCATCATCGGCGGCTCGCCAGTCAGTGCCGTGGACGAGGTGCACGCTCGCAGGCTACGTCATGGCGATTTTCTCCGTTCAAGCCCGACATGTGCTCTCTCGCCGTCGGCCCGGCCATAAATACGCGGGCTGGCGAGGTAGGCAAGTGTGGTGAAGATCATGCCACTGCGTTAGTTCTATCTCCTTAGTGCTTAAAGGTCAAGCCCCCACTTCCTTGACACAAAGTATCTTAGTACTGTTATTCTTTGGCATGACCTAGTTCACATTCCGGGTCGCCCCCGCGACCTGCGGGACAAGCCGCGAACAACGTCGACGGCAGCATGAGTGACTATGAAGATTGGTGGACCCTGAGGATGACAACGCAGAGTAGCGCGGGCATCGCGGACCGGCCGGCGGGTACGGGCTCCGAAGGATTCGACCCCACCCTCGGCTCTGAACCGGGCATGGACACGCTGGACGAAATTTATGTCGGCGGGGTCTGGACCCGGGGCGCGGGGGCACTGATCGAGTCCGTCAATCCCGCAACGTCAGAGGTGTTCGCGACGCTCCATGGTGCCACCATTGACGATGTTGATCTAGCAGTTACGGCCGGCCTGGCGGCCATTGAAGAGTCCGGCTGGGCCCGTAGGCTACCGCACGAACGCGCTGCTGTTCTGCACAGGATCGGTTCGGCTATCGAAGCCAATGCTGACCGCATCGCTATTCTTCAGACCCAGGACACCGGTAAAACCCTCAAAGAGACACGTGGGCTGGCAATGAGCGCTGCTGCCACCTTCCGTTTCACCGCGTCAGCCCTGGAAACTATGGAGGACGCGTTAACCCCGCCGCGGGGTGACTACCTGAGCATCTCCACCTATGAACATATCGGCGTGGTAGCTGCCATCACGCCATGGAACTCCCCGATCGCCAGCGACGCGCAAAAGGTTGCCCCGGCACTTGCTGCGGGCAACGCCGTCGTGATCAAACCGCCGGTCTGGGCCCCGTGGGTGTCGCTGCTGCTGGCAAGGATCTGTGACGAGGCAGGATTGCCTTCGGGTCTGCTTTCGGTGCTTCCGGGCCCGGGACGGACCGTCGGGGATGCGCTGGCACGGCACAGGGATGTCGGCAAGGTCTCCTTCACCGGCGGCACCTCGACCGGCCGGCAGCTGGGCCGCATCGCGGCCGAGAAAATCATGCCGATCACGCTGGAACTGGGCGGAAAATCGCCAACCATCGTTTTTTCGGACGCGGACCTGGATCAAGCCGTCGCGGGGGTGCTCTACGGAATCTTTTCCTCAAGCGGACAGAGCTGCATCGCGGGTTCGCGGATATTTATCCAGCGGGCCATCTATGACACCGTCCTGGCGCGCTTGGTCGAGGGGGCCAAAGCCCTGCGGGTGGGTCCAGGAACCGAGGCGGGCACGCAGGTTGCACCGCTTGTTGCCCACGCCCATAGGGATTCCGTTGAAAAGATGGTTGAGGACGCACGGGCAGCCGGAGCACAGATCCTGTGCGGCGGCGCACGGCCGGTGGAGGCGGAACTACAGCAGGGTGCCTACTACCTGCCCACCGTCATTGCCGGTGTGACCAACTCCGACCTGATCTGCCAGGAGGAGATCTTCGGTCCTGTGGCAGTGGTTCTTCCCTTTGATGATGAAGCTGATCTGCTCGCCCAGGCCAACGACAGTGTGTTTGGTCTGGCCTGCGGCATCTGGACGGCAGACTACCGGCGGGCCTGGCGCATTGCGCGCGCCGTTGCTGCGGGCACTGTCTGGATCAACACGTACAAGCAGTTCAGCATTGCTACCCCCTTTAGCGGGATCAAGGAAAGCGGTCTGGGAACCGAAAAAGGCAGGGACGGCATCCGCTCCTACATGCGCCAAAAGAGCATCTACGTGGATCTTTCCGGTGCCCCGTTGCCATGGGCCGGCGCATGAGACCTGCAGCATATTCCAATCCATCCCCGATGAAAGGCAAGTCAGTGAGTGCTCACCCCTACAGTCCGGCATATCAGGCCGGAGGTTTCGGCTTTGTGTCCGGGGCGTTGTCCGTTGATGAAAACTACACGCCCGTCAGTGGTCGGCTCGAAGCCATTGAGGCCGCTTCGACCAGGCTCTCGGAGCGGTTGGCAACCATCGGCATGTCTATGCAGGACATCGTCAAGACCACCTACTTCGTCACGGACCTGACCCTGCGCGAAGAAGCCAACAGCCACTATGAGCAACTCTTCAGTGCTCCCCGGCCGGCCCGGACCTTCGTGGAAGTTTCTGCGCTGCCATACGGTGCCACGGTGGAAATTGAAGCCATCGCGCACCGTGGCCAGGAGTGAACCATGACTACCGCCATTTTGAACACACGGGGACCGGAAGTATCCCCCCAGCCGGTTCCCGCCAATGAAGGGGCAGTAGCCGGGGAGCCCCCCGCACGGACCCTGAGGGTACAGCAGAAGACCTGGGAAGCGGACGGCGCTACCAGCGTCACGTTCGCTGATCCGTCCGGGGCGAAATTGCCGCAATGGCAGCCAGGTTCGCACTTGAGCCTTCATCTGCCCAACGGGCTCATACGCGAGTACTCGCTGTGCTCGAATCCGCTGGATTCGAGCAGCTGGACAGTGGCTGTGCTGCGGACGCCTGATTCACGGGGTGGCAGCCAACTGGTCCACGAGGGTTTGCCGGTGGGATCGCTCCTTAAGGTTGAAGGCCCGCGCAATAACTTCGCGCTCGAAGACGCCGGACGCTACGTGCTCGTGGCCGGCGGAATCGGCATCACCCCGATCATCTCCATGGCACGGGAACTTCAGGCGGCAGGGGCGGACTGGTCGCTGCTCTACACCGGCCGGTCCAGGGGCACTATGGCCTTTCTGCCTGAGATCGTGGCCCTTCCGCAGGACCGGATTACCATCCACGCCGATGACGAGGCCAACGGCAGTTACCCTGACCTGGCCGCCGCTGTCGGAACCCTGAGCCCGGATGCGCTGGTCTACGCCTGTGGTCCGGAACCATTGCTGAAGGCTGTTGCCGGGGCCATGCAGGACGAAGCCCAGCTTCGGATCGAGCGGTTCAAGGCACCGGAGAAGGTAATCGTCGCGGAACAGAGCGAATCAGCGTTTGACGTGGTGTGCAACAGCACCGGCCAACGCATTCCTGTGGCGCCTGATGTATCTGTCCTTGATGCTCTCAACAACGCCGGTGTTGACGTTCCCAGCTCCTGTGCGGAGGGAATCTGCGGTACGTGCGAAACCCGTGTCATCAGCGGCGAGGTGGAACACCGTGATTTTCTCCTCAGCCAGGCTGAGCAGGCCGCGAACAAGTCAATGTTCGTCTGCGTCTCGCGTTGCCGTTCGGCCGAACTGATTCTTGATCTTTAAACCTCGAAAAGTAAGAAGGTAGCCCCATGAATTTCTTTGCAGCAGAGCCTGTCTGTAAGTTGCGATCTCTTCGGTCAGTGTCCTTGAAGGTACCGGAAACGGCGCGTGCCAAGGATTTCTATCACGAGGTTTGGGGCCTTTCCACCGTTGAGGAGGACAGTGACCGCTTCTGGCTTCGCGGAACCGGCTCGGAGCACCACATTCTGAAGCTGGAAAAGGGCCAGCAGAACGCCCTTGGCGGCGTGGCCTTCGCCCTCGCTACGCCCCAGGAGGTGGACCAGGCCGCAGCTAAGCTCACCGCTCTGGGTATTCCCCTCTTCCGCGAGCCAGGACCATTGGACGACGCTGCAGGCGGTTACGGCCTGCAGCTGGTTGACCCCGAGGGAAGACTTGTTGAACTTTCCGCTGATGTTCATGCCGTCCTCAACCAAGAGCCTGCGGGGCGGCGGGCGATCCCGCGCAAGATCGCCCACGTCGTGCTGAACACTATTGACATTGACCGGGCTACGGCCTTCTACACCCAAGTTTTGGGGATGCGGGTCTCGGACTGGTCCGAGCATCAGATGTCATTTCTTCGGTGCAATTCCGAGCACCATGTCATCGCCTTCAATCGGGCCCCCTGGACAGCGGTCAACCATGTGGCGTACGAAATGCAGAGCATCGACCATTTCATGCGCGGCATCGGGTCCCTCAAAACCCACGGTATTGCCCCCCAGTGGGGTCCGGGCCGCCACGGTCCCGGGGATAACACCTTCTCCTACTTCACCGACCCTTCAGGCCTTGTATGTGAGTACACCTCTGAAGTGGCGCAGGTTGATGAAGACAGCTGGCTGTGCCGTACGTGGAAGCGGACTCCCGAGCTGTCGGACCAGTGGGGAACTGCCGGGCCGCCCACGGTTGATGTTCGCACCGCTATGGCCGGAATCCCCGATGACGGCTACCGCTCGCTGGTTGTTCCGGGTAGCGCCGACTACTTCACTGTTCCCTCGGTAGATGCGGCAAACCATGCAGCAGCCCACTGAGGTGGCTACCGCCATCCGAAACCTGGACAGCCGTATTTCCCTCCACGGCGTATCGCTGGTGGTCCGCGGCGAAGGAGCGCCTGTCTTCCTGATGCATGGCATCGGGGGAAATGCCTCATCCTGCGGGGCGTTGGCGCAACTGCTCAGTGAGGCCGGCCACCGCACGTTCTGCTGGGATGCGCCCGGCTACGGGGAATCTGCGGATCCGCGGGGCCCGGTGGACCACTCCGGGCTCGTCCTGCAGATCTTGGCTTCCCTCGCCGTCGGACCCGCCCACCTGATCGGGACCTCGTGGGGAGGAGTTATCGCCACCAAAGCGGCAGCGCAAGCACCGGATGCTGTCCGCTCTCTGGTTCTAGCGGACAGCACCCGCGGTTCGGCTGTTACCGGGGATTCGGCGGACAGGATGCTGGCGCGCATCCCGGAACTGGCCGCAATGGGGCCAGAAGCCTTTGCCGGCCGACGGGCTTCCCGGCTGCTCTCGCCAGCAGCGGATGCTGTCACGGCCGCGGCGGTCAGGTCCGAGATGGCCGCGGTCCGCCTGCCCGGGTATACCGCCGCAGCGACGATGATGGCAGCCACCGACACGTCGGATGTGTTGCCGTCTCTGCAGGTACCGTCACTGGTCCTGGTCGGCGAAGACGATGTAGTTACCGGCGTGGCAGAATCCAGGGTCCTCGCCGAATCCATACCAAATGCCTCGTTAGAAGTCATTCCGCGTGCAGGCCATGCCGCAGTGCAGGAGAAGCCTGCAGAGATGGCGTCATCGATTCTTGAGTTCTGGAAAGGGCTGTCATGACACGGTTGATAGTAATCACCGGCTCCGGCCGCGGACTGGGGTTCAGTATTGCCGAACGGCTGGCGGCCGACGGTGACCGCGTCGTCATCGCCGAGAAGAACGCCGAGCTCGCCGAACAGGCAGCCGCGACGCTGCGGGAACGCGGACTCGATGCCACGGCAATCATTACCGACATCGCCGACAAGGCCTCCGTCGCGGCCTTGGCCGACGCCGTCTGGAAGCTAGGCGGCGCAGATGGGCTGGTCAACAATGCCGCCCTCGCCGACGGAGTCGGCGGCGACGCATTCTGGGACCTTGACGAGGATTTCTTCCAGCGGGTCATGACCGTCAACACCTACGGTACCTGGCTCGTGAGCAAGCACCTCTATCCACACTTAGCGAAAAAGCAGACGGGCTCCATCGTCAATATCGCGTCCGATGCCGCCCTGTACGGGTCTCCGCGCCTTGTCCACTACGTCGGCTCCAAAGGTGCGGTCCTGGCGATGACCCGGACCATGGCCCGCGACGCGGGAGCAGCCGGGATCCGCGTCAACGCCGTCGCCCCAGGCCTGACCAGGGTCGAAGCAACCGAGTCCGTTCCGTCCTCCCGCTATCAGCTTTATGAGGACAACAGGGTACTCACACGGGACCAGGTACCCGAGGACGTCTCCGGCGTGGTCCAATTCCTGCTCTCCGACGCGGCGGCGTTCATCACAGGTCAAAACATCGTTGTGGACGGCGGCTTTGTTATGGGGCACTAAGGCGGCCTTCGCCGACCTATGAACATCCCCTTCCGAAAACTACCCCATGATGCCGACCACCGGCTAACGATCAAGGAGATCCCAGATGGACCTGCAACTCAAGGACCGCACCGTCGTCGTGACAGGCGCGAGTTCCGGTGTCGGCCTGGCCACCGCCCACTACCTGCTCGCGGAAGGCGCCAAAGTAGCTGCTTGCGCCCGTGATGCCGGGCGCCTCGCCGCAGCCTTCGATCAATTTGCCTGGGCCGACAAGAACTCCATCTACCTCGCCTCCTGCGACGTCACTGACCGCCAAGCGACGGACGCATTCGTCGCCGGGACGCTGGATAGCTTTGGCACCGTGGATGGGCTGGTCTGCAATGCCGGCCGTTCCCTCATGGCCACGTTGGATGAGACGACTGACGAACAGTTCCGCGACGAATTCGACCTCAAGATATTCGGCGTTTTGAACATGGTGCGATCCGCTCGTGCCGCACTTGCCGCATCGGCGCAGGGATCGGTGGTCAACGTGAATGCCATCCTGTCCCGCCAGCCCGAGCTGCGCCTGGCAGCTACTTCGGCCGCCCGCGCCGGGTTGCTGAACTTGTCCCATTCGATCGCAGATGATCTCGCCGGGGACGGTACCCGGGTCAACTCGGTGCTGCTGGGACTGATCGACACCGGCCAGTGGCGCCGGCGATTTGAGAATTCCGGCAGCGGGCTGGACTTCACGGACTGGAGCGCCGAGATCACGAAAGACCGGGGGGTAAAGCTGGGCCGCTTCGGCACTGCCGAAGAAGTCGCCTTCCACATTCTCACCCTTCTATCCCCGCTTAGCGGCTATACAACGGGAGCCACGATCGACGTCGGCGGCGGTGTTGGCCGCTATGTGTAAGCCACCCGCCAATCCGGCTTCCGCTGCACGGCCTCCCCGGCGGACCCGGCCCTGATCTACGAAAGAGATAAGACATGTCACAGGAACAAGCAACAGAAATACCCCGGGATCCTACGGGCGGGGACATCCTCGTCCGCGTCATGCGCAGGCACGGCATTGACACCGCTTTTGGGGTGATCAGCATCCACAACCTTCCCCTGGTCGAGGCCGTGGACCGGGAACTGAACTTTGTAGCAGTCCGCCACGAAGCCGCCGCAGTTAATGCGGCCGACGCTTACGCGCGCGCTTCGGGTAAGTTCGGTGTGGCCCTGACCAGCACCGGCACCGGAGCGGGCAATGCAGCCGGCTCCATGGTGGAGGCACTGACTGCGGGCAGCAGGGTGCTGCACATCACGGGCCAGATCGACAGCGAATACCTCGGAAGCAACCGGGGAGTGATCCATGAGGTCCCTCGCCAGCTGCAGATGCTTCAAGCAGTATCCGGTTACGCACGGACGATCTTCAACGAGAAAGATGCGGAGGCGGATCTGGAGGAGGCTATTGCGCACCTGCTCACTCTTCCGCACACACCAGCCAGCCTGGAATGGCCCATCGATCTGCAATACCTGGCCCTCCCGGAAGACCAGCGCCCGGCCGACACCCCCAGCCCGGCAGCTGTCTCCTTCGATCATGACGCCGTGGCTGAAGCCGTGAAATTGCTCTCTCAAGCCAAAAGACCCCTTATCTGGGCAGGCGGTGGAGCCGCCGGCGCCGGTACCGCCCTGGCTGAGCTGCTGCACCGCCTCGGGGCCGGGCTGCTGACCAGCAACTCGGGCAGGGGCGTAGTACCCGAAGACGACGATCAGGTGATCGGAAACTTCGCCACCACGCCCGAGGCCGCCGCGCTCATTGCGGATGCGGACCTGCTGCTGAGTGTTGGAACGCATTTTCGTTCCAATGAAACGAAACACTACTCAATGACCTTGCCCAGGCCGCACATCCAGCTTGATATTGATCCTGCCGCCATCGGCCGGGTTTACCCGGCTGATGTCGGGCTGGAGGGTGATTCACGGATCCTGCTCGAAGAGATCGTTAAGAAACTCCCCGCGCACAGCGTCGAAGCAGGCTGGACCGAGCGGGTCCGCGCGACCCGCCGCAGTGTCCGGGCCGCCCTGACCGAATACATCGGCGGGTATGCCGAGATCTGCGAAAGCCTTCGCCGCCGGCTTGACCGTGAATCAGTGATCGCCCGCGACGTGACGATCCCCTCCAGCCAATGGGGCAACCGCCTGCTGGAAATTTACTCGCGGGAGACGAACATTTTCCCGCTCGGCGGCGGCATTGGCCAGGGACTTGCGATGGGTATCGGTGCCGCCTGCGCCCGGCCCGGAATCCCGACGGCGGTGATCGTCGGTGACGGCGGACTGGCGGTCCACCTCGGTGAGCTTGCCTCCCTGGGCGGGTCGGGTGCCTGGTGCGTAGTGCTGGTCTTCAATGACAGCGGCTACGGGGTCCTTCGGAACATGCAAAAAGCCAACGGCTTCGCCGAAGCCGGCGTGGACCTTTACACACCGGACTTCGATTTGTTGGCCCAATCACTTCGCCTGCCGTTTTGGCGGGTCCGTGGTTCCGGGCAGTTCGACCAGGCCCTGGCAGAAGCGCTGGCAGTTCCGGGACCGGCAGTTATCGAAATTGATGTCACCGCCCTGGACCCAGCCCCGGGAGCCTTTGTGCCGCCGGTGCATATCCCCAGCCGGAACCACTAGACGCACGAGGAGGAAATCATGGAACCGACAGAAACTCTAACCTGGGACGGCCCGGAACTGGAAGCAGGGCAGATCCGGCATCGCGTCGTCTGTCTTCACAACGGCGCCGGAGCCGGAGAGTGGTTCGCGCATCAGATAGCCGCCTACGACGCCGTGGCCTGGGACGTTCCGGACGGTGTCATTCCGGACGCCGCTGGCTCACCAGACCAGATTGAGGCATGGGTGACAACTGCTGCGGCAGCGCTGCGGGACGGCGGGGTCACCCCGGTGCACCTAGTGGCCTCCGGCCGTGCCGTCTACGGCACGATCGTGCTCGCGGGCCGTTATCCCGAGCTGGTCAAAAGCATGATTCTTGGCGACCCGGAAGTTGACATCTCCATCGAGGGATATGCCCGTTCGCTCCAACTCGTTCAGGCCCCATCGCTGGTTATCGCCGCCGCGCCGCACGCGGACACAGATATTAACGAGCCCCAGAGCATCGCTGGCGGCATCGACAATGGCGTCTTCGTCATTATCGAAAATACCGCCGTCCCCGCACACCGAACAAGGGCTGACTCTTTCAACGAGTGGGCCACATCATTCATGACCATCGCCGAAGGCCTGCACACCTTCGCCGAATCAGAGGAGGACTTCCGTGCCTGAACAGTACCTAGAACCGAATCAGGCCCGCACCGGGCCTGCGACTCCCTACGAGAAGAAACTCGCCGGGGCACTCAGCGAGATCTTCGCCGGCGGCTCAAAAGATCTGCCAGGAGTGGTTGCAGGTTTGAACGGCCTCGGTCTAAATGCTCCGGATGGCAGCCCGTGGGACGAAGCCCGTTTCCGCGCCGAAATGCGACGATTGGGAGAATAAGAAATGACAACTACAACACCAACCGCACGTCCCACCGGCGGCAAGAGCAGGACAAAAAACGTCGTGGGCGTCCGCCACGAAGTCGATGCCAAGGAACTGGCAGCGATGGGCCTGCGGGACCGCTGGTACCCCATCTACCCCTCCCGCTTTGTCGGCGTTGGGGACATGGTCAAGGTCAAGCGCCTGGGCGTGGACTGGCTGCTGTTTCGCGATGCCACCGGACGTATTCGCATGCTAGAGGACCGCTGCCCCCACCGCAGCGCCCCCCTCTCAGTCGGTCAGCACCTCGGAGACCGCGTGGCCTGCAAATATCACGGAGTGCAGGTCGATGGAAACGGTACGGTAATTTCCGTTCCTGGCATGCCCGGATGTGCCCTCGAAGGCCGAACCGTTACCACGTCGCTGGCAGTTGCAGAAGCAGCCGACACCATCTTTGCGTTCATGCCACTGACAGCTGACTCCGAGGTAACGGAGTTCAAGCTGCCGGACCGCTTGGCCAATCCGGAAGTTTCCTGGTTCTCGAACTTCGCGGAATGGAAGGGGCCCTGGCGCTTCTACATGGACAACGTCCTGGATCCGATGCACGGCGCTTTCCTCCACCGCGACTCACACTCCATGTTCGGCGGAGACACCAGCGCCCGCTTCCGCATCCGCGAAACTGATCGCGGCTTCTTCTTTGAGAAGACAGACCAGCGCGGCGTGAACTTCGACTGGGTCGAATACTGCCGCGAAGCTATGGACTACGTCGATCTGGAAATCCCCTATGCCGAGTCTGCAGGGCCCGGCGGGAATTTTGGCATCGTCGGTATGGCCACTCCCATTGATGCAAACAACTCGGCAATTTTCCACTGGCGTACCCGCACCGTCTCCGACTGGGAGCGGGACGTCTGGCGGTTCATGTACAAGGCGACACTTGAAGAAAAGCACTGGGCAGTCCTTGAACAGGACCGCGAAGTCCTCGAAGCACTCGCCGCAGACGCCGACAAAGATGAACATCTCTACCAGCATGACCTTGGCGTCGCACGGATCAGGCGCATATACGAAGCCGACGCAGAAAAGCAGGCCGCCGTCCTCAGAGGGGAAGGCCTGTAACGGAGGACTCCATGTTGCTGGACGGTGGAAATCGAAGCACAAGGGATTATCGGGGCTGCCCACCAGTGGGATTTGCGTCAGATGCCCTGGGTGCGCGGTCCGGGTGGATACGTCTCTTCCAGTTCTGACCCTCCGAATGTCGGATTGTAGTTGGCAATCCGACATTCGGAGGGAACCGACCTTCTCTCCCACTAAGGCGCTGTAAAGCGCGTGAAAGCACCGGTAGTTCAGAGTGGTATTCGAGTGAGCACTAATGCCTCCGAGCGTGACGAGAATATTCTCGTCACTGTGCTTCATGAACCCTCTGTGCGAGCGGAACTAACTACCTACTCTCAAGACTCGAAGGACATTATGAAGTCAGCACGCACCTGCCGGGTCGGAGTCATCGGTTACGGCGCCATCGGAGTACCCGTCGTTGCTGGGATTACTACGGGACGGGTCACAGGGGCTGTCTTGGAAGGGATCATCTCCCGGAGCCCGCTAAGGAGTGCTCCGGCGAAGCAGTTGGACCTGACGGAGGCTCTGGAATGCTGCGACTTGCTAGTTGAATGTGCAGGTCAGGAAGCACTCGTCGAGCACGCCGAGGTTGTGCTCCGGGCGGGTGTTGACCTGCTCGTGACGTCTATTGGTGCCCTGGCAGATAGAGAATTCTCAAAGCAGCTCAATGCCGCCGGGCCGGGGCGGCTCTTCCTGACATCTGGCGCAGTTGGCGGCCTCGACCTTTTGTCCTCAGGCGCCCGTGCGGGAGGCTATGACAGAGTCACGATTACGACGACGAAGTTGCCGGGCTCCCTTGTCCAGCCCTGGATGAACGAGGCCTTGGTTGAGGAGATACGCAATGTTCGTGGCCCACTGGACGTTTATGAAGGATCGGCCGCTGAAGCCGCGCTGTTGTTCCCCAAGTCTCTAAACGCTGGCGCCGCCGTTGCCATCGCTGTTAACAACTGGGACGCTGTGACGGTCAGAGTACGGGCAGACCCCGCAGCGGAACTGACCAGCCACGTCATTGAAGCTTCTGGAACCATCGGGGAATATCGATTCGAAATCCGCAACAAGCCTTCTGAGGACAATCCGAGGACAAGCGGTGTAGTGCCGTTCGCCGTACTACGATCCCTGGAATCCATTATCGGTGGCCGGGGTGGACTGATATGAGTGCAGGAACCGCCTCGAATTACTGCCCTCCTCGCAGCGGGCAGTAAGCCTTCGCGCCAGAAGTGTGCCAGTTAGCGCCGGCAGAAGAAGACGGAATGTTTCAGGAGCCTTGGCCAACCGCTTCCGTCGCATTTACATCAAATGCGACCACCGATGCCTCTGCCTTCTTAAGCAGCGCTGCGAGTTGATCGAGTTCCGATAGTGACAGACCGCTCAACATCTGACGTTGCTTGTCTAAATGCTTTCCGAGTGCCTCATCGATAACAGCCTTGCCATGTGCGGTCAGCTGGGCATAGACAACCCGACGGTCTTCGCGGGTCCGAACTCTCTCAATGAGGTTCTGCTCCTCCATCCTGTCCAACCGGAAAGTAATACCACCGGTCGTGAGCATGGAGGAGGTCGCGAGCTCTCCGGCAGTCTTCCGGTGCGGTGGCCCGGAGCGGCGCAGGTTGGCCAGGACGTCGAAGGACGCAAGTGTCAGCCCGTACTCATCAAAGTAGGAACTTTCGACAGCGCGGACCTGATTGGCCAGCCGCAAGAGCCGCCCGAGGACGCCAATGGAGCTCGCATCCAAGTCCGGCCGTTCACGCAGCCAATCCGCCAGAATGCGGTCAATAGCGTCGTCTTCAGTCGTATCGTCAGGCATGGCCCTGTCCTTTAGATGTAGGTAATGCATCTTAACATTGAGCTTTTCAGCAATCAACTAACTCAGTCTAGTTCCACTCAGGGTCTTGATACTTGATCCAATCTACCTTAGTGTTGAGATAGTTATAGTTGAGGGAGTTGCTCCTTAGCTTTGCTACCAGTTTTTGGTTTACATCGACCCAGTCCGAGAGGTTTAACAATGAGCGAAACCGTAAATGCACCGACAATAGATCTTGAAGAGCTCATCGATTCGTCTATCGCGTCCCGTGAGAGCCGCGTCGTTGACTTTGACACTCTGAAGTTCCAGACGAAAATGGGAGACAAATTCCGGCGTGGCCAGGTCCGCTACATCGGCTCGGGCGCTACCGGGGACCACTCGGACGACAACAACATCCTCCAGGCCGAGCACTTCACGTTCTCTAACATGGTTCTGCCGGCCGGGTGCGTAGGACCGGAGCACACTCACCCCGACGTCGAAGAGGTGTTCTTTGTCCTCGAGGGGCAGGTGGAGTTCTGCGTCCACGATGTCGAGGACGGCACAAAGACGGCCAGTCGCGTTTTGGGCTACCGCGACCTCATTCGTGTTCCTGCAGGCGTTCCCCGGAGCCTTCGCACTGTCAGCGAAGACGATGCGCTGATCTGCGTAATCATCGGTGCGAAAAAGCCGGAGATTCCCTTCTACCCGCCGACCTCCGAGATGCACGGAGTCACTCGCTAGAAATGTTCTCCGAGAAGCGCGGGTACCAGCTAGAGCTGGTACCCGCGCTTCTTGGTGCAGCTGTCGATGACCAACGCCCGCTCGATGGACAGACTGCACCGCGCGACCCCCTGAACGTCGCTAACACCGGATCGGGCTCTGCAAATTCAGGCCTCGATCACGAGATCCTAAAGCCCGGGAACCATCTCAGCTTGCGGGGCATGGGCCGACGCATGATTGACGCCGGCAATGTGGCTACCATCGGAGCGGAGACCAGTAACTGAATCAAATCCGCGACCTCGGACGACGCTGCCGAGAAGTGCATTATCGCCTTCACATTGTTCGCGCGAGGATGCAAGGGATTCCGAACTTCGGGACTTCCTGCTCGGAGAACTCCCCCACCCGCGTGAAAATGGCCCCGCGCAGGTCCCGGCCCGCCCCCATGGCGGCCTTCGCCCCGAAGTACACGGCAATCACCGCGCACACGATCTGCAGCAGCGTGATCGCCAGCATCAGGCCACCCAGGCTGAGGATGACGCCGGTGTCCCCCTTGGCCACACCCTCATCGATGATGTCCGCATTGAGCGTGGGCAGGTACAGCGACGCGATGGACTGCGCCAGCTGGAAAATCACGACGGCGATCAGCAGCTGCCGGTGCGGCCGCAGGTATTCAACAAGCAGTTTCCAGAGCATGGCGGCTCCAAAGGTTCTGTCCCGCTGGAAGGTCTAGCTGGGGGTGGTGCGAAGGTCAGTTTACGTCCGGAGGCTGGGATAAAGCCGGGCGGGCGGCTGGGAAAATGGGCCGGTTCTCGCAGAGCGTATTAGCGCAGGCAGCGGTCTTCCGGGTCGATGGCGGTCATGATGCGGCGGCTGATTTCGCGGACTTGTTTGAGTTGGGCCTTGGTCAGCGGGTCAAAGACGAGACTGCGGACGGTCTCGACGTGGCCGGGCGCGGTTGCAACGACCTTTTCCCAGCCATCGTCGGTGAGGGTGGCCAGTGTGTACCTGCCATCGGCAGGGTCGGGGGCCCTGCGGAGCCAGCCTCTCTTCTCCAACTTTGCCACCACCTGGGACAGCCTCGGGAGCATAGCTTCGGCCATCACGGCCAGCTCGCTCATCCTCAGCGTGCGTTCCGGGGACTCGGACAGAACAGACATGACAACGTACTCAAAATGGCTGATGCCGGCATCCCGCTGAAGCTGCGCATCCAGCGCACCCGGCAGGCGAAAGACAACGCTGCCGAGGGCAATCCAGACCGCCTGTTCTTCCTCGCTCAGCCAGCGCGGCTCGCTCTCAGGTTGGGGAGGCGACGACTGCCCCTTGGCTTCGACACTGAGTGACCTTTCCATGTCAGCCATGCTACAGGGTTCACTTCATTCATGAAGTCTCTGGTCAAGAAATTCACTTGCATCTTGAAGTCATTAGTTCTACTGTTGAGTTCAAGGTTGAAGTGAGAGCCGGAAGTCGCAGCACTTCGATCGCGAACATCTTCCACCCTCACACCAAATAGGAATCATCATGAACATCGCCCTCTGGATTGTCGCTTCTGCCCTTGCCCTGGCCTTTCTGGCCGCGGGTTTGATGAAGATCTCCCAGCCGCAGGAGAAGCTCGCCGCTTCGGGCCTGGCCTGGGCGGAAGACTTCAATTCCGGCGCCATAAAGGCCATCGGCGCAGCTGAAGTCCTCGGCGCCCTGGGCCTGATCCTGCCGGCGGTCACGGGTATCGCCACTTTCCTTGTCCCTGTCGCCGCCGCCGGCCTCGCCGTCGTGATGGTCGGCGCCATCATCACCCACATCAAGCGCGGCGAGAAGCAGGCGGTTGTCATCAACGCCGTCCTGGGCGCGTTGGCACTCTTCGTCGCCGTCGGCCGCTTTGGCCCCGTCCCGTTCTAACCCAACACCGCCCGGCATACCAGCGCTACATCCCCGCCACGGACAAACAGGATCCTGAAAGGAAACAGCCATGACAACCCAGCATGACCCGTTCCACCCTGCAGTCCCCGCGGGTGCCTATGACAACCTGCTCGCCCACGCCCTGCCCCGGGCGCGGGCACAAAAAACCTGGGAACCCGAAGACGGGCCGCTGCCGGCACTGTTCGTCAGCCACGGTGCCCCGCCCACCCTGGATGACCCGCAATGGCTTGACGACCTTTTCACCTGGTCACAGAGCATGCCCAAGCCACGGGCCATCGTCGTCGTCTCAGCACATTGGGAAAACGCACCGCTGGCCATCTCCGGCGCAGCTGCGGGCACTCCCCTGTACTACGACTTCGGCGGCTTCCACCCGCGCTATTACACCCTCCAATACGCCACACCGGATGCCACCCATCTGGCCCGGCGCATCGCCGCCACCCTGAGTGACACCACCACGGTGCACCACTACGCCGACAGGGGCCTCGACCACGGCGCCTTTATCCCGCTGATGGCCATGTACCCCGCCGCCGACGTCCCCGTCGTGCAGCTCAGCATGCCCAGCCTGGACCCCGAAGCCTTGCTGAAGCTGGGTCAGCGGCTACGCCAGCTCCGTAATGAAGGCATCCTCATCATCGGCTCCGGATTCATGACCCACAGTTTCGCCATCATGCGGAACCCCGCACTCGTCGGCCACACAAAGGCCTTTGACGAATGGGCAGCCGATGCACTCTCCCATGGCGATATCGACGCGTTGACCGATTATCGCGATAAGGGTCCCGGCGTTGAGGTCGCACACCCCACCGCCGACCACTTCGTCCCCCTGCTCCTCACTCTCGGGGCAGGTTCAAAGCTCGGAGCGCCGGCCACCACAGCAATCGACCGCCTATGGTTCGGCAACTCCATCCGGTCACTCCAAGTCGCCTAAGACTTTGGAACCGCAGTGCAGCGGACGACGGAGGGACGTCCCGCCGTCGTCCGCGCATCGCGGATTGACGGTAGCTGTTGATCTTCAGCCGCACTCAGAATCAGCCGAAGAGTCCTACCCATCGTCGACGCGAAGGTGCTACAGAAGAAGACCACACGGCCGGGAAGCCCCGTTCATCGAACTGGAGTACTTTTCTTCGGGCTCAGGAGGACCTCGGCCTGTCTCCTGATGTCCTGCAGAAGGTCGTCGACGGTGCTGCCGATATTGACGGTTGCCGCCATGCTGACAAACATAATGGCGGAGATGATGTGCGCCTGGGCCGCGGCCTCGGGTTCGCCGACGCTTTCATCGCGCCGCAGGATCGCGACGATGGCTTCCTCAGTTTGACCCGTCAGGGCGAGTGCGTCCCGGTGGTGAGGTTCTTCGGGATCCCCGAAGATCATTTCCCGCAAGTAGGTCCGTCCGTTGTCAATCTGGGTGCGGTTGCATTCCACGACGGGCCGCACGATTGCCATCACGGCATCAAGGACTTCGGGGATATCCGCGGCCGCCGCCCGGCCGCGCACCAGCGCGTCGACATAGCTGGAGTTCTGAACGAGAAGGAGGAGCTCGCCCTTGGTCTTGGCGTAGAGGAACAGCGTGCCGGTGCCGATGTCGGCCCTATCGGCGATCTGCTGCGTGGTGACCTCGTCTACGCCATGCGTTGAGAAGAGTTCCCTGGCGGCAGCGGTGATGCGGTCAAGCTTCTCCTGCTTGTTGCGTTCGCGCCGGCCGACGGACTTGGATGCGAGCGACATGGTGACCTTCCCGGGAATAAACTCTGACTACACTCAGTTATGAACGCAGTCACTAATGCTGCTGCTCAGATACTGCTCTCATCTTCGCATGGCCTCTGAACACGGCTTCATCGCAACGAAAGAAGACACACCATGCCCTCACTTAAAGGATCCATCGTTCTCGTAACCGGTGCGAACGGAGGCATTGGAACGGAGTTCGTTCACGACGCCCTCGCCCGCGGCGCAAGCAAGGTGTACGCCACAGCCCGGTCTCCCCGCAACTGGGAGGACGAGCGCATCGTCCCGCTCACCCTCGATGTCACGGACCCGGCCTCCATACAGGCAGCGGTCGAGGCCGCCGGGGACATCACGGTGTTGATCAACAACGCCGGAGCCTCCGTGGCCAGCAGTGGCATTCTCACCCACACCATTGAAGAAATCCGAACCAACGTCGAGACGAACTTCCTCGGCCCATTGTTCCTCACCCGGGCATTCGCTCCGACCCTGTCAGCGAGGGAAGAGTCTTCGATCATCAACATCCACTCCGCCCTGAGCTGGTACGCCGTCGCCGGCATCTACAGCGCCACCAAGGCCGCCCTCTGGTCGGCCACCAACTCACTGCGCCTGGAACTCGCCCCCGCAGGCGTCCACGTTGTGGGCGTACACGTCGGCTATGTCGACACCGCGATGGCTGCTCACGCCACTGGCCCAAAAATGCAGCCAGCCGAGCTGGCCAGGGCGGTCTTCGATGCTGTCGAGGCCGGCGAGTACGAGGTCATCGCTGACGAAACAACTGCGACAGTCAAAGCAGGGCTGAGCGGTCCAGTTGAAACGCTCTACCCCGAGCTGCGCAGGACGATCGTCTGAAGCAGCGCCCACACCTGACGCGGGGCGGAACCTGCATCGGCCGGGATGGGGAATCCCACGCCGATGCAGGTTCCTCCTTGCTCAGCGGTCCAGAAACTCCACCGCGGCCGGGGCGAACTTGTCGTGGAACTGGAAGATGCCGCCGTGGCCGGAACCCGGGTAGATGATCAGCTCGGAGCCTTTGATGCGGCGGTGCAGATCCTGGGAGAGGACCGAGGGCACCATCCGGTCGTTGTCCCCGTTGGCGATCAGGGTGGGCTGGGTGATCTTCGACAGGTTAGCCGGCGTCCCGCGCCCCCACTTCCTGATGGCTTTCAACTGGGTCTGGAACGCCTTGACCGTGATCGGCGCGTCGCGGTCGGCGGTTCGCTCCTCGAGTCGCTTCACGAATGCTTTACCGGCTTGCTTGCCCGCGGTGTCGCGGTTGAAGAACAGGAATTCCTTGGGGTCGGACCGGGTCAGGGCCGCGCGGAGCATGTCGTAGTAGGTGGTCCCGGCGACCTTGTCCATGTCCTTGCCGCCCCTGGGGCCGGTGCCGGTGAGGACGAGCTTGCGGACGAGGTCGGGGTGCTTGAGCACCAGGTCCTGGGCAACCATGCCGCCGAGGGAGAAGGAGAAGATGTCGATCTTGTCGAATCCGAGCGCCTTGATGAAGGTGTAGGCGTCGTCGGCCATCGCCTCGATGCTGTCGGGCACCCGGCCGGTCGAGGCGCCCACACCCTGGTTGTCGAACGTGATGACGTGGTGGTTTTTTGCGATGGGGTCGATGATGCGTGGATCCCAGTTATCCAAGGTCGCGGCGAGATGGACGAAGAAGATGACGGGAATGCCACCCTTGGGTCCAAGCTCGCGGTAGGCGTAGGTGACGCCGCCGGCGCTGATGGCGCTGGCCGGCGCTTTGGCGTAGGACATAATTACGGGTTCATTCAAGGGCTCGTGCGCGTTCATGACGGTTCTCCTGTGAAGTTGGTTGGTAGTCGCCTGGTGAAGATGGTGTCGGTGCCTTGGTTGTCCTCAGGGGTTGCTGATGACGGCCTTGCCTCGGATGCCGCCCTTTTCCAGACCCTCGAGGGCCTCGATGGTCTGGCCGAAAGGGAAAACGCGGCCGACGACGGGGCGGAGCGCGCCGCCGTCGATCAGTGCGGTGATCTGGCGCAGCTGGTCGCCGCTGGCGCGCATGAACAGGAACTCGTAACTGACGCCGAGCTTCCTGGCCTGCCGGCGGATCCCTGCGCTGAGGCCGCTGATCGCCAGGCGGAGCACCGGGTTCAGGCCGGCTTCGCGGGCAAATGCCGGGTCCGGAGGCCCGGCAATGCCGATCGCTTTGCCGCCAGGCTTGAGCACGCGCAGGGACTTCTCGAGATTTCCGCCGCCCAGGCTGTCCAGCACCACGTCGTAGCCGCTCAGGAGCTGTTCGAAGTCTTGGCTGCGGTAGTCAATGACGGTGTCTGCGCCGAGGTCGCGCACGAAGTCCATGTTTGAGGCACTTGCTGTGGTCGCGACGGTTGCGCCGAGGTGCTTGGCGAGCTGGATCGCGATCGATCCGACTCCCCCGGCGCCGGCGTGGATGAGGACCTTCTGGCCGGGCCCCACGTTGCCGCGCTCAACAAGCGCCTGCCACGCGGTCAGCGCGACCAGTGGAAGCGAGCCCGCCTCCTCCATGCTGATTGAAGCCGGTTTCAGCGCCAGATCGGCCTCGGCGATGGCGATTCGCTCGGCGAACGTGCCGATGCGGTCCTGGCCGGGGCGTGCGTAAACCTCGTCGCCAGGCTTGAACGCGCGTACCTTCGAACCGACACGGATGACGGTTCCCGCGACATCATTTCCGGCGATCAAAGGAAGCCGGTACGGCAGGATCTGCTTGAACTCGCCCGCCCGGATCTTCTCATCGAGCATATTGAGGCCCGCGGCCTGCACCTGCACCAGCACATCCCGCTCCCCCACTGTGGGCTCAGGAACATTCGATTCCTGCAGTGCGCCCTTGTACTTTGTGACGACGAACGCTCTCATGGTTCCGACTCCCTCTTGGTGATGTTGCATCACTCAATTACTGACTGAACTCAATTCTGAGTCCAGTCAGTAATATTGTCAAGGGCAACCTACCCCTACCCAACATCCGACGTAGGCGTCGGCCGGTCCGGGTGAAGCGGTAGGGAACCACCTGGTCGGGGTGGATCCGCGGGGATGCGACACCGACCTTTGACAGCACCCTGCCGGGCAAGCTGGCTCCGGGAAAGATCACGTCATCCTGGGCGGCTCGCCGCAGGGAGGAGGGTTCAATCGCCTGGCCGGCGGCCCTCGGCTGGCCCCACCACGCGGGCGGCAGAAGCCCCGAGGGTGTGGTCCCGCGAAGGTCAGCTTACGCCCGGAGGTTGGGATTCCGCCCGCCCCAAAGAAGAGATTCAAAAAAGGATCCGCTAAAACGCTTGATCACGACGGCGCCAACATTTATCTTTAGCTTGATCAAACGCTTAAGCAGGACCGGGCATCAAAGTTGATGCCTGCAGCTACCACCCTTTGCGAGGAAGCAAACATGACCCATGATTTTTCTCGGCGCCACGTCCTGCAAGGCACAGGAGCAGGAGCACTCGCCCTGTTCACGAGCAGCGGCATGCCCATCACGGCCGCCCAGGCCCAGGGATCACTGCGTGCCGTCTACCACCTGACCCCGCCGTCCGGTTGGCTGTGCGACCCGCAGCGCCCGGTGTATGCCAACGGCGCCCACCACCTCTACTACCTTCACTCCGGGCAGAACAACGGCCCCGGCGGATGGGACCACGCCACAACCACCGACGGGGTGACCTTCACGCATCACGGAGTCGCACTGCCGCTGCAGCCAGACTTTCCCGTGTGGTCGGGCTCGGCAGTCGTCGACACGTCAAACACTGCGGGCTTCGGCGCAGGAGCCATCGTGGCGCTCGCGACGCAGCCCACCGACAACATCCGCAAGTACCAGGAGCAGTACCTGTACTTGTCAACCGACGGCGGGTACACCTTCACGGCCCTCCCCAATCCGGTGATCTTCAATTCCGACGGCCGGACCGCGACGACACCGGCGGAGATCGAGAACGCGGAATGGTTCCGCGACCCGAAGATCCACTGGGATGCGGCGCGCAGCGAGTGGGTATGCGTAATCGGCCGAGCCCGATACGCAGCGTTCTACACCTCACCGAATTTGCGCGACTGGCAGCTGAAACGAAACTTCGACTACCCGAATCACGCGCTTGGCGGCATCGAATGCCCCGACATCTTCCAAATGACCGCCAATGACGGCACACGGCACTGGGTGCTCGGCGCAAGCATGGACGCCTACAGCGTCGGCCTGCCGATGACCTTCGCCTACTGGACAGGCACCTGGGATGGCGAAGAATTTATCACCAACAACCTCGACCCGCAGTGGCTCGATTGGGGCTGGGACTGGTACGCCGCCGTGACCTGGCCCGCGGTCGATGCACCGGACGAGCGACGGTACGCGGTCGCCTGGATGAACAACTGGAAGTACGCCGCGCGCGATGTTCCCACCGATGCCTCCGACGGGTACAACGGCCAGAACTCGATCGTGCGCGAGCTGCGCCTGGAGCGTCAGCCGGAAGGCTGGTACAGCCTACTCAGCGCCCCGGTCGGGGCGCTCTTAAATTACGTCAGCTCGACAACCGTACTGCCCGACCGCACCGTGAACGGCAGCGCCGTGCTGCCGTGGAGCGGCAGCGCCTACGAGCTCGAACTCGACATCTCGTGGGATGCTGCCGCGAACGTCGGGGTATCGGTGGGGCGCTCCGCCAACGGCACGCGCCACACGAACATCGGCAAGTACGGTGACGAGGTGTATGTCGACCGCGCATCTTCGGACCAAAGCGGCTTCTCGCTAGTGCCGTACACTCGTGCGGCGGCGCCCATCGACGCCGCCGCACGCTCAGTGCACCTGCGCATTTTCGTCGACAAACAGAGTGTCGAAGTCTTCGTTAATGCCGGGCAAACGGTGCTCTCGCAGCAGGTGCACTTCGCAGACGGCGACACCGGAATCTCGCTGTACGCCGACGGCGACCCTGCGACCTTCTCCGGAATCACCATCCGCGAATTCAGCTAGGACCTGAACCAGACTGCCGGCCCCCAGGAGCTTCCTGTCGGCCGGCAGTGCTGTGTCGTCCGAAGCTTCGGGAACCGGGTCCGTGGGAAGTATGAGGCTGCTTCCGCGCTGTCCGCATCTTCCGGATTAAGACCAGCGAAAGAATAAACTAAACTTTTGCTAAAACGCTTGATCAGAATTCCGATTGGGGCTAGATTACAGGTGATCAAACGTTTTAGCAGAAATGGACATCAGTGCCGATGAAACGCTCAGTTTTCTTCCAGCCCTCCGATGGATGGGTTGGCGATCTTATCCCCTTCGAGAAGGACGGGGAGTTCTGGCTCTTCTACCTTCACGAGGTCCGCTCAGACCCGAAGCCGGGAACCTCGTGGAACCTGGTCACCACCAAAGACCTCACGCAGTTTGCGGACCAGGGTGTTTCGCTCCACCACGGAAGCGACACCGACCTGGACTTCAACGCTTACACGGGCAGCGTCGTCGTCGATGAAAGCGGCAACCACCGCCTGTTCTACACGGGACAGAACCCACGGAACCTCGGACCGGACGGCGTTCCCCTGCAACTGGTCATGCAGGCCACGAGCACCGATGGTATGCAGACCTGGGTGAAGCACCCCGAGCTCACTTTCGGCCCCCCGGACGGCTTTGAGTCCGGGGACTGGCGGGATCCGTTCGTCTTCCGGGATGAGGCCGCAGGCCAGTGGCGGATGCTGCTGGCGGCACGGCACTCCACAGGACCTGAACGCCGCCGCGGCGTCATTGCCCAGTGCGTGTCCGATGACCTGATGAACTGGCGGCACACCGAACCGTTCTGGGATCCGCGCCGCTACATCACGCATGAATGCCCGGATGTCTTCGCGTGGGGTGACTGGTGGTACATGGTCTACTCGGAGTTCTCCGAATCGTTCACCACCCGGTACCGCATGGCCAAGAGCCCCGACGGCCCGTGGACGGTACCGGACCTGGACAGCATCGACGGGCGCGCCTACTACGCCTCAAAGACCGCGGAGCGGGACGGACGCCGCTTCTTTTTCGGCTGGATCGCCAGCAAGGAAGGCAACCGCGACGACGGACCCTGGCAGTGGGCAGGCACGATGTCCGTCCTGGAAGCCCGCCAAAATGCGGACGGAACGCTCGGGTTCGCCTTCGCCGATGAACTGGTGGACAGCTTCTGGGAGGACGTCCCGGTGTCCCTGGCTCACGAACTGCCCACCCGGCTCAACGTCCCGGACGGCTACACCGCCCTCGTCTCGGAGGAAGAACTGCCCAGCCAGTTTTACGCGAAGGCAGTGCTGGACATTGCCCCCGGGACAACGGAATGCGGTCTGCTGCTGCGCTCAGGGCCAGACGGTGACCAGTCCTACGTGCTGCGCCTGGAACCGAAGCGCGGCAGGCTCGTCTTCGACCGATGGCCAAGGACCAGCACCGGAGACGCGCAATGGCATGTCTCCGGCGACATTCCGTTCCACATCGAGTTGGAACGCCCGTGCGACCTGTCCCCCGGCGAACACACCCTGGAAGTCATCGTCGACGGCGACATCTGCGTTGCCGTCCTGGACCGGCAGGTGGCCCTCAGCACCAGGATCTACGACTTGCCCGCGGGGCGGATCGGCGTTTTCGCCGGCGAAGGATCCGTCACCGTCACTGAACTTCAAATACGTCAGCGCACCGACAACTAAATACACACCACCCTCACCTCCGTTCCAATCAAAGGAGATTGCCCTCATGAAAAAACTCTTCCGTGCTGCCGCTGTCGCAGCCGTCACCGCCCTGGCTTTGACAGCCTGCGGCGGCGGAGGGTCCAGTGACCCTTCCAACGTCAGCCCCACCGGGGAAATCAAAGCCCGTGAAATCTCGTGGCTGCTTTCGCGGCCGGCCGACGGGGCCGTCATCAACATCATGAAGAAGCTGGCGGACGAGTACGCCAAAGACCACCCGGGCTTCGAACTGAAGCTCATCACCACTCCCGACCGGCCCTCCTACATCCAAAAGCTCGAGACGCTGGCCGCGGCCAACAAACTCCCCGAGCTCTTCGACACCGACGCCACGCCCTTCGCCCAACAGCTGGCCAAACAAGGCAAAATGGTCGACGCCGAAAAGCTGCTGAAGTCCCTGGACGTCTACGACGACTACCGGCCCAGCGCGCTGGACTACCAACGGTTCGACGACGGGTCCCTGAACATGATCCCGTTCCAGTTCGAGCTGGAGTTCGTCTGGTACAACAAAGCCCTGCTGCAGAAGGCCGGGGTCGCCGTCCCGAAGTCCCTCGATGACATCCCCGCCATGTGCACCGCCCTGCGCGATGCCGGCATCACCCCCATCGCCATCGACGGCCAGGACCAGTGGCCGCTCGAGCGGTACGTCGCCTACCAGCCGTTCCGTGAAGCCGGGCCGGACTTCATCCAGAAGCTCAAGAAGGGCGAAGCGAAGTTCTCTGACCCCGCAGGCCAGAAGACCGTCGAATGGCTGGCGGCGCTCGGCAAGGCCAAGTGCTTCCAGGATGGCTTCTCATCGCAGGGCTACTCCGACGCCCAGAACCAGTTCACCTCCGGCCAGGCAGCGATGTACAACATCGGCACCTGGGAGCTGCCCAGCCTGGCAACGGACAAGCTGAATCCTGAAGTGCGCGAGGACATCGATTTCTTCACCTTGCCAACCACTGCAGGATCCGTCACGGCGGCAAACGAGTTCGTGTCGCCGTCGGGCATTGGAATGGCCGTCAACTCCAAGACCTACGACCCGCTGGTCAGCGACTTCCTGAAGTTCGCGCTGAAGAAGTACCCGGCCGAATACGCGGCCACCGGTGCGCTCTCGCCGACCACCAATGTGGAGACCGCCCTGCCGGCCAACGCCACACCCTTGTACAAGAAGGCCCTGGAGAAGGCCAACGACCTCGGGGGCAAGCAGGCCATGCCGTGGGACACCCAGCTTGACCCGACAACCAACGGCCGGCTGCAGCAGGAGCTAGTGCTCCTCGTCCAGGGCAACATCACGCCCGAACAGTTCACCAGCACGATGGACAGCACCATCGCGCAGAACGCCCCGAAGTTCTTCAAGTAATCACAGCGGTGGGGGCTGCGGCTGCGGCCCCCACCCGAAAGGCCTAGCCATGCTCCCCAACAGGTCACGACTTTCTGTCCTGGTGTTCCTGCTCCCACCGTTGCTCCTTTACTGCGTCGCCGTGCTGTTCCCCATCGTGCAGTCGATGTTCCTCAGCTTCTTCTCCTGGAACGGCATCAGCGACATGGAGTTCGTAGGGCTCGCCAACTACGTGCGGATGCTCACCGCAGACGACATCTTCTGGCGCTCCTTCTTCAACGCCCTCGGATATCTCGCCATCTGCCTGGTGCTGCAGCTCGGCGGCGCCCTGCTCGTGGCCAGCCTCCTCACCTCAATGCGACGCGGCCGCGAGCTCATCAAGACCCTCTACCTGCTGCCGGCGGTGATCTCCACCGTGGCCATCGCGTTCCTCTTCGTGCGCATCTACTCGATCGAACCGGTTGGCCTGCTCAACCAGCTCCTG
Source organism: Pseudarthrobacter sulfonivorans (assembly GCF_001484605.1). Classification (NCBI taxonomy): domain Bacteria; kingdom Bacillati; phylum Actinomycetota; class Actinomycetes; order Micrococcales; family Micrococcaceae; genus Pseudarthrobacter; species Pseudarthrobacter sulfonivorans. The sequence goes on along the minus strand of NZ_CP013747.1, from coordinate 2,813,881 downwards.
CACTGGATCGGCCTCGGCGCCCTTGAACGGCCCTGGCTCTCGGACATCAACACCGTGCTCACCGCAGTATCGGCTCCGGAAGGGTGGCGGTTCACCGGCCTGTACATGCTCATCATCTACGCGGCGCTGCTGTCCGTCCCGCAGGAACTTGAGGAGGCGGCCCGCCTCGACGGCGCCTCGCGGTGGCAACTGTTCACCAAGATCCGCTTCCCGCACATCATGCCCGTCTGGATCACTACCACGATCATGGCAACCACCTACGGCCTGCGCGGATTCGACATCCCCTACCTCATGACCAACGGCGGCCCCGGACAGTCCTCGGAGCTGCTGACCACCTACATGTACAAGACGGCCTTCTCGAGCACCGACTTCGGATACGCCAGCACCATCGCCGTATTCATCGTTGTCGAGTGCCTGGTGGCCGTAGGGCTCATCCTCTTCCTGCTCAAACGAAAGGCGGACGCATGACCGCGCCGGCAGCTCCGATCACCAGGCCTGTGGCAGTCCCATCAGACAGCCTGCCGCCGCTCCGCCGCCGCAAGCCGCCCAGCCTTCACAGCACCCTGTCAAGAGTGCTTATCGCCCTCATCGTCATCGTGCAGGTCTACCCTCTCGCCTGGCTTTTCATCACCAGCCTCCGCACCGAACACGACTTCGCGACCGGCGACCCCTTCGCGCTGCCAAAGTCCCTGACGTGGGAGAACTACGCCCGCGCCTTCGAGACGGGCAACCTCTGGTTGAACATCCTGAACAGTTTCATCGTCACCATGGGAGCCAATGTCCTGATTGTGCTGCTGGGAATGATGGCAGCCTATGCGTTGCAGGTCCTCGGGTTCCGGTTCAGCAAGTTCGTCCGCAGCCTTTTCCTGGTCGGCATCATCGTGCCCGTCCAGATCGCTCTCGTGCCGCTCTTCATCGACTACTCAACCATCAACCTGCTCGACACCTACCCGTCGATGATCATTCCCCTGGCCGGCTTCGCCCTTCCGATGTCGATCTACCTTTTCTCGTCGTTCTTTGAATACATCCCCCGGGAAACGTACGAGGCCGCGTCCCTTGACGGAGCAGGTCCATACCGGATCTTCGGACTCATCACGCTGCCCCTTTCGGTAAATACCGTCGTGACGGTCGTCCTGGTCAACAGCATCTTCATCTGGAACGATTTCATCTTCGCCAACACCTTCGTCCTTTCCGAAGAACTGAAGACCATTCCACTGGGCCTGCAGAACTACATCGGCGCCATGGGAAAGACGGACTGGACGGCCACGTTTGCCGCCGTCTGCATCACCATCACGCCCCTGCTGCTGGTCTTCCTCGTGCTGAACAAAGCCATGATCCAAGGCCTGGAGAGCGGTGGGAGCAAGGGATGACAGCAGGAACAGCCGGATATACTCCTCAAGGAGGGCTCATGAATTCGCAGGAGAATAGTTCTGTCACACCACTGGGTGCGGCTGCACCCCTCGAACGTCCCGGGCGCCCTCAACCCGTCACGCTCCGGCAGGTAGCCGAGGCCGCGGGCGTTTCGACTGCCACCGTCTCCCTGGTAGTGAACAAGAAAAAGACTGCCCGGATATCCGACGAAACCCGCCAGCGCGTGCGGGACGCCATCCGGGACCTGGGCTATCGGCCGAATGCCATGGCGCAAACCCTGGTCAGCGGGAGTTCGCGGTTCATCGGGCTCGTAGCCGATGCCATTGCCACCACCCCTTTTGCCGGCCAGATCATCCACGGCGCCCAGGATGAAGCCTGGAAGCACGGCTACGCACTTCTCATCGCCAACACCGAAGGCAACCGCGAGCTGGAGACGGACGCGATTGCCATGATGCTCGAATACAAGGTGCGCGGAATCCTCTACTCCACCTGGTTCCACCGGCCCACCGACATCCCGGCCTCCCTTAAGGAGTCGGACTTCGTCCTCGTCAACTGCTTTTCCACGGAACCAGGCTCCCGGGCCGTGGTCCCGGATGAAATACAGGGCGGCCGTTCAGCCACGGAGATCCTGCTGAAACACGGCCACCGCCGGATCGCCTTCATCAACGCCACCATCCCGGCCCCGGCTAAGGACGGACGACTCCAGGGCTACAGGGAAGCGCTGGAAGCGGAAGGCATCCCGTTCGACGCGGGCCTGGTCTTGGAAGCCTACCCAGACCAGGAAGGCGGGTACGGAGCGACCGAGGAACTCCTCAAGCGCGAAGCCACTGCCGTGTACTGCTATAACGACCGAATGGCGATGGGGCTATACGACGGGCTACGCGAGCACGGGCTCTCCATCCCCGAGGACATAGCAGTGGTGGGATTCGATAACCAGGAAGTCATCGCCGCCCACGTCCGGCCCCCGCTTTCCACCGTGGCTCTCCCCCACTACGAACTGGGCGCAGCCGGAGTGCGGATGCTCCTGGGCCTTGAAGAAGCACCGGCCGCTGACCCCACAAAAATCCACTGTCCCACCGTGGAACGAAACTCGGTGCGGGCTCTGGCCCCCGCATAGCCGCACCCAGGAATTGGCCAGTGCCGCCGTCCAACGAGCCGTGCGTTCGCCCGGACAGCCAGGTCGAGCCTGTCGGATTCCGGTGGTGGTTTCCGACAGGCTCGATCACCGCTACTCATCAGCGGTGCGGGCGGTTGAGTACTACCGTCCGGTTACGGCGGAGACCTTAAGAAGATCTCCGAGCGTGCTCATCACTCTGTCCGTGACCTCGCCGATGCCGCCGATGCCGTCAACCTGGGTCAGGATGCCGCGTTCGGCATACTTGGCCACAACGGCCTCGGTCTGCTCGTGGTACAGGTCAAGGCGGTGGCGGATCACGGCTTCGTTGTCGTCGCTCCGGCCGGTTTCCTTGGCACGGCCCAACAGGCGCGAGACGAGTTCCTCGTCGTCGGCCGTGAGCTGCAGGACGACGTCGAGCTTTTCTTCGCTGTTCGCGAGGATCCCGTCAAGGTAGCCCACCTGCGCCGTGGTGCGCGGGTAGCCGTCCAGGAGGAAGCCGTTTTCGACGTCGGACTCGCTGAGGCGGTCGCGGACCATCTTGTTGGTGACGCTGTCCGGAACGAAGTCCCCGGCGTCCATGTACTTCTTGGCCTCGATGCCAAGAGGAGTTTCGCCCTTCACGTTGGCGCGGAAGATGTCGCCGGTGGAGACCGCGGCGACACCGAGGCGCTCCGAAATCCGTTCGGCCTGCGTTCCTTTTCCGGAACCGGGAGGTCCGATAATCAGCATTCTCGTCATGTAAAAGCCCCTTCGTGGTACCAGTTTGTTGAACGCTAGCTGTGCTATCTGCCCGGGCTAGAAGAAGCCGAGCTTGTTCTCTGAGTGGCTGACCAGGAGGTTCTTAGTCTGCTGGTAGTGGTCCAACATCATGGAGTGGTTTTCACGGCCGATGCCCGAGGACTTGTAGCCGCCGAACGCAGCCCCGGCAGGGTAGGCGTGGTAGTTGTTCACCCACACCCGGCCGGCCTGGATCTCGCGGCCGGCACGGTAGGCCACGTTGCCGTTGCGGGACCAGACGCCGGCGCCAAGGCCGTACAGGGTGTCGTTGGCGATGCTGACTGCGTCCTTGTAGTCGCCGAAGCGTGCAACGGAGACCACCGGGCCGAATATCTCCTCCTGGAAAATCCGCATGCTGTTCTGACCCTCAAAAATGGTCGGCTGGACGTAATAGCCGCCGGCCAGGTCCCCATCGAGCTCCGTCCGTGCACCGCCGGACAGAATTGTGGCGCCCTCTTCGAGTCCGATGTCGATGTAGGAGAGAATCTTCTCCATCTGGCCCACGGATGCCTGGGCGCCGATCTGGGTGTTGGTGTCCAGCGGGTTGCCCTGGATGATCTGTTCTGTCCTGGCCACGGCATCAGCCATGAAGGAATCGTAGATACCGTCCTGGACGAGGGCACGGGAGGGGCTGCTGCAGACTTCGCCCTGGTTGAAGGCGTAAAGGGTGAAGCCCTCCAGCGCCTTGTCATAGAACGCGTCGTTGGATTCGGCAACATCGTTGAAGAAGATGTTCGGGCTCTTGCCGCCGAGTTCCAGGGTGACCGGGATCAGGTTCTGGCTGGCGTACTGGCTGATCAAGCGCCCGGTGGAGGTCTCGCCGGTGAACGCGATCTTGCGGATCCGCGGGCTGGAGGCCAGCGGCTTACCCACTTCCGCCCCGAAGCCGTTGACGATATTCAGCAGGCCCGCAGGCAGCAGGTCCGCAATGAGTTCCGCCAGGACCAGGATGGAGGCCGGGGTGTTGGAAGCGGGCTTGAGCACCACCGCGTTGCCGGCCGCCAGGGCAGGAGCCATCTTCCAGACGGCCATCAGGATGGGGAAATTCCACGGAATAATCTGGCCCACGACGCCGAGGGGTTCGTGGAAGTGGTAGGCCGTGGTGTCGTCGTCGAGCTGGGACAGCCGGCCTTCCTGGGCGCGGATGGCGGAGGCAAAGTAGCGGAAGTGGTCCGCAGCGAGCGGAATGTCCGCATTCAACGTTTCGCGGATGGGCTTGCCGTTGTCCCACGATTCGGCGACGGCGAGCATCTCAAGGTTCGCGTCGATCCGGTCGGCGATCTTGTTCAGCACGGCGGCGCGCTCTGTGGCCGAAGCCTTGCCCCACGCCGGTGCGGCCTTGTGCGCGGCATCGAGTGCGAGCTCAACGTCCGCGGCGGCGCCGCGTGCCACCTCGGTGAATTGCTTTCCGTTCACCGGGGAAACGTTCTCGATGTATTGGCCGGTCGTTGGAGCCACCCATTCTCCGCCGATCCAGTTCTCATAGCGGTCCTTGAACTGGACCTTGGATCCTGATTGGCCGGGCTGTACATAAACAGTCATGGTCACTCCTCTGGAAAACAGACGTCTTCGTCCTGGCCCCCATGCTAGAACTTCAAAGGTTGCGACCAGGCTGCGAAGGGTACCGCCAGCTACCGACCTCGGACCGGACGCGTCGTCCCCGTCACTTGACTCGACGGCCGCGACAACCTTGGCCCGTTCCCTACGGAAAGGTGGTTAGTCTTTGCCCAGGTTTTCCCTGAGCAGGGCGCGGTGTTCGATGGCGGCTTGCTTGTGGAGCGCGCGGCCAGCGTCGGTGAGTTCCAGGAACAGTGAGCGCCGGTCATCTTCGCAGGACTGGCGGGAAATCAGTCCGGCTTTGTCGAGCCGGTCCACCACCTTGGACATGGCGCTCTGGGTCATGGGCGTGCGCTCACCGAGTTGCTTCATGCGGCATGCCGCGTCGGCGCTTTCGGCCACGAGGTCCAGGATTTCAAACTCCGTCAGGCCGATGCTGAACTTCGACTCCAGCGCACGCTCCAGCGCCCCCGCCGTGTGGAAGTACGTGGTCTGGATGCTGCGCCATTGCTCAACCAACTGGCGGTCCTGCGGTTTTGCCATGCAGCGATTCTAGTTCATGACGAATTAAAAGTCCACGTCATAATATTCCTTGTCATTCAATGACGTGTCATATAAGTTGTTGCCATGACTTCAACTTCCACCCTTGAAAGATCAGCCGGAGGCCGGCTTACAGCTGTGCGCTGGACCCGTGCACAATGGATGCTCCTCCTGGTCCTGTGCACCGTCCTGGCACTCGACGCACTGGACGTATCAATGGTCGGTGTGGCCCTGCCCTCGATCGGCAACGAACTTCATCTCGGAACCGAATCCCTCCAGTGGATCGTCTCCGCCTACGTGCTCGGCTACGGAAGCCTGCTCCTGCTGGGCGGTCGCATGGCGGACCTGCTCGGCCGGCGGCGCATCTTCCTGATTGCGCTCAGCGTTTTCGCCGCAGCATCCCTGCTCGGCGGGCTGGTGGATGACCCCGCCCTGCTGATCGCCACCCGGTTCGTCAAGGGCCTGGCCGCCGCATTCACGGCTCCCGCTGCCTTCTCGATCATCACCACCAACTTCGCTGAAGGGCGCGAACGCAACCGTGCCTTGTCCATCTTCACCACGTTCGGCGCCAGCGGATTCTCCCTCGGCCTGGTTGTAGGTGGCCTCATGACCTCCCTGAGCTGGCGCTGGACCTTCCTGGTCTCCGTTCCGGTGGCAGTCGCCGTTGTGATCCTCGGCCTGAGGTACATCCCCCGGGACGGAGCCGCAGGCAAGGCCGCAGACGGGGAGCAAGAGAGCGGGCATGACGTCTGGGGCGCCATCACGCTCGCGGGCGGCATGCTGGGGCTGGTGTACACGCTGGTAGCGGCGCCGGGGAGCGGCTGGGGATCTGTGGCAACTATCGCCGGATTCGTGGCCTCCACCGCGGTGCTGGCAGCGTTCGCCGTGATCGAAAACCGCGTCAAACACCCCCTGATCCGGTTCAGCATCCTCAAGGAAGGCTGGGTTGCCCGGGCCAACCTCAGTGCCGTGGGGCTGTTCGGTTCATACCTGAGTTTCCAGTTCATCCTGACGCTCTACCTGCAGTCCGTGCTGGGATGGAGCCCCCTTGGCATGGCCCTGGCGCTGCTCCCGACCGGCCTGCTGGTTGCCTCGAGCGCACCCTTCGCGGACCGGCTCATCGAGAGATTCGGCGCCCCGCGGCTGATCCTGACGGGACTGGCGTCGTTGACCCTCGGATACGTGCTGTTCCTTCGCGTGGGCACCTCGCCCAATTACGTGACTGACATTCTGCCGTCCGTCCTGCTGCTGGGCGTCGGTTTCGCCCTGGCCTTCCCGTCCATCAACGTCCAGGCCACTGCTGGCATCCGGGATGCCGAGCAAGGCCTGGCCGCAGGCCTGATCCAGACCAGCACCCAAGTCGGCGCCGCCCTGGTGCTGGCGGTCACCACGGCAATGGTGAGCGGTCACGGCAACGCGCCCGACCCAGGTGCCGCCGTCGATGCGGCCGCGATGCTGGAACAGTACCGACCGGGCCTGATCCTGAGTGCCGCGGTGGCCGTGGCTGCCCTCCTCGTCGCCGCGACGCCCAAGTTCTCGCTGGGCAAAAGGCGACAGCCGGTCGTTGAAACCGACGGGCGTCCTTAGGAGCAGCCGAAGCCAGCGGTTACTCTTCGATCTCGCCGCCGAACGCATGCAGGTGCTGGCGGAAGATGATGCTGGGGTCCGCGTCCCGGGCTGAGAGGTACTCCCCCAGGCGCGCCTGAGTCCGGAATGTAGTGCCCATCTGCATCGTCGCGGCCTGGGAGTTCCATGTCGCGGATCGTGCCGGCCACGTCTGCGACGTTTGCGGTGACGCTATGCCGCTGCACGTTGCGGACGGGGCTTCTTCTGGCAGCGTGATGGACGCTGAGCAACCGGCGTCTGGGACCCGCTTTTCGGTCGGCGATGAATCATTCAACAGAAAATGCGTTCGGTTTTGTGGTGCGCTAGCATGACCCCTAAAGGCTTACGGGTGACTATCCCAGCCTGCAATTCTTGGAGGAGAAACACGAAGGTGGCAACCACACCAAAGAAGCAGCAGGAAAATTCCGGGACCGATCGGCAGAGGGATCCGCTGGCAAGAGGTTTCGAAATCCTAACCCTCATGGTGGAAACTGGCGAGCAGTCCTACGGCGTCCGCGAATTAGGAACGCAGCTGGGCGTCAGCCCTAGCACTGCCCATAGGCTCCTTGCGGACCTGGAGAAACTTGGCATGGTTCGCCGGACTCAAGAAGGCGGCTACCAGCTTGGGCTTGAATTCCTGCGGCTCTCGTGGAAGCTAATGACACGGTTTCCGCTGCGGGACATGGCGAACGACCTGCTCCAGGAGATGACAGACCGTAGCGGCGAGTCCTCCTTTCTTGGGATCTACAATGATCAACGGCACGAAATGATGTTCGCCCACACGATCGATTCTCCTCACCCCCTTCGATACATGATCCCGCTGCAAAAATGGCTCCCGTTGCACAGTGGAGCCAGCGGGCTTTCTATACTTGCGTTCCTCCCCGAGGAGACACGCCACGAAATCCTGCATGGCAACCTGACGAAGGTCACGGCGAACACGATCATCGATCCCGAGGTCCTTTCGAAACGCATCGAGGCCATCCGAAACCAGGGCTACGCGGTCTCTCTCGGTGAGCGGGTTACGGGTGCAATTGCGCTTGCAGCACCAGTGTTTGGCCCGGGACGGGAAGTAGTTGGAACGTCCGGTCTAATGATCCCTGAGTCTCGGTTTGACTCTGCTGTTGAATCAGAGCTGTCAGACATCGTTAAGCATTCTGCAGCAGTCCTCAGTGAACGTATGGGCGGCGGTCTCGGCGCAAGCTGAACAGCGGTGGGCACGGCTGTGTTCCTGGATGAAGGTCTCCTGCCCGGCCCTGTCAGTCAGAGTCCTCGACTCTGTTCAGGCGAGGAGGGTAATCGATCGGCTCGGACACACGTTCACCGCTTCCTTCGCACGCGCGAGCGCGTCCGGCGACGCAGGATCGGCCTGCAGCACGACCACCAAGCCGTTGTCGTCCTGGTCGAAGGCGTCCGGGTCGGCGAATACGCATTGGCCCGCACCAATGCACGTTTCGCGTTTCGCAACTATTTGCGCGCTCACCATGCCACCCGAAGCTCGTTGATGCCGTAGTTCGGCCCCCATTCCTTGAAAGCAATCGCGGAGAGCGGGTCGAGGAGCCGGAGGGTGGGTATGCGTTGAATGACCTGTTCGAGCACCACCACAAGCTCAAGCCGAGCGAGATTCTGTCCCAGACACTGGTGCGGGCCAAAACCGAAGGCCATGTGATTGCGGGCACCGCGTTTGAAGTCAATCGTATGCGGGTCAGGGAACACCTCGGGATCGCGGTTCGCGGTGTTCGCAAGCCCGAATACGGCATCGCCCGCGTGGATCTGTTTGCCGCCGATTTCAAGATCGGTAGTCGCGAGTCGCAGCCCGCCGACCTCCGCGATGGTGAAATAACGCAGCAACTCCTCGACAGCGCCAGGTATTAGCGAAGGGTCTTCGCGCAACTGCTGAAGCAGATCCGGCTTGTCGAGCAGGGTCATGATGCTCAAGGTGATCATATTCGCTGTCGTCTCGTGACCCGCGATGAGCAACAGGAAGCCGAGACCAACAGCCTCCTCGGCGTCCGCGCCGGCATCGAGTTGACGACTGATGATGTCGTTTCCACGCTCATTCACTCGTGCGTCGACGAGTTCGCTGATGTAGTCGCGGAGCTTCGCGATAGCTTCGCCCCGCTGCTTGGGGTCGATGTGTGCATCGGAGAAAAGAGAGGTGTTGTGCTGGAAGAAGTCGTGGTCCTCATAAGGCACTCCGAGCAACTCGGCAATCGCCATCGCGGGGACCGGAAGGGACAACTCCTCCACCAGTTCCGCCTCGGACTTCCCATCGAGCATCGCATCGAGGGCTTCGCTGACAATCTCCTCGATGCGCGGGCGCATAAGCGAGATCTTTTTCACCGTGAACTCGTTCATGACGCGCGAGCGGATTGCGGAATGCTCGGGCGGATCGATTGCAATGATCGCCCCCTTATGTGCACCGGGAACGTAGCCGCCATGCGCCGGGTGATCGGGGTTCGACCGGTCAGAGCTGAAGCGTACGTCGCTCAGCATCGTGCGGACATCGGCGTGCTTTGTGATCGCCCAGGCCTTGCGTCCGTCGCGCCAGTCGAGGAAGGCGACGGGCTCGTCGCTTTGCAACTCGAGGTGTTCGGTCGGGGGGCTGTACGGGTCTACTCGGCGGGTCTGGATGGCGTTAACCGTCATCGGGTCTCCTCAGGGTTTTAGCGAAAGGGTTTCAGCGAACTGCACTGGTCACGTAACCGTTCTGCGTGGTAGTTTTGAAATACAACGCTTAGGTTTCAGTGTACACATTGAAACCTCCGCGTCCACCCCCTATTACGCTCCGAACACCGACGTCCGGAAGGGCCTCAAATGACCTTTGTTGTAACCGAAGCTTGCGTTGATATCAAAGACAAAAGCTGCATCCAAGTATGTCCCGTTGACTGTCTTTTCGAGGGCAATCGGATGATGTACATCAACTCTGACCAGTGCATAAATTGCGGTGCTTGCGAGCCCGCCTGCCCGGTTTCAGCCATCCGCTTCGACGACGAGCTCGAAGGGGACGACGAAAAGTTCCTTGAGCTCAATGAGCTGTTCTTCGAAGAAGCGAAGCCACCAAAGGGCGGGCGCAAGCTCGGTCGCATCGATCACGACGTCGAGTACGTGGCGCAGCTTCCGAAAGCGACCTAATCGAACTCGAAACTAAGCATTACCGCTTATCTGTTGGTAACGTCAGGCACGAGGAAGACGCCGCAGTCCCCAGCGGGTGCTGTGCTGGTGCGAATGGGCGGCGTGGCAGTTCGTGCCCAAGCAGAGCCCACTGATGGGTCCTCCAGCGAGGGTCCATCACACAATGCCTGCTGACAGACTCCGATTCTGGTTCGCGCCGCCAGTCCTGATCACCTACCAAGACGAGGAGACAGCATGCTCAGACGTCGAGTTCCTCTCGATAGCACTACTCAGAGTGCGTTCGGATCAGGTGCGCCGGACTGGAAAACCCGCGCAGAAGAGGCACCAGCGCCGCTCCAGGTGATCAATATTGACGAATTTACTGAATCCCCTTGGATCGGCCTTCACTACAAGCATGAGTTCCTCCTGCACTACAGGCACGAGTTGTTATAACAGGCGTCAAATGCCGCCATGGCCAATCCCCTACAGAACCTTTAGGCTTCCACTGCCCGGACACTCCCGCACGCCCCAAAACCGGAACTCCGCAGCCAAATTCAACGCCGGGACGCCCAATAAGTAGGTTGGTGGATCAAGGCTTAGCCCTCCTGAACCTGATACCGGTCCAGCAGTTGCGCGCATCGGATCAGGCCCAGGTGCGAATAGGCCTGCGGATGGTTGCCTAGGTGCGTTTCTGTCACCGGGTCATACTCTTCGGGCAGCAGCCCGGTGGGTCCGATCAGGTTCACGAGCTGGCCGAACAGTACCTGGGCATCATCGGCGCGGCCGACTGCGAGATAGGCCTCGATCAGCCAGGTCGTGCAGATGTGGAAGCCGCCCTCCAGACCCGGCAGCCCGTCGTCGTACCTGTACCGGAAAACGGTGGGACCCACCCGCAGGACGCGTTCGACGGCGTTGACCGTTCCCAGGAATCGCGGGTCGTCCACGTCCAGCAGGCCGGAGAGGCCGATATGCAGGACCGCCGCGTCCAGATCCGGACTGCCGTAGGCCACCGTGTACGACGCCGAATCCTCGTTCCAGCCCTGACGCAGGACTTCGTCCCGGATGGTGTCTGCGGTGATGCGCCACAGCGGATCAGGCACCCGGCCGTGGCGCGCGGCGGTGCGCAGCGCCCGGTCCAGCGTGACCCAGCACATGACCTTCGTATAGACGTGGTGCCGTTGCGGGCGCCGGACTTCCCAGATCCCGTGGTCGGGTTCGTGCCAGCGGGCCATGACAGCCGCTGCCATCTGCTCCAGCAGTTCCCACTGAAAATCGGTCAGGAGATCGCGGTATTCACTCAGCCCGTGGATCAGCTCCGCGATCGGGCCGAAGACGTCCAGCTGCACCTGGTGGTCCGCGGCATTGCCGATCCGCACCGGTCGCGACCCTGCATAGCCTGGCAAACTCTCGATGGTGGCCTCTGTAACCATGGCTTTCCCGCTCACCGAATACAGCGGGTGCAGCCACTCGGGGCCTGGAGCCTCGTCCAGGATCCGGCCGAGCCACCGTAGGAAGCCCTCGGCCTCTTCCGTGGAACCCAGATCCACCAGTGCCTTCACGGTCATGGAACCGTCCCGCAGCCAGCAGTACCGGTAATCCCAGTTGCGGATTCCGCCGATTCCCTCGGGTAGCGAAGTGGTGGGCGCCGCAAGAACTCCGCCGGTCGGTTCGTGCACCATGGCCCGGAGGATGAGCGCGGAGCGCTTGACCAGGGCTGGACTGACCGCAGGCAGCTTCAGCTTCCGCACCCAGGCGCGGGATCCTGCGGCGACGTCGGCCCGGCGGGCCGGCTCGCCGTCGGGATCCAGCACAAAAGATTCGGTGTCTCCACAGCGGAGGTTTAGGACCACCGTCCCGTTGCCCAGGTCCACATCCGCCGTCGCTGTCGCATGGCGGCCGTCGGTGCTGACCATGAAGCCGACGCCCGGCGAATGCAGGACAATCGGATCGGAGACGCCCAGAACATGGAGCTCATGGCCGCGGACCTCCATGCTAAACGGGGCACTGGCGTAATCCGGCCGGGGCGCGAAAATGATCCTCGCCGTGCCGGTGCCGGAGAGCACCCGCACCAGGCTCGTGAGCCCGTCCGCCGACTGCTCCAGGTAATCCGTGACCGTGACATCCGCCCACCGGGTCTCGACGATCATCGTGTTGTCCACGTAGCGCTGCCCCAGCACCCGGGATGGTTTCACCGGCTCGACGCTGAAGTGACCGGCGGCGTCCCCGCCCAGGATTTGTGCGAACAGCGAGCCCGATTCCGGCATCGGGTGGGTCATCCAGCAGATCTTCGCAGCCGGGGTCACGAGCGCCGTGGAGGATCCGTTTCCCAAGAGGGTGTGCCGTTCCAGGCTGACGGCGTCTGCGCCAAACAGCCAGGCGCGGCGCAGCTCGAACAGCACGGCCAGGACCATCACGAAGGCATCCGGATCCCGCAGTCGGCGTCCGTCCTGCGGCCCCTCCCCCACCCTCAGCCCCAGGTCCGGACCTCGCAGTGTGGCCAATGCGTACTCGTCACTGGGGCCATCCCCGGCGTACAGGGCGGCAGTGATGCGCAGCTCGGATCGGAGGCGTTCGAGCGCGTGGCCCTTGGAAGGTTCCGCCAGAGACAGCTCCAGGACGGATCCGTCCACCATGAAGAACATCCCATGGTCCCGGGCGATCTGCTCTGCTTTGGCGGTCACCCTGGCTGCCACGTCCGGCGGCTTCCCGATCAGGTGAACGGACACCCCAACGGCTTTACTCGAAATTCTCTCGATCCTGAAGTCTTTTTCCAACCCCACCGCTTCAACTAGGGCGGCTCTTACTTCCTGCAGGACGGAAATGGTGCTCGGCGGCTGGCTGTAGAGAAAACCCATGTCGAACTCGGCACCGTGGGAACCCACCAGGTGGACTTCCGCAGGCAGCCGCGACGCGGAAGCCAGGTCTCGCAGTGAACGTCCGGAAATCACTGCCGCGTGCGTGTTGGGCAATGCCGCGATTGCACGCAGGGCAATCGAGGCACTGCCCACCGGGAGGGCCGCCACTGAGGTCCCCTCGGTGGTGAGTGTCCCGCCGTAGTTACAGGCCACCAGAAGGTTCGGAGTGCGTGCCAATATCTTCAGGTCGGATAGAAGCTGCGGCGACAGTGTTTCACCTGTAGCGTCCGACTGGAGCAGGGACCTGAGGAGGTCCTGCGGCAGCGAGTCGGAAAGCTGGGCAGAATTGGCCACCGACCGTCTGGCCGACCATCGGCTATCAGGAGTTGTCATCGCAGTTTCCTTACCGTCAGCCTCCGACTTGGGCTTTGACAGTTCCAGCGCGTCGGGACGGGTTTTCGTCTACGTCTGACGGGCATTTCACCCACGAACATGCACGGCGAACCATGAACCCATGGTGTTTCTCGGGAACGTCGGTGTCAAGAGTTCGCGTTGACTCAGACAGTTGGATGTTGGCGGTGACATGTCCGGGGACGGAAGGCTCTGAGAGCCAAAGCTCAGCGACTTTCAAGCAGGGCGATAATCTCCGACGCTGAACCAGTCTGCCCTAGAGCGGGAAAGACACGGCTGACACTGCTGAGGTGGGCATCCAGGTTCGGATCCGTCATGGCGTCGATCGCCAAGGTCACTGTATAGCCAAGGTCGTACGCGTCGCGGGCCGTCGACTCCACACCGAAACTGGTCGCCATCCCTGCGAGAACGACCTGGGTAACACGACGTTCCCTCAATAGCGATGAGAGATCGGTACCTGCGAACGCGCTCCAGGTCCGTCGGACGACGACGACGTCCTGGGGCTGCCGGTTGAGCTCGGGCAGGAGTTCGTTCCACTCGGGTGGGAACTGACGCGCACCTTCGCCGTAGTGGGTACGGCCTGCCGGCGTTCCGTCAACCGTAGCCAGCACCACGAGGAATTCGCGTTGACGGAAGGCTGACAGCAGTTCACCTGCCCGGGCAACGATCTGGCCGGTGGGATGCGCCGAAGGGTTGGCGACAGTTCCGGCCTGCAAGTCGATCACGATCAGGGCGATTTGTTGGTCAAGCACATTTATCGACATGGGCGCTCTCCTTTTGCATGGCGGTTGGTCCGGCGTGAGGGGTAACGGGTCAGCTGAAGCGAATTGATCCGAGCTTGGCGGTCATGCCAGGGTCGCGGTGGTCGAGGAACAGGGATGTTCCGGCGTCGAACTGTGCGATTTGGGCCATCTCGTTGTCGGTGAGGGTGAAGTCGAAGACCTGGATATTCTGCGCGATGCGTTCAGGTTTCGCGGATTTGGGGATCACGACGACGTCGCGCTGGTTGAGCCAACGGAGGACCACCTGCGCCACGGACTTGCCGTGCGCCTCGGCAATCGATGTGAGTCCAGGGTGGGTAAACAGGTCATTTTTCCCTCGGGCGAAGGGCCCCCAGGACATGATCTGCACGCCGTGTTCCTTCATGATGCGTTGGTCTTCGGTGCGCTGGTAGAACGGGTGGGTTTCGATCTGGTTGACGGCCGGGGTGATCTCGTTGTGCGTGATGAGGTCCACGAGGCGGTCCGGGTGGAAGTTGGACACGCCGATTGCCTTAGCGTGGCCGTCCTGATGGAGGTCCTGCATGGCCCGCCACTCGCTGTAGTAGTCACCGTAAGGCTGGTGAATCAGGTAAAGGTCCACGTAGTCGAGTCCCAGGCGCTGGAGCGAGCTGTTGAAGGACCGGACCGTGTTGTGCTCGCCCGAGTTCTGCACCCAGACCTTGGTGGTGACGAACAGCTCCTCCCGCGGGATCCCGCTCTTGGCGATGGCCCTGCCGACGGCCTCCTCATTCCGGTAGAGCGCGGCGGTATCGATCAGACGGTAGCCTGCTTGCAGGGCGGTCAGGACTGCTTTCTCGGTCTCGTCGTCGGGGATCTGCAGCACACCGAACCCGAGGACCGGCATTTCGACGCCATTATTCAGGGTCACGGCCTGCATGATCAGGAGACGCGTGCCCCACTCAGAGCGTGCACAATCTCCTCCACCCGTTCCTTCGCATCGCCGAACAGCATCCGAGTGTTGTCCCGGAAGAACAGCGGGTTCTGGACGCCGGCGTAGCCCGACGCCATGGACCGCTTGAACACGATGACCTCCTCGGCCTCCCATACCTTCAGCACCGGCATCCCGGCGATCGGGCTGCTCGGGTCTTCCGCCGCAGACGGATTCACCGTGTCGTTCGCGCCGATCACCAGCACAACGCTGGTCTCCGGGAAATCATCGTTCACCTCGTCCATCTCAAGCACGATGTCGTACGGCACCTTCGCCTCCGCGAGCAGCACGTTCATGTGTCCGGGGAGCCTGCCGGCAACCGGATGTATGCCAAATCTGACATCGACTCCACGTTCACGGAGTGAGCGCGCGAGTTCCGCGACGGGGTACTGCGCCTGCGCGACAGCCATACCGAAACCGGGTGTGATGATGACCGACTTGGCATCGGCCAGCAGCCGCGCCGTCTCTTCCGCGGTAATCTCGTGGTGCTCGCCTGTTTCCTCGCTGCCCTGGGTCGGAGCGGCAATGCCGAATCCGCCCGCGATCACCGAGATAAACGACCTGTTCATCGCCTTGCACATGATGAAGCTGAGGTAGGCGCCTGAGGATCCCACGAGCGCGCCGGTGACGATGAGCAGGTCGTTGTTCAGCAGGAAGCCGCTCGCCGCCGCTGCCCAGCCGGAATAGCTGTTCAGCATCGAGACGACGACGGGCATGTCGCCGCCACCGATCGACGCGACCAGGTGCCACCCGAGCAGCAGCGCAAGCGCGGTGACGGCCACGACCCACCAGGTTGACGGCGTGATGACGAACCATGCCGTTAGCGCGATGAAGACCACGAGCGCGCCAACGTTCAGCGCGTTGCGGCCCGGAAGCACGAGTGGAGCGGACTTGATGCGCGCCGACAACTTAAGGAAGGCGACGATCGAGCCCGTGAACGTTACGCCACCGATGAAAATGCCGACGAAGACCTCGCCGCGATGGATGCCGACCAGGTCGGAGGAGGTGTGGGCGCTGTCGAGGAAGCCACTCCAGCCGATGAGCACCGCTGCCAGCCCAACGAAGGAGTGTAAGAGGGCAATGAACTGGGGCATCCCGGTCATCTCGACCTTGGCCGCGCGCCACAGACCGACGGCGGCACCGATTGCCACGGCGCCGAGGAGAAGGATGATGCCGAGCTGATCTGCGCCCCGGATCACCAGACCAAACGTGGCACCCATCGCGATGACCATACCTGCGATGCCGTACGTGAGACCGCCGCGGGCGGTCTCGTGCTTCGAGAGACCGGCGAGGCTCAGGATGAAGAGCAGCGCGGCCACAATGTAGGCGGCGCCGGAAATTGCGAGCGTCACCGCGGAGAGGGAATCGGTAGTCATGGCGTTCAGTCCTTCGAGAACATGCGGAGCATGCGGCGGGAGACGGCGAAGCCGCCGAAGACATTGATGCTGGCGAGGAGCACGGCGGCGGCGGAGAGCACCTTCGTTACGGGGTCGTCGATCGCGAGCTGCAACATTGCCCCGACCACGACGATGCCGCTGATGGCGTTGGTCACCGACATGAGCGGGGTATGCAGCGCGTGGTGTACCTTGCCGATCACGTAGAACCCGATCACGACCGCAAGCACCAGCACTGTGATGTGCTGCGGCAACGGCGCCGGTGCGATGGCAATGGTCCCGAACAAGGCACCGATGCCGGCAATAGTGAGAGCGGCGCGTGCGGGCTTCGAAAGTTTCTTGGCCGCCTTCACCGGGGCTGCCGAAGCTTCGTCTGTGGTGGTCGCCTTGGGTGCGGCCGAGACGTGCACGGGGGGCGGCGGCCACAGTCTCTGGCCATTCTGCGCCACTGTGATCGCGCGCTGCACCACGTCGTCGTGATCGAGGACCAGTACGCCATCCTCCCCGGGAGTGAGCAGTTTCAGGAGGTTGACCAGGTTCTGCCCGTAGAGCTGCGACGCCTGCGCCGGCAGTCGACGCGCGAGGTCGGTGTAGCCGATGATCGTTACACCATTGGGGGTGACAACGAGCTCGCCGGGCACCGTACCCTCGACGTTCCCGCCGTTGGCGGCCGCGAGATCGACGATGACGCTACCTGACTTCATCGAAGCTACGTCGGCAGCGGTAAAGAGCTTCGGAGCCGCTCGACCGGGGATGTTGGCGGTGGTGATGATGATGTCGACATCCCGTGCCTGCTCCGAGTAGATCTCGGCAGCTCGCCGGTCGTAGGCCTCACTCGTAGCCTTGGCGTAGCCGTCGGTCGACTCCATCTTCTCGGCGACCTCAACGGCGAGGTAGCTGCCGCCGATCGATTTCACCTGCTCGGCTACTTCGGGGCGCGGGTCTGTCGCACGAACGATTGCCCCAAGGCTCGATGCGGTACCGATCGCGGCAAGGCCGGCGACGCCGGCGCCAGCGACAAGGACCTTCGCCGGCGGGACCTTGCCCGCCGCCGTGACCTGTCCGGTGAAGAACCGCCCGAATTGATTCGCCGCCTCGACGACGGCACGGTACCCGGCGATATTGCCGGTGGAGGAAAGGACATCCATCGATTGCGCCCGCGACAGACGCGGAACGGCATCTACAGCGAGTGCTGTGATAGGCAGCGCGACGAGCTTGTCTACGATGTCGGGGTTCAGGCCCGGACTCAGCCAGGACACCAGCGTGGCGCCTTCGGCCAGTAGCGCAAGGTGGTCATCGGACGGAGCATTCACTGTGAGCACGACGTCCGCGCTCCAAGCGGCGCTTTGATCGACGATCTCCGCTCCAGCGTTCGCATAGTCGCTGTCAGGGAAAGCAGATCCGGCCCCTGCACCGCGCTCGATCACGACCTCGTAGCCGAGCTTCATTAAGTGGGGGACGGTGGACGGGGTGCCGGCGACGCGTGTTTCGCCATCCGCACGTTCGGCGATAATTCCGATTCGCATCGGCATCTCCTCGGGTAGTGGTCAGATCAGGACTGTGGTGCTCAGCGCTTAGTAGATGAGGAGAGGGTTAATGATGACGCCCGTTGAGCGATGAATCGCTGTGGGAGCGGCGACCAGGAACCCGGTGGAGGTGCCTGCGGTCCTGAGCGCCGCTGCAGCAGGGCCGAGAAGGCTGTTGTCAATCAGGCAGAGACCTATGGCATAAATGAGTCCGTGCACTTCGAGCGCGTGCGGCGGGTCGAATCGTGCGTCATGGAAATCCCAAGACACCAGGCCCGGATCTTTCGACGCGATCCACTGCGCGCCCGACTTTCCGATTCCGGGCCGGGGCTGGAGTACGGCTCCCGGCGTGTAGCGGTGGCCCGCGGCCTCGAATCGATCCCGGCCCTGGTAGATGAGGAGCGCGTCGCCGGGCTCGAGCGTGACGCCCGTGGCGTCAAGGGCCTTATCTAGGTCCGCCGCAGTTACCGGTGACTCAGCGGTGACCCACTCAACGCCGCGCACGGCCGGGATGTCGAGCAGCACCGCCCGGGTGGCGATTCCGTGCTGAGCCCAGTTGACCATTGTGTCTTCGTCGGTCTCCGAGGACCGTGCCGGGATGGGACCATGCCAGCTCTCGTCGGCCCCCAGATGGGCTAGCCCGTCCATGTGCGTGTTGTGAATGCCGTGGGCGTCGTAGCGGATGAAGTCACCACCGTGTGCGGACCGGCCATGGATGCCGACCCTCACGTCGAGGTCCACGCTTCCGTGACCGTCGGGGAGCTCAGCAACGGCGAGTGCCTGCCACTGCAGCTTTTCCTCCTCGGCCACAACGGCGAGGGCTTCAAGCTGCTTGGCCCGGGTCTCGATCTCACGCTCTAGCGAAATCGCCTTGCCGAGGGACACCGCAGCGATTCCCCGGAGGCGGGCTGCCTCGTCGATGAGCGTCACCGAGCCGCGGCATTGCACTCCGTCGACATGGCGGGCTGCGTCGTGGGCTGCTCCGAGCTCACGCAGCCAGGGTGCGACCGGGTCGGGGGCGAGGTCAACAGACATATTTTGGGTACTCCAATTCTTTGAAACGAAACTTATGAGGCAGGGACGCTAAACGAGCGGGAAATGGCACGCCGCGAACTGGCCCGGGCGAACCTCGCGCATGGCCGGCTCTTCAACTGCGCACTTCTCCTGGCTGTTCGGGCACCGTGCGCGGAAACGGCAGCCCGACGGCGGGTTGAGCGGCGAGGGCAAATCGCCGTAGAGAGCGGGACCGACGAATCCGCCTTCCACTTCAGGCGACGGCACCGAGTCCAACAGACCTCGCGTGTAGGGGTGGGCCGGCCGCTCGTAAACCTCGACGGAATCACCGAACTCGCAGGTCTTGCCGAGGTACATCACGAGCACCTTGTCACTGAAGCTGCGCACCACGCCAAGGTCATGGGCGATAAAGACAATCGTGAGGTCGTACTTGCTCTTCAGGTCCTCCAGCAGGTTCAGAATCTGTGCCTGCACCGATACGTCGAGCGCGGATACCGGCTCATCGCAGATGAGCAGGCCGGGGCGGACGGCGAGCGCCCGGCCGATGGCGACACGTTGCGCCTGACCACCAGAGAGCTGGCGCGGCGACATCTCGGCGAACCGTTCCGTCGGCAGACCCACCTGTTCGAGCAGCTCGTCAACGACGGCCGCACGTTCCTTCGCGCCCTGCCCACCGATAGCAAGGCCTTCGGTGACGATGTCTTTCACCAGGCGCCGCGGGTTGAGCGAGCTCACCGGATCCTGAAAGATCATCTGCATGTCACGCCGGAGTTCCCGCATCCGCTTGTGGGTGGCGGTTTCGATCGTCTCGTCCCGGAACCGGACGTGCCCTCCGGCGATTGGATCGAGGCGCAGTACGGCCCGTCCCGTCGTCGACTTCCCGCATCCGGACTCACCGACGATGCCGAGCGTTTCACCGGGCAGGAGATCGAAGCTGACGCCGGCGACTGCTTTGAAACTCCCTCCCGACGTGTGATATTCGACCTCAAGATTTTCGACGGACAGAACTGCCGCGTCGCCGCGCAGGTGCGCGCTTCCGCTACCGGCCAACGAGCTCACCTTCTTTCGTGTTCACAGGGTGGGTGCACGCGGCTTCATGGTCATCGGCAAACGAGAGCATAGGAGGCTGCACTTCGATACAGTCCGGCGTTGATGCCGCGCACCGGGGCGCAAAGCGGCAACCCGCTGGAGGGGCGGTCGGAGAGGGCAGCGAACCGGGGATGACGTTGAGCGGCGCGTGGCGCTCATGATTGATCGTCGGAGTCGCCGAGAGCAGCGCATCGGTATAGCGATGGCGCGGGTCCTGGAACACGGTTCGGCTCGCACCGATTTCGGCGATGCGGCCCGCGTACATGACGGCGGTGCGGTCTGTGCTTCCCGCAACGACGTGCAGGTCGTGGGAGATGAGAATGAGCGACATCCGCCGCTGCACCTGTACCCGCCGCAGCAGATCCAGTACTTGGCGCTGGATGGTCACGTCGAGGGCGGTTGTGGGCTCGTCGGCGATCAGCAGGTCCGGCTCGCACGCCAGCGCAACGGCAATCATCACGCGCTGGCGCATTCCGCCGGACAATTCGTGCGGATAGGCGCGCAGCCGCCGCTCGGGGTCGGGCACACCGACTTCCCGGAGGAGGTCCAGCGCGCGGGAATTCGCTTCCGAACGGGAGATCCCGAGGTGTCGGCGCATCCCTTCGGTCAGCTGGCGCTCTACGCGGACCACTGGGCTGAGCGAGCGTCCGGGGTCCTGGAACACCATCGCGATCTGCTTGCCCCAAATACCCTGGAGCTCTTTTGGCTTCATGGTGAGCATTTCGCGCCCCTGGAAGAGGACCTGGCCTGTACGCCCCGATCGGGCCGGCATCAGGCCCATCACCGCCCGGGCCATCACGGACTTGCCCGAGCCGGATTCGCCGACGACGCCGAGCGCCTCGCCGTGCTGAAGGGTGAAGGACACGCCGTCCACTGCCTTGACGACTCCACGGGGGGAGCCGATGTAGGCATGGAGGTCGGTGACCTCGAGTAGTGCTCCGTCGCTCATGTCGCAGCTTTCACTAGTTCATATAAGGGAGAGGGGCCGGGGCACCACGAGGAGGACTCGCGATGCCCCGGTTGGCTCAGGGTTGGAGCCAGAGTTCGGCGGCCGACGGCGAGGTGTAGCCGAAGACAGTGGCTCCATGGACCTTGTCGGAAGTCAGCATGCCGTTGAGGTAGGACGTGTACAGGATGTACGGGTGCAGCTCGGCGAGCCGCTCCTGCACGATTTTGTACGCCTCTTTCTGCGCTTTGGGATCCTCCGTGAATCCGGCGTCAAGCGCGGCGCTCGTCTCGGCGTCTTTGAACCGGGCGTAGTTGGTGCGGTCGGCGGAGCCATGGAGCTGTCCCCAGAGCCGCGACCCGGGGTCGACGAATGCCATCGAGGAGGTCAGCGCCTGATAGTCGCCCGTGGTGCCGACGACGCCCTGCTGCGATGTGTCGCGCTGGTCGGGGGTGACGGTTACGTTCTTGTACTTCTGGAGCTGTGACTGCAGCGCGTCGAAGACGAGTTGTCCGCTGCCTGGGAAGACCGTGTAGGAAAAGTTCACCGGCTTGCCTTCAGCGGCGAGCTCGTCGAAGAGCTTCTGCGCCTTTTCAGGGTCGTGGGTAGTAAGCGGGATGTCCTCGTAGAGCGGTGAGTTTTCCGTGAACAGCGTCTTTGGTGCAGAGGGGTAGCCGCGCGTAATGGAATCCGACATTGCATTCAGGTCCAGTGCGTAGGCCAGTGCTTGACGCGCACGTACATCGTTGAAAGGCGCCTTCGCGTTATTCAGCATCAGCCCGACGCCGCCGTTGAACTGGTATTCGACTTTCTTGAATCCTGCGGCTTCACCCTCGGCGAAGATGGAGGCCTCGCTGTTGAGGATTGTGTCTGCCTGGCCGGAGATGAGCGCGTTGAGGCGCTGTGCGTTGTCAGCAACGCCCTGGATTTCGAGCGCATCCAGGTAGGGCTTCGGCGCGTCATAGTAGCCCGGGTTCTTCTTGAGCTTGAGCGTTCCGTTGGGGACCCAGCTGTCAAAGAGGAACGGACCGGCGCCGATCGGGTTCTTGTTGAACTCCGCCTGGCCTTTCTCCAGCGCTGTCGGCGACGCAATCCACTGGAGTGCGTAGATGGGCATCAGGCCCTCGAAACCGGGGTTTGGAACGGTCATTACGAGCTTTGCTGTTTCATTGTCGACCACCTCGATGTGGTCAATCTGGCTCGCGATGCCCGCACTCGCGGATCCGAACTTCGGATCCTTCATACGATCCCAGTTGTACTTGATGGCGGCGGCGTCGAACGGTGTGCCGTCCGAGAACGTCAGGCCCTTTCGAGTGACGACTTCCCATGTGGCCCCTTTGTCAGGGGTAGAGAACGACTCGCAGAGTCCGCAATCGTACTCGCCCGTTTCGGGGTTCGGGATCAGGAACTGACCGTACAGGGCCGTGTATGTGAGCGGCATCGACGTGGAGCTGAAGACCTGGACCGGGTCGAAGCCTTTCGGCTGCGAAAACTCGAGGGCTCGGAGCGTGCCTCCCGATACCGGGTCACCCGCGGGTGCGCCGGAGCTTCCGGCGGTTTCCCCGCCGGCGCATCCGGCCAGCAGGACTACAGTTGCCGTCGCGAGTGCGACGAACATGGATCTCCCCTTTGAAATCATGTTTCCTCTTTCTTGATGCTGTTAGGTGGAACGAAGCGCTCGGACCTCGGCATGAAGACCATGCCGGCGGTCCGCGGCGCTCAGTCCTGCAAAGTGCGGTCGAAACGGTGGCGGAGGTGTTCTCCGCCTTGGTTCAGGGCGAAGACGGTAAGGAACAGCACCGTGGCTGGAACGAACACCATGTAGGGCGCGGTGCGAAGGTCGACGGCTCCCGAGCTGATGAGCCCGCCCCAACTCGGAGTTGGCGGCGGGACACCGAGGCCAAGGAAGCTCAAGGACCCCTCGGCGACGATGAGTGCGGCGATGACGAGCGGCATGTAGGCAGCGAGTGACGGCACGACGTTCGGAAGGATCTCGCGGATAAGGATCCGGCCGCTCGAGGCACCCATGTTCCGCGCGGCACGCACGAACTCCCGGTTGGACCAGGCCATCGTGTTGGCCCGCGCAAGGCGCATAAAAGTGGGCGTGCCTGCGATGGCCAGACCCACCACCAGTACCGGAATGCTGGGCGAAAAGATGGCGGTGATCGCTAGGAGGAGAACGAGCACGGGGAACGACAGCAAGACGTCGGCGACCAGGGTGGTCACCCAGTCGGTCCCCTTGCGGAAGTATCCTGCGAGCAGCCCGAACACCGTGCCCAGGATGGCGCCGGACAAGCCTGCGACAACTCCGACAACCAGCGAGACCTGGGCCCCGTAGATGACACGGGACAGGAGGGACCTTCCAACTTGGTCAGTGCCGAGAAGGGTATTGAGTTCGCCGAGGCGCGGAGCCTGGCGTGGCGCTCCTATTGACTGGTCATACGCCGCGATTGGAAGTACCGGGGCAAACATGGCGAGCAGCACGATGAGCGCGATCCATACGTATGAAAACACCACCAGGATGGACAGTCGCTTGCGCGGCATCGAAACCCGGGGCGTTGCTACCGCCGTCCGCGAAGCGGTCTCGATGCCCCGTTCGCGCGGGATGGCTCTGGCAGTCATACGGCGGCCTCCTTCTTGATAGTCGCTTTCGGTTTTCTCTGGACCCGGGGGGCCCGCCGCACGCGTGGGTCGATAAGGCCGTACCCGACGTCGACGAGGGTATTGATGATCACGAACACGATGGCGATGAACGCCACGACCCCCTGCACGGTGATGACGTCTCGTTGGGCAATCGACTGCGTGATGAGTTGCCCGAGACCCGGGAGTACGAACAAGGCCTCAACGATGATGGTGCCGCCGATCAGCCGCGCGAGGCTCAGTCCGGAGACGGTCAGCAGCGAGAATGAGGACGGGCGGAACGCATGCCGGAACAGCACGTAGGCGCGCCCCATCCCCTTTGCCCTTGCGGCCGCGACGAAATCCTCGCGCAGCGTCCCAATAAGGTCCGCACGGAGCACGCGATGGAACGAGGCGATCTCCACCAGCCCTGCGGCCAGGGCAGGAAGGAACGCTGCGCGGAGGTTTGGCCCCAGGCCGGCCTCGATCGATGTCCAGCCGAGCGCGGGGAATCCCTTGAAGGTAATCGCGAACAGGAAGATCAGGAGCGGGCCTGCGACAAAGGTGGGTATCGACAGGATCACCGACGTGACAGCGTTGATTCCCCGGTCGAGAGCGCTGTTGGGTGCGGTCGCGGACAACACGGCGAGGACCACGGCGACCGACAGCGAGATGATAAGTGCCAGCGCGGCGATCTCCAGCGTGACCGGCAACCGCTCGGCAATGGACTGGGTTACGGAGCGGCCCGTGATGGGCGACGTTCCCAGGTCGCCCCGGACGGCATGCCAGAGCCAATCGAGGTACTGCACAAAGAACGGGCGATCAAGCCCGAGTTCCCGCTCAAGCGCCGCAATGTTTTCGGGGGTCGCCTCTTCGCCGAGCACGATCTGGGCAACGGAACCTGGCGAGAAATGCAGGAGCAGGCTCACCCCGAAGGTGACCAGCACGATCACGAGCGCCGCATAGCCGACTCGGCGCATTACATCAGTCATGAGACGGTCTACCGAAAGTACGTCCGCTTTCCAAGGCGGGCGCATCACCACCCTGGCGATCGGGTCGCGTATTGCTCATTTCGACTCCTTCGTCGTTTGCTCCATGAATCGCAGCACCGGACGCCCTTGGATCGGGTCTGGAGATAGTCCGTGCCGCTGGGACTGTGCCGCCGTTGCGAGTTTGTCGCCTTAGACGGAACAGTCGTTGCGTAATATGGTTTCGAGAGTGAGTCTGCACGTTTCACGGCACTGCTGTCAACCCTTTCCCGGATAGCTCCGGCACCAGGGCATGGCGAGGCGAAGGACGCATTGACGCAGCATCGTACTGATGGCAGACTCGAGCTAGCGTTTCGCAATACAGACTCTTCGTTCTCTTGTAGAGAACAGAACATCTCGAAGTAAGTACGACAGACAATGATGTCGACCTGGCTCGCACCAGAAGAAGGAGTACACACAGTGACCGACTACCTCGGATATTCCGGCAAGACCTGCGTTGTTACGGGAGCAGCATCGGGCATGGGCAAGGCCCTGGCTGAGATCCTCGTCGACCAGGGCGCCGAAGTGCACGCCCTCGACCGCGTCGAATCGCCCGTCGAAGGCTTGACTGCGTCGATCGTCACAAACCTCGGCGACAAGGACTCGATCGACGCAGCCTTCGCACAGCTCCCCAAATCCATCGACCGGTTCTTCGGCGTGGCGGGTGTGTCAGGCGTCCACACGGACTTCCTGGAGACCGTCACGATCAACTTCATCGCCAACAAGTACATCGCCGACACGTACCTCGTCGACCGCGTCGTCGCTGAGGGATCACTGACGTTCGTGACGTCGAACGGTGGCCTTCGGTGGGATCGCCCGGATGTACGCGAGGAGACAGCAGCACTCATCCACGGAACGAGCTGGGATGAGCTCCTCGGTCTCGCGAAGGGAATCGATGCCGAGCTCGGCGGCATTCCCGGATCGCTGGGGTACATCCTGTCCAAGCGCATGCTGAACCTCTGGGTCGCGGAAGAAGCCGTGAAGTTCGCGGACCTGCGGAAGATCCGCATCAATGCCCTGCTGCCCGCCATGACCATCTCCGGCATGTTCGACGAGTTCGCGGAGATGAAGGGCGGCCGGGAGGCAGTAGACGCCGATCTCGGGCCCGCCGGCCGCCTCGCGGAGTCGGTGGATATGGCGCGCGCACTCGTCTTTCTCGGTGGCGATCTCGCGAGCTACGTCTCGGGCGCCCACCTCTCAGTCGACTTCGGCATGAACTCAATGGCACTCGCCGGCCTCGCCCCGGACCGGACCACCTGGACTCTGCGAGGAGTCCTCTCCAAGCAGTCCGCGTGAGCATCTGAGCACCACACGCCCGCAGCACCCGAAACGTTTCGGTACAGAATTCACAACACTTTCAGAAACAGGAGACGTACATGACTGACGTACTCACCCAGCGCGGCGCCCCGGTCAACATCCGGCATGCCGATCGCCTCTACATCAACGGCGAGTGGATTCTTCCCACGAGCAAATCCGGCTTCGACATCATCGATGCCGGCACCGAAGAGACTTTCTTCCGCGTCGCCGAGGCCGGGCCCCATGACATGGACGCGGCGATCACCGCCGCCCGATATGCGTTCGACCACTCGCCATGGCCGTTCCTCGAACCGCAGGTGCGTGGTGAGTACCTCCGCAAACTCGGGGCGGGACTGCGCGCGCGTTCGTCGGAGACCGGGACGTTCTGGTCGCGGCAGGCCGGCGTGCTGTTCTCCATGTCGCAGATGGCAATCACCCGCGTATCGAACACCCTCGACTACCACGCAGACCTCGCAGCGACCTATCCGTTCGAAGCCCTGGCGACACCGGAGTTCGCCCCGTTCGGCGTCGTAGTGAAGGAACCGATCGGCGTCGTCGGCGCGATCGTGCCTTGGAACACGCCGCTGTCGCTCGCGATCCACAAGCTGGCCCCGGCCCTTCTCGCCGGCTGCACCGTTGTCCTGAAGGCACCTCCTGAGGCACCTGGCGAGTTGTACGTGCTTGCAGAGATCGCCGAAGAAATCGGCCTCCCAGCCGGCGTGCTCAACGTCGTGACTGCCGACCGCGAAGTTTCTGAGCAGCTCGTGCGAGACCCGCGCGTCGACAAAATTTCGTTTACGGGGTCCAGCGGCGTGGGACGGCGGATCGCCTCGTTGGCCGGCGAGCGGATGGCCCGGTACACCCTGGAGCTCGGCGGAAAGTCCGCGGCGGTCATCTTCGACGACTATGACATCGAAACCGCCGCCAAGACCCTTTCCGCCGCGGAATGCTCGCTCAATGGCCAGGTGTGCATGTCGCTGACCCGCGTGATCGTCACGAAGTCGCGCCACGACGAGATGGCGGAAGCACTCGGATCCATCTTCGGCTCGGTGCGGGTCGGAGACCCGTTCGAAGCCGACAGCCAGCTTGGCCCGCTGGCGCTGGGACGCCAGCAAGAGCGAGTGCTGGGCTATATCCAGAAGGGCATCGACGAGGGCGCGAACCTGGTCACCGGCGGCCGCCGTCCTGCGCACCTCGAGCGTGGGTTCTACGTTGAGCCGACCGTCTTCGCGAATGTTGACAACAACTCAACGATCGCCCAGGAGGAGATCTTCGGCCCGGTCCTATCGGTCATCGCTGCCGACAACGAAGAGCACGCGATTGAGCTCGCGAACGGGACCGTCTACGGACTGAACTCGGCCGTGTTCACCAACGACAATGACCGGGCGTATCACGCGGCCCGCCGGCTTCGTTCGGGAACGGTTGGCCACAACGGCTTCAAGACGGACCAACTGATGGGCGTCGGGGGGTTCAAGCAGTCCGGTGTGGGCCGCGAAGGCGGCTTGCAGGGCCTTCTCCCCTACCTGGAATCGAAGACGGTACTGCTCGACGGCGCCCCCTCACGTTTCCAGTGACCCACGCGCTGCCCGCACAGACAGAAAGACAGACCTATGACAACCACTGAGATCGACCCGACCGAGGTCGACTTTTTCACAGACCCCGACGTCGCATCCAAAGCCGAGCCGTACTTCGACCACATGCTCGCGAACCACCCGGTATTCCGGGAGCCGAAGTACGGCGTCGTCATCGTGACCGGCTACGAAGAGGCCCTGCAGGTCTACCACCAGCCCGAGGTGTACTCCTCGATCAACCGGGTGGGCGGTCCGGTCATTGACCTTCCGGTCGAACTCGTGGGCGACGACATCACCGAGATCCTGGAGAAACACCGCGAGTACTTCGGCGCCAGCGACCAGATCGTCACCTTCGATCCGCCCGTGCATACGGACCACCGCGCCATCCTCATGGGGCTCATCACCCCCAAGCGACTCAAGGAGAACGAGCAGTTCCTCAAGGAAACCGCAGACCGGTTCCTCGACGAGCTCATCCCCAGGGGGAACACGGAATTCATTTGGGACTACGCAAAGGGCTACACAATCCTTGCCGTCGCCGATCTCCTCGGCGTCCCCGTGGAAGACCACCAGATGCTGCTCGATCTGCTTGCCTCGTCACCGGGACCGGTGCTCGGAAATCTCGAGCTCCAGACGAACAACCACCAGACCGGCCTCGAGAAGATGTACGACTACTTCATCGCGAAGATCGTGGAGCGGCGCGAAGACCCGAAGGACGACATCCTGACCGGAATGGCCGTGGCGACCTTCCCTGACGGCTCGCTCCCCGAGCCCATCGAGGTCGCACGCATCGCCGCCAACCTCTTCTCCGCGGGCCAGGAAACGACCGTGCAGCTGCTTGGCATCTCGGTGGCTCGAATCGCAGACGACCCCGAGGTCCAGAACCTGCTGCGCAGCGAGCCCGCGCTCATCCCTAAGTTCCTTGAGGAGACGCTCCGCATCGAGGCACCGATTAAGGGATCGTTCCGCATCACCAAGACAGCGACGAGCCTCGGTGGGCTCGATCTTCCGCCCGGGACCAACGTCATGCTCCTGCATGGTGCCGCCGGCCGCGACCCGCGGGTTTTTGACAACCCCGAGGACTTCGACGTTCTGCGCGCCAACGCGCGCCAACATCTCGCTTTTGGACGGGGAATCCACACCTGTCCAGGTGCGCCGCTGGCACGGGCCGAGGCGGTCTTCTCTATCCAAAGGCTCCTTGAGCGCACGAGCAGCATCCAGGTGAGCGAAGAGCACCACGGACCGGCTGGAGCGCGGGAGTGGGACCTGATCCGCAGCTACAAATTCCGTGGGCACACCAAGCTCCACCTCACCTACACCCCGGCAGGGTCCTGATGTCCGCGAAGCTCAGCGTCGACCGGGACCGCTGCATGGGCTCAGGCCAGTGCACGTTCTACGCCCCGGCCACCTTCGATCTCGACGATGACAGCATTGCCATCGTCGTCGACGATCACGGCGATGGCGACGACAAGATCCTGATGGCGATAGAGGTCTGTCCGACGCGTGCTATCGCGCGGGCCGATGCGGAAGGCGATAACACGTGAAGACGGAGTCTGAAGCGAGGGTGTCAGTGGTCATCGCTGACATGGAGACCGACGAGCTGCTCAGCACGTTCCCCGAAGGGCCACGGCTCCTTGGCACGCGCTGCGGTGATTGCGGTCGGGAAATGATCGGCACGCGGGTCGTCTGCAGCACGTGCGTAAGTTCCAACGTCAGCACCATAGCTCTCCCCTCGACGGGAACTCTTTACTCATTCACCCGCTTGCACGTGGGGGGAGACGGAGTCCGCCCCCTGGGCTATGTCGACCTCGACAACGACGTGCGCACGCTCGCCGACATCCGCGAGGGCGACACACCCCTTGAGCCGGGCATCCGCGTCGAGCTCGGTGTGGAGGGCGACAACTGGTTCTTCGCACGCGCAGCCGGCGAGACGAAAGGGCAACACCATGACTGAAAAAGTTTTCGTAATCTCAGCCGCGATGATTCCGTTCGCGAAATACCGCACATCCTCGTACGTCGGGCTCGCTGTGCCGCCGCTCATCGACGCGCTGCGCAGCGCGGGCGTCGATAAGTCCGATGTCGATGCAGTCTACGTCGGACACTCCTACGGCGGCATGATGACCGGGCAGCGGATCTGCAAGGAAATCGGTCTCGGTGATGTGCCGACAGTAAACGTGGACAACGCCTGCTCGAGCGGTGCAACCGCGATCCACGAGGCCTCGACGGCGATCGCCCAGGGGCTTGTCGACATCGCTGTCGTCATCGGTGTGGAGAAGCTGACGCAGTTCGGCGGTGGTGCGTTGCCGCTCTCCCCGGAGGATCGCGAGGTAAAGCAGGGCATCATCATGCCTGCCGTCTACGCCATGCGAGCGACACGGTACCTCTATGAGACAGAGGCGACCGCCGAGGACCTTGCGCTCGTCAGCGTCAAGGCCCGCAAGCATGGGGCGCTCAACCCCTTCGCACAGTTCCGCAAGGAAGTAACAGTCGAAGAGGTGCTCGCTTCCCGGGCCGTGGCCGACCCGCTCACCCTGTTGATGTGCTGCCCGACCGGCGACGGCGCCGCCGTCGTCGTCCTCGCTTCCGAGCGCGCCCGGAAGCGGCTCGGCACGTCCGGCGGGATGCGCATCGCAGCCTCAGTCCTGCACTCCGGTCATGTTGAGGAAGGTTTCCGCGATATGACCAGACCCGACATCAGTTCCCGATCCGCCCAGGACGCGTACGAGCTTGCCGGCATCGAACCGAAGGATCTCGACATGATCGAGCTCCACGATGCGTTCTCCATTGCCGAGCTCGTGTACTACGAGGCGTTCGGGCTCGCGGAGCGTGGCCACGCGGCCGATCTGATTCGTGACGGCAAGACCACGTTCGGCGGTGATGTCGTGGTAAACCCGAGCGGTGGACTACTGTCCAAGGGCCACCCGGTAGGGGCAAGCGGCGTCGCCCAGGTTGCCGAAGCATTCTGGCAGCTCAACGGACAGGCTGGCGGCCGGCAGATTGACGATGCGCGCTGGGCGATGACCCACGTGACCGGCGGTGGCACCGCCGGCCTCGACCACGGTGCCTGCACAATCCACATCTTCGAAGCAGCATGAGCGCCATGACAGAACGTCCGCTCAAAGGAATCCGCGTCATAGACGTCACGACATTCCTGTCCGGCCCGTCGGCCACGCAGCTCCTGGGCGACCTCGGCGCGGAGATCATTAAGGTGGAGTCCCTCGAAGGTGACTCGAGCCGGGCGATCGCGGGCCCGAAACTGGGTGGTGAGAGTGCCTACTACCTGTCCAACAACCGCAATAAACGCAGCATCGCGATCGACCTCAAGTCGCCGCGGGGGCTGGATGTCATGCGCGCACTCATCGCGGATGCCGACGTCGTGATCGAGAACTTCCGGCCAGGAGTCACAAAGCGGCTGGGACTGGAGCCCGACGTCGTCCTTGAGAAACATCCCGCCTTGATCTGGGCCTCGATCAGCGGATTCGGCCAAGAGGGCGCTCTACGCGATCGACCCGCATACGACATGGTGGTGCAGGCTCTTAGCGGCGTCATGAGCCTCACCGGGCACCCAGGCTCCCCTGCCGCCCGCCTCGGCATCCCCGCAGGCGACGTGGTGGCGGGGCTGTACGCGGTCATCGGCATCCTCGCCGCACTCCATGCCCGGAGCGACACCGGTCGCGGCCGCATCGTCGACATCTCGATGCTGCGCGGCCAGCTCGCGATGCTCTCTTACCAGGCCCTGTATACATTCATCAATCAGGTAGCTCCAGAACCACAGGGCGCCGCGCACGACTCGATCGCGACCTACCGTTCGTTTCGCGGCGGAGACGACCGCGAATTCGTGGTCACAGCCAACACACCGCGTATGTGGGAGGGCCTCTGCCACGTCCTCGGACTCGACGATCTCATCGCCGACGAGCGCTTCGTCGATGCTGCCGGGAGGCTGCGGAACAAGGAGGCCCTATGGGCGATCCTGGAAGATCGAGTCTCGGAGAAGCCCGCGGCGGAGTGGGTGGACCTGCTGACTGCGGAGTCCGTTCCGGTCGCGCTCGTAAAGAACGTTCTTGAAGCGCTCACCGACGCACAGAATGCCGATGACGGCTCCCTCATCACTGTGAGCAATGGCCTCACCGAGTTCGAGAACGTCGCTACCCCTATCCGCTTCGTTGACACCGTCGACGTCGCGCCGACCTACCCGCCCGAGTTGGGCGCGGACACAATCGACATCCTGCGCAACGGTCTCAGGCTCAGCGAGGAGGTCATTGCTTCACTCGTGGCCGACGGAGTTGTCGGAGCCGCCGCAACCGTGGTCGAGCCGGTGAGCTAGTCCTACAGTCGCTTTCCTCGGCAGCATCAGGGTTCGCGTTGGGGTCTGCCCGTTTCAATCGTGCGCCCTGATGCGGCCAAGGTTTCATTGAGCGTCTGCAGGATTCTCGCGGTGTTGCCGGCGTCCTCCTCGCTCCAAGCGCCAAGGCACTCCATCAAGGCGGCTGCCCGCCGCTCATCGATGTGACGGAGCTTGTCGGCTCCTAAGGAAGTGAGGGCCACCAGCCGGGCCCGTCCATCGCTTGGATCTTTCCTGCGGAAAACGTAACCTTGCTCCTCCAATTCCGCGATGTACCGGCTGAGGACCGGGGCGCCGACTCCCAGCCGCTCGGCCAACCGGGCGGCACGGGAGTCCCCCTCGCTTACAAACCGAAGCACGAACTGAAGGGCAACGCCGGTTTCCTCCGCTCGCTGGCTGGCGGCTACGATGCGCCGCACGGCACGCTGGAGGCCGAAAATCTCGTGGCCCAAATTCGCTGCTGTATTTGACGTTAATTCCATGGCTCCACGGACTCCTCGCTTGGTTGCCTGGGTAATGTTCCAACGGGGCCGGGGGCGAGGCGGGCCTGGACCACTACAGAGGTGGTCAGAACAACGGCAAGTGCGGTTGTAGAGCTAACCGAGTCAACTGATCGGGTGCGCTCAGCCCACGGATACTGGCAGCCTGCGCCCAGCGAGCCCGCGCGGTCTCTTGGCAACAAGATCCGCCAACGCACGGAATGCGAGCGCGGCGGGATCGTCCTGTTGTTCGATGACCACCGGGATACCCTCGTCGCCGTGGGCTCGCAGGACCGTGCTGAAGGGGATGGATGCGATCCGTGTGACCGTCTCGTCCTCGGTGGACAGGGCTGCGGCAACGGCGTCGGCACCGCCGGCGCCGAACGGTTCGAACGTTGAGCCGTCGGCAAGGTCCATCGGGGACATCGTCTCGACGACGCCGATGATGCGCTGGCCGAGCTGGCGGGCGAGCTGGCCGCTGCGTACGGCCACTCCGGCGGCCGCCGACTGGGGGGTGGTCACCACAAGCACGTCGGCGTGCGGAAGCAGATGCCCAACGGAAATCGCGACGTCGCCCGTTCCCGGTGGCATGTCGACGAGCAGCACGTCGAGGTCTCCGAAGAACACATCCGTGAGGAACTGCTCGAGCGTTTTGTGCAGCATCGGACCCCGCCACGAGATGGCGGTGCCCTCGGCCCCTTCGCGGAGGAACATGCCGATCGACACTACCTTTACTCCGTGAGCGACCGGGGGCAGCACGAGCTCGCCGACGCGCGTGGGCCGTGCGATTCGGCCATCCGGCGCCACCAGACCCATAAGCCCCGGGATTGAGAAGCCGTAGACGTCGGCGTCGATGAGCCCAACGCGGAGGCCGCGGTCGGCCAGCGCGACGGCCAGGTTCGCGGTGACAGTGGACTTGCCCACCCCGCCCTTGCCGCTCGTGACGGCGATGACCCGGGTGAGGGAGTCGGCCGTGAATGTCGTGGTGGCGCGCGGCTTGCCGTCTCGAAGCCGTGTCACCATATCGGCTCGCTGCTCGTCCGTCATCACCCCGAGCTCGACCTTCGCATCATGGACTTCGGGGACTCCAAGCACGGCGGTGCGTACGTCGTGTTGGATCCTGTCAGCGGCCGGGCAGCCGACGATGGTGAGCAGGACGACGACGGATGCCACGCCGTCGTGCACGGCGACGGCGTCGATCATGCCAAGATCGGCGAGCGGCCTGCGCAGCTCCGGGTCGATGACGCCGCCGGCGGCGGCGCGGACGGCGACCTCGATCTGCCCGGCGGCACCGAGGCCGGGCTGGGGTTCTTGGGTCATCTGGCGTCCATGCCATTCCCACGGGCGACACGCAGCATCTCGTCGCGGTCGTGGAGCTTCACGCGCTCACGCCCTACCGATTCCCCTGCGGCGACCTCGGCGGCGTCGATCGTTTTCCACGCCGCCCAGTCAACAACGTGAACGCCGCGGGACTCGAGCAGATCGTCGACGTCGGCCGCTGTTGAAGCAGTTGAGACACGCCCAGGCGCGGAGACGTCTTCGAGGAGCGACGTCACGGTGTCCAGTGCGCAGCGCCGGTTGGTGCCGACGACGCCGGTGGGTCCACGCTTGATCCAGCCGGCAATGTACACCCCATCCACAACGCCGTCGCCGTCGTGGACGCGGGACTCGACATGGGGCACCGTGTGGGTCGTCTCGTTGAACGGCAAGCCGACGAGGGCCTTTCCGCGGTACCCGACCGAGCGCAGCACGAGTTGCGTCTCAAGGGTTTCGGTGACCGCTGGGTCGGTGGTCTGGGTGAGACGGATCGCCGTGACGGCGCCGTTTTCACCGAGAAGTTCCACCGGTGAACGGTCGAACACGAATCGCACGCGCCGATCGCGACCGAGCACTCCGCGGTCCACCGCCTTCTTGAACGAACTGAACAGGCGCTTCGCGGCGGGATCCGAATCGAGGTGCGCCTGCTCCTCGGCGCTGAGCTCAAGATCCGCAGGGTCGACGATGACGTCACAGCTCTCCACCTCGAGAAACTCCAGGAATTCCTTGTTGGTGAACTTGGCGAAGGCGGGGCCGCGGCGGCCGACGATGACGACCTCCCGGAAACTACTCGCGGCGAAAGCGTTGACGATGTGCTCGGGCACGTCGGTGGCC
Source organism: Pseudarthrobacter sulfonivorans (assembly GCF_001484605.1). Classification (NCBI taxonomy): domain Bacteria; kingdom Bacillati; phylum Actinomycetota; class Actinomycetes; order Micrococcales; family Micrococcaceae; genus Pseudarthrobacter; species Pseudarthrobacter sulfonivorans. Next base: position 2,779,375 of record NZ_CP013747.1, on the reverse strand, counting down.
CGAAGCTCTTCGACGCTCAGCATCAGCATCCGCGCCGCATCGAGTGCGACGTTGCCGACGCCGATGACCACCGCGCGCTGGCCGGTGAGTGCGAACGACTGCGGGTCGCTGTCCGGGTGTCCGCCGTACCACGAGACGAATTCGCGCACGGCATGGACGCCCTCCAGGTCTTCTCCGGGGATGCCGAGGGACCGGTCGAGCGGGGCTCCGGTCGCGAAGACCACGGCGTCGTAGTGGGCGCGCATTTCGTCGAGCGTGATGTCCTTGCCCACCAGCACGTTTCCAAGAAATCGAACGCCAGGCGTCTCTTCGAAAACCTCGGCGAACGAGGTGGTGATGGATTTGATGCGCGGGTGATCCGGTGCCACTCCGTACCGCACGAGACCGAACGGCGCGGGGAGGCGCTCGAAGACGTCCACCTCGATAGGAGCCTCTGATTCCTCGGTGAGGAGCTGGGCGGAGTACGAGCCCGAAGGACCCGAGCCGATGACGGCGACCCTGAGAGCGGCCATGATCACTGCCCTCCGCGGCGCGAAAGCGCGAGGATCTCGTCAACGTCGAACGCGATCTTGCCGGCCTTACGGCCACTCTTCGGGGTCTGGACCCCGGCGAAGAAGCGCTCATTGAGTTCGATGTACTGCTCCTGATCGCTGGGGAGCTCGGCGTCGTAGTAAATCGCTTCGACAGGGCAAAGACTGACGCAGGCCCCGCAATCGATGCACAGGTCCGGATTGATGTAGGTCATGCGGCCGCCCTCGAAGATACAGTCGGCCGGGCATTCCTCCATACAGCTCTTGTCCTGGACGTCGACGCAAGCCTCGGTAACCACGTAGACCATAATGACTTCCTTTCTGTACTTCTCGTAGTGGCCGGGCGTCAGGCCCGTTGCTGCAGTTCTTCGACCAGTGCGGTGGCCGTTCCGCGGCCAGCGAGCAGCCGTCGAGCCTGGTTGAGTGCGCGCACCCAGTTGACGGTGACGGCACCGCAGGCGATGCCACCGGCGTCCGCGTGGATAACGGCGACGCGTCCGTCTTCGAGCAGGTCGCCGAGAACGATCGAGCTGCCCGCAGAGTCGCGCCAGCCAACCGAATGCACTTTCCAGTCGTACTGGTCGGACCACACGTAGTCGGTCGAGTTGTACGGTTGCATGTCGCCGCCCGTGATCGCCGTCGCAACGTACCGCGCCTGGTCGCTGGCATTGGTCCAGTGCTCGGCACGGTGATCCAGCCCCCGGCCGGGATGCGGCCACCGGGCTACGTCGCCGATCGCGTAAACGTCGTCCGCCCCGATCGCACGAAGAGACGAGTCGGTCAGAACCCCGTTGTCAATGGTGAGGCCCGAGCCGACCAGCCAAGTGGTTGATGGGATGGAACCGATACCGACCACGGCGGTGGAGGCCTGGAGCCGCGTGCCATCATCGAGGACAACAGTGAGCGCGCCTGCCTCACCCTGGATGTCGACGACGCCCACTCCGAATCGCGTCTCCGCGCCGTTACGCAGATGGAGGTCCACGAGGATGTCTGCAATCTCGGGGCCGACGAGGCGTGCCATGGGCTCCGCAACCGGATCGACGACCGTGACCGGGCAGCCGGCCTTGAGCGCCGCTGCGGCGATCTCAGTGCCGATGAATCCACCGCCGACGACGACGACGGGCTCCTTGAGCGCGAGACGCGCGGAGATAGCGCGCGAGTCGTCCAGGGTACGGAGCTGAAGCACGCCCGACGGCGGGTTCCACGGCGATGGCCGGGCGGCCGCTCCGGTTGCAATGATCAGCACGTCGTACTGCACACTCGAGCCGTCAGCGAGGGCCACTGTGCGGGTCGCCGTGTTGAGCGCGACGGCGGCGGTACCGAGCCGGATGTCGATGGCGAGCTCGTCGAGTTCGGCGCGAGTGATCAGGAGGTTGCCCTCGATCACCTCATCAGACCAGTCAGATGCCAGGAGGTGCTTCGATAGCGGCGGCCGGTCGTAGGGGAGATCCTTCTCGGCGCCGATCAGGGTGATCGGCCCGGTGTGGCCGAGCGTTCGGAGGCCCTGCGCGGAACGGGTTCCCGCGAGCGAGGCCCCGACAATAACGACGTGACGGTCAACTGTTGTGGCCATTTCCGAGTCCTTCTCCTCTTCATCGAGTTCGCGAGGCCGGGACGCCGGACACTTTCGCGAGGCGTAAACGACTCGATGTGTTACCGCTGAACGGAACACTCAGTCGCTATAACGCAACACCCCAAGTATTGATCCTGCGGGAGAGCAGTGTCAACCCAAGCACCGTCGGCGGTCAGCGGGCAATGGCTGAACGGGGCTTGATTGTGCCGCTGATGTAGCCCGTGAGCCGTTTTGCGGCCTCCCGTACAGACGCGGCCAGCGATGAGGAGTGTGCGGCATTGAATCGCGCCTCGGGGATGGTGATGCCAGTGGCGCCCACCACGGCCCCCGAAGGTCCGAACACCGGCGCCGCGATCGCGATCGCGCCCTCAATGCGCTCCCCGTGAGTGATGGCGTAACCCTCTTCGCGGATCTTCTCGAGGCGCACGAGGAGCGTTTCGGCGTCGACTACCGTGCGACTGGTGGCCGCACCGAGCGGGCCGCGAGCGATTTCATCCCGCACACCCTCCGGCAGGAACGCGAGAATCGCCAGCCCGCTCGCGCCGGCATGCAGGGAAAGCCAGATATTTTCCGGCAGCGTGTAGCGGAGCGGATGGGGCGATTCGACGGTAAGTGTGAACATCATTTCGCGCCGCCGCTCCCCGTAAACGCCAAAGAAGGACGATTCGCCGGACTCCTCCGCGAGTTCGCGCAGCGTGTCATTGGCAACCTCGTGCAGGGGAAACCGGGCCGTCGTCGTCCAGGCGATCCGGAGAAATTCGAGACCGAGCCGATACGACCCATGCGAAGTGCGACTCACCAGGCCGATGCGTTCGAGGTCGGTGACTAGCCGGTGCACGGTGCTCGGACTCACCCCGAGACGACCGGCCAGTTCGCGCACGCCGTGCACATCCTGGCCGCTGTCGACCATGAGCGTAAGTAGCTCGATGCCGCGCGCAAGGGGGTGGCGGAGCCGTGGCTCGTCTACGGCGACGCGCTGCTGGCCATCAGGCTGTGGGTTCATCATTCACTACTCCCGCTGGCGCCAGCCCGGCCGCTTGACTTTCCTCGGCGGTGCCAGCAATCTTGGGTTATATAACAGAACGACTGTTCCGTTGTGTACGACGGTAGTTCACCACCACCATAATGTCGACAGGGCCGGTAGCGACGCGACCGTCGCCGCCCCGTCGCAAAGAAACAGAGGACGCGGGTCATGATCACGGCGCAGCATAAATTGAACAGACGAGAAGCCAAATGACCGCGGCGAAGCGTGTCGCCGTCGTCAGTGGGGGCGGTGCAGGAATTGGGTTCGCGATCGCACAGCGACTTTCCGAGGCCGATTTCGCTGTGGTTATCCTCGACATCGGCGAGGGTTCGGCTGAGAGTGCCGCACAGTCGATCACCGAAGGGGGCGGAGTCGCCCGGGGATATCGCGCCGACGTGAGTGACCGCGGAGAGGTGGATGCGGCGATAGACGCTGCACGCGATGAGCTCGGGCCCATCTCAGCAGTTGTCGCCAACGCCGCGGTGGCGATCCAACAGCCGTTCCTCGACATGACACTGGAGCAGTGGAACCGCACCCTCGCTATCAATCTGACCGGCACGTTCAATGTCGTTCAGTCTGCGATCCCGGATCTCGTGGCGACCGGCTGGGGACGGATCGTGCTGATCTCCTCCTCGAGCGCGCAACGCGGGGCACCCAATATGGCTCACTACGCCGCATCGAAGGGTGGGCAGATGGCTCTCACCAAGGCGCTCGCGATGGAGTTCGCCAAGTCGGGTATCACTGTGAACACGGTCGCGCCATCGTCTATCGACACGCCAAGCGTGCAGAAGAAGCGCGACGCCGGGAAAATCCCTTCGGCGGCCGACATGGCGAAGTACATCCCGGTCGGTCGCGTCGGAACTGGTGAAGACATTGCGGCAGCCGTCGGGTATCTGGTGTCGGACGGCGCCTCGTACGTAACCGGTCAGACCATCAGCGTCAACGGCGGGTCGTTCATCGGATGACAACGAACCAGCCCCGAATCCCCCCGCGGCCCGTCGACGAGTGGGACGATGAGGTCGACCAGGCTTTGTCGATACTCTCCGTGCAGGGCCACGGCTCACCGTCCGGCCCCTCACAGCGGCCCGAGTCGCACATCATCGGGATCTATGCCTGGCATCCGGACCTCATCCGTGGGTGGATGCCATTTTCCAACCACTTGCGCCGCTCCTCGCTCAGCGACCGCGTTCGCGAGATCGCCATCATCCGAACAGCGTGGCTCAGCCATGGCGAGTACGAGTGGGCACAACATGTACGCATGAGTCGCACGAACGGCTGGCTTACAGAGGCCGAGCTCGAGGCGCTGTTCGTCGGTCCGGATGCGGAGGAATGGTCGCCAGAGGATGCCGCAGTGGTGCGGGCGATCGACGAAATGGTCCAAGCCAAGAACGTCTCGGAACCGGTGTGGGACGAGCTGGAGGCGCAGTTCACGCGGCCGCAGCTCATCGACCTGGTGTTTACCGTCGGAACCTACGATATGCACGCCATGGCATTCGCTACCCTGGGCCTGCAGCTGGAGCCAGGCATGCAAGGATTCCCCCCACGCCACAACGCGGAAAGCCAGGACTGATAAATGTCGAACCCGAACTCGATCGGCTCACTGACCTGGGCAGTGCGCGACTCCCTGATGCGTTATGTCACAGTGATCGCTGGCGGCTCGTACGAAATCGACGGGCCGGCGACAATCGACGACTCCGGCGTGTTCACGTTCCCGCTCGTCCGCGCGGTGGCCTCCGACGGCGGCTGGCGCCTGTTGTTCGCCGGCTCGCTCCATTTCACAGCACACCACGGCCTCCTCGACATCCGGATCATCGACCCCGAGATCGTCGTCGGGCCCACGAGCGGAGCCCTGCTCGCGCGCACCGAGGTGGACTCCACTGAACTTACCGCCATCGTTGAGCTGGGAACCGCGACGCCCGCGCAGGACGGTGATGTTCTGGTCTGGGATGCTGTGCCCTCGAAGCTGCTCGGGTCCGCCGTCGAAATGTTCGGCACGGTATATCCTGCCGGCACCGACATGGCACCCCTCGGCATCCGGATCACGATAGATTCGTAGTCATGTCCCGAAATGCGCCCGAGCCGCGGCCGATCCAAAGCGACCGTCGACCACCCACGGAGCGCAATAATGTGCGCGGAGAGGCGACCCGCCAGGTCATAATCGCGGCTGCCGAACGCCTGTTCGCCGAACGCGGCATATCAGCGGTGCCGCTCCGCGACATCGGCATTGCGGCCGGCCAGCGCAACCACGCAGCGGTCCAGTACCACTTTGGTGACCGCGACGAGCTGGTTAAGGCAATCATGGAGTCGCGGGGCGCCGAAAGCGAGGCACATCGAGCGCAGGTGGTAACGAGCCTGATGATGGGCAACCGAACGCCCACCATCTCGGATGTCGTCGACGCCTTCGTGCGCCCTCTCGCCATCCATATCAAGCCCAACAACCACTACCTGGCGTTCCTCTCCCTGCTGATCACGGGACAAGGCGGTTATGAGGGTCTGGATAACCGCGACATTCACGCGGGAGCTTCGGTACTCACCCTTGGAACGCTTCTCGGCCGCCTCGTGACAGAACTGCCGCCCGCCGTGCTGGACGAGCGCTGGTCGCTCGCCCGGACGAGCGCCGTGCACGCGCTCGCCCGGTACCAGTCTGCACAGCAGAAACGCGAGCACCTGCCCGCCAAGATCGAAGTACTGATCGACGACCTGGTGGCATTCCTGTCAGCGGGACTCATCGCCCCGCTTGCGAGCACCGACCCGCGTGCTCGCTGATTAGGCCCTCAGCGCTCAGGCGCTGAGGTGTCCCATGAAGTTCGAGGCCCAGTCGTGGAGACTGGCGGGTATGTAGTAGTCCGCGTCGTCATTGATCTCATCCCAGTGCTCGACGACGGCCTCCAGGGGCGCTACGCCGTCACCCTCGTGGACCCATCCCGGGGTAATACCGAGGAACCACCGCGCGAACCGGCCGCCTCCGGCGACGAGTATTTCGCCGTTCACCTGACACGACTCGTGCGCGAGGTAGGCGACCATGGGCGAGACGTGGGCGGTGTCCATCGCCTGCATGCGCGCCTTGTCCACAGCCGTTGCGGTGACGATGTTGGGCTTCGTCGCCGACTCGCTGGGTCTCGTTACCGCGTTCGGCGCGATGCAGTTGACGAGGATGCCCTTTGGCGCGGCCGCCACAGCGAGGCTGCGGGTAAAGCCAATAAGAGCTCCCTTCGCCGTCGCGTAGGCGAGGTTGTCGGCCAGGCCGAGCATGCCGGTGGACGTGGTGGTAATGACGCGCCCGTAGCCCTGTTCCTCCATATACGGCCACGCAGCGCGGGTGGTGTGCCACGTACCCCGAAGGTGCACATCGAGGGTGCGCTCAAGGTTGTCCGCATCTGCTTCCGGGAAAGTGGCCCACCGTGAAATACCGGCGTTGTTGACCACAATGTCGATGCGGCCGAACTCCTTTACCGCGGTCTCAACGATCGAGTGGCAGCCGTCTTCGCTGCCGACGTTATTCGTGTCGGCTACCGCTTCACCGCCCGCGGCAATGATTTCCTGAACGACGTCGTTGGCGGGGCCAGCGTCGTTTCCCTCACCCTCCTTGCTGCCGCCCAGGTCATTGACGACCACCTTTGCGCCGCGTTCAGCGAGCAGCAGCGCATGGGCTCGACCCAGGCCTCGACCTGCTCCGGTCACAATAGCGACCCGTCCGTCGTACCGAAGGTCATCGATAGCGTTCATCATTCTCCTTTGAAGTGATCTTGAGCCGATATCATCACATCAGCTCATATTCCGCAACCACGTAGAGTGCAGAAATTCCGCGCCAATATTGCTTGATGTTGTCTTTTTTCAGCACACGTGCTTATATATCGCACATAGCCCAAGAGTATCCTCATGATGGAGTGGGAGCAAGGAAATGACAGTGAAGTCAGACAACGAAGTCGATGTAGACGTACTGGTGATCGGCGCTGGAGTCGTCGGAATCTACGCCCTTTACCGGGCAATCGATGCGGGATTCACCGCACGCACGCTGGAAGCCGGCGACGGCGTCGGAGGTGTCTGGTACTGGAACCGCTACCCAGAGGCACGCTTCGACTCCGAGAGCTATACCTACGGATACATCTTCTCCAAGGAGCTGTTCCGCGAGTGGCGCTGGCGGGAGGAATTCGCGACGCAGCCCGAAATCGAGGACTACCTCAACTTTGTCGTCGATCGCTTCGACCTGCGTAAGAACATCAGCACGGGACAGCGGGTCGTGTCCGCGGTCTACGACGAAACAGACGCCATCTGGGTGGTCACAACCGAAGCGGGCGAGACCACCCGCGCACGCTGGGTCATCTCAGCGACCGGCGGACTCTCGGTGCCGCACCTCCCCGAGATCGAGGGCCTCGACGACTTCCAGGGGGAAGGGCACCACACCGGTGCGTGGCCGCACACGCCGATCGATTTCACCGGCAAGCGCGTCGCGATCATTGGCAACGGCCCCAGCGGCGCCCAGCTGCTGCCGGCAATTGTCGACGTCGTCGAATCAGTCGACCTCTACCAGCGCACCCCGACCTGGACCACACCCCTGAACAACGCACCAATCACCAGCGAACGGTACGAATGGCTCCACGATAACTTCGAGGACATCGTGACGGTACTCAGCACGTCGCCGTCGGGGTTTCTCCACGAACCTGCCGGGAAGTTCTCCACCGAGGACTCGGCAGAAGCCCGCCAGGAGTTCTACGAGAAGATCTGGACGAGCCCCGGCTTCGCGAAGCTGACCTCGAATTACTACGACATGACCACGAACCGGGACGTCAACCTCGAGTTCTGCGAGTTCCTCGCCAAAAAGATCCGCAGCATCGTCAAGGACCCTGTCACTGCCGACCGTCTCATTCCGAAGGACCACCTGTTCGGCGCGAAGCGTCCGCCCTTCGTGACAAATTACTTCGAGTCGTTCAACAAACCGAACGCCGGCCTCATCGCACTCAAGGAAACGCCGATCGTGCGCGTAGACGCGACCGGGATCGAGACCACGGAGGGACACCGGGACTACGACATCATCGTGTACGCCACCGGATTCGACTTCGGAACGGGCGCCCTCACCCGGATGGGCGTCAAGGGCCGCGAAGGACTCGATCTGAGCATCGACTGGGCGGACGGCCCGTCCGACTTCGGTGGGTTCAGCGCAAATCGCCTGCCGAACTTCTTTTTCCCCGGGGGTCCGCACGGAGCGGGCGGCGGCAACTACCCGCGGTACTCGCAGGACCAGGTTGATTGGATCCTCGACACGATCATTTATGCGCGCGAACAGGGCTACCACAGCTTCGAGCCGACGGCCGCGCAGGAGGCAATCTGGATGTCGATGATCGAGACCCTCGCTCCCCTTTCGATCTTCTCCGTCGAACACAGCCACTACTACGGCGCCAACGTCGAGGGTAAGCCGCGCAAGTTCCTGCTCAACCCGGGTGGCCGCGGAAAGTTGCACGAAATCCTGGACGGGGTCTCCTCGACTGAAAACTACGGGGGCGCGTTCACCTCGGCTCACGAGACAGTGGCAGCCGGCTGAGCCCGGCGGCAGCGCTGCAGGTATCATCCAGTTCAAGGAGAGCGGCATGACCGAAAATGACCAAGCCTTCCGCGTGAAGTCGGTGTTTCATCCGACCATGCACGTGCCAAGCCTCGACGCGTCGGAGGATTTCTTCACTCGCGTCTTTGGGCGGCCGAGTACAAACATCGGCACCGTAATGACGTCCCCGCCGGCTCCGGGCCATTCAACCGACTACTCGAATTACACGATGGTCGCAGACGTACTCATCGACAGCCTCGAGCCGAAGCGGTATTTCACGGGCGGAGTGCAGCGGTATCCCGATATCGACACCGGCCACCTGAACGCGGTGGGTTGGTACGTTGATGGTGCCAAAGACCTATACCAGGCGTTCCGGTCCGCTGGCGTCCGCCTCGTCGATGCGCGTGACGAGGCGCTCGACGACGAGGACTGGAGCGGCGGCCCGGCACCGTTCTACTCCTTGGCCGAGGACGCCGGGATGAGGTACCAGTTCTTCGAGACGTTCCCCTTCCCGCTCGACCCGCGGTTCGACCCCAGTTGGAGTCCATCCGCCGTTCACGACGGCGGCCCACTGGGTATCGCGCGCACCTCGCATCACACGATCCTCACCACGCGACCGGATCGAGCCCTCAAGGTCGCCGTCGACGTCCTGGGTGGTGAGATCATCCGGTCGGGTGGCGATAGCGTCCGGGGAGTATCCGGGCCCTACGTGCGTCTGGCCGATGCCGTGTTCCACTTTGCGACCCCCGACGCCGGCACTCCGGCTGCGGCTGATCATGCGCACGGCACGGTCGACGCCTACCATGCGATTACGTGGGAGGTTGAGGACTTGGACCGCGCCGCCAAGCACCTGACAGCGAACGGAGTCGGCATCGCGGCGCGCTCGGCCACCTCGCTGGTGACCGACCCGGCCACCAGCCTCGGCGTGCCCTGGGGATTCACCACTGAGCCAGCCCAGCACCGGCCTTCATGATCGTCAGCGACCCGCTGGCGGAGCACTCGCTTCCCTCCCGCGCGCGCCAGCGCCTCATCGTCGCGGTGCTCGCATTCGCAGGGGCAAGCGCTTCGTTCCAGCAGACCATCCTGATCCCCATCCAGGGAGCGCTCCCGGAGCTCCTCGATGCGAGTCCGGACGATACCGCGTGGGTGATTACGGTAACGCTCCTGGTCTCCGCGATCTGCACGCCGATCGCCGGTCGTCTCGGAGATATGTTCGGCAAACGCCGCATCGCTCTGGTGCTTCTCGGGTTGCTCATCGCCGGCTCGGTGGTGGCTGCGCTTGCGCCGACGGTCCTGCCCCTCATCATCGGCCGTGCCCTGCAGGGGACGGGACTGGGAGTCATCCCTCTCGGCATCGCCCTCCTCGGCGACTCGATCGCCCCGTCCCGCCTGGGATCGTCCATCGCGCTCGTCAGCGCGACCCTCGGCGTCGGGGCGTCACTTGGGCTGCCCATCAGCGCCTTCGTCACCGAGCATGCCGATTTCCGTGTGCTTTTCTGGGTAGCCGCGGGAATCGGCGTGATCACCCTCGTGCTCGTGTTCCTGATCGTCCCCGAACGCGGCAAACCGCCGGGAGGGGCGATCGACGCGGGCGGTATCGCGGGCCTTACGCTCGGGCTGGTCGCTCTGCTCCTGGCTGTCTCCTGCGGGAACACCTGGGGGTGGACGTCGCCGGTGACGCTGGCACTGCTCATCGGTGGCGTCGTTGTCTTTCTCGCTTGGGGAGCATACGAACTGCGGGTGCGGGATCCCCTCGTCGACCTGCGGGTCAACGCGCGTCCGGCAGTACTCCTCACCAATCTCGCGTCCGTCGCCATGGGCTTTGCCCTGTTCGCATCGAGCATCGCCTTTCCGCAGCTTCTCCAGTTCCCCGCCGAGGCGGGCGGCCTCGGCCTGCCACTGCTCACCGCGGGACTGGCGCTGATGCCCTCCGGTTTAGCCATGCTCGCTATGTCACCTATTGCCGGCCGTCTCGAACGGCGGTTTGGCGCCAAACCCTCGCTCGTCGCGGGATCTTTGATTATCGCCGGATGTTATGCCGCATCGATCAGTCTCAACCTGCAGCTGTGGCACATCCTCCTCATCAACGCGTTCACGGGTGTCGGCGTCGGGCTCGGCTACGCCGCCATGCCGACCCTCATCATGCAGGCGGTTCCGCGGAACGAGACCGCTGCCGCGAACGGGCTGAACGCCCTCATGCGCGGGCTCGGCACAGCGACCGCCGCGGCCGCCATCGCCGCGGTCCTGACGAGCTCCGGGATCTCCCCCGACGGATCCCCCGTCTCCCCGGGCGGACGGTTCGACGGCGCGTTCACGCTTGGGCTCGCTGCCGCACTTGCCTCGGCGGCGATCGCTGCCTTCATTCCGAGACGCAGTGACCCCATCTCACCCCCGGATGTGCACCCGCACGTCCATTCCCATGCCCAACCCCAACAGAAAGCGACCATCATGACCGATTCAACGAATGCCCCCCGCGAGATCCTGATCGCCCTCGTGAACGCCGTGGACGGAAAGGATGCCGAGTTCAACGCATGGTACTCCGACACGCACATCCCTGAGGTGGTTGCCCTACCGGGGTTCGTCAGCGCGCAGCGTTATGAATTTGCCAGCGACGCGCCGACGGCCTACCGGTACGCCACGGTGTACGAGATCGAAGGCTCCGCGGCCGACGCGCAGACAGTGCTGTTCGGTGCAGGACTCGGCGGCACCGACACGCAGGATCTGCCGCAAATGTTCTTCGGAGCATTCGCCCCCATCGGAGGCCCAACGAGCGACCCACGCGCGCTCGATGGATAATCACGACATCCTAAAGCCCGGGTACCACGTCAGCTTGCGAGTGGGGTCAGAAGTCCTGAGCGGCGTGGTGGACGCAGTGATGCCAGACAAGTCCTGCTTTTGGATCTGGGCTGACGGTGGCATGGGCCGACGCATGATTGACGCCGGCGATGTGGCTGCCGTCGGAGCGGAACCCAGTTACTGAACCAGCATCTGCGGTCCTTGGCTCGCAGCCCCGGATGGGCTCCAGGGATCTCGACTCTTACGGGCGCTTAGAGGCAGCCCCTGCATGCGATGCTGACGGGCTTCGCGGCACTGCGCATTGCTTCGCGTGCCGCCAAGGTGGCATGACTAAGCCGACGGGGGTGACCCGGGTCAGAGAGCAGCGGGCGACGGCGGGACCTCCCGCCGTCGCCCGCTGCTCTTTCAGCACGTGGCTCAGTACGCCTTAACGCGCTGTTCCACGATGAGATGGATGAGGGCGAAGACACCGTCCTCGTCGATGGCCGCCAAGGCGGCGTCCAGTGCGGCCGGAACGTCACAGTCCTCGGTGACAGTGATCCCGAAACCGCCGAAGGCCCGGGCCATCAGGCCGAAGTCCGGGTTCTTCAGCTGGGTTCCGGAGACGCGCGAGGGATAGTGACGCTCCTGGTGGGTGCGGATGGTGCCGTATTCCTGGTTGTCCATAACGATCACCAGCGGCGTGGCCCCGTACTGGGCCGCGGTGGCCAGCTCCTGGCCGTTCATGAGGAACTCGCCGTCCCCTGCGATGGTGACCACGCGGCGCCGGGGTTCGGCCAGCGATGCCGCGATGGCCGAGGGTACGGAGTAGCCCATGGAGCCGTTACGGGCACTGATCATGGAGGCGTAGCGGCGCGTAGGAAAGTAGCGGTGGGCCCAGTTGGTGTGCTCCCCCGCGCCGAACGTCACCAGTGAATCCTCGGGCAGCCTTGGCACCAGGTTCGCCATCAAAGTGTCCATCCTCGCCTGACCCGCTGCCGGCGCCGCCGGCGGAAGCGCGGCGAACCGCTCCTGCTCGCCCCGCATCCGGTCGGTCCACGCTTTCCACTCTTCCTTCGCCGGCAGGTCGATCCCCACAAGGTCGCGGACAAAGGCCTCGGGCTTGGCCAGGATCTGCCGCGAAACGGGTCCCGACCGGCCACGGAGTGAGGGGTCGGCCGTAACCAGGAAGTTCTTTTTGTTCCAGTCCTGCCGGCAGACGAATCCGTCCGTAATCACGTCGCCCGGCACCGTCCCCACAAACACCAGCAGGTCGGTTTCCTCAAACAGGTCGTACGTTGGGCGGGGGCGGCCGTAGCCAATGGGGCCCACGTAGGACGGGGAATCGAAGGAGACCGTTCCCTGCGTCCGCCATTCAGCTGCGGCCGGAATATGGTGCCGTTCCAGCCATTCGGTCAGCTGGTCAGCTGCTCCCTGCGTCCAGTCGTTGCCGCCGGTGACAAAGAGCGGCTTGCTGGATTCTGCCAGCGCAGCCTCCAGGGCGGCGGCGTCGGACGTGCTCATGCCGCCTGCCGCCACCGGAATGGCGGGGTGCAGCGCCGGGTCAATCTGCTGCCGGATAATGTCCTCCGGCAGGCCCACCACCACCGGGCCAGGCCGCCCGCTCATGGCCGCAAACATCGCCTCGGCCACGATCTCGGACGCCCGCTCCGCGTGGTCAAGGACCATCACGCGCTTCGCCCCCGTATCGAACCAGGCCTTGATGTCGAACTCCTGGAACGCCTCGCGGTCGCGATGTGCGAAGGGGATCAGGCCGACGAACAGCAGCATGGGGGTGGAGTCCTGCCACGCGGTGTGCAGGCCCACATGTGCGTTGGCCGCGCCGGGCCCCCGGGTCACCATCGCTATGCCCGGGCGCTGGTGCATCTTGCCGTCGGCCTCGGCCATGTAGGCGGCGCCGCCCTCGTGCCGGCAGACGATTGTTTCAATATCCGAGTTGTGCAGGCCGTCCAGGACGTCCAGGAAGCTCTCGCCGGGAACCACATAGGTGCGCTCCACACCATGGGCCACCAGCGAATCAACAATCACGTGCCCGGCTGATTTCAGGGCCTGGCCGGTGTCGGCGTGAGGCACCTCCGGATGGTGTGCCTCCCGGGAGACTTGCTCGGAATTCCCGACGGCGGCGGGCAGGGTGTGGGATGCGGTCAGGGTTGCTTCGGTTTCCGTTGTCATGGGCTTTCTTTGGCTGTTTGGACTGGTTTTTGTAGTGGATGGTGCGGGGTTTATCTGAAGGTCTCCGCGGGCGGGTTGGCGATGACGGGGGCGGTGCCGGTGAAGCCTTCGCGGGTTTCGGCGATTTCACGGATGCGGGCCCGGCAGGCGTACCAGCCGAACACCATCAGCACGGAGGCGATGGCCGTGACCAGCATGGTGAGGGGTGAGTCGATGAACACCATCACGAGGACGCTCGCGAGGAAGAGCAGCGAGAGGTAGCCGGTGTACGGGGCGCCGAACATCCGGAATGACGGGCGTTTGAGCCAGCCTTTGTTCGCCCAGCGTTGGAGCTGGATTTGGCAGAGCACAATGGTTGCCCAGGTCATGATGATGCCCACGGACGCGACGTTCAGCACGATTTCGAAGGCCTGTGCGGGCACCAGGTAGTTCAGCGGGACGCCGAGCAGGGACACTCCGGCGGTGATGGCGATGCCGCCGTAGGGGACGCCGGCCTTGTTCATCCGGCCCGCGAACTTCGGGGCGGAGCCGTTCACGGACATGGAGCGGAGTATGCGTCCGGTCGAATACAGGCCGGCGTTCAGCGAGGAGAGCGCGGCGGTGAGGACCACGAGGTTCATGATGACGTCTACGCCCTGGATGCCGATGGAACCGAAGAACGTCACGAACGGGCTGACGCCCTTTTCGTAGGACGTGTAGGGCAGCAGCAGGGCGAGCAGGATGACGGAGCCGACGTAGAAGACCGCGATGCGGAAGACCACGGAGTTGATGGCCTTGGGCATGATCTTTTCGGGGTTCTCGGTCTCGCCGGCGGCGGTGCCCACGAGTTCGATGGAGGCGTAGGCGAACAGGACGCCCTGCATCAGGATGATCATGGGGAGCAGGCCGTTGGGGAAGACCCCGCCGTTGTCCGAGAGGAGGCTGAGGCCCACCGGTTGGCCGTCCACGGGCGTGCCGAAGATGACGAAGTAGGTGCCCACCACGAGGAAGACCACCAGGGCCGCGACCTTGATCAGGGCAAACCAGAACTCCATTTCGCCGAAGACCTTCACAGAGACGAGGTTCAGGGCGAGGACCACCACGAGGGCGATCAGGGCCCAGGCCCACTGCGGGACAGCAGCCATCCACGGGATGTAGTTGCCGAAGAAGTTCATGTAAAGCGCTGCGGCGGTGATGTCCACGATGGTGGTGGTGGCCCAGTTGAGCCAGTAGAACCAGCCGGAGACAAACGCGGCCTTCTCGCCGAAGAATTCACGGGCGTAGGAAACAAACGAGCCCGACGACGGACGGTGCAGCACCAGCTCACCCAGCGCCCGCAGGATCAGGAACGCAAAGAAACCGCACACGGCGTACGCGATGACCAGCGACGGGCCCGCGGCGTTAAGCCGGCCACCGGCGCCCAGGAACAGGCCGGTGCCGATCGCCCCGCCGATCGCGATCATCTGGATCTGCCGCGGCTTGAGGCTCTTGTGATAGCCCTTGTCCTCCGCGTGCAGGGCAGACTCAGAGGCGTGCGCGTGGCCGCCGTCGGCCTGTTTCAGTACATCCTCGTCATTGGGGCTGATGGGCATGGTTGATCCTTTCGATACGGAGAAGATCCTGCTGGGTTGGGAAGAAGTTGTGGGGGTGTGCAACCTGGGGGTTTAGAAAACGGACCAGCCGGTGCGGTCGGAAAGGTCGGCGAGAGCGGCGGTGCCGGCCAGGGAGTTTCCTTTGGCGTCCAGCCGCGGGCTCCAGACGCAAATGGCACAAACACCTGGAACAATGACCAGGATCCCGCCGCCCACACCGCTTTTTCCGGGAAGGCCCACGCGGTAGGCGAACTCGCCAGCGGCGTCATACATCCCGCACGTCAGCATGATGGAGCCGATGCGTTTCGCGTCGCTGGGGGACACCACGGTTCCGAGCGATCCGTGGCCGTCCCGGGCGAGGAAGAGTCCCGCTTTGGCGAGTTCCACGCAGGTCATCATGATGGAGCATTGGCGGACGTAGTTTTGCACCACTGATTCCGCGGGCTGCTTCAGGTTGCCGAAGCCCTTCAGGAAGTGCGCCAGGGCCCGATTGCGGCTGCTGCTGGCGAGCTCGCTGGCTGCGGCGGCCTCATCGATGAATGGCCCAGTGCTGGCCGCCTGGGCGGTGAGGAACCGCAACACCTGGGCGGCGGCGTCGGACGTTTCTTCCATCAGGTGATCGGTGACCACCAGGGCGCCGGCGTTGATGAAAGGGTTCCGCGGGATGCCGTGCTCCAGTTCCAGCTGAACCAGGGAGTTAAACGAGGTGCCGGACGGTTCGCGCAGCACGCGGGACCACAGTATCCCTGAGCTGTCGCCTCGAAGCGCCATTGCGAGCGTGAACACCTTGGAGATGCTCTGGATGGAAAACGGGACGTCGGCATCGCCGGAACTGAACACCTCACCGGAAGTGGTGGCGACGGCGATCCCGAACCTGTCGAAAGGTACCGCTGCCAGGAGGGGGATGTTGGCCGGGACAGAACCGGTTTCCTGCTGTGGCCTGTGGCTGCGAACGATGTCGTCCAGTATTGGGTCCAACGGCGGTGCTTTGAGTGCTGTGGTCATTTCCTGCCCAGTTGTTCTTTAGGTGTGCCGGCCCATTCCTGGATGTGGAGCAGGGCCACCAGGGAGTCCCGCGGGTTGCCGAAGTTCAGCCCAGTCGCCCGGGATGCCTTGCTGATCCGGTAGTAGACGGTGTTCTTGTGCAGCCCCATCCTGCTGGCGCACTCGGCGACATCGAGCGAGGCTTCGAAGTACGCGTGCAGGGTTTCCGCAAGTTCGGCGTCCTGCCGCAGCAGGGCGGAAAGACTGCGGTGGCGGAATGTGGAGGACGTGAAATTCTGGACTGCCTCGCGGAAGAGGACCTCTCCCTCGAAGTCGTCCACGGTGGCAACGGCCGTATCCGGAGACGTGCCTACGCAACTCAACAGGGCCTCGGTGATACGGGTGGTTGAGTGGATGGACAGCAGGTCCGGGACTACCGGACCGACGGCTGCGAACGGGCTGATGCCGAGGTGCTTGCCGGCATCACGGACGATGGATTCGGCCAGGCTCCGCAGCCCGGGCTCCGCGACGGTTGACTGCAGGCCAGGGACAATCACGGCGGTGTCGCCCTTGAACTGGCCCACGACGGCGGACGCCTTGTAGGCGGCGGCGTGGATGGACGCCAGATTGGCGAGTTCGCCGTGCTTCAGTGCTGCGTCGTCGGCCTGAGCATCGGCATCGGACATTCCTATCAGGATCAATGCGGCCGGGCGCTCAGCGGAGATCTTCTCGCTGTGTGCACTGGCCGCGGCTTCCGCCGGACCTGACAAAATCCGGGCAATGCGGTCTTCGCGCATGTGTACGGACTGCTGGTTGCGGAAACGGATCAGCTCGGCGGAGGCCCGTGCAGCAGATCCGGTGAGCACGTGATCAACGTCCGTGCCGAAGCCCGCCCCCGTTTCCTGCAGCCAGATGTAGCCCATGATCCGGTCCCCGGCGAACAGAGTGACGGCCACCCGTTCCCGCAGCCCGTCCTGGGGCCGGGCCGGTACCCGCACCGGCAGCCGGGTCCTGTGCAGTTCACGGTAGGCGCCCAGGTCCTTCAGCAGCAGCTCGTATTTACGCGGACCGCGCCGGGCCAGGATGGAGGCCTTGCGCAGCTCGTCGATGTCGTTCGAAACAGTGGAGTATGCCAGGACCTTGTTGGCGGCGTCTTCGATGACCACGTGGCTGGATGTGAGCCTGGCGGTGGTCTGGGCGATGGCAAACAGGTCCTCTTCCAGCAGCGTCAGCACTTCGCTCTGGTAGCTGCGTGGCTGGATGCGGTCCTTGGCGATGGACAGCAGCCGGTCCCAGTCAGCCCCCGGATCCACCAGGAGCAGGCCCGTGCCGGCATCGCGGAGCAGCTCTTCAGCCTCGGCGAGCTCTTCACGCCTTCCCTTGACGGCGACCACCGGCGGAGGGTTCTTCAGGAGCCGCCGCAGCGCGGGCAAAGCCGAGCGGCCGCGGACGCCGATCAGCAGGACAAAGGCCGCGCCGCCGTCGGACGTTTCATCATCCGCATCCACTATCAGGAACCGTTCGATCACAGAGCCGGCCGGAGCAGGCCGGAGGATGAGGCTGGCGAAACCCAGAGGGAGGTCCGAGAGAATATCGTCCACCGTAACCGCGGCCATGGGCTTCCTTCTGCGTCGATCTGGCCGGACGACTCTGTCCGGTCACCTCATGCTATCGAGGCAGGCTCCCCCAAAATATGGAAAGGAACCCAAATGCAGTGGCAGCTTTTCGGTTAGCGGACCAAGTTTCTACGGTTCATGGCCCTGTATGGCCTAGGGCCGGCCTTTACAACGAAGCCGAGGAACGGATGACCAGCCTTTAGCTGCACCTCCAACCACCGGGCCCTGCACTTTGGTTGGAAGCCCCCACGCGAGTTGGACTCGAGCGCGGGGGCTTCCGGGGCTTCGGCGGGGGGACCGAAACCGAGATCAATCTACCGAATCCTTGCGGGCGCATAGGTCGAAAATGGCCGGCTCGCACAAATCTTGTGTGAACCTTGAGCCAGCCCGCCTCTAGCCCCTGGCAGCCCAACCCTCAGACGCTAACTCGCTGGCCGCAACGAGGTGATCATCCGCTTGATGTCCTGGTACTCCGGGGTCGCCGCGTACTTCTTGGCCTGCTCCAGGTACGGCAGAGACTCGGCCCCCGGCGTCACGTTGTTCCCGGGGTTGTAGAACGCGCCGAACATGGCAGCGGTGGGCGGCCACGTGAAGAAGTGGAAGATGGCGCAGGCCGAGTCGCCCGTGGGCGCCGCCCACGCGATGCCGTAGGCCGCGGCCGGCGTGTTGGCCGGACCCGGCGCAGCATCGTTGCCGCGGGTCTCAAAAACAAACCAGGGCGCCGCGCCGCCCTGCACCAGCAGCGGCAATTCTTCAGACTCCAGCACCTCGTACGGGAACCGCTCCAGGCACGTGGACCCGGTGGCCATGTTGGTCCGGAGTGTCGCCAGCGGCTTGCCCGCCTGGTTGGTCACCTCGGCGAAGGCACCGCCGCCCTCCGGCAGTTCGCCGGCCGGGTCCCGGACGCTCCACGCGGCCGGGTGTTCGAACGTCAGTTGGCCGTCCGCCGTGGTGTAGCTGGTCCAAGCGGCCGACGCCGGCGCGGTGCCGGTGGCGCTCGGCGAGACTGTCGCCGTCGGCACGGCAGTGGTGGTTCCGGTGGCCGCGGACGTGACGGTGGGGCTGGGACTTGCCGTCGGGCCCGGCTGCGGGCCGCACCCCGCCAGCAGCAGCGCCATCAGAATAGCTGTGGGAATTACCGCGCCTGATACGGCGGGACTGCGCATCACACCCTCCTTTGGGTCCGAGTTTGGTCCTTAAATTGTGGAGCTGGCGGGCGCATAAGGATCCCGCGGCGGCGCGATTGGCACCGAACCGTTGCGGGGATAACGAACGGATCCCGCAAAAATGCCCGGCTCAGGAATAGAGGGCCGCGAGCAGTTCGACGACGCCCTGCGTCCCCGCAGGCGGGTCGGACTTGGACCAGGCGACATAAACGGGAACCGGGGCGGCATCACGCACGTGCCGGTACACAACACCCTTGCGCCGGTACTGGTGCGCCGTTGATTCCGCAGTGATGCCCCGCGCCTTGCCGCTGCCGATCACCGTCAGCCAATCGTCGACGTCGTCCGTGGCGATAGTGCGCTGCGGCTGCTGGCCTTCCGGCCACAGGTCCAGGCGAGTACTTCCGGTGCGCCGGTCCAGGGCAATCGGTTTGGCCGCGGCTTCTGCAAGGGTGATGCTTCGCTTGCCGGCAAGGGCGTCATCCGCTGCCATGGCGCAGAAGCGGCTCTCCAGCCCGATAAGGACAAGGCTGATGGCCGCCGTGTCGGGGACCCGCCGCAGGATGGCGAAGTCGCTGGTTCCTTCCGCCAGTCCCGCCGTCGGGGTGTTGGTCCGGATGAGGTACAGCTCCGTGTTGGGAAACGCGTCAGCCCACCTGCGCTGGAATTCCGTGGTGTGCCGGCCCAGCGCGGACCAGGCGTAGCCGATCCGGACTGTGCCGCCGCCGTCGGCCGCCTCCTGCTGGATGGCCTCCAGAATCGAGAGAACACGGCGGGCATGCCGGACCGTCCGGTCGCCGGCGGCCGTGAACTCAATGCTCCTGGTGGTTCGGTGCATCAGGCGAACCCCCAAGGCGCGCTCCAGTGCAGCGATGTTGCGCGACACCGCCGCCTGCGACATGCCCAGCTCAATGGCGGCGTCAGTGAACGTGCCTGCTTCGGCCACCCCAACGAGGCAACGCAGGTGCCGCAGCTCCATGTCCATAAGCTCATTCTATTCATACGCTGGGCGCATAAGAGCGCCCGTCTATGCATTTTGGAGGAACCCGCTGCGGCCCCACACTCCAAGGATGGACAACACATTAACTGCCGGCCGAGGCCGGGCTGGCGCCATTCTGGTGGCGAGCGCGCTCTCCAACCAGCTGGGTGCTGCCAGCGGTTCACTGGCCTTCCCCGCAATAGGCCCGGTTGGCGTGGTCGCAGCGCGGCAGCTCATTGCCGCGGCGGTGCTGCTGCCACTTGTCCGGCCACGCATCTTCTCCTTCACCCGCCACCAGTGGTGGCCCGTTCTTCTGCTGGCGCTGGTGTTCGGGACGATGAACCTCTCCCTGTACGCGGCCGTGGAGCGCATCGGGCTGGGCCTCGCGGTCACGCTCGAATTCCTGGGCCCCCTGGCCCTCGCCCTGATCGGTTCACGGACCAAGGTGAGCGCCGCCTGCGCCCTCCTTGCCGCGGCCGGAGTTGTGGCCATCACGCAGCCGGAGGCGTCCACGGACTACGTGGGCATCGGCCTGGGACTGGTCGCCGCGTGCAGCTGGGCCGCCTACATTCTCCTGAACAGGACCGTGGGCAAGCGGATCCCGGGCATCCAGGGGACGGCGGCCGCAACCGGAGTGTCGGCCGCACTCTTCCTCCCCGTGGGGCTGGTGACGTTCCTCAACCACCAGCCGGACGCGTTCACCGTCCTCTGCGCAGCAGGCGCCGGCGTACTGGCGTCCGTGGTCCCGTACGTCGCGGACGTGATCACCCTGCGCCGCATCCCCACCAGCCTGTTCGGGGTTCTGATGAGCATCAACCCCGTCTTTGCGGCTTTGGTGGGGGCGCTGGCGCTTGGTGAAGCCCTGGGCATTGTGCAGTGGGCCGGCATTTTCCTGATCGCTGTGGCTAATGCGGCCCTCACCGCCGGGGCCGGGCGGCGCCCGCCAGTCTCGGTCAGGAGAAGTTCTTCAGGGCCGCCGTCAGCAGGTTCCCCGCCGCTCCCAGGCGGTGATGCACGCCGTCGGACGCCACCAACTCCCCGTTGATGACCACCGACGTGACGTCGGCGGCGGTGGCGCTCAACGGGAGCTGCTGCGGTTTCGATCCCGCGGTCCGTGCCGAGCCTGCGGCCACAGCCACCAGATCGCAGACAGCACCAACGCGCAAGGCCTCCGGCGCCACCGGCGTGGCCATGGAGCGGACTGCCCCCTCCGTGGCGGCGTGGAGCAGCTCCTCCGGCGAGAACCGGCCGCGTTCCCCAGAGCCAAGGCGCTCCCCGTACTCCAGGGCCCGCATCTCGATCCAGGGGTCGATCACGGCATGCTGGTCAGTCCCCAGCGCGATGGAGGCGCCGGCGTCGGACAGCGCCCGGGCGGGCCCGATGCCGTCGGCCAGGTCCGCCTCGGTGGTGGGACAGATGACCGCTGTTGCCCCGGCGTTTCCGAGCAAGGCGATGTCTTCAGCCGTCAGGTGCGTGCAGTGGACTGCAGACAGGCGCCGGCTGAGGAGGCCGTGCCGGGCCAGGAGTCCTGTGGGCGTCAGCCCGTGCGCTGCCAGGCACGCCGCGTTCTCGGCGGGCTGCTCGCTCAGGTGGATATGAAGCGGCAGGTCGTGCGGCAGCTGTTCGGCCACCACGGCCAGGTCCGCCTCCGGTACCCCGCGGACGGAGTGCAGCGCCGCCCCCACACTGACCATGCCCGGTGGGAAGGTCCCCGCGATGTGGGTCCGAAGGGAAGCCAGCCGGTCAAGCCAAGCATGCACGTCCCGGTCCCCGAACCGTGCCTGTTCCTGGCTCAGCGGCATGCCAATGCCGCCGGCCAGGTACAGCGTGTCCAGGAGCGTCAGCCGGATGCCGGCGGCAGCAGCAGCCCTCGCCAGGGCAAGCTCCATGGCATGCGGTTCCGCGTACGGTTTCCCGCGGGGCTGGTGGTGAACGTAATGGAACTCGGCCACGCTACTGAAGCCGGCCACCACCATTTCGACAAAAACCGCGGTAGCAAGCTGCTCGTAGGCTTCGGGCGTGAGCTCGGCTGCACTGCGGTACATGTGCTCCCGCCAGACCCAGAAGTCGCCGCGGTTGTGGTGCGTGCGGCCGCGCAGGATCCGGTGGAACGCGTGCGAGTGGGCGTTGGCCGCGGCGGGGAAAACAACGCCGGGCAGGAGATGCGCGCCGGGCGAGGCGTCTACAGACGGGGAGATGCGGGTGATCCGGCCGTCCTCGGCCTCGATCTCCACCCGTTCGGCAACTGTGGGACCGGCACCGCCGTCGACCATTCCCTGCTCGCACCAGTACCGCTTCACAGCAGGCCTGCCAGGACGTCCGCGAGGGCCGCAGCGCCCGCGCCGGCGTCCTCGTCCGTGACGTGCTCCTCCGGCGAGTGCGAAATTCCGCTGGGGTTCCGGACGAACAGCATGGCGGACGGCACAAACCCGGCCAGCACACCGGCGTCATGACCCGCCCCGGTGGCCAGCAGCGGCGCGTCCGGCAGCATCCCGCTGATGCTTCGGGTCAGGTCCGGATCAAAATGCACTGTCCCGCTGTAGGATTCCTCGGTCAGGGTCACGGTGCAGCCTTCCTCCGCTGACACCCGCTGGGCCCTCCCATGGATGGCTTCGATCAGCCGGGCCGTGACGGCGTCCTCCGGGTGGCGCGCATCCAGCCACATATCCACCCGGGAGGCGATGACGTTGGTGCCGCCCGGCACCGGGATAAGGCGCCCCACCGTGGCGCGCGCATCGGGCTGGCGGGCGGCGGCCTGCCGGATGGCCACGATGATCTGGGCGGCCGCCACCATCGGATCCGCCCGGTCCGCCATCAAGGTGGTCCCGGCGTGGTTGCCCTGGCCGCTGATGCTCAGCTTCCAGCGCCCGTGGCCCAGGATGGAACTGCCGACGGCGATGGCCGGGCCGCCCGCGCCGAGGCCCTTGCCCTGCTCCACATGCAGTTCAACGAAGTCACCGATCCGTGCCAGCGCCTGCGGATCCGGCCCGATGTGGCGCGGGTCCAGGCCATTGGCGCGGGCGACGTCGGCGAAGGTGTTACCGTCGCCGTCGCGCAGGTTCCGCGCTTTGTCGACGTCGATGGCTCCGGTCAGGAGTCGGGATCCGAGGCAGGCAACTCCAAAGCGGGAACCCTCCTCTTCCGGGAAGGCGGTAATGGCCAGGGAGCGGCGCGGCTGGACGCCCCGGGCCTTGAGGAGATCGACGGCGGCCAGCGCGGACGCGACCCCCAGGGGACCGTCGAAGGCCCCGCCGCCGGGGACGGAGTCGAGGTGGCTGCCGGTCACCAGGGCACCATCCTGGGGCTTGCCCCACCACGCCCAGATGATGCCGTTCCGGTCGGTCTCGACGTCCAGGCCACGCTGCGTTGCCTGCTCGATGAACCAGGACCTCAGGTCGAGTTCCGCCGTCGAGTAGACGGCCCGGGAATAGCCTCCGCGGACCGCATCGCGGCCCACGTCCTTGATGGAATCGAGGAGTTGGTTGACGGTTTCCACATGAACCTCCGATTGGTACGAACTGCCACCAAGTAAAAGCCACTTTCCACTCCATGGCAAGGCTTGGGGACAACTGCCCGTGACAATTAACGATCCTGCAACACGCCGGAAACGGGACTGTTGCACTGGCGGTGATCAACCCGGATTTTGTGAAGAACGAGTGAAAAGTAGGCGCCATCTATTGTCATCGAGTGAAAGTTGGTTTTTACTTAGTGGCAAGACATAGTGATTCACACCACTCGAAAGCGGGTCAACCAGTGGCTGCAGATTCTTCAACCCGGACGGTGGAACGGGCCCTGGCGCTGCTGAGTGCCGTCTGTACAGACGGTGCCATCAGCCTCAGCGACGCGGCCCGGCTGGTTGATTTGTCCGCCAGCACGGCCCTGCGTCTGCTCCGGACGCTGGAGGCCAGCGGGTTCGTATCACGGGATCCGGGCGGGAACTTCAGGCCCGGCGCCAGCGTCATCCAGCTGGGGGCACTGGCCCTGGGCCACGAATCCCTGGTATCCCTCTGCACCCCGGCCATGAAGGGACTCGTCGCAAAAACCGGGGAGTCCTGCTACCTCAGCATTCCCGGCACCGGCGACACCGGAATCTACATAGCAATCGTTGAAGGAACCCACTCGATCCGGCATGCCAGCTGGGTCGGCAGAAGTATCCCGCTGGAGGGATCGGCCGCAGGCAAAGTCCTCACCGGCGGCGAGTCCGAACGCGGCTTCGCAGTCATGCGCAGCGGCGTTGAAGATGACGTGACGGCTGTTGCCGCCCCCGTCATCATGGGCGGCCGGACCGTGGCCGCCCTGAGCATCGTGGCACCCAGCTACAGGCTGAACGAGCTGAAGGCAACGAAGATCGGCGAGGACCTGGCGAAGGTGGCCAAAACAATTCTCACCACGCCCTCCGAAAACCATGAAAAGCCCCTGGAAAGCATGGAAACAAAATGATCAGGTTTGAAAGTGTTACCAAGACCTACCCGGACGGGACAGTGGCCGTGGATGGGCTGGACCTCGAAGCCCCCACCGGCAAGCTGACCATCCTTGTGGGCCCGTCAGGCTGCGGGAAGACCACCTCGCTCCGGATGATCAACCGCCTCATCGAGCCCACCGCCGGAACCATTTACCTTGATGACCAGCCCACCTCCGGGATGGACGCAGCATTGCTCCGCCGCAGGATCGGCTACGTGATCCAGCACGCCGGGCTTTTCCCGCACCGCACCATCGTGGACAACGTGGCCACAATGCCGCTGCTCCTGGGCGAGAGCCGGCAGAAAGCCCGCATGAAGGCCCTTGAGCTCATGGAGCGCGTTGGCCTTCCGGCGAACTTCGCCAAGCGCTACCCCTGGCAGCTCTCGGGCGGCCAGCAGCAGCGTGTTGGCGTGGCCCGCGCCTTGGCATCGGACCCTGCGTTCATGCTTATGGACGAACCCTTCAGCGCCGTGGACCCCGTGGTCCGTGCGCAGCTCCAGGACGAATTCCTCCGCCTGCAGCGTGAAATCGGCAAGACCATCATCATGGTCACCCACGACATCGACGAAGCCCTCAAGCTCGGGGACCAGGTGGCCGTGATGCGCGTCGGCGGGAAGCTCGCCCAGATGGCCACACCGTCGGAGCTGCTTACCTCCCCGGCCGACGAATTCGTGGCCGACTTCGTGGGACGCGACCGGGGCTACCGTTCCCTCGGCTTCACCAATGTGGCCGGAACCGTGACGGTGAGCGAAGAGGCTGTGGTTCAGCTCGGAGACTCCGCCGCGGACGCACACGCCAGGGCCACCGGCGCGTGGGTCCTGGTGGTCGACGGCGGACGGAAGCCGCTTGGCTGGGCACAGCCCGAGCTGATCGTCGGCGAGCTCAAGCGGGAGCATCTGAACCTCAGCGGCACGTCAGCGACATCGGCCGGCACCATGCGCCAGCTGCTTGACGCAGCACTGTCCTCCCCCAGCCGGCGCGGCGTCGTCGTCAATGACACCGGTGAGCTCATCGGCACTGTCACTGCGTCCGACATCGTCAAGGCCATCGAAGCCGAACCGCACCTGGAGACGGCGCGATGAACATTGAATGGCTGGGCCGCCAGTTCGACAATATTGTGTTCCTGCTCGGCTGGCACGTCCTGCTTGCCGTCACCCCGTTGATCCTCGGCCTGCTGATTGCCCTGCCCCTGGGCTGGTGGGCACACCGCAGCCGCCGGATCTACCCCCTCTTGGTGGGCATCGCGGGCCTGCTGTACACCGTGCCCTCGCTGGCATTGTTCGTGCTGCTGCCGCTGGTGCTGGGCACCAAGATCCTGGACCCCCTCAACATCGTGGCCGCGCTGACCATCTACACTGTGGCCCTGCTGGTCCGAGTGGTTGCCGATGCCCTGGATTCCGTTCCTGAGGACACCGCCCAAGCGGCCAAGGCCATGGGCTACCGCGGCTACCAGAGCCTCCTCAAAGTTGAACTTCCCGTCGGCGTGCCGGTGATCTGCGCCGGTCTCCGCGTCGCAGCGGTCTCCAACGTCAGCCTGGTGTCAGTGGCCGCGCTGCTGGGTATCCCCCAGCTCGGTTCCCTCTTCACCCAAGGCTTCCAGCTGCGGTTCTTCACCCCGATCATCGCCGGCATCATCCTCTGCGTGGTCCTGGCCATGATCCTTGACGGCCTGATCATCCTCCTCAACCGGTGGCTGACACCGTGGACCCCCAAGGTGGTGGCATCATGAACTACTTGTTCGACCCCGCGCACTGGACCGGCGCCGACGGCATCCCGAACCTGATCGGCGAGCACCTCGTTTACTCGCTCATCGCCCTCGCCATCTCGGCCGTCATCGCAGTTCCGCTCGGCGTCTACATCGGTGTCACCGGCAAGGGCGTCTTCATGATCGCCGGCCTGGCCAATGCCCTCCGCGCCCTACCCAGCGTGGGA
This sequence comes from Pseudarthrobacter sulfonivorans, assembly GCF_001484605.1. Lineage (NCBI taxonomy): Bacteria > Bacillati > Actinomycetota > Actinomycetes > Micrococcales > Micrococcaceae > Pseudarthrobacter > Pseudarthrobacter sulfonivorans. Next base: position 2,753,035 of record NZ_CP013747.1, on the reverse strand, counting down.
CTGCTGATCCTGCTCGTGCTCCTGATCTCGCCGGCCTTCCCGTCCAAGATGGGCTACATCCTGCCGAGCCTCATCGTCCTGGTGCTGCTCGCGGTGCCGCCCATCCTGACCAACACCTATGCCGGCATCCGCGCAGTGGATGCGGCCGCCGTCGACGCTGCCAAGGGCATGGGCTTCCGCACCATGAAGATCCTCACGGATGTTCAGCTCCCCTGCTCGCTCCCGCTGGTGCTGTCCGGCGTCCGCAGCGCATTGCTGCAGATCATCTCGACGGCGACCATCGCGGCCTACATTTCGCTCGGTGGCCTCGGCCGCCTGCTGATCGACGGCAAGGCCCAGAACGACTACAGCCAGATGGTTGCCGGCGCCGTGCTGGTGGCCCTGATGGCCCTGGTCTTTGACCAGGTGCTCGCCTTCATCACGCGCCGGATCGTCTCACCAGGACTGACCCGGCGCACCGTCAATTCGGCCGCCGCGGCCGACACCGTGAAAATCCCCGTCACGCCCTGAATCACCGCCCCACGCATCATCCCACTCGCCGTCCGGCGAAAACCCCCAGCCTGGCCACTGCACACCCTGCGCCAGCCCCCAGAGAGAATTGACATGAAAAAGTACCTGACCGGCATCACCCTCGCGGCTGCTGCCGCCCTTGCCCTGACCGCCTGCGGCGGGGATCCCATGAGCAACTCCAACACCCAGGCAGGCTCCAGCGACAGCATCATTGTGGGCTCCGCGGACTTCCCGGAAAGCCAGCTCATCGCCAAGATCTACGCCGAGGCCCTCAAGTCGAAAGGCGTCCAGGTGACCGAAAAGCCCAGCATCGGCAGCCGCGAAGTCACCATCCCGGCCCTCAAGGACGGCTCCATCGATCTCATGCCCGAATACGGCGGAGCCCTCCTGCAGTACCTTGATTCCGCCACCAAGGCAGTCTCCTCCGAAGAGGTCGCCAAGGAACTGGCCACCAAGGTCCCCTCCGGGCTGACCATGCTGACGGCGTCCGAAGCCGAGGACAAGGACGTCCTGGCGGTCAAGAAGGAAACGGCCGAAAAGCACAACCTCAAGTCCATCAGCGACCTCCAGCCCGTGGCCAAGGAGCTCGTCCTGGGCGGCCCGCCGGAGTGGAAGACCCGCCTGAACGGTGTGGCCGGCCTCAAGTCGGTCTACGACCTGGAGTTCAAGGAATTCTCAGCGCTCGACGCCGGCGGTCCCCTGACGCTGAACGCCCTGCTTTCCGGCCAGGTACAGGTAGCCGACCTCTTCAGCACCGACCCCGCACTGGCCGCCAACAACCTGGTTGCCCTCGAAGACGACAAGAACCTCTTCCTGTCCGAGAACATCGTCCCGGTCATCAACGAGAAGAAGTCCACGGCCACCGTCAAGGAGGTCCTGGACAAGGTCTCGGCCGCGCTCACCACGGAAGACCTCATCGAGATGAACGGCCGCGTGGCGAAGTTCGAGGACATCGGCCAGATAGCCCAGGACTGGCTCAAGTCCAAGAACCTGGCCTAGGCCGGCCGCAGGATATTAGGAGAATTACATTGAAAGCCGATTTCACTACCGGTGCCCGCCCGGTCAAAGCTGCCCGCGGCACCGTGCTCACCGCCAAGAGCTGGCAGACCGAAGCCCCGCTGCGGATGCTGATGAACAACCTGGACCCCGAGGTCGCCGAGCGCCCGGATGATCTGGTGGTTTACGGCGGGACCGGCCGTGCCGTCCGCAGTTGGGCGGCGTTCGATGCGATCACCCGCACCCTGGAGACCATGGAGAAGGACGAGACCCTCCTGGTCCAGTCCGGCAAGCCGGTCGGTGTGTTCCGGACCAACGAATGGGCGCCGCGGGTGCTGCTGGCGAACTCCAACCTCGTGGGCGACTGGGCGAACTGGCCCGAGTTCCGCCGGCTCGAGGCCGAGGGCCTGATGATGTACGGCCAGATGACTGCCGGGTCCTGGATCTACATCGGCACCCAGGGCATCCTGCAGGGCACCTTTGAGACCTTCGCCGCGATCGCCCGCAAACTCACCGGGGACCAGGACGGCACCCTCGCAGGGACCCTGACCCTCACGGGCGGGTGCGGCGGCATGGGCGGTGCCCAGCCGCTCGCGGTCACCCTGAACGAGGGCGCCTGCCTGATTGTCGACGTCGACGAAAGCCACCTGCGCCGCCGCGCTGGCAAACGCTACCTCGACGAGGTCGAAACCGACCTCGACACGGCGATCGCGAAGGTCCTGGCGGCCAAGGAAGATCGCCGCGGCTGGTCCGTGGGCTACGTCGGGAACGCCGCCGAGGTTTTCCCCGAGATACTGCGCCGCCACCGTGCGGGGGAGCTGACCGTCGATATCGTCACGGACCAGACCTCCGCCCACGACCCGCTGTCCTACCTGCCCGAAGGCATCACGGTCCAGGAATGGCACACCGAGGCCGCCGCCGACCCGGAGGGCTTCACCAAGAAGGCCCAGGCCTCCATGGCGAAGCACGTCCAGGCCATGGTGGAGTTCCAGGACGCCGGCGCCGAGGTCTTCGACTATGGCAACTCCATCCGCGACGAGGCCCGCACGGGCGGCTACGCCCGCGCCTTCGAATTCCCCGGCTTCGTCCCGGCCTACATCCGCCCGCTCTTCTGCGAGGGTCTGGGCCCGTTCCGCTGGGTCGCGCTCTCCGGAGACCCGGAGGACATCGCGGTCACGGACAAGGCCATCAAGGAACTCTTCCCCGAGAACAAGCACCTGCACCGCTGGATCGACGCGGCACAGGAACGGGTGGAGTTCGAAGGCCTGCCGGCCCGGATCTGCTGGCTCGGCTACGGCGACCGCGCCAAGGCCGGCCTGCTGTTCAACCAGCTCGTCAAGGACGGCAAGGTCAAAGCGCCCATCGTGATCGGCCGCGACCACCTCGACTCCGGCTCCGTCGCCTCCCCGTACCGGGAGACCGAGGCCATGGCCGACGGCTCCGACGCGATTGCGGACTGGCCGCTGCTCAACGCCCTGCTCAACACCGCCTCCGGCGCCACCTGGGTCTCGATCCACCACGGCGGCGGCGTCGGCATCGGCCGCTCCATCCACGCCGGCCAGGTCTCCGTCGCCGACGGCACCGACCTCGCCGCGCAGAAACTCGAACGCCTCCTCACCAACGACCCCGGCATGGGCGTCATCCGCCACGCCGACGCCGGCTACAACCGCGCCACCGACGTCGCCAAAGAACGCGGCGTCCGCATCCCCATGCAAGAAACCCGGTAACCGACCCCTTCGGTGGTCGGGCTGGCGGGGAGCGAGACCTGGATCTTGACAAGCTCGATCACCGGCCCAGAGAAAGAATCAGTCCATGATTGAAATCGACGGCACATGGCTGCGTCTGGCCGATATCACCAAGGTGGCTGCCGGGGGCACCCGGGTGACGCTGGCGCCGTCGGCCGTTGAACGGATGGCGGCATCCCAGCGGTCGGCGCGGGCAACCGCCCGAGCCCGGCCCGTTTATGGGCGTTCCACCGGGGTCGGCGCCAACCGCTCCGTCACGCTGGATCCAACGGATACAGGGATGGACCTGCATGGGCTGAATCTCCTGCGCAGCCATGCGGTGGATGCCGGGCGGGCCCTCGACCGTGAAACCGTGCGGGCGATGCTTGTGATCAGGCTCTCCCAGCTGTCGGCAGGTGCCTCCGGCATCAACCCGGCCATAGCAGAAGCGCTCGTGGAGATGTTGAACCGTGATGCTTTGCCGGAGGTGCGGGAATTCGGCGGGATCGGGACGGCCGACCTGCCGGCTTTGGCCGGGACCGCACTCACACTCCTGGGCGAGCGGCCAACCATGGGCGGCGGCATCATCCCCGAAGCGCTGGACGGCTGGGGCACGGAGGACGCCCTGCCATTCATCAGTTCCAGCGCGCTCACCGTTGCCCAGGCTGTGCTGGGCCATCAGAAACTTGCCGTCCTGGTGGAGAACCTCACGCTGGTGAGTGCTCTGTCCTTCACCGCAATGTCAGGCAATCCGGAAGCGTTCAGCCCTGAGGTGGCCCGGGCGTCCGATTCGCCTGCCGTGGGGGAAATGGCGGCGACACTTCACGGGCTGGTGGCTGGGACCGGTGTGGCCGCCCGGATCCAGGATCCGTACTGTCTGCGCACTTTGCCGCAGGTCCTCGGGGCGGTCACGGAGGAGCTTGCCTCGCTTGAATTGCTCCTGAACCGGCTTGTTGTTGCCGGCCACGAGAACCCGATGGTCTTCGGCTCTGAGACCGACGGGACCAACGGGGTGGCCCATCACGGCCTTTTCCAGATGACAACCCTTGCCAGGCGGATAGACGCCTTGCACCTGGCCCTGGGTACGGCCTGCGCCACCAACCTCCGCCGGATAGACCTGCTCTGCGACCCCGCGTTCACGGGTCTCAACCGGTTCCTGGCAGCCGACGATTCCGGCCAATCCGGCGTCATGATGCTGGAATACGTAGCTGCTGCCGCCGCGGGGCTTGTCCGCGCCAACGCCCAGCCCGTGAGCCTGCAGACAGTGGTCCTGTCCCTCGGCGCCGAGGAAGACGCCAGCTTCGCCAGCCTGGCGGCATCCCGGCTGGACTCCACCGTCCAGGCGCTGGCGACCATGACGGCTGTTGAATTGGTGTGTTCAGCGCGGACACTGCGGATGCAGGGACGGAAAACGTCCGAGTTCAGCAATCCACTGCTCAGGAGAACCCTCGAAACCGGATTCACGCTGCCGGCTGCCAGCCAGGACCGCGACCTCCGCCCCGACGTCGATATGGCGTTGAAACTCGTCCGGCTGCCGGCCTTGGGACGACACCCGTAAAACAACACGGAATCTTCCCCGAAAAATTGATCCAACCTTGAGCCAACCCTTGGCAACTCATGCAGTTGGCGGTCCACGCTGGATTTATCACCACAAGAATACGGCGGGGAAGCAGGAAGATTCATGGGGAAGGAATCAGCTCTGGACGAGGTCGTCGCGGTGGGAGGACTGATCACTGATCACCACCCGCTCGACTTCCACACCTTGGGGCTGGCCGGTTGCATTGACCGGCTGACCGGCCCCCTCCGTCAGCAAGGAACGGCAGTCCGCTGGGATACTCCGCACTGGGGCATCGAGATCCCGGCGGACTGCGCGTCCCTCCTCTACCAATCGGCCCGCGAAGCGCTGAGCAACGCCTTCAAGTACTCCGACGCCGCCGAGCTCACCGTCCAGTTGTCCGCCGTTGACCACGGCATCCGCCTTGTGGTGTCCGACGACGGCACGGGCTTTGACTGCCACCTCGCGTTAAGCGGCAAGAACCACGGCTACGGGTTGCGGCTGATGTCCGTGGCAGTACATGAGGCCGGCGGCACCGTCAGCGTCTGTTCGAAGCCAGGGGAGGGCACCACCGTGACGGTCACCCTTCCCCTGGACTGAGCCTGTGGGCTTGGGAAGGCTGGACTACCGTGAAAGCTTGTCCGGATCCGGCTCCGGATCGCCGATGTGGCCCGGCGCATTGGCGGCCAGTACCCGCTGGACGAACGCGCTGTATTCCTCCATGTAGTGCCGCAGGAACTTGGCTGTGCCCTCATCCCGGACCTCGCCGTCGTCGCCAAAGACGCCGGGCTTGAAGTGAATGTACACTTCCGGGGCGTTCAATTGGGGGGCGTCCAGGAAGCTCAGCACACTCCGCATGGAGGACTGCATCACGGCCGTGCCGATGCTGCCCGGCGAGGCGCCGATGATCCCGGTGGGCTTGCGCGCGAAGGAGTTGGTGCCCCAGGGCCGCGACGCCCAGTCGATGGCATTCTTGAGCGCTCCCGGAATGGAGCGGTTGTATTCGGGGGACACAAACAGGATGCCGTCCGAGGCCTCGATCGCTTCCTTGAGGGCGCGGCCTGCCGGCGGGAAATCGGCGTCGTAGTCGTAGCTGTAGAGGGGCAGGTCCTTAATAGGGATCTCGGTGAATTCAAGGTCCGCCGGGGCCAGCTTGATGAGGGCCTTGGCGAGTGTGCGGTTGATGGAGCCGGTGGCCAGGCTCCCCACGAAGTATCCAATTTTCTGCGTTGCCATGAGATTGTTCCTTCCCAACAGCCGGAAGAGCCGGCTGGCCGTAGAGCTTTACAGGATGAAGCGGGCACAGTGCGCCCCCAGTCCAGCACAGAACACGTGCCGCCGCCAGAGCTCTGGAAGGGTTCTTGACACCCCGCTTCGGGAGGCGCTGAATGATGGTTGAGGCACATTCCACACACCATAGGAGCGGTTGAGATGAAGGAAAAACCAGTCGTGGCGCAGCGCATCCACAGCGAGGCTCCGGCCGAAGGGGACGAGTTGGCGGACCCCACCGACATTCGAGTGCACTCCCAGGAACCCGCCGAAGGCGCCGACACCGACGACGACTAACCGCCGTCTCCCTCCCCTCTGGCCCACGCGCCCCTGAAGCCTTGCCACTGACGCCCTGCCTCTGACGCCTTGCCCGCAACGGCGATAGGTAAGCATACTGACTGTATTCAGTTTGTCATCAGACCGTTCCAGTCAAAGGAGACGTTGTGAGCAGCAAAGTCGAGAAGCGGATTGTGGTTGACGTGCCGGTCAGCACCGCCTACAACCAGTGGACCCAGTTCGAGGATTTTCCGCAGTTCATGGGTGGCGTGGAGAGCGTGACCCAGCTCAGTGCCGACCGCCTGAAGTGGGTGGCCCATATCGCCGGGATCCGCCGTCAGTGGGAAGCCACCATCGTGGAGCAGATCCCGGACCGCAGGATCGAGTGGGCGTCCACCGAAGGGGCCACGAACTCCGGCGTTGTGGAATTCTCCGACGCCGGCGGCAACAAGACCGAGCTCTCCCTCACCCTGGAGTACCAGCCGGAGGGCATGGTAGAGAAGGTGGGCGACCTCCTCCACGTCGTGGCCCGCCAGGCGGAGCACGACCTGAAGAAGTTTAAGGAATTCATCGAACACGAGGGCCATGCCACGGGCGCCTGGCGGGAATCCGTCCCCGAGGGCGAGCCGTCGGCGTACAACCGGTACACGCACCCGTTCGACCAGACCGGCGGGATGGTCGATCTTGAGGGCGAGTCGGACGGCTCGGCAGAGGGCGAGATCCGCAGCGCGGCCCAACGCAAGGTCAAGAAACCGGACGACGACGGCACCCTCCCGCCGCTCGGCGGCAGCCTGGGCGACCGCTGACTGGCGGAGTCGCAGACTGGCTGAGTCGAACCTAAGGTGCCGCCCGCCGTCGTACTTTGCAACAGCAGTACGCGGCATCAGCTGCCCGGCCCCGCACGAGCGGTGCTGCCCCGCACCGCTCAAGCGGGGCAACACCGTCCCTACGTAAGCGGCCTAATCGCGGGCCGGCACCAGCACTACTTCGTGGGGGCTGGCCGGCCGCATGAACTGCGCATTCACGGCAGCCAGGGTGTTCCCGAACCGCGCAACCGTGGTGGGAACATCGAAGTGGGGACTGGTGATGGTGTCTTCGATCTCGCCGGAGGAGAGATCGTTGGAGAGGTCAATCCGGACGATCTGGTTCAGGAAGTTCTGCACCGCCCAGACGGTATGGCCCCGGACCAGGATGCCGTCAACATTCGGCACATCCACACCCTCGATCAAGGCACTATCGCCGGTCTCCGGGTCGACGGTGTACAGGGCCCTGTTGTTCGAATGAGCCACGATCAGGACCCGGCCGCCCTTGGCGGCGGCAATGCCGTTGAGGTCGAAGCCCGGAGTCAGCTCGGCAGCCGGCCCGCACAGCGGCAGGATCTCAACAGTGCCCAGCTCGCCGTGCCTGCCCACGGGGAGGAAGTAGAGCTCGCCAGCGGCCGAGTTCGTGAACCAGGCGCCGTCCCGCGTCAGGGCGACGTCATTAATGAACCCCGGAGCCAGCGTGAAGTCATCCACCGGCTCGCCTGATTCAGTGTCATAGACGAACGCCTTGCCCGTGCCGCCGCCCGCTACAAACAGCAGGTTGTTTCGCGTATCGGCCTTCATCCCGACGGCGGCCCTCGGCTGCGTATCAAATTCGGATACGTCGATGAACAACCGCGCTTTGCCTTCACGGATGTCGCCGCGGTAAATGTCCCCAAGTGCCAGGTCTCCGGCGTAGAACGTGGTTCCGCTGCCGGCGGCTATCCCCTCGGCGGAGGTGGCGCCCTTGAGCACAATGACTGAGTCTTCCGGCGGCGACGCCGAGGCCGGGAGGACAGGTGCCAACAACCCCATGAGTGCAATGAACCCAATGGCGGTACGTCGCTGTACTTTTCCTGAATTCTGGGTTGTGCGGGCCATGATTCTTCCTTGAATTTAGGTGATCCGCACGGGCCAACCTGCGGCAGGCCCGCACGATTGTCCTGCCAGTCTATGCACCCCGAGAACCGCCCCGCCAGAGTCCGGAGCCCCCTCCTTGTGCGGTCACACTCCGCCGTCCGGAGCCCCCGGAGCGGCAAGGCGCCGCGGTCTCTGCTTACAATCGAAACCTCAATCAACTACTGAGGGACCCATGAAGAAACTCGCCACCGCCCTGATCGCTGCCGGCCTCGTGCTTTCCGCTTCTGCGTGCACCACGCCCACCAAACTTTCCACCCCCGAAACCTGCGACCGCGTCAAAGCTGTCCTGGCGAACCCCGCGAACAACGTGGGCAAGACCGGCCTGGTGCGTCTCGCCAACCAGATCCGGCCCATCGAAGTTGTGGCATCGGATGACCTCAAGCCTGCGCTCGGATCCATCATCGCGTTCACGGACGAGTCCGCCAAGGAAGCCCCGGACGAGGCCAAGCTCGCCGAGCTGGAGGCCCAGTACCAGGAAGCCGGCGCCGCCTTCACTAAGCACTGCAGCTAAGACGCCTCCTGCGTTAACGTTCGACGGCGGCCGGTTGGCCGCCGTCGTTGGCTTATCCTTGGCTCGTGGATCTCTATCAGTCACTGCTCTCGTTCGGCCTTGTGGCCGGACTCCTGACGCTGGTTCCGGGCATCGACACGGCGCTGGTGCTCCGTTCGTCCCTCGCCAGGACCCGCGGTTTCGCCTTCGCCACGGCCTTGGGCATCTCCACCGGACTGATGGTGTGGGGAATCGCGGCAGCTGTGGGCGTCTCGGCGCTGCTGGCAGCATCTGAACTGGCCTACCGGGCACTCACCATCGCCGGTGCCGCCTACATGGTTTGGCTTGGCGCTTCCCTGCTGTGGAAGAGCCGGGCCAAGGACCCGTCATCCGCCTCGCCCGAGATTGGAGTGCCCGCGGCCTCCCGCCATCAGCTGTTCCAGGGCTGGCTGACCGGGACAGGCACTAATCTGCTTAATCCGAAGGTGGGGGTGTTCTACATCGCCACGATTCCCCAGTTCATCCCGCCGGGGACACCTCCGCTGCTGATGGGAATCTTGCTGGCCGGCGTCCACTGCGTCCTGGGCCTTGCGTGGCTGACCTTCCTGATTTTCGGAGCAGGTTTCGCCTCCAAGTGGCTGAAAGACGCCCGCAGCCTCCGGACCATCGACCGCATCACGGGCACCGTCCTGATCGGTTTCGGGCTGCGGCTCGCCCTCGAACCACAGCACTGACGCTAGTTCAGGGACAGGACCAGGTAGAGGGCTGTCAGGATCACTACTGTGGGTGTCATGACCAGGCGCTCCGGTTTGCTGCGGGAGATTCCGTTCAGCACGATGCCCACCGCGAAATAGGCCGTCAGCACCCAACAGAAGACGTCCGTGAAACCTTGGTTCACCAGCGGGGCCGCCATGCCAGCCTTGGCCAGCCCAACATAGGCGAAGACGACGTAAAGGATGATCGAGGTGGCGCTGCCGATCCGCAGCTTGGTGGGAAGGACGTTGTGCTGGCCTCCCCACGCGAACCGTCCCAGTGGTGCTCCTGCGATCAGGGCGGCCTGAAAAACCGCGAGCGCTGCCAAAAGTACACACGCAACAATCGCGGCTAGCTGGGCTAACTGCATCGAAGATCCCCATTCTGCGGGAGTTTTTGTCCAGATAACGTGCCAAAAACGCCGGTTTGGGCACGTTATCTGGACAAAAACTCTTGGTGCGGCAGCCGGCCTGTTGCAGGCACCGTCCGGACGTAAGCTTAATGTGACCTCCACCTCATGATGGGACGATCACACTGTCCCTTCCGTTAAACCATTGGCGAAAGGAGGCCAAGTGCTTATTGTCTTAACCGGAATCGACGGCTCGGGAAAATCCACGGCCGCCCGCGCCTTGGTAGATGCGGCCCAGGCTGACGGCGAAAACGCCCTGCTGCTCAGCAACCATGCCGGCAGGCGGAGCATGTCCGTGCTGGCTGAACGGCTGGGCATCCGCTGGCCCCGCCACCTGGCCGACGCCGTGGAAACCACCCTCCGCGTGGTCAACGTGCTTATGTCCCATGCCCGGGCCAGCCGTGTCGACGGACTGGTGGTGATGGACCGGCACCTCCACTGCCAGCTGGCCCTGCGCGCGGCCAAAGGTCTCCGGCGTGGCCGCCTGCTCCCCTGGCTGATCGCGTCCCTGCCGGCACCTGACGCTGTGGTGCACCTGGACGTGGAGCCTGCGTTGGCACACGAGCGCATCATGGCCCGCGGCACCGATTCGGAGACGCTGGCTGACCTGGAGGACCTGCGCGACGCCTACAGCTCCATGCCGGAATACCCGGGTTTCGTACAGCTCGACGCCGACTGCCCGCCGGCCGAGGTTGTGGCCAAGCTCAAGCGGATTGTGAACAAGCGGATCTTGCGCGCGGAAACGGCCGTGGCTGTTTAGCCCCGGCAGACCAGCTCCGGCTCAAACCAGCGCGCTCAAATCAGCGCGTGCAGTCCCCTGCTCCGCGGCCGTCCGAAGGACGCCGTACCCAGGAATTCAATAGCAACGAACGGCTCCGAGCCAACCACCCACTCATCATGCCCGGGAGGCAACGCATAGGTGTCATGGGCGCGGATGGTGGACCTCACGCCGTCGGACGTTTGAATCTCCAGACTGCCGGAGACACAGTAGCCGAGGTGACTGTGCTCGCAGAAGTCCGTCAGTTCCATAGGCTTGGCCGACTCGGACCAGCGCCAGCCGGGAGCGAGGATAAGGCGGGCCACGGAGTAGTCATCGACCGTGACGAGATCGAACTCGGCCTTATCCGGACACCGCTTTTTGTCCGGAATATCAAAGGATTTAACGGCCAGAGCTCTGATGAAATTTGCGGTCATGGGGACACAGCCTAGGGATCATTTTCGGCGGGCGCTTAGGGCTGGGACCAAGCGGTTGTGAGTGGATGCCGGCAGGCGGCTACGGAGTGCGGCGACGAAGTGCGGAGACCAACAAGGTGTATCTCTAACCGTATCCATCCGGCGCCTCAAGTCAATGGACCGCCGGACATTCGCGGAACGGGGAACTGACCCCCGCACAGGTCCCGGCCCCGGACCAGCCGGAATACTTCAAATGACGCCGGAGTTGTTGTTTAAACTGGAAAGCCGATTCACTGGTTTCCTGTCTTTTGCCATCAGAGTCTCCCGAAGGAACGCCATGAGCCCCCAACTGACCATCAAACTTCAGCCAGGTACCCAGGCCCCCGAGTTCACGCTGCAGGACGCCGAGGGCAAGGAAACCTCCCTGGCCAACTACCGCGGCAAGAACGTCATCGTGTACTTCTACCCGGAGGCGGCAACCCCCGGGTGCACCACCGAGGCCTGCGATTTCCGCGACAGCCTCTCATCCCTGCAGGGCTCCGGTTATGAAGTCCTGGGCATCTCCCCCGACGCCCCGGAGAAGCTGGCTAACTTCACCGGCGACTTCAACCTGACGTTCCCGCTGCTCTCCGACGAGGACCACGCAGTTGCCCTGGCCTACGGCGCGTGGGGCGAGAAGCTGGTCGACGGCGAGATCGTCGAAGGCCTCGTCCGCTCCACCGTGGTGGTGGACCCCGACGGCAACGTGTCGCTGGCCCAGTACCAGGTCAAGGCGCAGGGCCACGTGGCAGCCCTCCGGGAGTCCCTGGGGGTCTAGTCTGGCAGGGCACAGGTAGCCCACCAACCGGGAGTCAGGCATGGCGATCGAAGTCCGTCCGGGAACGCTGTTCGAAGACGTCAGAACGCTGGTTGGACCCAAGCGGCCCGATGCCAACGTGTGCTGGTGCCTGAGCTACCGCATCCCGTCCAAGCAGAACCTTGCGCTGCGCGGAACGGCCCGCGGCGACCTGGTGAAGGAGCTGGTGGCGCAGGATCCGCCGCCAGGGGTTCTGGCGTACGACGGCGACGAAGTAGTCGGGTGGGCAGCTGTCCATCCGCGCGCCGACACCAGCTTTGCCCGCAACCGCAGGATTCCGCACGTGGACGACCTCGATGTTTGGTCTGTGTGGTGCATCCGGGTCCGGCCCGGTTACCGCGGCAAAGGGATCTCCCATCATCTGCTCAAAGGTGCCGTGGAGCTGGCCCGCAGTTACGGCGCGCCCGCCATTGAGGGGTACCCGGTGGATAACGGCGGCAGCAAAGTGGACATCACCATGGCGTACGTGGGCACGCGCAAGCTCTTCGAGAAGGCCGGGTTCGTCAAGGCCGCTGATACGGATTCGGTGCTCAACGGATTCCCGCGCGTCCTGATGCGCCTGAACCTGCGCTAATTCCGCGCGAACTGACGCGGGACCAACTGACGCAGACTGCGCTAAATCAGGGTTTCTTCCGCCAGCTATCCGGCCAGTCGTTGTCTATGAACCACAAGGCCAGCAGCACCGCGTCCATGGTCATAAGCCCAGCTAAGAGGTAAGCCCAACCTGTATACCAATGCACGGTAATCTCCTGACCTGGTTTCCCCCAGCCACTCGATTGTCACCAAGTGTGGCACGGAAAGGGTCAAGAGGGAACGGCTACTTTGCGAGCGCCGCCAGGCGGCCGTGAACTTCGGTTTCGCGGTTGAGGAGGCGGGTGAGCTGTTCGACTTTTTCCGAGAGCTCCACGCCGACGGCCAGCCGGTCCCCCGGCCAGCTCGAGGCCTCCCATGACTCCCCCAGGGCCTGGGCCAGCGAGCGGGACAGCGAGCGGAGCTTCCAGGAATGGCTCAGGTAGTGAACGGTGCTGCGCGGGCGGCGGCCCTGCTTCAAGAGCCGCCGCCACGAGCGCCCCAGCCTGCCCGGCAGTCTGACGGATTCCGTTGGTTCCATAAGTCCTGCACCGTCCTCCGGCAATCCGCACATTCCTTCAAAGCTGGTCCTTCGAGTGTGGCCAAGGAGCCTCAAGGTCCAATCAAGGGCAGGTAAGTATTCCGGCAAGACCGGGCAACACCAAGGCCAACACAAGGCCGCCCGCCCCGGAATGCCCGGTACTGCCACGACTTCGACCGTCGATGTCAGGTCCATGACATGCTTCACCGGCCCTAATACGGTAGAAGTAGAGGCATGCCTTCCATGCCCGAACCGCGCCGTGCCGTTGTGATTGAGGACGATCCGGACATCCGAGGCCTCCTTGTCCGGATCCTGGCCAAGCAGGGTTTCGAGGTCACCCACGCTGAAGCCGGCCTGCCAGGCGTGGAGGAGGTCCGCCGCGCCAAGCCGGATCTCATCACACTGGACGTGAACCTCCCGGACGTGGACGGGCTGGAAGTCTGCAAACTCCTCCGTGAATTCTCCGATGCCTTCATCGTGATGCTCACCGCCCGTGCCGACGAACTGGACAAGCTCACGGGCCTGGACAACGGCGCCGATGACTACATCAGCAAGCCATTCAGCCCGCGCGAACTCCAATCCAGGATCAACGCCCTGTTCCGCCGCCGGCAGCCGTCCGCCGCGGACACAGCCGTGGCGAGCGAACTGGAGCGCGCCACCGAGGTCCAGCAGAGCCTGCTGCCCCAGGAGGACGTCCGGGTGGACGGGTACGACGTCGCCGGCGTCTTCCGCCCCTCCCGCAGCGTCGGCGGTGACTTCTACGATTGGTACCGCACGCCGGAGGGCCTCCACCTGACGTTCGCCGATGCCATGGGCAAGGGCATGGGCGCCGCCCTCATCGCGGCCACCGTCCGGGCCGTCATGCGGTCCACGGGACAGCGCCAGGACCTGGACGCCGCCTTCGCCTCCGCCAGCACTACCATCGCGGCGGACCTGGATTCCTCCAACTCATTTGTCACCCTCTTCCACGCCCGCCTGGACGCCGCTTCCGGCGTCGTCAGCTATGTCGACGCCGGCCACGGACTGGCACTGCATGTCACCGCCGAGGGGTCGGCGCACCGTCTTCCCAGCGGCGGTCCGCCCGTGGGCGCCTGGGCCGGATCCGCCTGGCCGCAGTCCGCCGTCGGCCTGGCCCCGGGAGACTCCCTGGTGGTGGCCAGCGACGGCGTGCTGGACGTTTTTGACTCGGTGGAGCAATTCACCGAGGCGGTGCTCGCCGCAGCCCATGGCCAGGTTTCTGCGCAGTCCGCCAGCGACGCCATCATGGCACTGGCCCCTGCCGAAACCGCCGAGGATGACGTCACCGTAGTGGTGGTCCGCCGCCTGCCTGAGCCAGCCCCGGCATGACGCGCTTCTGCACCCGCCTGGTTGTGGTCCTGACGGTCATCTTCGGCCTGAACTATGTGGGCTGGCGCTGGACGTCGTCGCTGAACTGGGATGCCTGGTGGATCGCCGTGCCCCTGGTGCTGGCTGAGACCTACAGCCTGATCGACGTGATGCTGTTCGGGATGACCGTGTGGCAGCTCAAGATCCGCAAGGGAGCCCCCGCGCCGCCCCACGATGCCACGGTGGACGTCTTCATCACCACATACAACGAAGACCTGGACATGGTGATGACCACTGCCCTGGCGGCCCAGAAGATCCGGCACCCGCACAGCACCTGGATTCTCGACGACGGCGCCCGCCTCGAGCTGAAGGCCCTCGCCGAACAGCACGGGCTGGGTTATGTGACGCGGAGCGACGACTGGACCACCAACGTGCCGCGCCACGCCAAGGCCGGCAACCTGAACAACGCCCTGATGGTCACGCACGGCGAATTCCTGCTGATCCTGGACGCGGACCAGATCCCCGAACCGGACATCCTGGACAAGACCCTCGGCTATTTCAACAACCGCCGCGTGGCCCTGGTCCAGACCCCGCAGTACTTCAGCAACGTGCCCGCCCACGATCCCCTGGGAAGCCAGGCACCCCTGTTCTACGGCCCCATCCAGCAGGGCAAGGACGGCTGGAACGCGGCGTTCTTCTGCGGCTCCAATGCCATCCTGCGCCGCGAAGCACTGATGCAGCTGGGCCTGGTGGGCTACGTCAAGGAGACTGAAAAGAGCATCCGCCGCGCCCTCACGGCTTCCCGGTCCGCCATCCGCCAGGCGCGGAAATCCGCTGACATGGACACCCCGCTCGTAGCTGAAGTGCTGGACGCGGTGGAGGCCGCCACCCGCGAAGCACAGGAGCAGCTGGCGGCCGGACAGCCGTTGAGCGAGATCACGTACCGGGTCCGCCGGCGCGTGGACGCGGCCGTGCAGACGCTGGTCCAGGCTGACATGTCCGCGCTGCAGGCCGACCTCGAAGAGATCGCCGCCATGGAACTCGCCCATGTGGGTGATGCAGGCGTCCCCGTGGTGGCCGACGACGCCGTCCAGCGCATGTCGGCCCGTGACTGGTCGCCGCTCGGCGCGCTGGAATCCGTGCAGGCCGTCCTGGATGCCCTGAGCGTTGAGCGCAACGACGAAGCCCAGCCGGTCATGCCGCTGGCCACCATCTCCGTCACCGAGGACATGGCCACGGCAATGCGCATGCACGCCATGGGCTGGGAAAGCGTCTACCACCACGAGATCCTGGCCTATGGACTGGCGCCCGAGGACCTCAAGACCATGCTCACCCAGCGCCTCCGCTGGGCGCAGGGGACCATCCAGGTGCTGCTCCGCGAGAACCCGCTGGCCCAGAAGGGCCTGAAGATCGGCCAGCGGCTGATGTACTTCGCCACCATGTGGACCTACCTCAGCGGCTACGCGGCGATCATCTACTTCGCCGCCCCCATCATCTACCTGCTGCTGGGCGTCCTGCCCGTGGCCAGCCTCAGCTGGGACTTCTTCATCCGGTTCATCCCGTTCATGGTTGCAAACCAGCTGCTGTTCGTCGTCGCCGGCCGCGGTATTCCCACCTGGCGCGGCCAGCAGTACAGCCTCGCGCTGTTCCCCACTTGGATCAAGGCCTGTTCGACGGCGGCCCGGAACGTCTGGTTCGGCCGTCCCCTCGCGTTCGCCGTCACCCCGAAGTCCCGCCAGAGCGGCGGCCCCAGCTGGAGCCTCATCCGCCCCCAGATCGTGGTGACCGTGCTGCTGGCGGTGGCCGCCGTCGTCGGGATTATCCGCCTGACCGCGGGACTGGCGGAGCCGCTTGGCACGCTGGTGAACGTGGCCTGGGTTATTTTTGACCTGCTGATCATGAGCGTCCTGGTCCGGGCTGTTTTGTACAAGGGGTACGTACCCGCTGGGGACGTCGAGGCTGGAGAGAGGAAACCGGATGGAGTTTAGTTATGAGGTCAAGGATTCGTATGCGGAGGTCAAGGCGGACGGGCGGCTGAACATGGTGTCGGCGCCCAAGCTGCGCGAATTCGTCACCGATGTGATCGCCGGCGGTTCCTCGCGGATCGTGGTGAACCTGGAGAACACGGCGTTTATGGATTCCTCCGGCCTCGGCGCGCTGATCGGCTGCCTCAAGGCCGCCCGTCAGGCCGGCGGGGACCTGCGCATCGCCGCCGTCCAGCCGCAGGTCAAAATGGTTCTTGAGCTGACCAGCATGGACCGGGTGTTGACTGCCTACGCCTCCGCCGACGAGGCGTTCAGCAATGACTGAGGTCCTGGCCCGGCGGACGTTCCGGGGACTGTCCGCTGCTGAGTCCATCGACTCGGTCCACAACGAACTGGACAAACTCTGGGAGGACGCCCCGTTCGTCCAGGCCATGGACCAGATGACCTTCACCACGGCGGTGATCGAGTCCGCGTCCAACATCGTCCAGCACGCGCGGCCGGCCAAGGCGCAGAAACCCGTGGAGCTGGGAGTGGACATCAGCGTCCAGCCCACGCTCCTGCAGGCCCGGGTCAGTGCGTTCTTCGCCAAGCCGCCGTTCGGCCCCCTGGTACCGGGAGCCCCGGACGACGATTCCGAGTCCGGCCGCGGCCTGGCGCTCATCGAGGCGCTCGTCACCACCGTGACCTTCGAACGGCAGGACGGCACCAACACCTGGATCCTGTCCCGGACGTCACAGCCCTGACCCCTCCTCCCCCTCCGTTGCTCTATCACCTACGGTTCCCATTCCGCTGTTTTGGCAGCTGTACGTGATAGAGCAACGGCAATGGTGAGTAGGCTAGAGGGCATGGCTTTTGAAGAAACCCCCGCTGAACGCCGCGAGGTCACCGTCCGCCGGGCACCGAAATATGTGCCGTTCCTCATCCTCGGCGCCCTGGTGGGCGCAGCGGTGGCTGCCGCCGTCGCATACGGTCTCCCCGGTGACGAATCCTTCGAGCGCGGCTCGGTGTTCGGTTTCTTCCTGGTGATGTTCGGCGCCGGCGGCGCGGTGCTGGGCGCCGTAGTGGCCCTGCTGCTGGACCGGCGGAGCGTCAAGCGCCAGAAACGCGCCATCGTGGAAGCCGTCCCTGATTCAGAGCCCGACGACGGCGCGCAGCCCTAGGTTCCAAACACCGTCGTCCGGCCTCCGGGCACAGTCACAATGGCCGCAGCGGAAAAGTCTTACCCCATCTCGTGAGATAATCGACCAGTGGCACGCGGCGATGGAAAACTTTCTCATGATCTTCTCCCTGGCGAAAAGGGACCTCAGGACGCTTGTGGCGTTTTCGGGGTCTGGGCACCAGGTGAAGAAGTAGCAAAACTAACCTATTACGGGCTGTATGCATTGCAGCACCGCGGTCAGGAGTCGGCTGGTATAGCTACCAGTGACGGCAAGCGGATCAACGTCTACAAGGACATGGGCCTCGTATCCCAGGTCTTCGACGAGACCACGCTGAACACCCTGACCGGGCACCTGGCGGTGGGACACTGCCGCTACTCCACCACCGGAGCCAGCCACTGGGCCAACGCCCAGCCCACCCTCGGCGCCACCAGCACCGGCACGGTTGCCCTGGCGCACAACGGCAACCTGACCAACACGGCCGAGCTCAACGCCATGATCATGGAACGCAACGGCGGCCAGCTCAGCGGCGAAATGAAGCAGGGCAACACCTCGGACACCGCCCTGGTCACGGCATTGCTTGAAGGCGAGGAGGGCAAGACCCTCGAACAGACCGCCATGGAGCTGCTGCCGAAGATCAAGGGCGGCTTCTGTTTCGTGTTTATGGACGAAGGCACCCTCTACGCAGCTCGCGACACCTACGGAATCCGCCCGCTGGTCCTCGGCCGGCTGGAGCGCGGCTGGGTGGTTGCCTCCGAGCAGTCAGCCCTGGCCACCGTGGGCGCCAGCTTCATCCGTGAAATCGAGCCGGGCGAATTCATCGCCATCGATGAGGACGGCGTTCGTTCCAAGCGCTTCGCGGAGGCGACGCCGGCCGGCTGCGTTTTCGAATACGTTTACCTCGCCCGTCCGGACGCCGCCATCGCGGGACGCTCCGTGTACGAGTCCCGCGTGGAGATGGGCCGCCAGCTGGCCCGCGAAAACACCCAGGACGCGGACATCGTCATCCCGGTCCCGGAGTCCGGCACCCCCGCGGCCGTGGGCTACGCCGAGGAATCCGGCATCCCGTTTGCGCATGGCTTCGTCAAGAACTCCTACGTGGGCCGCACGTTCATCCAGCCCTCGCAGACCCTGCGCCAGCTGGGCATCCGGCTCAAGCTGAACGCCCTTGAGTCCGTGATCCGTGGCAAGCGCGTCGTGGTGGTGGATGACTCGATAGTCCGCGGCAACACCCAGCGTGCCATCGTGCGGATGCTCCGCGAGGCCGGCGCCGCGTCCGTCCACATCAAAATCTCCTCCCCGCCGGTCAAATGGCCGTGCTTCTACGGCATCGACTTCGCTTCCCGCGCGGAACTGATTGCCAACGGCGCCACCATCGAGGAAATCTCCCAGGCCATCGGCGCCGATTCCCTGGCGTACATTTCCGAAGACGGCATGATCAACGCCACCAGGCAGCCGCGCGAGCGTCTCTGCACCGCCTGCTTCACCGGCACGTACCCCATCGAGCTCCCGGGCGCGGACAAACTGGGCAAGAACCTGCTGGAGCGTACCGACCTCGGCGGCCTCACGCCGTCGCCCTCTGCCCTCCCCGGCGCAACGGCGGCTCTTGCGATCGACGCCGAGGAGGACCCGGCGGAGAAGGCCGGCGCCACCGGCTGCGATCCGGGACCGGACGCCGAGTTCGAGAACCTGCTCACCGAAGAAGACCACGTGCCCGCGATCCGCCACGAAGCCACCACCCCCGGCGCTGAAAAGAAAGAGTCCGTATGACTTCCGCAACCCCCGCCGCCGGCAACAGCCCACTGAGCCCCGCAGGCATCACGTACGCCTCCGCCGGTGTTGACGTTGAAGCCGGCGACCGCGCCGTGGAGCTGATGAAGGGTGCCGTGAAGGCCACCCACAATTCCTCCGTCATCGGCGGTGTGGGCGGCTTCGCCGGCCTGTACGACGTCTCGCGCCTGCTGACCTTCAAGCGCCCGCTGCTGGCCACGTCCACCGACGGCGTGGGCACCAAGGTTGCCATCGCCCAGGCCATGGACATCCACGACACCATCGGCTTTGACCTGGTGGGCATGGTGGTTGACGACATCGTTGTAGTGGGCGCCGAGCCGCTCTTTATGACCGACTACATCGCCTGCGGCAAGG
Organism: Pseudarthrobacter sulfonivorans; assembly: GCF_001484605.1. NCBI lineage: Bacteria > Bacillati > Actinomycetota > Actinomycetes > Micrococcales > Micrococcaceae > Pseudarthrobacter > Pseudarthrobacter sulfonivorans. Next base: position 2,733,357 of record NZ_CP013747.1, on the reverse strand, counting down.
TTGTCCCGGAGCGTATCGCGGACATCGTCCGTGGCATCGCCGCGGCCTGCTCCGTGGCCGGCACCGCCCTGGTGGGCGGCGAAACCGCCGAGCACCCCGGCCTGCTGGGCGAGCACGAATACGATGTTGCCGGTGCCGCCACCGGTGTTGTCGAGGCCTCCGACCTGCTGGGCCCGGACCGCGTCCGCGCCGGCGACGTTGTGATCGGCATGGCCTCCTCCGGCCTGCATTCCAACGGCTACTCCCTGGTCCGCCGCGTCATCAACCACGCCGGCTGGGCACTGGACCGCCAGGTCTCCGAACTCGGCCGCACGCTGGGCGAGGAACTGCTGGAACCCACCCGCGTCTACGCTGCAGACTGTCTGGACCTTGCCCGCGCCTTCCCGGTGAACAGCGCCAACGCCGTGCACGGCTTCAGCCACGTCACCGGCGGCGGCCTGGCCGCCAACCTGGCCCGCGTGCTGCCGCAGGGCCTCGTGGCCACCGTGGACCGCGCCACCTGGGAGCTGCCGGCCATCTTCAAGCTGGTCTCCGAGCTGGGCAACGTCCCGCTGGCCGACCTGGAGCGCACGCTGAACCTCGGCGTGGGCATGGTGGCCATCGTGTCCGCCGAAGCCGCCGACGCCGCCGTGGCCCGCCTCAACGACCGCGGTGTGCCGTCCTGGATCATGGGCACCGTCACCGCGGACTCGGATTCCATCCTCAAGACCGGTCCGGACTACGTCCAGGGCGCCAAGGGTGTGGACGGCGGCGCCGTCCGCCTGGTCAACGCCTACGCATAAAACCAATCCCCGGTTGCCCTGCACCGCCAATCGGCGGCTGTAGGGCATCCGTGTTTTAAACCTCCAGCAGGCTGAACTCACCGCCCTGCGGGTCCCGGAGGGTGGCCGTGGCGCCGGGCGTATCGTCGTCATCCGGCTCCGGCGCGATCAGCACTTCCGCCCCCGCCGCCACGGCCTTCCGCACGGCCTCGGCCACGTCGGTGACGCCGAAGTAGATCTGCCACCTGGCAGGCGCCTCGGCCGCGACGATCCCGGCCACCTCCGCGCCGTTCACCATCAGCGTGCTGTACGTCCCGCCGTCGTCCTGGGGATACTCGGTCACCTCGTGGCCGAACAGCTGCTGGAAGAACCCGACGGCGGCCCGCGGCTCGGGCGTCAGCAGTTCCGTCCAGGACAGCGCACCGGCCTCGTTGTACCGGCCGGAGCCCGTGTGCGTTCCGGGCTGCCACACGCCGGTGGTCCCGCCGCCTGGAGGATCCACAAACACCATCACGCCGGTGTCCGCCACTTCCTCGGGGCCGAACTGCACTTCGCCGCCGGCGTGGGGAACTTCCTCGGCCAGCGCACCGGCGTCCTCGGCCGCGAAGTAGATGTTCCATTGGGCGTGGGTGCCGAGAGATTCCTGATGCGGGTTCTGCGGCGCCACCACGGCCACCAGGTCCTCCCCCACGAACGCCTGGGCATAGCTGCGGCCATCGGGCGTGGGGAGGTCCTTGAAGGTCCACCCGAACACCGCCGCGTAGAAGGCCTTGGCTGCTTCCACGTCCCGGGTCTGGACGTCAGCCCAGCACGGTTCACCGTGGCGGTAGCTGGGGGATGAGGAGTTTCCTGGCATGGGAGGTCCTTTCGCGGGCGGCACACGCATCAACGCCTCCAGTCAACACCAAAAAGCCCGCCGCCGGCACCGGGTTCCGGCGCAGGCAACGGGCCTGATAACTGAGGCCAGCACCGAGGGTCCGCTGGGATCCGGGGTGCTGAAAAGAAGCGCTGTACTAACGAACGGCGTCCGAACGTACTGCAGCGTCGCGGGGCCGGGCGCCTTGCGGCGGGGCCGGCGTGCAACAACTAGCCGATCCGACGGGTGTGTACCTCGTCGTCGTCTTCTTCCAAATCGTCCGCGTACTTATCCACATAAGCCGAATAGTCCGGTTCAACCGGGTCATTCGCGAAATGGCTCGTGGCACGACCTTCAGGACCTTTGAGCTCTCGCTGAAGGGCCGAATAGTCAGTGTTCGGGGAATAGTACTTAATATCCCGAGCCTGCTTGGTAGCTTTTGCCTTTTGACGGCCGCGCCCCATGGCGTGACCCCCTTTTGTACTCGGACCGGAGGTGGTCACCTTGGCTATCGGTGAGGCCCCGGAATGTTTGGTCAATTTGTCGTAACACCTAGATTACATGCTTTCCGCGCAGGGTGCGCCCCGGCCCGTGCGCGCGGACGCCATGTCGGGTACCCTTTCCGCCGCGACGCGCACGGTTCCCGGCTTTTTTGTTGGATAGAGTCTCTTCATCAGCTGCCGATCCGGGTGCCCGGAGAATCCAGCATCCCGAGGCGAAACCCAGGAGGGGTATCCGGATGGACAACCAGGAACCGCGCCCCGTCCCGCCCAAACCTGCCGCTCAGCCCACCGCCGGATTGCCGCAGGTGGCTGTTCCGGCAACTGCGGTGGAGCCCCCGGCGCGGAAGCCGCGGCGGGTCGCATCCACGCTCCTGAAGACTGTCTTCGTGGTGGTTCTGCTCGGTGTGGTGGGAGGCCTGGTGTGGCTCGCCGTGTGGCTGGATTCCAGGGCACCGGAAACGACCGGCGACGGCGGCTCCGTGATCGTGGAAACCTCACCCACTCCCCTGGCCACGCCGCTCCCCCTCCCCCGTGAGGGTGTGGAGCCGCCGGGCTACCGGCTGGGCGACTGCTTCAAGGATTTTGACGCCGAGGCTTTGCGGTCAACGGTGGTGGCCTGCGATACAGGCCACTCAGCCCAGCTTGTGGCCGTTTTCCGCTACCCCGCCGTCGGCTCCTATCCGGGCCGGGAGGCCCTCGCCGCCAAGGCCCTGGAGGCCTGCCAGGCGGCGAAGCTGGGACCGGCAGCGAACGAGTACACGCTGAACTTCCAGCGGGCCTACCCCAGCAGCACCAGTTGGGAATCAGGCGACCGGCGCGTGGACTGCTACGTCACGGCCGACGGCGGGAACGTCATCAACGCCAGCGCACTGCCCTAAACACGCTGCGTCAGTTGATGTCTGACGGGTGCTTGGCCAGGGGCGTGACCGAAATGTCCATGTACGGGAACAGCGGCAGGCCCGAGAGCATGGTGTGCAGTTCGTCGTTGCTTTCGGCATCAAAGACCGAGTAGTTGGAGTACTCGCCTACAACCCGCCAGATGTGACGCCATTTGCCCTGCTGCTGCAGGTCCTGGGAATAGTCCTTTTCCACCGCCTTAATGGCGGCCGCCTCCTCAGAAGGCATGACAGCGGGAAGGTTGACGTCCATGCGTACCAGGAACAGCATTGTTTCTCTTTTCTTGTTGGAAGGGCTTTAGCCCAGGTAGCCCCAGAGCAGGATGGCAGCGATGTAGATGATGCCGACCCAGAACATCATGATCACGGTGTAACCCATAATGTCCTTGAGCTTGAGCTTTGACAGGGCCAGGGCGGGAAGGATCCAGAAGGGTTGGACCAGGTCGTTCCACGCGTTGCCCAGCATGACGGACATGGCCGTCTGGGCCTGCGAGGCGCCGATGGCGTTCGCCGCGTCGATCATAAAGGGCCCCTGGATCATCCAGTGGCCGCCGCCGGACGGGGCGAAGAAGTTGATCAGGAAGGAACTGATCAGTCCCCAGAACGGCAGGGTCTCAGGGGTGGAGATGCTGGTGAAGACGCCGGAGATGGTGACCACCAGGCCCGACGCGGCCATGATCGCCATGATGCCCGCGTAGAAGGGGAACTGCAGGATGATGCCGGAGATCGTCTTGATGCCCTCGTTGAGCTGCCGGAGGTAGGCGTTGGGGGTGCCCAGCAGCAGGATGCCGAGGAACAGGATGAAGAAGTTGATGAGGTTCAGGTCAACGCCGCCGCCCCGGACGAAGTGCACCACCACGTAGGCCATGCCCAGCGCGCCGATTGCCATGGCAAGGATCCGGCTGTTGTTGAGCTTGGAGGCGAAGGTGTCGGCGTCCACGTCCACCGCAGCGGCTTTGGTGGGTTCGGAGAAGTGGAGCGAGCGGTCGATTTCCCTGACCGGCTGGCCGGGCTTGGGGTGGAGCATGGCGTTCAGCAGCGGCAAGGTCACCAGGACCACGACGGCGGTGATCACCATGGGGAGCGAGAAGATGGTCTCGGCCAGCGGGATAAGGCCCATCTGCTTTTCCATGGGGTGGCCCGGCGTCGAAATGACCATGGGAATGGTGGCGGAGAGCCCCAGTCCGTACATGGTGAATCCGCTGTAGGCGGCGGCAATGATCAGCGGGTAGTGGACGCCCTTGACGTGCAGGGCGAGCTTCTTGGCGATGATTCCACCGATGACCAGGCCGAATCCCCAGTTGAGGTAGGACCCCACCGAGCCCACGAGTGTCGCCACGATGACAGCCGTCCGCGGGGTTTCCACGTGGCTGACGATCGCGTTGAGGAGACGCTCCACCACCGGGGCGTTGGCCAGGACGTAGCCCATGGCCAGGATGACGGCCATCTGGGTGGTGAAGGCGAGCAGGGACCAGAATCCGGTGCCCCATGCTGCCGTGACGTCGTCGATGCTCTGGCCTTCGATCACAACGGCGAGGATGACCGTCAGGATGGTCAGGATGATGGCGAAGACAAAGGGGTCCGGCAGGTAGCGCCGCATCAGCTCGGTGAAAAAGCCGGTCACCTTTTGCATGCCGACGGCGCGCTTGGCGACTGGGAGTTCGGCCCTGTCCATAGTTTTGGTCATGATGTTCCTCATTGAATTGAACGAAATTTCGTGGCGCTCGGCAGGTTCACTGGAGTGCCTGCAAGCCGGCCGCGGGAGGGTGCGAAGGAGCTTGCGGCGGAGTGGCCACCATGGGCCGCATCACACCCTGGAGTTACCTGGCGCACACTCAAGATCGCAGAATGGGCCGATAAGTGTCCAATAAACTTTCCTTAAGGAACCGATCACGAAACCCTTATGAATGGCTGGCCAAATGCACCTGAAGTACCTCCGCGCGTTTGCAGTCCTCGCCGAGGAACTGCACTTCGGCCGCGCCGCGGAGCGGCTGGCCGTGGCTCAACCGCAGCTCAGCGTGTGGATCCGCAGGCTGGAACAGGATCTCGGCGTCGTACTTTTTGACCGCACTTCCCGGACGGTCCGCCTGACCGATGCGGGGCACGCAGTCCATGGGCCCATCCTGAAGACGCTCGAAAGTGCCAGCCTCATCGAGCGCGCTGCGATGCTGGGCAGCTCCGCCGTGGTGGGGCAGGTGGTGGTGGGTTATGCGGGCGCCAGCAGCCGGGACGTGATCCCGCCGCTGGCCAAGGCCGTGCGGGCTGCCGAGCCGGGCATCGAGCTGAAGCTCAAGTCGCTGGTGTACGGCGGCCTGGCGCCGGCCCAGGTGTCCACCGGTGCCATCGACATCGGGTTCGCGCGCCTGCCGGTGCGGGACAAGGACGTTCTGGCGCGGGTGTTCGCCTACGAACGCATCCTGGTTGCCCTGCCCGAGGACCACCCGCTGGCGGGTGCAGAGACTGTGGCACTGAAGGATCTCGCCAAGGAGCCCTTTGTGGCGTTCCCGGCAACCGTCGGCTCGAACCTCCGGGACGCCACCACGCGGCTGGCCCTCGAAGCGGGATTCTCACCGCGGGTGATGCAGGAGGCGCCCGACTCCTACGCCGTCCTGAGCCTCGTGGCCGCGGGGGTGGGCGTTTCGCTCACACTGTCTTCGGTCACGCACATCAATCCGCCGGGACTGGTCTACCGGGAGCTGGCCGGGCCGCCGACCTACTTGGCCGTGGCGGTGGTGTGGCGGGACCAGGGCGTTGGCCGCGCCACCCAGGCAGTGCTGGACATCTTCGAGCAGATCATGCCGACGCCGGCCTACCCGCCGGGGCGCATCCTCAGCTGACGCTGCGCGTATAACCGCCGGCCGGCACCGTCCGGGAAATTACGAACTGACCTGGGATGATGCGGCGGCCGCGGCTACGTGGAGTGGGTTTTGGGGTTCCCGTCCAAGGATGCCGGTGATGTCAGTGCCTGTCTCCTCAAGGAATCCGTGGCTTGCGGCGGAATGGATGGAGAGCAGCATCGGAGGCTGGAAGGGCAGCAGCGCCGTCGAGTCCAGGGCCTGCCGCAGTCCAGTGAGTGTGCCCGGCCGGTACTCCGCGCCCAACGTGTCAGCGAGGTCCTGCGCTGTGATGGCACAGCTGCCGACAAGATTGTAGATTTTCCCTTGGTGCTTTTCGGGGGTCCCGGCGATGATTGCCGCTGCTTCTGCAAGATCAATGCGGGCCACCGCCGCGACGCTGCCCTGCCCGAACGGGGCCGAGATAACCCCGTCCCGCGGAGTGAGAAGCTGGCCGATCAGTTCGGCGTAGAGTCCGTTCCTCAAAATGGTCCATTGCACCGTTCCGTTTTGCAGACGGCGCTCTGTCCAGCGATGAGCCAGCGCGAATCCCAGATGGTCGCCGGCGTCGGTGAGGCTGGTGTACACGATGCTGCTCACCCCATCGCGTTCGGCCGCCGTGATGGCGTTCTCATGACGCCTAATGACGACGTCGTCTTCTTCAGTTCCAGCCGACACCAGGACAAGTGTCTCCACACCATCGAAGGAAATCGTCTCAGGGACGTCGAAGTCCAGGGCCCGGAACGGCCCACTGCCGGTGGGATTGCGCGTTGCTCCGGTGGCGGACGCACCCGCCTCCGCGAGGTGTCCAAGGATCGCGGTGGCAAGGTGGCCGGAGGCTCCGGTAACAAGAATCATGGACATGCTCATTTCACTGGTACGCATGTTGACCCTCACGGTGAGGCGCCTCGAACCGGACGGCCTTCTCACACGGACGGTTTATCCGACTGTCCCTGCACAGGTCACGTATGAACTGACCGAACGCGGAAGCAGCCTCACGCTGCTGGTCAAACAGCTCGCAGATTGGTCCTTGGACCACAAAGACGCCATCGGAGCGTCACGCAATCTTTACGACCTGCAGAACCCTGACCAGCAGATCCGCTAAGTAGTGCCGTTCCGGACCTCACCGAAAACGTGCCAAGGACCTGTTCGAAGTGCGCTCAGCCGGCGACCCGAATGTCCACCCGGTGAACGCTGTCCTAAACCTCGGCGACCTGGGTAAAGGGAGGGTCATTCCGCACATACGCTGTAGCCGTGAATACGCGATCCAGACCCCGTCAGCACCGTTCCACCGCCCTGCTCACCCTCGCAGGCCTGGCACTTACCGCGTCGTTAGTCTCCGGTCCGGCTGCCCTGGCGGCTCCGGCCGGTTCCGGCTCGGCGATCAGCGCCGGGCCCCGTGTCGGCGCGGGCGAGGACACGACGCATGAGCTGGCCCCGGGCCTGACGCACACCATCTTGAAGCTGGGCGACCGCTCGGCGGTCTACCCCTGGACCGTCCAGCTCACGCTGCCGTCGGGGGACCCGGGGGTCAAAGATTCCAACGTCTCCACCCAGGAAATCGCCGAGGGGGTCAACGCGCAGCTGCGCGAGACGGGCCTGGACGCGCGCACCGAAAGGGTCGACTCCCTGATTCTGGCCGACGCCGGCGGGTACCTCGGCCACCGGGTGCGCGTAGGCGCGTTCGCGGCCCAAAAAGATGCGACGTCGGTACTGGCCGCTGTCAAGACGGCAGGCTATGGAGCGGGCACCTGGTACACGGGCTGGGATGGGGACTCTGCCCGCGTCGACCAGGCCGACGGGCCACTCGACGTCCAGGTCCTGACCGTGGACCCCCGGACCTTCCGCGGCGAGGTGGAAGCTACCTTCGGGCAGGACATCGAGTCCACCGAGACGACCTCCGCCATGGCCCAGGATTCCCTGGCTGGGGTGAACGCCGGCTTCTTCGTCTTTGGCCCCGAGCATGGCGCCCCAGGCGATCCGGCCGGCGCCGGGGCCTACGACGGGCGGATTCTTAGCGAGACGGTCGGGCAGCGCCCGGCCCTGGTCATCGACCACCGCTACGGCCGCGCGAGGGTGGAGCGCTTGACCTGGGACGGATCGATCTCCAGCGGCGCCTTGGAAATCGGGCTCGACGGACTCAACCGGGTGCCCGGGTTGATCCGCAACTGTGGCGGGGTGGGCGATTCCCCCACCGACGCCCCGATGCACGACGTCACGTGCAACGACGCCGACGAGACGATCGCTTTCACCGCCGACTTCGGCCCCGCCACGCCGTCGGGGTCCGGCAGGGAACTCGTGCTCGATCCCCTGGGCAAGATTTTGGAGGTCAAGACGTCCCGAGGCACTGTCCTGGCAGAGGGCCAGACCTCCGTCCAGGCCACCGGGTCCAATGCCGAGGAGCTTTCACAGTTCGCGGCTTCAACCCGGTACGTGGACGTCACCAACCGCTACCTCGACGAGGACGGGCACGTCCTGCGGATGACGCCCCACACGCAGGTGCTCAACGGCGGGCCGATGCTGGTCCAGGACGGGCAGGTTCACGTGAGCGCCGCCCGCGACGGGATGGTGCATCAGGACAACCCTGGCATGTTCTACGGCTGGGTCCACCAGCGCAACCCCCGCACCCTCGCCGGCATCGATGACCAGGGCCGGCTGGTGCTGATCACCGCCGACGGCCGCCAGACGGGATCCGTGGGGCTGAGCATCGCCGAAACGGCCCAGCTGGCCACCGAGTTGGGCCTGCGAGATGCCATCAACCTCGACGGCGGCGGATCTACCGCCATGGTGGTCGGCGGCCAGCTAACGAATTCCCCGTCCGGCGGCACGGAACGGGCCGTCGGAGATGCCATTGTGATCCGTAAGCGCGTGGCGTGAAAGCAGAACTCCCCGGAAAAGTCTGAGGGAATCCTCCTATTTCCTTCGATCCAAACGCAGCAATGTATTCAGCCGCGGACTCGGACAAACGCGCCCCGACCTCTGTATCCATCATGCCGCCACCCTATGCAGGAGTACTTGAGGCTTTGGGGGCCTGAACGGAACGCCAGGACACCAATCACAGAGCACAGAGCACAGAGCATCGCTCTGCGGCTAGCCTGATCGGATGAAGAAGCTGGCTGTCGTCACTGGCGCTAACCGAGGGCTGGGCCTGTCCCTCGTGAATGAATTCTCGGAGGGCGGCTGGAGCGTCATCGCCCTCACGCGTTCACGGGAGCCAGACGCCGTAGCCGCTCCGTCCGACGTCGTAACCGTGCGGCACGATGTTCGATCCAACGATGCCTCAGAGCTTCTGGACGTCCTGGATGGCCGCCCCGTCGATCTGCTGATCAACAACGCGGCCCAAGGAGCGCCCCACGGTGAACTGGGATCGATTCCAGCCGAGGGGGTTCTGAACGCGGTCGATGTAAATGCCGCGGGTCCGTTGCGACTGGTGCAGTTCCTGTTGCCAAACCTGCTGGCGGCGCCTGATCCGATCGTCGTCAACGTGACCTCACGCCTGGGCTCCCTGTCGGCCCAGGCCAGCGGTACGTTCGCGGACCTGTCAACAAGTTATGCCTACAAGATGTCCAAGGCGGCGCAGAACATGCTGACCATCGCGTTGGCTCAGGACCTTCAGGGGCGGGTCCGCTGCTGGGCAGTGCACCCTGGGAAACTGGCCACGGACATGGGACAGGCTGACGCATCCAAGGATCCTCGCACTGCTGCTGCGCAACTGAGAGAACTCGTCGACTCTGGCGACCGCACCTCGCCCCGGTTCTGTTCGCTCGGGGAACGGGACCTCCCTTGGTAGCTAAAGTAGGCGGATGCTCATCATTCGACAGGCAAACACCGCTGATACGCCCAGCCTCATCCGTCTGCGGGCCGCGTGGGTTGCAGAGCAAATAGGGGAATCGACCGAGGATCCGGACTTCGAGAGTGACTACCGAGCCTGGCAGGAAAATAACGCGCGCACCATGTTCGTCGCAGATCTGGACGGCACGCTTATCGGAATGCTGAATCTCATGGTCTTTGAGCGGATGCCTAAACCCGGCAAGAAGTCGACCTGTTGGGTGTATCTCGGGAACGCCTTCGTCGCTGCCGACTATCGCAACTGCGGAGTGGGAGGCCAGCTATTGGAGGCGGCGATTCAGTTCTCACAGAGCATTAAGGCAGCACGGATCGTCCTGTCCCCCTCAGCCGAATCAAAGACCTTCTATGCCAAGTACGGGTTTGCTCCGGCCGAGGAACTGCTCGTCAAACGCTTCGAGTACGAGAGTTAGAAACGCCTTGCCGGTGTAGATACCTGATGTCGCATCTGCGCACATCAACGCCATCATTGGGCCACTACGTAATGACCGTGAGTGGACCTTCCTCTGCTGTGGGGACTTCGAAGTGGTCGAAATATTCGGCAGCCAGTTCAGCAGCGCTCAACTGGAAATCGTCCGCGTGGCCCGCCATGCGGGCGCGGACGCGGGCAAGTGCAACTTCGCGGGTCGTGGCCAGGTAGATGGTCTCGGGCTCGACACCCAGCGGCGTTAACAGGAGACGGTAATCCTCCCTCATGCTCCTAGACCAGAATGAAAAGTCGAGAACAACATCTGCACCTGACGCGACCAGATCTAGGAGGCGGGCCTTAAGCGCCGCCGCGATCTGACGCTGGATGCCCTCCTCAACGGGCATGATGCGGAGTCCCATCTGCCACGCCACTTCGTCAAAGGACAGCCGGACCATACCTTCGGCCGCCAAGCGACCGGCAACAGCGGATTTGCCGGAGCCCGCCGGCCCGCACATTAAGATAACTCGACTCACACTCACGATCGTACGCAGGGCAATCTCGCACCGACGGGGATCTTGACCCCGATACTGTTTGTTTTCTGCGGATGAGGCGACGACGGTAACCGTCAACCTCCAGGGCGATCAGTTAACCCAATTCATCGGAGAGCCCGCAGGTATCGCCTCCGCACGATTCGCTGTGCCACCAGGAGGATTGGGTAAAGCACCCGCCACGGTTGCCGTACGGCCGCCCGGGTCAGGGAGCGGATAGTGAGGTGCACGTCGTCGCCACGGCGGTGGACGATGAAGGCTTCTTCGCCGTCCACAGGGTGCCCTGGCAGCGTCCGGTACGAGAACCCGCTTCGGCCGGGCCCCTGCACGACAGCTACAACTTCGACCGGTTCTACAACAGTGAAGCCCAACGCGCGGGCCGTCACGACCACGCGGTCGCCTGGCGACACCGGACCCGTGGCGTCCACGTCAAACCCGCTCGCGGTTTTTACCCTCCAACGGAGCACGTCTGTTGCGGCGCGCTGCCAAACCCGGTCGCCGCTTCCGACTATGGCTGTGACTTCTGATCGACGGTATTTACGATCACTGGGAGGCCACCGCCGTAAGTCCGGGCTGGTCACACGGAGCCGTCAGTTCGAGTTGCGTCAGCCTTTTCAACCTTTCGGGCCGCAATGATTCCGTCCCGCCTCGCCGCCCGGATGACCCCATAGAGGACGTAAAAGAAACTGGCCGCAAAAACGGCCGGCAGGACAATTTCCATGTGTTGTTCTCCCCCAAGAAGTTTTGCAGCCCCGTTCGGACGTTGAAAGCCTACGTCAGGTGGCCACCATGTTGTTTGCGGCAATAGGCGCCGCCCTAGGGCAGAGTGAGGGATATGGATCAAAAGGCTGACTTACTTGGGTACCTTCGCATTCGAAGGGCAGATCTTCTCTCGAAACTCGACGACGTCAGCGAGTACGACATTCGCCGTCCGATGACGCCCACAGCTACCAACCTCCTGGGGCTGGTCAAGCACGTCGGTGGCGTGCAATTGGAATACTTCAGCGACGTCTTCGGCAGACCGCACGGCCGGGAAGTGCCCTGGTTGTCCGAAGCTGGGGAGGTTGACGATGATATGTGGGCAACGGCCGACGAGAGCCGGGCAGACATCATTGACTTCTACCATTTCTCCGCTCGACAAAGCGACGCGACGATAGAGTCACTCAGCCTCGACTCTGCAGGTGAAGTACCTTGGTGGACGCCCGAGCGCCGACGTGTGACCCTCCATCAGATCCTGGTTCACGTGTGCGTCGAGACAGCCCGGCATGCAGGGCATGCCGACATTTTGCGCGAGCTGATCGACGGCACAGCGGGCAACGGACCGCAAGATCCGAACATGCCAAGCCGCACATCGGAAGAATGGGCTGCCTATCGGTCCCGGATTGAAGCCGCTGCACGCGAAGCCGGACGATAAAGTCAGCGCCTACGAAAATTCGGACAGGTGATCAGTTGGGAACCATGGACTCGAAGTATGTGCGCTACCAGGCAGGCATCGCCAATGGCCGTGGACGCTACCCGGGCCTCTTTAATCTCGCCAACGGTTTAGCAAACGGCGGCAGACTCAGCACCCAGGACTGGGCTTCCTGGCGGCGCTCAAATGACCACTACGACGCCGCATACTTGAACCCGTCGACGGTGGACAGATCGATTTACGACCATGCAATAAACCCGACAGCGGAGGCTTGGTTCAAGTGCACAGCTGTGCATTTGCTCGTCCGCGTTGAGTTCTACACGGACCTTCTAAGCCGGTATGACGTTGAGTGGCAGGTGCTCCATTCAAACGATCCAGGACGGCTGTTGTATGAGGACGACGTCCAGATAATTGTCGCGCCCCATGAACGGGAGTGACCTCAAGTTGCACCTTATGATGCTGGAATGGGGAAAACTTTGGCGGGAATGAGCCTGCGAAACACAAGCCGATCTACGTTGAGACCAGCATCCGCGCCCCTATGGAACGCGTGTGGACTCTTAGCCAGGACCCCGCACTGCACGCCCGGTGGGATCTGCGATTCTCCCGAATAGTCCCCACCGGAGGAGATGATCAGGGACTTCTGCATTTTCGTTACGAGTTCCGCCTTCCTCTACACATCATCCGGGGGAACGGAACATCGCTGGGGCATAAGCATCGATCCGATGGGCAGGCCACATCGGTGCTGAAATTCGATTCTGCCGACCCCTTGTCTCCTATTGGGTCTGGTTCGGGGTATTGGCGGTATGTGCCGACAGAGGATGGTCTTCGGTTTATCACGGGGTACAACTATCAGCCGGGAATGGGCGCTCTCGGCAAAGTCCTGGACTCGCACGTGGTCCGGCCCGCTATGGGTTGGGCAACAGCAATAAGCTTCGACCGTCTGAGACTGTGGGCGGAGGCAGATCTGGATCCCAGAGACTGCCGCAACCGGTGGTTTGTCGACGCCGCAGCGAGAGCAGGCGGCATTCTGGCAGCCGGCGCACTGCTCCGCAGGGCTCTCGCCAGTCGAACCGCTGGCCTGGCAGCCCTAGGAGTGACGGTGGCTCTGACCACCTGGATGTTCCCGTCCCATTGGACTGTGCCGAGGGCAGGGCGCTGCCTGCGGGGTGCTCCGGACGCGCGCTCAGGCCGTGCCCCCTCTGCCCTGGCCGGGTTGGCTGCACCCACAGGTGATCTCCCCTCTCAGACTGAAAGAGGCGAATAGCCGTGGCTTCGATCTTTGAGGTGGCATTGGGGCAAGACTTCCAAAGGCTGCACCCCATGCTGCAGAAGCGCTTCGGCGTTGACACCGAAGCGGGCTACGGATGCGTCGGGCACGGGGTCTTCTCCGAAGTCCGCCGGGGTGCGTGGTGGACGGTACCGTTTCTGCGACTGGGTGCCTACCGCAATATTCTCTTCCCGGACCAGGGCAATGACATCCCGTTCACGATCGAGAACTATCCCTACATTGACGGGTTTGGCCGCCCTACCGTCACGTTCGTCAGGACTTTGGAACTGCCCTCGTCCAAGAGACGCCGCTTCGACGCCACTATGGTGCACAGCGAACGAAGAGGTGGGATTGTCGACTACCTCGGCACCCACCAGCATCTGGCCACCGACCTCGAACTGGAGGTCTTGGCCGATGGATCGCTGCACCTGCAATCGGGGGCGCAGCGGTTCTACGAAGGCTTCGCAGGATTCACGTTTCCGGCCTTCTGCACAGGTACCGCAGACCTGTACGAGAGCTTCGATGACATTCGCGGGATGTTCACGATTCAGATGCAGGTGCGGAACCCCGTCGTCGGATTTCTCTTCGGATACCGGGGCGAGTTCACGTTCACGTATCCGTCTCTTTCCGGCACAACGATCCCGGCGCACCTCAAGCCGCTAAGGGAGGAAAGCCGCGAATAACAGCCTGCTGCCCGCGAAAATAGTTGAGCGGCGCTAACCGTCGGAGACGAGGATGTTGTCGTGAATTCTTGTCCAGCCGGATGCTTCTAGCTCTCTGGTGTCATATCTCAGGCTCTTGTGTAAGCACGATGCTACTTCCCCGCAGCCCAGCGTTCATGCGGGACCCCTACCGGACGCCAGCTGAACTCCGAGAACCATCCGCGTCGCGATGGTGCCGCCATGATCGTTCTCGATGTAGCTCATGCCAATTTTCTCCGCCACCCGACGAGAAGCCACATTTTCTGGATGGATAATGGCGACGAGCTGCTTAACAGCGAGCTCGTCGCGTGCGAATTCCATGCACGCCGCGGCCGCTTCGGTCGCATATCCCCGGCCCCACGCCTCCGCGCGGATGTGAAATCCGACCTCCAACTCGCTGCGACCATTGACCTGCTGACAGGTAAGTCCGCAGTCACCCAGAAACTCGCCATCGAGAGTTTCCACAATCCAAAGGCCGTAACCATGCGTGGCGTAGTTCGCTTCATTCCAGGCGATCCACTGCGCGGCCTCTTCCCGCGTCTTGGGTGCGGGGTAATACGCCATGACAGCAGGATCACCCAGAAGCGCAGTCATGTTGTCCAGGTCTGCTGACGCCATCTGCCGGAATCGAAGCCGGGACGTCTTTCCGGGAATCACCTACGAAGCCTACAGGCGCCCCCAGCACGCTCGCCCTTGTACATCGAATGCTATTTTGCTAGCATTCTAGCCATGGCCGACAAGACACAGTTCAACATCTACCTGCCAACAGACCTAGTCAAGCAGGTCAAACACGCAGCAATCGAACGCGGACTATCACTGTCGTCGTTCGTCGAAGAAACGCTGACCCAGGCCCTCAACAAGGAAGGTTCAACCAAATGAGAGTTACTCCGATCCGCTTCGTGCGGAACATCGAGCTCGCCAACAAGTTTTATTCCACCCTTGGGTTGAACGAGAACGCTGCAGCAACAAGCGGAACCTGGGCGGACCTGCACGGCAACGGCGGGCAACTTGGGCTCCACATTGCCCAAGCGGGAACCACACACTCAGATGCCGGAGCGGTAGCGCTGCACTTCTCCACCGACGAAAGGCTGGAGCTCACCGCAGAGCGACTAAGAGCTGCCGGATATGCCCCGTCGGACATCATGGACGAAACGTTCGGCCGTTTCATCACTGTCAATGACCCCGACGGATACCGCATCCAAGTCAACGAAATGGATGCGGACCACCAAAACCTCAGCTATGAAATACGGGAATCTGCTGCCCTGAAATAGGCTTCGCCCGAGCCTTGCAGGACCGCTATTCCTTCCGCCGCACCACCAGGCCCGTGCCAGCGGGAGCATCGCCGTCGGGTCCCGCAAGCGCCTCCAGCCCTTCGATCGTGAGTTCGTCGACGTCGGCCGCGGTGTCCACCAGCACCGTGTCACCGTCGGCGATGTCGCCGGACAGGATGGCCTTGGCCAGGCGGTCGCCGATCTCCCGCTGCACTAGCCGGCGCAGTGGCCGGGCACCGTACGCGGAGTCGAAGCCGGACATGGCCAGCCAGGCGCGGGCGCCGTCGGACACGTCCAGGGAGAGCCGGCGATCGCGCAGCCTCCTGCCGAGCTCGGCCACCTGCAGTTCCACAATCTCCGCCAGCTCGTCAACGGTCAGGGCTTCAAACAGCACAATCTCGTCCAGCCGGTTCAGGAACTCCGGCTTGAAGGAGGCGTTGACCATGGTCATGACCGCGGTCCGCTTGGCCTGCGCGTCCAGTGACTGGTCCACCAGGAACTGGCTGCCCAGGTTGGACGTCAGCACCAGGATGGCGTTGCGGAAGTCCACGGTGCGGCCCTGGCCATCGGTGAGGCGGCCGTCGTCGAGCACCTGCAGGAGGATGTCGAAAACCTCCGGATGGGCCTTTTCCACCTCGTCCAGCAGAACCACCGAGTACGGCCGACGGCGGACGGCTTCCGTCAGCTGGCCGCCCTCCTCGTAGCCGACGTACCCCGGAGGGGCACCCACCAGCCGCGCCACCGAGTGCTTCTCGCCGTACTCGGACATGTCCAGCCGCACCATGGCGCGTTCGTCGTCGAACAGGAAATCCGCGAGCGCCTTGGCCAGCTCGGTCTTGCCCACGCCCGTGGGCCCCAGGAATAGGAACGAACCCGTGGGCCGGTTGGGATCGCTGATGCCGGCCCGCGCACGGCGGACGGCGTCGGACACCGCGGCCACCGCCTTGGCCTGGCCGATCAGGCGTTTGCCGATCTCCTCCTCCATGTGGAGCAGTTTCTGGCTTTCGCCCTGCAGCATGCGCCCGGCGGGGATGCCGGTCCACGCGGAAATGACGTCCGCAATGTCGTCCGCCGTGACCTCGTCAGCCACCATCGGGGCAGGTTTGTCCGTTACCGCCTCTTCGGCTGCAGCGGCGGCGTTCAGTTCACGTTCCAGCGCAGGAATCTCGCCATACATGATGCGCGAGGCTGTTTCCAGATCGCCTTCCCGTTCGGCCTTTTCCTGCTGGGAGCGAAGTTCGTCCAGCTTCGCCTTCAGGTCACCCACCCGGTTCAACCCGGCTTTCTCGGCAGCCCAGCGGGCGTTCAATGCGTCCAGCTCTTCAGTCTTGTCGGCTTTGTCCGCTTGGATCGCGGCGAGGCGTTCCACGGACGCGGGATCCTTCTCACCGGCAAGAGCCAGTTCCTCCATGGTGAGCCGGTCCACCGCCCTCTGCAGCTGGTCGATCTCCTCCGGCGCGGAGTCGATCTCCATCCGCAGCCGCGAAGCTGCCTCATCCACCAGGTCAATGGCCTTGTCCGGCAGCTGGCGGCCGGAAATGTAGCGGTTGGACAGGGTTGCGGCGGCCACCAGCGCGGAGTCGGCGATGGTGACCTTGTGGTGCGCCTCGTAGCGCTCCTTGAGGCCGCGGAGAATACCGATGGTGTCCTCCACACTGGGCTCGCCCACGTACACCTGCTGGAACCTCCGCTCCAGCGCGGGGTCCTTCTCGATGTTCTCGCGGTACTCATCCAAGGTGGTGGCACCGATCAGCCGCAGCTCACCGCGGGCCAACATGGGCTTAAGCATGTTGCCGGCATCCATCGATGACTCCCCCGTGGCACCGGCGCCCACCACCGTGTGGATCTCGTCGATGAACGTGACAATCTGGCCGTCCGAATTCTTGATCTCCTCCAGGACGGCCTTGAGCCGCTCCTCGAACTCGCCGCGGTACTTGGCGCCGGCCACCATTGAGGCGAGGTCCAGGGCGATAAGGGTTTTGCCCCGCAGGCTTTCCGGGACATCGCGGGCCACGATCCGCTGGGCGAGCCCTTCGACGACGGCAGTCTTGCCCACACCAGGCTCGCCGATGATGACGGGGTTGTTCTTGGTGCGGCGGCTCAGCACCTGGATGATGCGCCGGATCTCGGTGTCGCGGCCGATCACCGGGTCCAGCTTGCCCGCACGCGCCATCGCGGTGAGGTCAGTGCCGAACCGCTCCAGCGACTGGAACGTGTTTTCCGGGTCCGGCGTGGTGACCTTGCGGTCGCCGCGGACACCCGGCAGGGCGGCGAGCAGCGCTTCATGGGAGGCACCGGCGTCGCGCATTAACCGCCCGACGGCGTCACTCCCGGCTGAGAGCCCCAACAACAGCACTTCGGTGGAGACATACGTGTCACCCAGCCGGTCGGCCTCGTTTTTGGCGTTCTGGATGGCCAGCAGCGCGGGCCGGGACAGCTGGGCCTGCTGCGTGGAGCCGCCCGACGTTGCCGGCAGCGCCTTGATGGCGCCGCTCGCCTGCACGCTGACGGCATCCGGGTCTGCGCCCGTGGCGCGGAGAAGCGCGACGGCGACGCCCTCCCGCTGATCCATCAGCGCCTTGAGCAGGTGGGCAGGTTCCACCTGGGGATTCCCTGCCGTGGAGGCGTTCATGGCTGCTGCCGAAAGAGCCTCCTGGCTCTTGGTGGTGAATTTGACGTCCAAAGAGAGCTCCTTCCGGGATATGCATTTTTCGCTAAGTTGAGTCTACAACGCTCAACTTTGAGGAAATGCCCACTACGCCCCATGTTTGCCGACGGCGAACTGCCTGTCCAGAGCCGCACCACGCCTATGTGGAAATCCGTGTCCACGGACTGGCGTAGCGACAAGATGCTCGCGAAAGTGTTGTGCGGAGCTAAAGGCAATGGTCAGAATCCACTCACTGCGGTTGGGGCCGCCCGACAAAGAAGCGGAAGGACCCTAACAATGAACCGTTTGACCCGCTTGGTCGTCGCCTCCGGCGCTGGCCTGGCTCTCGCCCTCACTGCCTCGCCGG
The DNA here is from genome assembly GCF_001484605.1 of Pseudarthrobacter sulfonivorans. Lineage (NCBI taxonomy): Bacteria > Bacillati > Actinomycetota > Actinomycetes > Micrococcales > Micrococcaceae > Pseudarthrobacter > Pseudarthrobacter sulfonivorans. The sequence goes on along the minus strand of NZ_CP013747.1, from coordinate 2,715,040 downwards.
CGCTGGCCGCGCCGCCGTCCGACCCCGGCAGCAACCGCGCCCAGGTGGAACACACCGAAACCAGCAACCCCGATGGGTCATACACCTATGAGTACCGCGGCGCGACTCGAAACGTCGACGGCCACTACACGACCAACACCCGCGATCAGACGACTGACGGCCAGTCGTCGTTCGACTATAAAACGCATTACACCCTAACGGACAACCTGACAAAGTTGAGTAGCCAGAACACGTTTACCGAGGATGGCGTGACGTGCCGCGCCAACTCCCAGGTTGTCGTCACGAACGGTGAGACGCGCAGGGAGAAGACGCATTCGAGCTGCTAGCACCCGGGGAGGCGAACGCCGGACATGGCCCAAATTTTCAAGAATTGGTCAGCCCGCCCCAGCGCTGGATCGGAGGGCTTCACGCGGACTCCGGAGATCGCGGGCGAAATCAAGCCCGTCGAAGTCACTCGTTAAGAGCTCAGGAATCCGTTGACAACGTCATTGTGATTCCTCGGGGCCCCTCCTCCGTCGGGGTCCGTCGCCCCCTGCCGCAGCGGCACGCGAAGCCCTAGGATCATCCTGTGACCGGCGGGACGATCCCTTCGGCGCACGAAGACAAGGACGTACCGTGAAGAAATTTGTGGTTCTGTACAAATCGCCCAAGCCAGCCGAAGAAGCCATGGCGGAAGCGAGCCCCGAAGAGGCCGAGGCCGGCATGAAAATGTGGATGGACTGGGCTGCCAGAGCCGGTGACGGCATCGTTGACCTCGGAACGCCGCTGGGCGCCGCCAAGGTCCTGGACGGTTCGGCAGTCACAGACGCCGAGGCAACGCTGGGCGGCTACAGCGTCATCCAGGCCGAGGATCTGGACGCCGCTGTTGCGCTGATGGACGGCCACCCGCACTTCATGTCCGGCGAAGGCGCCACCATCCAGATCCACGAAACACTCGACATCCCGGGGATGTAGCCAGCGGTCTGCGGCCGGTTTAGGGCATTGCCGGATAGCCGGCCGCAGGCTTGGTTTCGATGTAGTTGATCACCAGGAACTCCCCCGCCGGGACGAGTTCCACGTACCAGCGGGTCGGCTTGTCCAGGTCCTCCCAGCTGCCCTGCCCGGCAACGGTGGGCCGGTAGACGGCGTCGAACTTCAGGAACGTGCCGCTGTCCGTGGCGCTCGAATCGATCTCCTGCAGCAGCGCAAACGTGCCGCGCACACCCGTCTCCGGCCCGGCAACGCGGACCGCCGCCAGGTTCTGCTGGTTCATCACCTTCACCGCCGCAAAGTATTCCTGCCACGCGACGTCGCTGTGCGTGGTGAACAGCGTGCTCGAATAGGCTTCGGCGTTTTTTGCAGCGAGGTCTGCGACGCAGTTTACCGGGACGGCCTTGCCCGGGCTCCAGGCCGTGACCAGCTCGGAGCCGGCGTTAATCCAGCCGCTGTAGGCGTTCAGGACGCTGCCGACGGTTTCGCGCGGCGTGCCCTTGGGGATCCGGACCGGCGACACGTCGTCCCTGCCCACAAACGGGCAATCCGGCGGAAGCACGGACGCGGGCGTTGCCGGGGCGATGTCCGGCAGCGGCGTCGGCGACGGGAACAGGCCGCACCCGGACAGGCCCGCCAGCAGCGCCAGGACGGCAGCCGCCGTCGTAATTTTCTTCATGGTTCTCCCCCAATACCGCCGCCGCGTCCGGACGACGCTGACCAGCCTACCCGCGCATTCCCGCCCGTTCAGCCCGGGTAGATGGCCACGGCACCGGCCTTGATCACGAAATACACCTGCATGCCCGGCGCCAACCCGAGATCTACAGAGGCAGCCGGAGTGATGTCCGCGCTCAGCTGCCCGCCCTCCCCGGCGCGGACCCGGATCCCGTCCCCGTGGGGCTCCAGGTCAGTAATGGTCACGGCGAAGGAGTTCCGCGGACTGCCATGCGCTTCGGTGAGGAAAACGGAAACGGCCGACGGCGGGAAGACAGCCACGCCCGGCCGCCCGGTGGGGAGCGGGGCGGCTACGTCGTGGTGGCCATAGAGGTTGAGGGCGCCGGACCGCAGACCGTGTTCGGTCAGGTGGCCGGCCACAAAGTTGAGTCCGGCGAGTCCGGCCGCGAACCGGCTGCGCGGGCGCTGAAGGATGTCGCGGGTGGGGCCTTCCTCGCTGATCCGCCCGTTTTCGAGGATGACCACCCGGTCGGCCAGAAACAGGGCATCGAGGACGTCATGCGTGATGATGATGGCCCGCCGGCCGGCCAGCACGCGCTTGAGCAGGCGCCGGAGCAGCGGCGCGGCATGGATATCCAGCGCGGCCATCGGCTCGTCCAGGAGGAGGAGCCCGGGGTCGGCGGCGAGCGCCCGCGCCACCGCAACGCGCTGCGCCTGGCCGCCGGAGAGCCCGGCCGGGCGGCGGGACTGCAGCTCCGTCGCCTCGACTTCCGCGAGCCACCGCAGGGCGGACTCCCGCGCGGCCGGCTTCGAAGCCCCCGCACTCCGGGGCCCGAAGGCCACGTTCTCCAGCACGCTCAGGTGCGGAAAAAGCAGCGGTTCCTGGGCCAGGAGCGCCGTACCGCGCCGGTGCGGAGCCGTCCATTCGCCGCGCCCGGCGGTGAGGTCGAACAGGGTCCTGCCGTCCAGTAGGGCCGTGCCCGAGTCCGGGTGCAGCAGGCCCGCGATGACGTTCAGCAGGGTCGATTTGCCCGCGCCGTTGGCTCCCATTACGGCCACCGTTTCGGCCGGCCCCACCGCGAGGGAGACGTCAAACCCGCGGCCAGCCACGGCGGCCTGAACCGAGAACGTCACCGGACCGCACCTCCCTGGGCCGGCGCCGTCGTCGTGCCTTCCCCGCTAAGCGCGGGGGCCCGTTCGGCGGCGCGGGGACTGCGGTACGCGAGCGCTACCACCACCAAGGCCACCGCCACGAGGACCAGGGAAAGCGCGACGGCGGCATCGGCGTCCGTTTCCCGCTGCAGGTAGATTTCCAGCGGCAGGGTCCGGGTCACCCCCTGCAGGCTGCCCGCGAACGTGAGGGTGGCGCCGAATTCGCCCAGGCTGCGGGCGAAGGACAGCACCGCGCCGGACGCCAGTCCCGGCAGCACGAGCGGGAGGGTGACCCTGCGAAGCACCGTGGTGGGCCCGGCGCCGAGCGTCGCCGCCACCGCTTCGTACCGGTTCCCGGCGGTCCGCAGGGCACCCTCGAGGCTGACCACCAGGAACGGAAGGGCCACAAACGTCTGGGCCAGGATGACCGCCGTCGTCGAAAAGGCGATCTGCAGGCCAGCCACTTCCAGCGTCCGGCCCAGCAGCCCCTGCCGCCCGAACGTGTACAGGAGCGCGATGCCGCCCACCACCGGCGGAAGCACCAGCGGCAGCAGGACCAGTGAGCGGAGGACGCGCTGGCCGGGGAAGCTGCCGCGGGCCAGGACCAGGGCGAGCGGCACACCCAGCACGATGCAGAGGACGGTGCTGGCCGCGGATGTGCGCAGGCTCAACCCAAGGGCCTGCAGCGACTCTTCCGAGGTGATCAGCGGGATGAACTGGGTCCAGTTGACCTTGCCCACCATGGCCGCCAGCGGCAGCACCACGAACAGTCCGCCGGCAGCCGCGAGGACGTAAATCCAGCGTGGGACGCCGCCGTACCCGCCGTTCCTGGCCTGTCTCATGGTCTCCTTGGGGGCCGCGTGCTTACGGTGCGCCGAAGCCGGCCTCGCCGAGGGTTTTCTGCCCGTCGGCGCCGGTCACCATGGCGATGAAGGCTGCCGCCAGTTCCTTGTTCCGGCTCGAGCCTACTGCGGCGATGGGATAGGTATTGACTGCCTTGCCGGATTCGTCGAACGGGATTCCCTTGACCTTGCCGCCGGCGCCTTTGACGTCGGTGACGTAGACCAGGCCGGCGTCGGCCTCGCCCGAGGTGACCTTGCCCAGGACGTCCGTCACCGATGACTCCTCGCTGACCGGCGAGAGGGTCACGCCCGCGGCCTTTTCCACCGTGTCCGCGGCCGCCCCGCACGGAACCTGGCTGGCACAGACAACCACCTTGACGCCTGGCTTGGCCAGGTCGGCGAAGGACGCGATCGACGCCGGGTTGGACGGCGGGACGGCGATCTCCAGGACGTTGGTGGCGAAGTTCTTCGCGGTCCCGTCCAGGAGCTTGGCGTCGGCGAGCTTCGTCATGTTCTTGGTGTCGGCGGAGGCAAAGACATCAGCCGGTGCGCCCTGCGTGATCTGGGTGACCAGGTCCGAGGAGCCGGCGAAGCTCAATACGATCTTGGTGCCCGGGTTCTTCGCCTCGAAGTCGCTGGCCAGCTGGGTGAACGTGGCCTTGAGCGACGCGGCTGCGAAGACCGTGATCGTCCCGGAGACCTGACCGGCGGCGTCCGGGGACTGCGACGCGGCGGGCTGCGTGGCCGCGGGCGTCGTAGCCGGTGCGCACGCGGCGAGGCCCAGCATGAGGGCGGCCGTGATGATGGTGGCGCCGGCGTGTTTGCGGGTGCTCAAATGATGCTCTTTCCATGCGGGGTTTCGATGATGACTGTGGTTGCTTTGACCACCGCTGTGGCCACGGACCCGAGTTCCAAGCCCAGGTCCCGGACGGCTTCGCTGCTCATCAGCGACACCACCCGGAACGGCCCGCACTGGAGTTCCACCTGGGCCATGACCTTGTCCGCAGTGATGCCCGTGACCAGGCCCACGAACCTGTTGCGCGCCGAACTCCCTGAGCGGTGCGGGTCCTCGGGAAGCTGCGCGAGCTTCTGGGCGTGCCTGGCCAGCTCCAGGCCGTCCACGGCCAGCCGGCCGGCGTCGTCCTTGACGGGGGTAAGGCTGCCGTTCTCAGTCCAGCGCCGGACGGTGTCGTCACTGACGCCAAGGAACCGCGCGGCTTCGGATACGCGAATAGTGGGCATTTCATGATCCTAGTCCGCATTTGCGGGTTTTCTTAGTAGTTTTCGCCGCGTATCAGAATATGACTTTGCCGCTTCTTTCGCTCCCGCTCGTGGCATCAGTTGGGCTGCCTCTGGAAGGTGGTGGGCCGAAGTCCTACGCTATGTGGAGGGGAGGGGCCGCAGTCGCTGAGGAGCGTTTGTGATGAAGTGGATCAGGCCTGACAGCCCCGACTATGACCCGGCCCGGAAAGTCTTCAACGCCATGATTGACCGGCGTCCGGCGGTCATTGCCCAGTGTTCCAATGATGCGGACGTGGCCGAAGCCCTACGCTATGGCCGGGAGAATTCCCTCGCCATTGCCGTCCGCGCCGGCGGCCACTCAGTGGCCGGCATGTCCATGAACAACGACGGCCTGGTGATCGATGTCCGGCCCATGAAGTCAATCGACGTGGACCCCGAATCCGGCATCGTCACCGTGGGGGCCGGCGTGACCTGGGGCGAGTTCGATCACGCCACCCAGGAACATGCCCTGGCCGTGACGGGCGGGCGGGCCTCCACCACCGGAGTGGCCGGTTTCACCCTGGGCGGCGGCTCCGGGTGGCTGGAGCGGTCCTTCGGGTTCGCGTGCGACAGCCTCGTCTCGGTGGACCTGGTGACGGCCGACGGCGAGCGCGTCACCGCGAGTGCGCGGGAAAACCCGGAACTCTTCTGGGCCCTCCATGGCGGCGGCGGCAATTTCGGCGTGGCCACGTCCTTCACGTTCCAGGCGCACCGGCTCGGCCCGGTGGTCCACGCCGGGTTTTGGCTGTGGCCCGGGGAGGCGGCCACTGATGTTTCCCGGGCGTTCCGGGACCTGGCTCTGGCCGCCCCTGATGGCGTGGGCCTGGGGCTCCTGTATTTCACTGCGCCGCCGGAGCCGTTTGTTCCGGAGCACCTGGTGGGAAAGATGGCCACCCTCATCGTGTACGTCTACGCCGGTGAGCCCGAGGAGGGCTCCGAACATGCCCGGCCGTTCCGCGAGCTCGGGCCGGCCGTTGACCTGGTGGGCGACACTCCCTACTCAGAGTTCAACGGCTCCCTGGACGATCCACCAGACCACTACAACTACTGGAGTGCGGACTATCACGACGAACTTCCCGATGCCGCCCTGGACCTGTTTGTGGAGTCGGCCCGGAACCTGCCCGACGCCACGTCCCAGCAGCTCATCGCCCGCTGGGGCGGTGCCGTCGGCGGTAACGCGGGGGCGGCCACGCCCTTGAACAACCGGAATGCGGCCTGGGTGAGCCACCCGTACGGCATCTCGCCGACACCCGAGGAAGGCCAGCTGGCCAAGGCCTGGGTGAAGGACTTCCGCGGCAAGATTGCGCCGTATGCCACGGGCGGGGTGTGGCTCAACTTCATCGGCAACGAGGGCCAGGAGCGCATCCGCGCCGCGTTCGGCAACGGGAACTACGCCCGGCTGGCCAGGGTCAAGCGGGACTTCGATCCGCGGAACGTCTTCCAGGGCAACCAGAACATCCTGCCGGCCGGCTCCTGACCGGCCCAGCGGAGAGCTGCCGCACTAGACTTCCCCCATGGCGATTTACCTGGATCCGCCGCTGTGGCCCGCCCACGGCACACACTTTTCGCACCTCATCTCGGACACGTCGCTGGCGGAACTGCACGCCTTCGCCGCCGCGGCCGGCATCCCGGACCGGGCGTTCGACGGCGACCACTACGACGTCGCCGAGCGCCGGTTCGACGATCTGGTCGCCGCGGGTGCCATCCCGGTGGAAGCCCGGATCCTGGTCCGCAAGCTGATCGCCAGCGGGCTGCGCATCCCGGCCCGGCAGCGCAACAAGTCCCTCAAAGTGCCGCTGCTGAACCGCTGGGAAGCCATCATGCCGGGTCATGACGCCCTCTTCCTTGACCTGCTGGACCGCTGGAGCGAGGAACACCGCCGGTATCACGGCTGCACGCACCTGCTGGCAGTACTCGAGGCCATGGACCTGCTCACTGACCCCGCCGATCCGCCGCGGACCGTGCTGCTCGCAGCCTGGTTCCACGATGCCGTGTACCGCGGGGTTGCCGGCCAGGACGAGGAGGAATCGGCCCGTCTCGCCGAGGAGCGTCTGGCGGACGCAGGTCTTCCGGCCGACGATATAGACGAGGTGGCGCGGCTGGTGCGGCTGACATCGGACCACCGTCCGGAGCCGGGGGACGACGACGGCGCCCTCCTCTGCGACGCGGACCTGTCAGTCCTCGGCGGCGAACCTGAGCCCTACGCCCGGTATGTGGCCGCCGTCCGGGAAGACTACGCGCACATCGGCGACGCCGACTTCGCGGCCGGGCGGGCCGCCGTCGTCCGTCATCTGCTGGAACTGGACCCGCTCTTCCATAGCGACCGCGCGCGGGAACTGTGGCTCGATGCCGCCCGCCGGAACCTGCGGGGCGAACTGTCCTGACTCTTCGCGCAGCCGCCGGAAGCCTTTACGGGCGCCCCGGCCGGTGCAAGACTGCTCGGATGAACCTGCGCATCCAATCCGTCAGCGTCGACTCCACCGACCCCAAAGTGCCCGCCGATTTCTGGGAGAAGGCCCTGGGCTGGCGCCGCACCTACGAGGTGGAGGACGAAATCGTACTGGAGCCGCCCGCAGGCAGCCCGGCCGACGGCGTCAGCCCGGACCTGCTGTTCGTGAAAGTCCCCGAGCGGAAAGAGCTCAAGAACAGGCTGCACCTGGACCTGCGTCCGGATGACCAGGCCGAGGAAGTGCAGCGCCTGGAAGCCCTTGGCGCGTCACGCATTTCCGTCGGACAGGGCCCGGAGGTCACCTGGGTGGTCATGGCTGACCCGGACGGCAACGAGTTCTGTGTGCTGCGGGCGCTCCGGTCAGAAGAGCTGGAAGCCCAGGGACTGGTCCCCGGATTCAGAGAAACCCCCGGGAACGCCGCTGGCTAACGGTACGCAGTAACGAACGGGCTGTTGGTGGGCACGATCTGCTTGCCCAGCGGCATCAGGCTCACCGGGATGAGTTTGAGGTTGGCGATGGCCAGCGGGATGCCGATGATGGTGACCGCCATGGCAATGGCCGTGACCACGTGGCCGATCGCGATCCAAATGCCGGCCACCACCAGCCAGATGACATTCCCCAGGAGCGAGAACACGCCCGTTCCGCCCGGCTTGTCCACCACCATGCGCCCGAACGGCCAGAGCGTGTACGCCGCAATACGGAACGACGCGATGCCCCACGGAATGGTGACGATCAGCAGGCAGCAGATGATGCCGGCCAGGAAATAGCCCAGGGCAAGCCAAAGTCCGCCGAATACCAGCCAGATGATGTTGAGCAGAGTCTTCATCTGTCCATTGTGCCCCGCGGGGTCTGACAAAAACGTAGGGGTCTGCCCTGATTGACCCCTGAACTTGGACCTGGAACCTGGACCCTAAAACCTGGACCCTAAAACCTGGACCCTAAAACCTGGACCGGGCCTCAGCCCTTGGCGGCCTTCACGAAGGCCCGGATCTTCTCCAGGTCCTTCACGCCACGGGAAACCTCGACGCCGGAGCTGACGTCCACGCCCCAGGCGCCTGAGGCTGCGGTGGCGTGCGCCACGGTGTCCGGATCCAATCCGCCAGCCAGCAGCCACTTGCGGTCCTGGAGCGCCGTCACGTCCACCATGGAGGCGTAGTCCCAGGCTTCTCCGGAGCCGGGCACGGCGGCATCAATCAACAGGATTTCCTCGCCCCAGTCGGCGAACGCCTCCGCAGTGGCTGCCATGGTGACCGCCCTGATCAGCTTCATGCCGGCGTTGTGCACTGTTGTGACGTCCTGCAGGGTGAGGTCCGTATGGAGTTGGACCCACTCGAGTCCGGCGGCACGGGCGATGGCAATGGCATCGGCGACAGGTTCATGCCGGAAAACGCCGATGGCAAGCACCCCTTCCGGCACGTCCGCCAGCAGCGCGGAAACCTGCGACGGCGAGACCACCCGCGGGCTGGCCGTCAGGACAAAGCCGACGGCGTCCGCCCCGGCCTTCACGGCCTCACGGACGGATTCGGGCGTACTGAGACCACAGACTTTGACGAACATTTCCGGCTCCTTCAGGCTGTCTTGGTGACGTCCCCCGGGAGGAGATTAGCAGGGAAGTGCCCCCTGCGCCGATGTGGGCCGGTTCCATTTCAGGCGCCGGACAGCAAACGCTCCACCATGATGCGGCCTGTCTGTTCAAACGCGGCGTCGCCCACCTGGTTGGCCCACACCACCGTGCCGATGGCCTGGTTCAGGTTCTCCAGCCGCCAAACGTCTAATTCCGCCGGTCCCACCGTTTTGCCCAGGCCGGCATGGAACGCGTCCGCCAGGTCGGGCCGGTGGACGAACTGCTGGGGGCTGATGCGCACCAGATCGTGCACCCACGGACGCAGTTCGGCTCGGCCAAAGTCGATCACCTTGATCTGACCGTTGTCCTGCAGCCAGTTCCTTGGCTGGTAATCGCCGTGCGTTGCCACGAGCTGCACCACGCCCGGCTGCAGTGCCTCCAGCTCCCGTTCAAAGCTTTCCAGATACGTTTCGGGCAGCAGTCCGTGGGCGCGGTCCATCCACGCCCGGGTCTTTGCCGTGAGGGCTTCTGCATAAGTGGACGATTCCCCGGCGGGCCGGTGAATCCTCGCCAGCAGCTCCCCCGCCTGGCGGTACGTTTCCGGCTCATCCTCGGCCGGTGTCCCCTCAACCAGGATCCCCGGCAGGAATTCCGTCACCAGGATCCCGGCCTTCGCCGAGGCAAACCGCAACGCCGGCACGCGGCCGTTGAGCCCTTCGAAACCGCCGGCATGCGCGGAGATCTCGCGGTGGATATGGTGGCTTGTGGTGCTCGCTTTGACGATGAATTCTTCGCCCGGCGGCGTGGCAGCGTGGAGGACATTGGTGTCCTGCAGGGGCCAGGAGTAATCCCGCACCACACTGAATTCCCCAAGCCAGGACGTCAGCAGCCGGCTCTGTTCCTCGGTGATCCCCTGGCGCATTTGCCCAGCATGCCACGCGTGGCGGGGTCGCCCAAACACTGGAGAGGACGCCCAAACAAACTAGGCTGGTCCGATGGAGATCATCCGCTTCGCAGAACTCAGGTCTGAACCGTGGCGCAACGGCGGCGGGGTGACCCGGGAGCTTGCCAGCCACCCGAAGGCCGCCTCGGCGCAGGACGGCGCCTGGGATTGGCGCGTCAGCATCGCCGACGTCAGCAAGGCCGGGGATTTCTCGGCGTTCCCGGGCATGGAACGCGTGCTGACCGTGATCGACGGGGAACTCCTCCTGCTCACCGTGGACGGCGACGAACACCCGCTGGAGAAGTACCGGCCGTTCAGGTTCTCCGGCGAAGCTGCCGCGCACGGGGCCCTGCCCACCGGGGACATCCGCGACCTGAATGTCATCGCCCGGACGGGTTCGTTCAAGGGCTTCACGTCCATCATCGAGCTCTCCAAAAAGCGCGCACACCCGGTTTTTGAGGGCCAGCTCGCAGTGCTGCTGCAGGGCCAGGCCACCGTCAGCGCTGGCAACCTCAGCGTCAGCGTCAGCGCGGAAGCCGCGGACGCCGCGGGAGCCGCTGCCGCCGCAGAAGCCGACGCCGAGGAAGCTGCCCCCAGCCCCACGGAACCCGAGGCACTCAACAGGTATGACGCCGTCGTCGGCTCCGATACCGGGACCCCCGAAATCCTGGGCCGCGGCTTCCTGGCCGTGGTTTCAATCGACCGCGTGACTGCCTGATCCAGCGCTGCAGGCTAGCCTCGCCTTCGTTATCTGAGCCTTTCCACACTGGTCAGCGGCGCGGGGCGCTCCTAGACTCTGGCTATGACCTCCACGCCCTTTAATTCACTCCTGTCCACCCAGATCGGCAACGAGTTCGCGGCCTCGCAGCAGTACATTGCCGTGGCCACCTGGTTCGCCAACCAGGACCTCCCGCAGCTGGCCCGCTACTTCTACCGGCAGTCGGTGGAAGAGCGGAACCACGCCATGATGATGGTGCAGTACATGCTGGACCGCGACATTGAGTTCACCATTCCGGGCGTGACCACCGTGCGCAACGACTTCTCGTCCGTGACCGAGCCGCTGGCCCTGGCACTGGAGCAGGAGAAGGAAGTGACGGCCGCGATCGAGGCGCTGTTCCGTGCGGCCCGTAGCGAGGACGACGCCCTGGGCGAGCAGTTCATGCTGTGGTTCCTCAAGGAGCAGGTGGAGGAGGTCGCCGCCATGACCACCCTCCTGAACATTGCCGAGCGCGCGGACAACCTGTTCGACATCGAGAACTTCATCGCCCGCGAAACCGTGGGCAACGGGGGCCGAGACTCCTCCGCGCCTGAGACTGCCGGCGGCGCTCTCTAAGGTCCTGCCCCGCCCGGCGGTGAGGTTGGCCACCAACCCGGCCACCCGCCGTCGGGCGTTGCTATGCTGGAAACAAGGCTCCGCACAGGACCCTCCGGACGACGGTTCAGTACCCGGCACGCGACAAGACTGGCCAAAGGATCTGTCATGTCGTGGTTAATTCTCATTCTTTCCGGGGCGCTGGAGGCCGTCTGGGCCGCAGCTCTGCACCGGACATTCCAGGCCTCCGGCCGACGACGGCTCGCGCCTGCCCTCCTCTTCCTGGTCTCCGTCCTCGCCAGCATGGCCGGCCTCGCCATCGCCATGCAGTCCATCCCCACCGGCACCGCGTACGCCGTGTGGGTGGGCGTGGGCGTGGTGCTGACGTCCGCCTACGCGATCACCACCAGGGCGGAACGTCCGACGACGGCGCGCCTGCTGCTGCTCACCGGCATCGCCGCGTGCGTGGTTGGCCTGAAGGTGGTGGCGTAATGAATAAGCGTTCCGCTGCGTGGCTGATGCTGCTGGCCTCCGCCGTGCTGGAAGCCGTCTGGGCCAGCGCCCTGGGCCTGTCCGACGGTTTCACCCGGCCCCTTCCCACCGTTCTCTTCGCCGTGACGGCCACCCTGAGCATGATCGGCCTCGGCCTGGCCATCCGCAGCATCCCGCTCGGGACGGCCTACGCCGTCTGGGTGGGGATCGGCGCTGCCCTGACGGTGGGCTGGGCGATGGCCACCGGCGTCGAACCCTTCAGTGTCCTGAAGGTGCTGTTCATCGGGGGGATTGTGGCCTGCGCGGCCGGGTTGAAATCCCTGCCGGCTGGGAAATCCGCGAACGCTACGCCTCGCTCTTCTCCGTAATCCACCAGCCGATGCCGAGGGGAATCAGGTACCAGAGGGTTAGGGACGACGCCACTTCCAGCGCCGTGGGTGTATCCGGTCCACCGATCAGCGCACCCAGCGCCGTAATGGTGCTGAGGTAGCCGCTGGCATCCGGCAGGAGGGTGAGGATGAGTCCGTTGCCCACAAGGCTGACCAGGATGACGGCGACGATTGCCAGCGCGGTCCGGCGGATCGCCGCGGCGAGGGCCACACCGAACATGGTGCTCAGCAAGCAGGAGGCCAGGCCGGTTGCCAGTTCCTGCCCTACACCGTCGAATGCACCAGCGGCACCTGGTCCGGCACCGGCCAGGGCGGCAGCCACAACAGCGGACAGCAGGAACACAAAAACCTGGAGGGCAAGGGCCAGGACGGCGGCAGCGAGGACCTTGGCCCAGAACTGCGCGGTCCTGCCCCGCAGCAGCGGGTAGTAAACCAGCGTTGTCCGGTACGCGGTATCGGACGTCATCCCCAGGATGCCGATGAGCGGCATCGCCAGCGCCGTGAAAAGCCCGATGCTCCCGGCCAGGCTGGCGAAGGTGACGGGGGTGCCTTGTCCGGATCCGACAACTGCCAGCCCGACCACCAGCGCCACGGCAATGACAGCGAGCACTGCGAAGATCGCCAGCGAACTGCGTGTGTCCACCAGCTTGCGGACTTCGAAAGCAACCAGACGCGCAAACCCGACTTGCCGGTCCCTGCCGTTCCGGACGGGCGTTTGCTGGAGGGTGTGCTGGCTCATCGGATCTGCTCCAGGTTGTTGTTGCGGCTGCTGAATTCCCCGGACGTCAAGGCAAGGAATTTCTCCTCGAGCGCTGACTCCGTGATGTTGGACAGATGCGTCAGCACCACCCCGTACTCAAGGCATGCCCGGCCAATGTCCTCGGGCGTGGCGTCCACCAGAAATTCCCGCCCGGAAAGGTCAAAGCCCCACCCACGCCTCCTGCAGACTTCCGTGAGGCGCTCCGGTTCGACGGCGGTGGCCTTGGTCCTGGAGCTGACGCTGAACTCTGCGGCGGTGCCGGAGGCGACGATCCGCCCGCGGTCGATCATGACAATGTGGTCCGCCACTGCCTGCATGTCGCGGAGAAGGTGGCTGGAGAGCAGCACGGTGCCGCCCTGGGCGCTGAAATGCTTCAGGAAGTTCCGGACCCAAAGCGCACCATCGGCGTCGAGTCCGTTGGTGGGCTCATCCATGACCAGGAACTGGGGTCCGGCGAGCAGGGCCATGCCGAGGACCAGCCGCTGCCGCATCCCCAGGGACAGCGAGCCCACCCGCTTTCTCCGCACTGACTCAAGGCCGGCAACGCTGAGGGCATTTTCGACGGCGGAGCGCGGCGCGCCCAGCAGCATTGCGTTCAGCTTCAGGGTCTCCTGCAACGAGCGGCCCGGGTGCAATGCCGTGGGGTCCAGGACGAAGCCGATGGTGCGTCCCGGGTTTTCCAGGTCCTGGCGCCGGTGTCCGTTGAAAAGGACTTCGCCGGCGTCAGCGCGGGTCAGGCCGGCCGCAACGCGCAGCGTGGTTGACTTGCCCGCTCCGTTCGGCCCGAGGAATCCGGTGATGGATCCCCGCGGGCAGTCAAAGCTGACGGAGTCCACCACGTTCCGCCCGGCGTATGCCTTGGTGACCCCCGCGAAGGAAATCCCTGAAACGGCCTCAGACGCTAACCCCAATGGACAATTCCTTCCGTACACGTAAGCGCAGCGCCAGTAACAACGCCGCCAGGACCAGGACAAGGTCCGCCATGAAGTAGGCCATGTGGCCCTGCTGACCGATGACCACCATGGCGTGCCACAGCAGATTGGATAAAACGTGGAGGGCAACTGCCAGCCAGATCCCGCCGGAAGCCATCACCAAAGCTGTGGCGGCTATCGCAAAACACAGCTTGTCGATCAGCAGGATATCCAGTGATGGCATATGGGCGGCAACAAAAACAATAATACCAAATATGGCAGTTGTCATATTGCGCCATTTTTTCTGGAAATGCGCCAATAACACAAAAGGTGCAAAGCGGAAAACCAATTCTTCGCCCAGCGCCACGAGAATTATCCCGGCGAAAAGGGAAACTCCTGCCACTCCGCGGCTATTAATAAGGTGGCTGATTATTAGACAGGCGGCGGCTACGGCGGGAATCACCCACACGGAACGGTGCCGCCCGGCTGACGGCCCACAGTCGTTCCCGTAAAGCCACCACACGCCGGCGAACAGCACCGTCGCCGCCATCCAGGCCCAGGCCTCCGGCGCCACCGGCGATGCTGGGTCCAGGAACCCTGCGACGGCCCCGGCAACGAGGATGGTGCCGCCATGGAACGCGACGAGGTACAGGGCCTTCGGGCGCACGGTCAGGCCGCTGCCCCCGTGAGCCGCCCAATGAAGCGCAGTGTCCCAAAAACAAGCGTCCCGAAGCTGGACAAGGCAACGGCAAGGCCAATCCAGTGCGAATACTGCCTGTATCCGTGGCTGGCGACAATACCAACTATGGCCGCGATGAACCCTGCGAAGTAGATCAGGTCGAAGAACTCAAAGCGGATGAGGCAGGTCAGGGCCCCCGAAACGGCCAGCACCGTGAAAGCCAGGAACCGTCGAAGGGAAGTTTTCTTGGCGACCGTGGCGCCATTGACCTGCATGGTGTCGCTCTGGCCGCGCCAGTTGTTCTGTTCCAATTTCATAGCGCTTTCGTTCGAAGCTGTTGTTGGGGGCAAGCTGGCACGGCGGCGTGGATCCCCGCCGCCGTGCCGGCTTTACCTCAGTCCTGCAGGGAATCCCTGCAGGCTACCAACCGAAGAGGTAATGCCGCAGGGCCTCGAAGATCGCTCCGACACCTGCTCCGGCGACCTGTTCGATCGACCAGCGGATCCAGCCCGCGAGGCTGTTCCACCAGTTCAGGAAGGCACCCCAGCCGGCTTTAACAGCGTTGACGAGACTGTTCCAGAGCCAGCCCACGTTGTTCTTGATCCAGCTGACAACCGGACCGATGTTGATCCGCTTTTCACCTGATGCCGTGGTGCCCGGAGCCACATCCGTGGCGCCTGTCAGTGCCGAGGCAGTGCCTGACGGCAACCTGAGTTCCCGCGTTTCGGCCACAGCGGCGACCGAGGTCGCGCTGTAGGACGACGTGGCCGGCGCAGCCTGCGCCGCCGAAACAGATACAACCCCGCCGAGCAGAATGCCCGGGATCAGTGCAGCGCCAATGATTGCCTTGCGGGCAAACGGCAACTTTCTCTTCAACATGTAATTCCCCCAAATATTCACATTTAATCAATTAGTCGGCCGCGACCTCGTTGAAGATATCACTAAAGACGTTTGATTAAACACAGTTCTTGTGACTTGCGATTCGCTCGATTCTTTTGATATTGGGCAAAGGACGCATTCATCCCTCACTTCATTGGGCCAATTCCGGCCTCCGGTTTAGGCTTTTGCCATGGACTCCCCCGAAGTACAGCAGGCACTCGACGCCCTGCAGCACAGGCTCGATGGCGGCCGGCGGCTACTCCTGGGCATCACGGGCGCACCCGGCTCCGGCAAGTCCACCTTTGCGGCCCGGCTGCAGCGGGAGTTCGGCCCTGATACCGCCGTCGTGGTGCCGATGGACGGCTTCCACCTGGGCAACGCGATCATCAACGGCACACCGCTGCGGCAGCGCAAGGGCGCAATGGACACGTTCGACGTCGGCGGCTATCTCTCGCTGTTGCAGCGGCTCGTGCGGCGGGATGAGGCGGTGGTGTACGCGCCCGAGTTCCGGCGGACTTTGGACGAACCGGTGGCCGCGTCCATCGCAGTCCCCGCGTCCGTGCCGCTGGTGATCACCGAGGGAAACTATCTGCTGGCGGAGACACCTGAGTGGAAGGATGTCCGGGCGCAGCTGGATGAGGTCTGGTTCATGGATTCCCCTCCCGCGCTGCGGCTTGCCCGGCTGGTGGACCGGCACGTGGAGTTCGGTATGGAGCGGACCGCAGCGGAGGCATGGGCGGCGGGCCCGGATGAGGCCAACGCGGTGATGATCGAGGCCACGCGCCGGGGCGCCGACCGGATCATCCCGTGGGGCCAGGCCACCGGCCAGGAATACAGGACACCCTCTAGGAATACCGGGGCAAGGGCCGGGGTTCTTGGCTGGGACGAGAATCCACAAACGAATGGAGAGCACTCATGACTGCACCATTGGTACACCTCGGCGACGGCCTCAACGTCAGCCCCCTGGGTTTCGGCGGCATGGCCCTCACCCCGGTCTACGGCGAAGTTGACCCGCACGAGGCCCTCAAAACCCTGCACCATGCGGTGGATGCCGGCGTCAGCTTCATTGACACCGCGGACATCTACGGCGGAGGCAGCAACGAGCAACTCATCGCGCAGCTGCTCGAGGACCGGCGGGGTGAAGTGCAGCTCGCCACCAAGTTTTCCCTGGTGGGCTCGCCGGCTGATGGCTACACGGATGTCCGGGGAGATGCCGCCTACGTCCGGCAGGCTGTCGACGCCAGCCTAAAGCGGCTTGGCACGGACGTGATCGACCTCTACTACATGCACCGCCGTGACCTCCGCGTTCCGATTGTGGAAACCGTGGAGGCCATGGCGGGGCTGGTGCAGCAGGGCAAGGTCAAACACCTCGGCCTGTCAGAGGTGACCGCGCAGGAGCTGGCCGAAGCCCACTCCGTGCACCCCATCGCCGCGGTCCAAAGCGAATGGTCCATCTGGAGCCGCGACGTCGAACGCAACGTAGTTCCGGCCGCGGCCAGCCTGGGCGTGGGCTTTGTGCCGTATTCGCCACTGGGCCGGGGATTCCTCACCGGCACGGTGGACGCTTCCAGCCTGGGAGCCAACGACTTCCGACGCCGGATCCCGCGGTTCGCCGCGGACGCCTTTGACGCGAACCAGGGAGTCGTGGCCGCCGTGCGGTCGGTCGCGGCCGAGCTGTCCGCAACGCCCGCCCAGGTTGCACTCGCGTGGCTGCTGGAGCAGGGCAAACGGCGGGGACTGGCCGTGGTCCCCATCCCCGGCACCCGCAAGACGCACCGGATCGACGAAAACCTGGGCGCACTGTCCCTGGACCTGACCCCGGCACAACTGGAGGCGCTGGACCAGGCTGCGGACGCCGTCGTCGGCTCCCGCTCGGCGGACCCCAACTGGGTGTCACAGGGGCGTGAATAAACTGAAGCCCATGGACACGCTCATTCACGACCTCCGCGACATCACCATCCGCAGCATCTCCGTCAGCGAGATGAACAACAACGTGTACCTGCTGACCGCGAAAGCCAGCGGCGCACAGCTGCTGATTGATGCCGCGGACGACCTTCCGGCCATCCAGGCGATGCTGCAGGACGCCGCTGCGGATACCGCGGCCACAACCAAACTGGCGCAGATTGCAACAACGCACCAGCATTGGGACCACGTCCGGGCACTGCCGGCGTTGGTGGCAGCCACGGGCGCCCCAACCGTTGCCGGAAAGGACGACGCCGAGGCGCTGCCAGTGCCCGTGGACCGGATCCTGGAGCACGGGGACACCTGCGCTGTGGACGGCTTCGAGCTCACCGCCGTGCACCTGCGCGGCCATACCCCGGGATCGATCGCGTTTGTGTACCAGGACCCGGAAGGGCCTGCCCACATTTTCAGCGGGGATTCATTGTTCCCGGGCGGCGTGGGCAACACCCAGAATGATCCTGAGCGGTTCACGTCACTGCTGGACGATGTCACCGCGCGGTTGTTCGAGGCCTACCCGGATGACACGTTGGTGCACCCGGGCCACGGCAGCCCCACCACCCTCGGCGCGGAACGCCCGCACCTTGAGGAGTGGCGCGCCCGCGGCTGGTAACTTTCGCTACGCTTTCAGGCTGGCGCTGCGCTTCGTGATTTGCGCTACGCGAAATGCCGGTCGCTACGGATATATCCGTCGCGGCCGGCATTCTGCGTATCGCCAGCTACTTTACGTAGCGAAAACACGAATCTTAGCGGCTGCGGCGTTCGTTCGAGGCCGGAGCCGACGCGCGGCGGGGACCGCTGCGTGCCGGACGGCCACTGGTGCCACCGTTGCCGCCACCGTTACCGGCGTACGAGCCACCGGACGTGCCGCCGGTGTTGGAGGACCAAACAGCCTTGTTGCCGGCATTGCCGCCGTTGCCGCCGTTGCCCGAGTTACCTGTGGAGGCTCCGGCGCGCTGGCCGGATCCACCCGTGCGGGCACCTGCACCGGCGCCTGCGGTGCGGGCCCCGGCTGCGCGCTGGCCCGTTGCCGGACGTCCGCCGCGCTGTCCGCCGGTGGTAGCCGGGCGGCCCGTGCCGCCACGGGGGGCATCGCTGCGGGTAACGCGTGAATCAGAACGGCCGTCTGAACCGCGGCCGGCCGCTGCACGGCCACCTGCTGCGGGGACGTCGTTGCGGTGCGTGGAGCCGGTGGCGCCGTGGCCGCGGGAATTGCGGCGAGCAGCAGCTGCTGCAATGGCGCGGTCCTCGTTCTGCTCAGCTACACGGTCAAATGCTGCCCGTGCCTCGGTGCGGCCTTCGTAGGCAACAGCGCGGCGCTCGGCGCGCGGAAGATCGGTGCGGGTTGGCTCAGCGGAGACCCGTCCACGTCCACCACGGCCGCCACGGCCACCGGCGGTGGGGCCTTCCTGGCTGCGGCGGGCGCGCTTGCGCTCGGCGTTGGCACCCGTGGAGGTGCCGCCACCCTGCTGTGCGGACTTCTTGGCGAGAAGAGCGGCGCGCGTGCGCGGATCGATCTTGTCGGCCATTTCGCCCACGAGCTCAGCAACCAGCGGGGAGTTGGCGGTGACGCGCTCGAAGTTAACCTCGACGCCGGCAGCCTTCATCAGCTTCTTGACGTCGGACTGCTGCTCCGGGAGGGTCAGCGTGACAACGGTGCCGTCCGAACCTGCGCGGGCCGTACGGCCTGAGCGGTGGAGGTATGCCTTGTGCTCTGTGGGCGGATCCACGTGGATCACCAGTTCGACGTCGTCCACGTGGACGCCGCGGGCTGCGACGTCGGTGGCCACCAGGACGCGGACGTCACCGGAGGAAAACTCGGCCAGGTTGCGGTCACGGGCGTTCTGCGAGAGGTTGCCGTGCAGATCGACGGCGGGGATCCCGGCGTCGGTCAGGGTCTTGGCCAGCTTGCGGGCGTGGTGCTTGGTCCGCATAAAGAGGACGCGGCGGCCGGCGCCCGAGGCGAGCTCAACGATCAGCTGCTTCTTGACGGTCTGGTCGTTGACCACCAGGACGTGGTGTTCCATGGTGGTCACGGCGGCCTGTGATTCGTCCACGGCGTGGGTCAGCGGGTTGGACAGGTAGCGCTGGACGATCTTGTCCACGCCGTTGTCCAGGGTGGCGGAGAACAGCAGGCGCTGGCCCTGGCTGGGGGTCATGTCCATGAGCTTCTTGACCACCGGGAGGAAGCCGAGGTCCGCCATGTGGTCGGCTTCGTCCAGGACGGTGATCTCGACGCCTTCGAGGGTCAGGATGCGCTGGCGGATCAGGTCCTCCAGGCGGCCCGGGCAGGCGATGACAATGTCGACGCCGGCGCGCAGTGCCTTTTCCTGGCGGGCCTGGGAGATGCCGCCGTAGATCACGGTGGTGGTCAGGCCCATGGCCTTGGCCATCGGCTCGATGGTGGCGTTGATCTGGGTGGCCAGCTCGCGGGTCGGTGCGAGGACCAGGCCCATGGGGCGGCCGGGCTTGCGGAAGTGCTTGGCTTCCCGCTCAGCGAGTCGTGCTACAAGCGGGATGGCGAAAGCGATGGTCTTGCCGGAGCCGGTGCGGCCGCGGCCCAGGACGTCGCGTCCGGCCAGGGTGTCCGGGAGGGTCTTGACCTGGATGGGGAACGGCTCAACAATTCCCTGTGCGGTGAGGGTGTCGGCGAGTGCTTTGGGCGTGCCGAGGGCAGCAAAAGTAGTCATATATATTTCATGGTCTTTCAGGCGGTATCCGTGCGGATATCGGCCCCCGATGCCGGTTGGCTCAAGGGTTTCGCCGAAGAAAAGTCAGGTGATCAACCGTGCTGCTGCCCAATTCTGGGCGGCGGCTGGGACCAAATGGAACGCGTTCATCGACGCAGGATGTGCCTCTCACATGAAAAAACCCGCTTCCCAAATAAAGGGACGAGCGGGCATCACTGCACATCAAGTCCCCTAAGCGTACCATCCCCGCGCCGGGGCACCGGTTTCCTGCAACGTCCGTTGCCTTTGGGTGCCCGGCAGGCGCAGGCTTGAGGCATGACTCAACAGGGCGAAGACCACCACCACCCAACGGACGACGGCGGCACCCGCCTCAGTGATGAACCACGCCAAGGTGCGGCCGAAGCCTGGGACGAAAAATACGGCAGCAAGGCGCAGATCTGGAGCGGCAAACCCAACCCGCAACTGGTCCGCGAAGGCGCCGGACTGAGGCCGGGCAGGGCACTGGACCTGGGCTGCGGCGAAGGTGCCGACGCCATCTGGCTCGCCCAGCAGGGCTGGACCGTCACCGCCGTCGACGTTTCCGCCGTCGCTCTGGAACGGGCAGCCACGCACGAAAGGGCGGCCCTGGACCGCGAAAGCGTGCACGCCGAGGGAGCGGGCGAAATTCCCAGCCGCATCCACTGGGAACAGTGTGACCTAGACCAATGGCAGCCAGAGGGGACCTACGATCTGGTGTCCTCCCAGTTCCTGCACGGTCCACAGCTGGTATGGCAGGGCCCGCTTCGGACTGCGGCTGCGGCGGTCAAGCCGGGCGGCACGCTGCTGATTGTGGGGCACCATCCGGACCGCCTGCCGCCGTGGGGCAACCACACCAAACCGGAGATGTTCTACACCCCGATGCAGCTCGTCGAGGAGCTCGGCCTGGATTCCCCGGACTGGCAGCTGGAGGTCAACACCACGCGGGAGCGGGTCACTAACGGGCCGGACGGCCAGGAAGCCGTCCTCGGCGACACCATACTCAGGGCCACCCGGCTGGCTTGAGTTAGCGCGAAACCCGCGGCGCCACCGCAACCGCGGCGACGGCCACCACCGCCGTCAGTGCGAAGACCCCCGCGAACGATTCCGCCGTCGTCGTAAATGCCGCGAACACGATGCCCGTCGCGGCGAGCGCCAGCGCCCCGCCCAGCGAGTCCGAGATGGACATCGCCGAGCTGTTGAAGCCTTCGTTTTCCTTGGTGGACATGGCGAGCGTCATCACGCTGAGCCGCGGATACAGCAGCCCCATGCCGCCGCCGGCGAAGAGCCAGCCGGCAATCGCGACGGCGGCAGGCCAGTGGAGCGCCGACGTCGCCAACGTGAGGAGAATGGCTCCCAGCACCAGCGCTGAGCCGATGCGCACCGCCGCCCGGTGCTTCAGCCGGGTGCCGAGGCGGCCCTGAATGGCGGCCGCGGCTGCCCACGACAACGCGCCTCCGGTGAGTGCCAGGCCGGCGAACGTCGGCGGGAACTGGTACTCCTCGATCAGCAGGTACGGCAGATAGACCTCGGCGCCGAAGAATGCGGCAGACGCCAGGCCGCGGGTCAGGATCACGCTGGGCAGGCCGCGGCGGGCGAGCAGCGTTCCGCGCGGTACCAGCGGCCGCACGGCTACGAGGGCAATCACGACGGCGGCCGCGGCCAGGAGTGCCGGGGCTGCGGGAATGCCCGCGATAGTGACTCCGGCGGAGAGGTTCAGCCCCAGCACAGCGAGCGCGGCGAGCGCCGCCCAGGCCAGCCGGCCCAGCGCCCAGGGCGGGACCGCGGCCTGCTCAGAAGGCCGGTCGATGCCGCGGAGCACCGGAACAATCATCACCAGGGCGGGAACCACCAGGCCCACCACACCCAGGAACACCCAGTGCCAGCTCAGGACCTCCGCCACGATGCCGGCCGCGAACGGGCCCACCAGGGACGGGATCACCCACGCCGCGGAGAAGGCGGCAAAGATCCCCGGGTGCAGGACGGCCGGGTAGACGCGGGCCACTACCACGTAGAGCGCAACCGTCAGCGCACCGCCGCCAAGCCCCTGCACCAGGCGGCCGGCAACCAGCATGGGCATGGACACGGCCGTGCCCGCGATGATCAGGCCCAGCACGAACAACGCCACGGAGGCGTACAACGGGACGGTTGGCCCGCGGCGGTCCGACCAGTTTCCGGCCGCCACCATGCCGATCACGCCCGTGGCCAGCGGACCGGCGAAGGCCAGAGCATACAGGCTGGCGCCGTCGAGCTCGCGGCTGACGACGGGCATGATGGTAGTCACCGCGAGCGATTCGAACGCCGCGAGGAAGACCAGGGCGCACGCGCCGATGGTCACCCACAGGTACGGTCGCTGCAGGATCCCGGCCGTGGCGGCGGAATGCGTGGCCGGCAGGGCGGCTTCCTGCACGCTATTGGCCCGATCGGCTGGAGTCGCCGATGTAGCGGTTCCGGCCCGCGCGGTAACCGAACACCGCGGCCAGCGAACCGACCACCAGGAACAGCACCCCGGCGGCCGTGAAGGATCCCGTGGCCTGGTGCAGCTGGCCCACCATCAGCGTGCCGGTGGAACCCAGCCCGTAGCCCACGCCCTGCATCATCCCGGACAGGTGCGCGGCCGTGTGCCCGTCGCGGGTCCGCAGCATAATCATGGTCAGGGCCACCGCGGTGAGGCTTCCCTGCCCCAATCCCAGCAGCGAGGTCCACACCCAGATGAGTTCCAGGGGTCCGAAGATGCTCAGCGCAAACCCGCCGCCTGTCATCAGCGCCACCACCACAGCGATGGCCCGCTGGTCACGGAACCTCGCCGCCAGTGCAGGGGCAAACAGCGAACCCGTCATCTGGAGCACGATCGAAACGGAGACCATTAGGCCGGCCGTGGCGCCGTCCACGCCGCGTTCGCGCAGGATCGGCGCCAGCCAGGCAAAAACGCTGAAGGACATCATGGCCTGCAGCACCATAAAGATGGTCACCTGCCACGCCACCGCCGAACGCCACACGTTGACGCCGAGGTTGGCGGCCTGGTGCCGGACGGGGTGCTGGCGCAATGCCACCGGAAGGAACAGCAAAAGTACGACGGCGGCAGGAACGGCCCAGAACCACAGTGCCGAGGTCCACTCCCCCGTCGCCGTGAAGACCGGGTAGGTAAAGCCGGCGCCGAGAGCGGCCGACGCGCAGATGGCCGTGGTGTACAGGCCGCCCATGAGACCCAGCCGGTGCGGGAAATCGCGCTTCACCAGCCCTGGCAGCAACACGTTGCACAGGGCGATGGCGGCACCGCAGGCAGCAGTTCCCGCCAGCAAGGTAGGGAGGTGGCCGGCACCGGGCAGGAGGCCTCCGATGTCCGCGGGCCGCAGCAGCAGCCCTGCCGTAAGTACTGCCATGGCACCGAGCAGGACGCGTTCGGCGCCGAACCGGCGGGCCAGGACAGGGGCCAGCGGTGCGAAGACGCCCAGGAGCGTCACGGGCACGGTGGTGAGCACCACGACGGCCCAGCCCGGCAGGCCGGCGTCGGACGTGATCTCCGGAAGAACCGCAGCGAAACTGGAGAAAACCGTGCGGAGGTTCAGCCCGATGAGCACCAGACAGAGGCCCAGGTACACGAGAGCGCGTCGGCTGCCTTGCGGGCTCTCCGGACCGCCGCCCGACTGGCCCGGAAGGCGCGTCGGGGCGGCTGGGGGGATGTCGTCGATTTCGGCGTCGATCAGCAGTCCAGGCACGTCAACGTTGTCAGCACGGGTCACGGGACCCATTCTGTCAGGCTTCGTTGCCACGCGGAGTTATCCACATAGACCAGAAAAGGGCTGGTTGCCCGCCTGGAGCGACCCTACCGTGGGATCAGCATGCGGTACCCAGCCATAACATCCGGGAGAAGCCATGAGCCTCGCACCATTGCACGATCCGTCCATTGCGTCCGCCCCGGCCTCGCCGAAGGCGCATGGCAGTGGCGAGGGCACAGCCAGCCTCGCTTTCAGCCTCATCGCCCCGGCGAGCATGTTTCTGACGGTGCCCTTCAGCCTATTGGCGGCCTTCTTTACGAGGCCTTCGGAAAGGCCTGGCCGGCTGGACTGGGTCGCACCGTTAGTGCTGTGGAGCTATCCGGCGCTGTTTGGCCTGCTCGCAGTGACGCTCGGCATTGTTTCGCTCCGCGTATTTGTGCGTCGGTCAAACGGTTGGCGGGCTGGTGTGGCTGCGTTGTGGATATCGGCGGCCGAAGTTGCCGTGGGCCTGGTGCTCGTGCTCAGGGACGGGGACTTTATGATCCTCTTCTGAGATTTCATTTCCTTTCCGACCTCGCAGGGCGACCATTTTCGCGTTCCATCGCGTCCCGTTCGAGGCTCAGGTGAGTACCCAAGCCGTGGGCGTGGGCCCCGGGTATTCTGGAAGGGATGAGCGAATCCCCAGAATCTTCCCAGCCTCCGCATGTCCCGCGCCCGGTGACGCCCGGAACCCAGGCGTCTTTCGGCACTTACGGCGGCAGGCCGGTGAGCTTTGTGCGCCGCGGAACCCGCCTCCAGGGGCGCCGTCAGACGGCGTGGGAAGAGCACTCGGACCGGTGGGCCCTGGACGTGCCCCGGCACATCGCGAACACGTCGGTCCACCCGGACTACACCTTCGACGCCGAGGCCGAGTTCGGCCGCAAGGCACCGCTGATTGTGGAAATCGGTTCGGGGCTGGGCGATGCCATCTGCCACGCGGCCGAGGAGAACCCGGACACGGACTTCCTGGCGGTCGAGGTCTATACCCCGGGGCTGGCCAACACCATCATCAAGATCAACAGCCGCGGGCTGAACAACGTCCGGGTGGTGGAAGCCAACGCGCCCGAGGTCCTCGCCACCATGCTGCCGGCAGGATCCGTCAGCGAGCTGTGGGTGTTCTTCCCCGATCCCTGGCACAAGTCACGGCACCACAAACGCCGCCTCATCCAGCCGGAATTCGCCGAACTGGCGGCACGTGCACTCACCAAGGGCGGACTGTGGCGGGTCGCCACGGACTGGTCCAACTACGCTGTCCACGTCCGCGACGTCCTCGCGGACTCCCCAGACTTCGAAAACCTCCACACCGGCGAGCGCCACGGCCCGGAAAGTCCGCTCACCCAGGTGTGGCAATCCGGCGTCGAAACCCTGGTGGGCGGCGCGCCCGTCCGCGAAGGCCGGGCGCCGGTGAGTACCGCGCATACGGGCCCCAACGAGGGCGTGGACGAAACGGGCGGCTGGGCGCCGCGCTTTGAAGGCCGGATCCGCACGAGTTTCGAGGCGAAGGCCCACGAGGCCGGCCGGCTGATCTTCGACCTCTGCTACCGCCGCCGCTGAGCCTTGAAATGTAAGTAGGGGTCAGTTCACGCTGATGGAGGCGACGATCTCCTTGAGCATCCCCAGCCGCGGCTCGATCTCCGGGTTCACGTACGGCCAGATCACCACAACACCGATGAAACGGTTGTTCTCCCAAACACCCACAGTGGCCGCGACCCTCGCCTCGCCTGCCGGATCCGTGTATCCAACCACGACGGCGTACGAGGACTTACCGGGTACGTTCAGTTCGCCTTCGGTGAGGATGGTCCCGGCCCGGTCTTCAAGGTAGAAGCCTGACATCAGGTGTGCCCAGCCGTTAGCCTGCGCGGCGCCGGTCACGGAGGTGTCGTCCTTGATGACCGTCACCAGGACACCGCCCAGCAGGCCATACTGCTCGGTGTTTGGCCCGGCGGCGGAGTCCTCCAGAACCTGGGTGTGCTCGGGGAAGTCCGCCGTGAATCCCAGCGGGGACTCGATATGAACTGACATGGTTGCTCCTTAGCGGTAAGTCTTGGCTGGGTTGGCTGGCACGTGCGGATCCGGCACGGGACGTCAGAGCTTCTCGAGCTTGGTGTCGTTCGGGACCTTATAGTACGTGGACACGTTGGTGGTTGCCTTGTTCTCGGTTTTGACCTCCACCTCGCCGGCCTTGAGGTCAACGCCGAACTCGTTGGATGCTGTCACCATACTGTTCACCTGGACCGTGGCGGAACCTGCCGCATAGAGCTTGGCGGCGTCGTGGCCGGCCGCAACCGTGTCTCCCAACGCCATATTGCGCATGTAGCTATCGATCACAGGCGCGTTCTCCGGTGAGTACTCAACATTGATCTTCACGGTGCCCTGAGTGCCCACTGTCACGCTGGACTCAGCCTTTGCGCCCTGGAGGTCGGCACCCGTGCTGGCGCCCGCGGCAACCGTGCCCTCCATGGATACGGCGACCGATTCCATGTTGCCGTTCTTATCCAGGTTCACTTCCAGGCCGCCCTTGCCCGAGGCCTCGAACACCTTGCCGTCAAGGTCCAGCTTGCCCTGGGCCGACACCTCGGCGCTGGCGGTGGCCGTGCCGTCCGTCAGGTTCCGCTCGTAGGCAAGATCCAGCTTCGCCGAGCCCGAAGCGGGGCCGGATTCACCTTTGGCTTCGAGGGAGAGTGTTCCCTTGGCTTTGTCGTCGTGGCCGGTGGAGCCGTTGTCGTCCGCAGCATCGTTGATGGTTTCCAGGACGTAGCCAGGCGGGTTGCCTGCCACGTCCTTGATCTCACCGACGCTGTCCGGCGGGAGATCCGTATAAATCTGGTTGCGGGCGGCCATGGCCTCCTCCAGGCTGCCGAATTTGTACTCGCGCGAGGCCTCTCCGTTCAGCGTGACCCCGGCCGTGCCGGTGGTGTCGTTCACCCCTACGCCCACGTTCCCGTAGACCTTCATGGTGGCCGAACCGTCTGCATTCTCTACGACGACGGTGCCCACCTCCGCGCCGGCGTGGAACCAGGCCACCCGGGCATCAAGGGAGGCCTTGCCAGACTCCGTGTATACGGGGGTTTCTGTCTTGGCGAGTTCCCGGAGGTGGGCGCTCGCCTGATCCTGGGCGGACAGGGGAATCCCGCCATCCATCCGCATGAGGTCCTCGGCGAACGGGCCGTTCTCGTCTTCGCCTTCGATCAGGTATTTCCGGTCCGCCTCGGACAGGCTGGCCCACCACTTGGCTTGCTCTTCCGGGCTGGCCTTGAGCATGTCATCCATGCCCTGCTTCAGATCCTGGCGATGGGCCTCAGCCGCTGCCGCCTTCGCTACCTGTTCCTCCAGCCAGTTCTGGGCGCGGCTGCCCAAGTCCTTGATTTTGTCCAGGACGCTGGTCCCGCCACCGCCACTGCTGCCGCCGCCGGTCGCGGCAGAGGACTGTTCCTGTTCGTTTGCGTGCTGCAGGAGCAGCTTGGAGTTGTGGCGGAGGCTGGAGGCCACCCGCTCCAGGCTGGGGCGGTGGTTGCCGGACCAGTCCTGCCGGAACAGCTCGCCGTCGGCACCCTTCCATGGCGCGGACTGAATCTGGCCCTGCAGGGAGCTGGCCCGGCTGCTGAGCAGCGCGGCCGCCTTGTCAACGGCCTTCGCCAGCTCCCGCAGCTGGCTGACGTCCGCGCCGTAAAAAGTCATGGTGTCTCCCCCGGAGAGTATTAGGAGTTAGTTCTATCGCTGGACATATCGTCGCATGGTGGCAATTCTCCCGCGATGGGGAACACTCCCCATCGCCGGGCACACCAACGCACACGCAGTTGCTGTCGGTCCGCGGTGCGCAAAAGTTGGTACTGTTCGCGGCCGGCCTCGCGTGGCACGATGGGGTTGTGCGGGGGGCACGCAAATCTGCGCCCCCGCGGCGCTGGCCCGAAGGAAGCGCCATCAAAAGAGAACTCAAAGACGCCGCAGGCACGGCGGAGGACGTCACCAACTCACGCGCACTGGAGTTGCTGGCGAGGGTGGGTTTCGCGGTAAGCGGCCTACTGCACTTTCTGGTGGGCGCCATCGCAATCCGCCTCGCCATGGGTGGTTCGGGGAATGCTGACTTCAGCGGCGCTGTTTCCGAACTGGCCAGCCAGCCCGCCGGGCCGTTCCTCCTGTGGGCAAGCTTTGCCGCCTGCGCGGCCCTTGCCGTCTGGCAGGCCAGCGACGCCGTCTTCGACTACAACCGACTGCCCACCAAGGACAAAGTCGGTAAGAAGGCCAAAGCGGCAGCGCAGGCCGTGGTGTTTGCCGGGCTCGCCGTGACCCTGGCTAGCTTCGCCATGGGCACAGGGTCCGGGGGCGACAACCAGCAATCGGCGAGCGACCTCACCGTCGCCGTCATGAAGGCCCCCGGCGGCGTAGCGCTGCTGGTCCTCGTGGGTCTGGGCATGGCCATCACCGGGATCATCTACGGCATCCGCGGCATCAAGAAGACCTTCGAGAAACACCTCACGATGCCCGTTTCCCGCCCTGCCCGGACGGCCGTCTCCGCCTTGGGCGTGACCGGCTACGTCGCCAAAGGCATAGTCCTGCTGCTGACCGGGATGCTCATCACCATCGCCACCCTGCAGGCCCATCCGGGTGAATCCACGGGCCTGGACGGTGGACTCAGGGCCCTGCGCGAACAGCCCTTCGGCGTTTACTTGCTGGCCGCCGTGGGCGCCGGCCTCATCTGCTACGGACTCTATATGGTGGTCCGGGCTCGCCTGGCCAAAATGTAGGGTTGGGCGCCATCTCCGGGGCCCTACCCGGAATACCCGACCCAACCCGGAACACCCGGCCTCCGGTTAGGGTGGGTCCATGCCCCAGGTACGCGCCGAACGACTCATCCGCCTCGATCCGGAGACAGTCTTTGCCCTCTCCCAGACAACTGGTGCGTTCCGGCTCCAGTGGGACCCGTTCATCTCTGCCCAAGGTTTCCTGGACGGCGCAACGTCCGCCGGAAAGGGCGTCCGGACTCGGACCGTGTCCCGCCTGGGCCTGGTGATGGTGAGCGAGTACGTTTCCTATGCCCCACCCAGGAACGTGGGTATGACCATGGTGTCCGGACCGTGGTTCTTCGGGAATTTCGGCGGCGGCTGGCGTTTCACCGCGGACGACGGCGGCACGCGCGCCGTCTGGAAGTACACCTTTTCGTGCCGCCCGGACTGGTTGCGGCCGGTAGCGGAGCGGATGGGCGCCTGGCTCCTGGGCCGTGAGATCAATATGAGGATCGAAGCGTTTGCCCGCGCCTGCGAGGATCCGGCCCTGGTGGCCGAGTTCCGCGCCCTCACGGCACCGTAATCACAGCCACGGCGTGCTGGGTTTCGTCCCGCAGTTCCAGGCTGGCGATGCTGGCCAGCTGAAGTGGCGTGGCGCCCATGACCTTCACCCTCCCGCTCGGCGTCGCGGTCCAGGCACATGCCCGGTCCTCGCCGCCGTCGCGGTCCCGGATCCAGAGCGAGAGGGTTCCGTCCAGCGGCAGTTTGCTGCCGTTCACGGCCAGCTCGGTGCCCCATGTTTTCCGGGCAAGGTCGATGCTGAACTGCAGGCCATTGCCGGACTGGACCGAGTAGCTGGCGTCCGGCGCCGGCGGCCGGCTGAGCAGCGGGGCCGCGGCCACCCCCAGGGCGAGGCACGCCGCGGCGACGGCGCCCACCACGGCCGCCCACCGCCGTCGTAATTTACGACGCCGGGCCGCCAGTTCATCGAGGACCCTGCGGGGCACGGAGCTGGCTGGCTCAGGGGCCACCCCGGGGCGGGCGCTCCCGGTGAGCGCCACCGCGTCCGGGACGGGAAGCGCATCCAGCAGGGCCGGCAGGCTTTCAAGCTCGGCGAGTTCGGTGCGGCAGTCCGCGCAGTCCGCGAGGTGGGCTTCGAAACGTTGCGAATCCGCGGGGTCAAGCCCGCCGAGCACGTAGGCGCCCAGCAGCTGGTGCAGCTCAGAGGCGTTCACCGTTCCACCCCCATCTCGTCGAGGATGGTCCGCAGCGCCCTGACGGCGTAATAGGCCCGGGACTTCACGGTTCCGCTGGGGATGTTCAGCTGCACGGCGGCCTCGTTGACGGTGAAACGGCGGTAGTGGAGGGCGACGAGGACATCGCGGTGTTCGGTACTGAGCCGCAGCAGCGCCTCTTCCATCAGCACACGGTTCAGGAGTTCATCCACGCGTTCCACGGCCTCGGCGGGATCGGCGAGTTCGCGTTCCATCACTTCGGCCGGGCGCCTTTGGGCTTTGCGGTAGTTGTCGATCATGATGTTCCGCGCTGTACGGAACAGGTAGCTGCGGAGGCTTCCGGTGATGTCCGGGGCCTGCTGCCAGACGCGCAGCACAGTCTCCTGGACCACGTCCTCTGCCAGCTGTGGGTCGCGGGACGCGCTGAGGACAAAACGGCGCAGGGCGGAGCCGTGTTCGCGGTAGATCGCAGCCACCACGTCCTCGTCCAGCGGCATGCCGCCCTCCTGTCCCTGATCCGGTCTGCGGTTACAAAAGCGCGCCTACAACGACGCTGAAGGTCCGTGCACTCATGCGATATAACGTCGGCGGACGGAAAACGGTTCACTTTGAACCATTCTTCACCCTGGTGCGTCGTACGGGTTAGCGTCCGGTGACCTACGCCGGGCCCCAGCCGAGGAGCATCCCATGAAACAGCATTTGTGCACAGGTCTTGCCGCAGCGGCTCTCATTGCCGCACTTTCCGGCTGCGGCGGCAGCCCCGGAACCACCACAACCACTCCGGCGGCCACCAGCCCGGCCGCCACGTCCGCCGCCCCGACCGCTGGCTCCCCCACCGCAGCGGCCGCCGTCGACCTCAAGACAGCATCCTCCAGCGCCGGCAACATCGTGGTGGATGCCGCGGGCATGAGCGTCTATTTCTTCACCAAGGACGTGAAGGATTCCGGCACCAGCGCCTGCACGGGAGCGTGCCTGACCGCGTGGCCACCGCTCCTCACCACTGCGGCCAAGCCTGCCGCCGAAGGCGTCACCGGCACGCTCGGGACAATCACGACGCCGGACGGGGCCAAGCAGGTGACCCTGAATGGACTGCCGCTGTACTACTTCGCGCAGGACAAGAAGCCCGGCGACGTGCTGGGGCAGGGCGTCAACGACGTCTGGTACCTGGCCACGCCGGCCGGGGAAATGATCCGGACAGCGGCGTCAGGCTACTGACAGTTCAGGCTAATGACAGTTCTGGGGCCCACGGACGAACCGCCTACGGATGGACCGCCTAAGGATGGAGGCCGGGCACCGGGACTGGAGGCGTGGCCGGCAGGGGCAGAGCCGGGGGCTGTCCCTCGCCGTTCAGCGGCCCACCCGGCATACCCGGTGTGACGTTTTCGGGGAGGGGAAGGTCCGGCAGGGGCACTGCCGGCACTGAACCTGATGGGGCCGGAGCGGGCTGCGTGGCCTGGCTGTCACCGGATCCCGGTACGGCCGGAACCGGCACAGTGTCAGCCGTCCCGGTGGGTCCTACGGCAGGGACGGCGGGCTGGCCCGGTCCCGGAGCCGGGGTCTCCACCGGCGCGGGGACAGGCCCGCCGCCAACGGTGGACACGAAGGATGTAACTGCGTGGTTGACCTGGCCGAGGGAATCCCGGATCCCCTGGTCGGAGGCCACGGCAACGGCGCCGCCGGCCGCCAGCGAAACCGCGACGGACAGGGTGGTGAGGGTGATCCTGCGCTTGGCACGACGGCGGGCGGCAAGCTCGTCGGTGGCCGCCGAGAGCTGGCCGGTTGCCGCGGCGGGGGCTACGGCGGGGTCTGATTGAGGGGATGCCGCCACCGCCAGGTGACGGGTCGCTGCCGCGTGGCTCGGTCCAGGCGTCGGGACAACAGTCTGTGTCACGGCAGGAGTCTGTGTCACGGCAGGCATCATGAGTGCGGCGACCGCAGCGGAGGGCGTTGGCTGCTCGGCTGCGAGCGCACGGAGTTCCAGCAGAGCGGGGCGGAGGCCGCCGTCGTCGTCCAGCCCTGCCTCCAGCAGCAGCCGGTCAACAGACGCGTCGTCGCGGGAACCGTTGCGTGAGCCTGCGGTGTCACTCATGATCTGCCTGGTTTCTTCTAAGAGTCTGGTCCTTGAGGTTTTGCAGCGCCCTGCGTTGGAGCTGCTTAATGGCACCCTGGGACTTGCCCATAATGCCGGCCACCTGTTCGATGGAAAGATCGGCCACCACCCGCAGTGCCAGGACCTCGCGGTGTTCATCGGCGAGGCCTTCAAGCAGGGCAGTCGCGCCGCCGCCGTGGCCCAAGGCGTGGTCCTCCGCGGACGCCGTGCTGCGCCCGTCCTGCAGGGGGTCGTACGGAGTGAAGTCCGGCCTGCGTTCAACCCGCCGGTAGTAATCCACCATCCGGGCGTGGGCGATGGAGAATACCAGCGACTTGGCGCCCTGAAGGCCGCCGGTCAGCTCACCAATCTTGGGGAAAAGCGCCAGGAACACGTCCTGGGTGACAGCCTCGGGATCATCCACGCCACGGGCCTTGAGGTAGCCCAGGACCGCTCCGGACAAGGTTCGATAGACAGCGCCGAAGAGCACAGCCGGATCAGCACCGGCTGTGTCTGCAAATGTATCTATGTCTTCTTCGGCCAAAGTGTCTAGCACCAGTGGCTCCTCCATCCCGGGCAGCGTAGTCGCTCATCCCGGTATTCGGCGCGGCGTGCTCCGCTGCTGTCGGTCAGCTGCGGTCGGTCAGCTATCTGGCTGCCATGTGGACTGCGGGAATCCGGTCCGTCCGGAGCCGGTTCCCGCAGTCCACACTAGCTGAGCAGGTCCTAGTGGCCCGAAACGGCGGGAACGTCTACAACGTCGCCCGGTACGGCGGGAACAGCAGGAACGGCGGGAACGGAAGGCTCGCCGTCGACACCCGGAACTGCCGGCACGGCGGGAACGGCAGGAACAGCGGGCAGCTCGGGGCGCTCAGCCTTGGCGGAGGCAGAGCCCTCGCCAGCAGCGTCGGCGTCGGCCGAGGCGGCACCCTGTGCGACGACGTCCGTGCAGAAAGCGTCAACGTTGGTTTCGCCCTCGGCGGCGATGACCAGTGAGGAGAAGCCCTCGGAGGCTTCGTTCAGTCCACCGTTGGCGAAGGCGGTGCAGAGGCCAAAGGCTGCGGCGCCAGCTGCGTCCACTGCGGTGCCGGCAGCGGCGGAGGCGTTGGCCTCTGCTGCGACCTCATCGTCGGAGACGGCTGCTTCGCCGGTTACTGCTGCATCGCCGGAAGCGTTTGCGGAAGCCGACTCGGTGGCGTCAGCGGCCAGCTTGGGGGCCGGGGCGCCGAGCAGTTCGTGTGCGGTCTGCTGTGCATCGGCCGGGAGGGCGCCGGAAGCAGCTGCGACGCCGGTTCCACCGACGGCCAGGGTGCCCGCGGCGAGTACTCCGGCGGCGATTTTGCTGGTGGCGAGAACAGTGAACAACGACATATGACACTCCAAAACCTAGAGAACAATTCAGATCCGGCTCCGTGAGGAACCCTTCACCCCCTTCATCGCTGGCCGGACCGGGAAAGTTACGGCGCCTCCCAATTCTCTTTTCCAGGGCCCGGCGCCGGCCCATGGACCCCACTAGCATCGGGGCATGGCGATCACTCCGGAACAGCAGAAAACGGCCAAGACCTGGCAGACCATGGTGGACAGCAACAAGGCCCTGCTCCTGCGAAAGACGGGGCACGACGTCGGGTACTGGGCCGAGCAGGCACGCTCCGCCGGGCTGAAGAACGACGCCGAGCTCCGCCACTGGATGCGCGACGAGCACGGCGTCACGGGCTACGCGCAGTACGCCGTGTCCTGGGAGCTGTTCGGCTATCCGGACTTTATGCTGCGCGACGCCGACGAGCTTATCGATGGCCAGTACATCAACCACCCGGAGCTGCGTCCCATCGCCGATGCGCTCCTGGCGTGGGCGGCGGCAACCGAGGGCGGAAGGGCGCTGGACCAGAACACCTGACAGCAGGAACAACGGCGGGCCGGGTCGCCGGAAACCTCCGACGAACCCGGCCCGGGACCGTGGTGAGGGTCCTACGCGTCGATCATCTCGTCGTCGTCCGCTTCCTCGAACTCAACGGCGGCGACGATTTCCTGGGTCTCCGGGTTGATCATGAACGCCTCTTCGTCGTCCTCGACCATGATGAAGTCGCCGTGGTCCGTGGTGAAGTGCCAGGCCAGCGTCTTCTCGCCGTCGTGCATGTAGTTGGGGTCGCCCATGGTGATCTTCTGCAGCGCATAGCCGGCGATGTCGCACAATTCGCGGATGATGACCTCGAAGTCCGGGGCGTCCTCCAGTGCTTCCTCGTCGGCCGCGGCCTGGCGCTCCTCCAGGTTGGGGATGAGCGCCACCTGACGCTCGATGTAGGCGTCAAGCTCCTCGTCGTCGAGGACCAGCAGGCCCTCCTGGGACAGGAGCCAGGCGGCGTTGAGGGCGGTGATGTTTTCGGTTTCGAACAGCTCCTCGAACTCGCCGTCGAGCTCTTCGATGGTGCGCACGGCGTCGTTGGACTCTTCCTCGGTGTCCAGGTCGCCGTCGAGGTAGCGCTCTTCGTCTTCCTCGGACAGGGCATCAAACGCCGCAACGGTCCGGTTGAAGAGCTCCAGGTGGGCGTTTGCGCCCATCCCGGCGAGGCCCTCGCGGATGAGCGGGTCCACTTCGTCGCGGTCTGCAGTGAACACGTACTGGGCGAAGCCGCCCTCCAAGGACTGCGTGACGTAAAAGTCAACGTAGTAGCTGCCGAGCGCGGCGGGCGCGATCTCGCCGGCGTCGAGCAGTTTCCCGTACATGGCGTTCACCACGTGAACGTTGGCATCTACGACCTCCTCGCTGCCTGCTTCGATGCTGGCCTGGGTCAGGACGACAGGGTTCTGGCTCTTGGTCATGGGATTCCTCACTGCTGAATGCCGGGTGCTGCTAGGGACACTTTCACGCTACGTCGGCGGGGGCGGCGCCGTGTTGAGGCGGAAGTGAACGTCAGGCGAAGTTTCAGGCTCCGTCCGGGCGAACTAAGATGAAGCAGATAACCTCCGATCGGACGCGGCACCCCCGTGGCCAGCTGAAAGTAGCGCGCACCATGCCATCCCAACCGGACGAGAGTGCGGCACTGGCAATACAGACCCCCGCCATTAACGACCGCTCCCTCGCGGCCGGGTTGGCGTATGCCATGGGCAGCCGGGTTTCCGGGATGTCGTTCGACGCCGCCACCGGGCTGATGCTGGGCAAGGTCCGGGGAGGTGCCGACGTCCCGTACTCCACCACGGCCAAGCTGGTGCGGAAATCGGGCGGCTGGAGCTGCACCGTGGGTGTCTGCAGCTGCCCCGTCCGCAAGGACTGCAAGCACGTGGCCGCGCTGCTGTTCGCCGCCGAGGACAACCCGGCCATCCGCGTCCAGCTCCTGGCCCCGGCTGAAGTGTCCCGGCTTTCCCGCCAGCCCGCCAGCCTGGACCTGGCCGACTGGGAGCAGGCCCTCAGCCCGCTCATCTCGCAGCCGGGCATCACCCAGTCCATCAGCGGCATCCCGCTGGCCCTCCAGTTCGAGATCGAGGAACCGGCGCCGCACTTCTCCTACACAGGCCGCCGCGACCCGCTCCGCAGCGTCCGCCAGCTCAAGGCCCGGCCCGTGATCATGGGCGCCAAGGGCAAGTGGATCCGCGGCGACGTCTCCTGGAACACCCTGAGCTACCTGAACTTCCGCCGCGAATGCAACGAGGCGCACATCGAGTGGATGCAGGCATTCCTGGCCGCCCACACCGCCGCTGCCAACCGGGTTCATAACTCCTCCGCGCTGTGGCTGGGACTGAACACGTTCGCCGGGAAGAACATGTGGAGCCTGCTCACCGACGCCAAAAAGATCGGCCTCGCCCTGGTTCACAGCCGCGGCACCGAGCCGGTGCGGCTCGCGGAGTCTCCCGCCGCCGTCGGGCTTAATTTGAGCCGTTACGGCTCGCCTGTGAGTGGGGACGCTGCGGCTCCCGGCGCAACGCACGACGACGGCGGGCTGGAGCTCGCGCCCACCATCACCGTTGAGGGGGAAGACGTTGATCCTGCGTCGGTGGGGACCATTGGCCGCCCCGCGCACGGCATTTTCCTGACCACCGGCGGGGAGGCGTTGCCCGGTGTTTCCGCGGACAATGTGATCACGCTGGCACCGCTGGAAAACGGGCTGAGCGAGGAACTGCTGACCTTCGTGACTGCCGGCAGCACCCTGCACATTCCGGCGAAGGACGAGACGCGTTTCCTCACCGGCTTCTATCCGAAGCTCAAGCAGGCTGCCCGGGTCACGGCGACGGACGAGTCGGTGGCACTGCCCGCCCTGGCCCTCCCTACCCTTTCCCTGCTTGCCAATTACGGCGCGGACCACCGCGTCCGGCTGCACTGGGAATGGCACTACAAGTCCGGAAACCTGGTCACGGCCCAACCGCTGTGGCGGCACCCCGGCGACCACGGCTACCGCGACGACACCGCCGAGGCCCGCATCCTGGAGGGCATCGGCCAGCCGTGGAACGTTGTTCCGGCCCTGGGCGAATCGGCCACCGGCGGCTGGGGCACGCCACGCCTGTCCGCGTCCGCCGAACTGAACGGCCTGGACACCCTGGCATTCACGGAAGACGTCCTGCCCGAACTCCGGAACGCGCCGGACGTATCAGTGGACACTGCGGGGGACATCGCCGACTACCGCGAGGCCGAGGAAGCGCCGGTCGTTTCCATCTCCACCAAGGCCACCGAACAGCGCGACTGGTTCGACCTTGGCATCCAGATCTCTTTGGAGGGGCAGCCGGTTTCCTTCGCCGCCGTATTCTCCGCGCTGGCCGCGGGCCAGACCAAGATGCTCCTGCCCAGCGGCGCCTACTTCTCGCTGGACCTGCCGGAACTGCACCAGCTGCGCGCCCTCATCGAGGAGGCCCGCTCGCTGCAGGACAACAAGGATGCCCCGCTGCAGATCAGCCGTTTCCAGGCCGGGCTCTGGGACGAGCTCGCGCAGCTTGGCATTGTCGATGAACAGGCCGCCGCCTGGCGTGAGGCCGTGGGCGGGCTGCTCGAAGGCGGGATCAACGGGCTGCCGCTGCCTCCCTCACTCAATGCGGAGCTGCGGCCGTACCAGCTCGAGGGCTACAACTGGCTCAGCTTCCTGTACCGGCACAGCCTCGGCGGGATCCTCGCCGACGACATGGGCCTGGGCAAGACCGTGCAGGCACTCGCCCTGATGTGCGCCGCGAAGGAGCAGGCTGCGTCTGTGTCTGAGGGTGCTGAAACACCAGCGCCCGACGTTCCAGCGCCCGACGGCGTGACTCCCTTTTTGGTGGTTGCCCCCACCAGCGTCGTGGGCAACTGGGCGGCGGAAGCCGCACGCTTCGCTCCCGGCCTCACGGTCCGTATCGTGAGCGAAACGTTCGCCAAAAACAGCCAGGACGCGGCCGTTGAACTTGCCGGCGCGGACATCGTGATCACGTCCTACGCGCTGTTCCGGATCGACTACGATTCCTATGCCTCCAAGACCTGGGCCGGGCTGGTGCTCGACGAAGCCCAGTTTGTGAAGAACCACCAGTCCAAGGCCTACCAGTGCGCCCGGAAGCTGCCCGCGGCGTTCAAGCTGGCCATCACCGGCACCCCGCTGGAGAACAACCTCATGGAGTTCTGGGCGCTGACGTCCATCGTGGCGCCGGGCCTCTTCTCCAGCCCCAAACGGTTCGCCGAGTACTACCAGAAGCCGGTGGAAAAGAACGGCGACAAAGGGCAGCTGGACAAGCTCCGCCGTCGCGTCCGTCCGCTGATGATGCGCCGCACCAAGGACCAGGTCATCCAGGACCTGCCGCCCAAGCAGGAGCAGATCCTAGAGGTGGTACTGAACCCGCGCCACCAGAAGGTCTACCAGACACACCTGCAGCGCGAGCGGCAGAAGATCCTAGGCCTGATTGAGGACGTGAACAAGAACCGGTTCACCATCTTCCAGTCCCTGACCCTGCTGCGTCAGCTCAGCCTGGACGCGTCGCTGGTGGATCCGTCGCTGTCCGGGGTCCGCTCTTCGAAGCTGGACGTGCTGTTCGAGCAGCTGGAGGATCTGGTTGCGGAGGGCCACCGGGCGCTGATCTTCAGCCAGTTCACCGGTTTCCTGGGCAAGGTCCGCGAGCGGCTTGTGGAGGAGAAGATCGAGTTCTGCTATCTCGACGGCGGCACCCGGAACCGTACCGACGTCGTCAACGAATTCAAGAACGGCAGCGCGCCGGTGTTCCTGATTTCGCTGAAGGCCGGCGGCTTTGGCCTGAACCTGACCGAGGCCGACTACGTTTTCCTACTCGATCCCTGGTGGAACCCCGCGTCCGAGGCGCAGGCCGTGGACCGAACGCACCGGATCGGGCAGGCGCGGAATGTGATGGTCTACCGGCTGGTGGCCAAGGACACGATCGAGGAAAAGGTCATGGCCCTGAAAGCCCGGAAGTCGCAGCTGTTCGCGGATGTGATGGAAGGCGACGCCCTGTCCAGCGGTTCGATTACGGCCGAGGACCTCGCGGGCCTGTTCAAGGACTGAGCGCGGTCAAAGCCTAACTGCAGGCTGCCAGGATACCTGCGATCGCGTCCCGCTCGGCCTGGGTAACCCACAGGCTGTAGTTGGCCTTCACGGCGGTCTGGCGGGCTACGTATTCGCACCGGAACGCCTTGTTTGGCGGGAGCCAGGTGGCCGCATCCTTGTCGCCCTTGGCGCTGTTGGTGGGCCCGTCGGCAGCCATGAGGTTCAGGGGATCGTTGGCCAACTGCCTGCGCTGTTCGGCGCTGAGCTGCTGGGCGCCCTTCTGCCAGGCGTCGCTGAGGGCAACCAGGTGGTCGATCTGGACGGCGGAGCTGGTGTTGTTGCCACGGACAAAGTCGATGGTTGTGCCTGTGTATTTGTCGGCCAGCGTACCGGTGGCAACGACGCAGTTTTGTGTACCGGGCTTGAACGTCTCACCTTCGAGGTCCCTGGCGAGGATGTCGTTTCGGGTGTCGCAGCCGTTTCGGTCGACGTCGGCCCAGGCGGGGCCGAATTCCTCACGGGCGTAGCCGGTCTTGGGGGCACGCCCCTTCACCGGGATGGTTTCCAGCTGGGCGAGTGCCGTTGCCACGTCGGCTGGGCTCACAGATGATTCGCCGGAGTTGCCCGACGGCGGTGCTTCCCTGACCGCTTCGGCCACCTTGTTTGCGGCCTGCGTTGCGGCCTGGGCTGCGGCGTCACAACCGGTGAGGGCGCTGGCGAGAAGCAGCGTGGTGAACAGCGTCAGTGCTTTGGTGGCGGCGGAGCGGTTGATCGTTATGTCCTTCAGGAGTGCGGCGGAGGTGAACACGCTACTAGCGCGGGGCGTTCTGACCTGTCATGCCGGGTGTGGAGTCTGTCACCCTAAAATGTCGTACCCCCTCGACATGATGGAAGTATGGACAACACGGCACCGGCAGAGATTCTGGAGACCATCGCGGCCTCTGCTTTGCAGATGGCCGGTGTGCTTCGTGGGACGGCCGCCAGCCCGGCTGCAGCTGGTCCGGCTGATTGCCCTTCAGCACCTGGTCCGTCCGCGATGTGTGGGGACCTGGCTCGCTGGCAGGCTGAGCTTTGCCTGACCGTCCTGTCGGGGACCGTGGGGATGGAAGCCATGTTCGCTGCCGTGAAGGTCCATGCCGCCAGCGGTTACGACGAGGCCGCACAGGCCGTCGCGGGCCCCATCACTTCCCCTCAGGAGCAGACAGCCCAGGACATGGGCATCGTGGCCGAGGTTGCCTGCGCCCTGACCGTCAGCGAACGCACGGGTGACGCGCTGCTGGGCGAAGCACACCGCCTGACCACCACTCTGCCATTGACCCTCGCCGCCCTGGAAGCAGGGACCATTTCGTGGCAGCACGCCCTGATCATGGCCGACGAAACCCTCAACCTGGACCCCGAGGGTGCCCGGGCGTTGGAGGCGCACTTCCTGGATCCCGACGCACCCAACCCGGCGCGGGGTGGCCCGGCCGGGGAGATGGTCCCGTCCCGGTTCCGTCACAAGGCCCGGACCTGGCGCGAACGCCACCACCCGGACAGCATCGAAAAACGCCACACCCGCAGCACAGCGGACCGGCGGCTGGAGTACTCCCCGGACCGTGACGGCATGGCCTGGCTCTCCGCCTACCTCCCGGCCGATCAGGCCTCCGGGATCTGGGACCGCGCCACCACCGCCGCCCGCGCCCTGCAGGGACCCAGCGAGTCCAGGACCCTCACCCAACTCCGCGCCGACAGCGCCGCGGCTTGGCTTCTGGGCGGGCATGCCGATCTGATCCCGTCACCCAAGGCCCAGGTCCTCGTGACCGTGCCGGTGTTTGCGCTGATGGGCCTGACTGATGAACCCGCGATGCTCGATGGGTACGGGCCCATCCCGCCGTCCTTGGCCCGCGCCCTCGTCGCCGACGGCGCCGATTCGTTCCACCGCGTCCTGACCGACCCCCGCGACGGAGCACCGCTGGAAATCGGCCGTGACAGCTACCGGATCCCCAAAGCGATGCGCCAATGGCTCAGATTGCGGGATGGGAAGTGCCCGTTCCCCGGCTGCAACAACCAGTCCCTGGACAATGAAGCCGACCACCTCCTCGCCTGGCACCAGGGCGGAACCACCGGGATCAGCAATCTCGGCCAGCCTTGCCTCAAGCACCACCGGCTCAAACACACCACACGCTGGAAACCCACCACGGCGAGTTCCACCGAACCACCCGGCTGGATTTCACCCACAGGCCGCCACTACGCCAGCGAACACCCCGACTGGGAACCACCAATCTGGCCAAACCAGATACTGAACCAACTCCCCCATAAGGAACCTGGCCCCGCCCTGCCCGAAAGCCATCTACCGGCAGACCCAGAGCCGGAGCGGAAATGGCTGCGCCGCCTCCAAGAACCAGACCCGCCACCTTACCCATCCGTACCCGACTTCCTCTGGCTGACACAACAGCCTGGGGCCGGTGCGGCACCTCCAGTCCCCTGCGCTAACACTGGCTGAGCCCTGTCACGCAGCCGGGAAGCAGCTGCGGGAAAGCACTTTCCCGCATATGCTGTACGGAATTCTGACTACGCAGCCACCTGGAGTTTCCCGTGCACACCGAAGGCGCAGCTTCCCGTATATCCCATGAAACTGCAGCACCCAGCGTCTCGCCGCTCAGCGCTGACGCCTTCAAGACTCCCTACCGGGATCCCATCTGGGACGGCCCCACAGACCCCATCCTGGTATCGGACCACCTGACCGGCGAATGGGTACTCTTCTACACCCAACGCAGGGCGACGGAAACCGGCCTGACGGGTGTCGAGTGGGTGCACGGCACGGCAATCGGGATGGCCCGCTCGTCCGATGGCGGACTCAACTGGCAGTATCAGGGCACGTTGGACGGACTGGTCCCGCCAGGAACTGAACTGCCCGCCACACTCTGGGCGCCCGACGTCGTCCGAATCGGCGATCAATGGATCAT
The DNA here is from genome assembly GCF_001484605.1 of Pseudarthrobacter sulfonivorans. NCBI lineage: Bacteria > Bacillati > Actinomycetota > Actinomycetes > Micrococcales > Micrococcaceae > Pseudarthrobacter > Pseudarthrobacter sulfonivorans. The sequence goes on along the minus strand of NZ_CP013747.1, from coordinate 2,673,884 downwards.
GTACCTCACAGTCCTCGGCGGAGTGCGGACTGACTGGACCGGCAACGCCTCGATCGTCCAATTGACCAGCCCGGACCTGGTTACGTGGGAGTTCCTCGGTTCCATCGACCTGAAGTCTCCGCGGGTCATCGACGCGGCAGTGGCCCTTTGCGGACACGGTCTGCATCGGCTCTGGTACAAGGATGAATCCCGGGGATCAAACACGTACAGTGCGGTAAGCAGGACCCCGGCAGATCCGTCGTCGTGGGTTCTTGAAGGCCTGACCATCGCCGGGCGTCCGCACGAAGGACCCAAAGTCTTCAAGCTCGACGGGCAGTTCTGGATGATCGTGGACGAATGGCGTGGCCAGGCGATCTACCGGTCCGAGGACGCCTCAGGCGGCTGGACGCGGCAGGAGAATTCTGACGGGCTCATCCTGACGGCACCTGAAACGGCCGACGGCGGTCCGGTCGCGGGCAGGCACGCGGACGTGGTGCCGCTGGAGGCCACGGCAGACGGTAAGGAACGGGCGCTCATCGTGTATTTCACCCATCCGCACTGGAACGGCGAGGATATTGACGCCATGGCAGCAGACCCGAAGACCCATCTCAGCCACGTCCGGGCGGCCGTCTTGGAAGTTCACAATGGCGACCTCGTCTGCACAAACATCTGACGCCGAAGCATCCGAAGCCAGGGCACGAGAACAGGGTATCGAGGCCGGCACGACAAAAGGCCGAACTGCGGAACTATAAGCCAGCGGCTGCTGACACCGGTCCGATGTTCGGCCCTTAGCCGGGCTCGCGCCGGGCGACGCCAATGGGCGCCGCCCGGGCATATCTATTTGAGTTCAGGCCCCACTGGTTATCAGGCCCGCTGCGGCGAACCGAGCTCCACCGGGTCTTCATCAGTGAGGTAGGCAAGTTCCGAGTGCGCGGCGATGTCGATACCGCGCATTTCGTCCTCAGGCTTGATCCGCAGGCCGACAACGCGGTCGAGGATCTTGGCCAGGATCCACGTGATGCCGAACGAGTACGCCAGGACCGTGACTGTGGCCAGCGCCTGGACACCCAGCAATTCAACGCCGCCGCCATAGAACAGGCCGTTGACGGCGTTCGGAGCAGCGTCGGTGGCAAACAGGCCGATCAACAAGGTGCCGATGATGCCGCCCACGAGGTGAACGCCCACGACGTCGAGCGAATCGTCGTAGCCCAGGCGGAACTTCAGTTCGATAGCGAGGGAGCAGACGGCACCGGCGATGGCGCCGATGGCCAGTGCACCCAGCGGGCTGACCGCGCCGCAAGCAGGCGTAATGGCAACCAGGGCCGAGATCAGGCCGGATGCCGCTCCCATGCTGGTGGCTGCGCCGTGGCGGAGGCGCTCAATCAACGCCCAGGCGAGGAGGCCGGCCGACGCTGCCACCGCGGTGTTCAGGAATACAACGGAGGCGGACTGCCCGGCCGAGAGTGCGGAGCCTGCGTTGAAGCCGAACCAGCCCACCCAGAGCAGTCCCGCGCCCACGAGCACAAGCGGCCGGCTGTGCGGCTTGGTGTGCTCCATCTTGGGCCAGCCGGAGCTCTTGCCGAGCACGAGTGCCAGTGCAAGCGCCGCGGCGCCGGCGTTCATGTGCACGGCGGTTCCACCGGCGAAGTCGATTGCCTTGATGCCGCTCGCGATCCAGCCGCCCGTGACGCTGCCGTCAGCAGAGGAGAAAGCGAACACCCAGTGTGCGATGGGGAAGTAGACGATGGTTGCCCAGATTCCGGCAAACAGCATCCAGGCGCCGAACTTCATACGTCCGGCTGCCGCTCCCGCAACCAGGGCCGTAGTGACACAGGCGAAGAACAGTTGAAAGGCGGCGAACAGGACCACTGGAATGGAGGCTGCCTCGTCTGCGGCAAGCAACTGTCCCATGCCCGGGAATTCCGTGATGTCCCCGATGAGTCCGAGGCCGCCCACGGAGTTTCCGAAGGCCATGGAATAACCGAAGAGCGCCCAGAGTACAGCCACCAGGCTCGCGCCGCCAAAGCACATCATCATCATGTTGAGAATGCGACGAGACCCCACCATGCCCCCATAAAACAGGGCCAGGGCGGGGATCATCATGCAGACCAGCGCTGAGCTGGCCAGAATCCAAGCGACATTTCCCGAATCCATGGGAACCCCTTTCGTGATGCGACGAGAGAACGGAAATTGCCCGTCAGAGCCGCTCCGGAGGAGGGACGCGGAGTCAGTACCACGTTCATCGGAGGGCAGCTATTGCCGTCTGGTTCCAACAGTATGGCTGCAGTTCCGCGATGGGTTTCTGGCTGGTTAAATCAACGTTTCAGTCACGGGCACGCGAGTTTCACAGGTCACTCAAACGAACTTTGGATTCAGGGAATTCCGGGACCGCAGCCGCCGGTTTTCCCGCGCAGTGTTACTTGGCGGAGACGGCCAGGAACCTGATGGGCAGGCCGAGCATCTCCAGCGGCCCATGTGGCCCTCGCCGTCAAGCAGGAGTGAGTCGCCCGATTCCATGGTGTATTCGTAGGCGCCGTGTCCGTAAACCATCCTTCCGGCAAGCATGTAAATAAACTCCGTGCCCGGATGCTGGAACAACGCAAGCGGCCACCGACCCTTGCTGGGTCGGTGGCCGCTATGAGCGTCAGTGTGGGGTGTGCGCTAGATGAGCCCCTGCGCGAGCATGGCGTCAGCCACCTTGACGAAGCCGCCGATGTTGGCGCCCAGCACGTAGTTGCCGGGGTCGCCGTATTCGTCGGCGGTTGAAGCGCAGCGGTGGTGAATTCCCACCATGATCTCGGTGAGCCGCTGTTCTGTGTGCTCGAAGGACCAGGAATCGCGGCTGGCGTTCTGCTGCATCTCGAGCGCCGACGTCGCCACGCCACCTGCGTTCGCGGCCTTGCCCGGCCCGAACAGCACGCCGGCATCCTGGAACACCGAGACAGCGACGCGGGTGGAGGGCATGTTGGCGCCTTCGCCGACCGCGACCAGGCCGTTGCGGACCAACCGCGCGGCAGCATCGCCGTCGAGCTCGTTCTGCGTGGCGCAGGGCAGCGCCACCGTTGCGTCGACGTCCCACACCGATCCGGCTTCCACATAGGAAACGCCGGGGCGGCGCACTGCATAATCCTTGAGGCGTCCGCGTTCAACTTCCTTGACCTCGCGGAGGAGCGCGACGTCGATTCCCGCCTCGTCCACGATGTATCCGGAGGAGTCGGAGCAGGCCACCACGCTGGCACCGAGCGTCTGCGCCTTGGCAATGGCGTTGATGGCCACGTTGCCGGAACCCGACACCACCACGCGCTGCCCGTCGAAGGAGGACCCACGGGTTTTCAGCATCTCCTGGGTGAAGATGACGGTGCCAAAGCCGGTGGCTTCCGGCCGCACCAGGGAGCCGCCCCAGGACATGCCCTTCCCGGTGAGGACGCCGGATTCGTAGCGGTTGGTGATGCGCTTGTACTGCCCGAAGAGGTAACCGATTTCACGGCCGCCGACGCCGATATCACCGGCCGGCACATCGGTGTACTCGCCGATGTGCCGGTAGAGCTCGGTCATGAACGACTGGCAGAACCGCATCACTTCGGCATCGCTGCGGCCGCGAGGGTCGAAGTCCGAGCCGCCCTTGCCGCCGCCGATGGGCATGCCGGTGAGGGCGTTCTTGAAGATCTGCTCGAAGCCCAGGAACTTCACAATGCCGAGGTAGACAGAGGGGTGGAAGCGCAGGCCGCCCTTGTAGGGACCAAGGGCGGAGCTGAATTCGACCCGGAAGCCACGGTTGATCTGCACGCGGCCGGAATCGTCGGTCCACGGGACGCGGAAGATGATCTGGCGCTCGGGCTCGCAGAGCCGCTCCAGGATGGCGGCTTCGAGCAACTCGGGGTGCCGGTCGTGGACGGGGCCAAGGCTCTCAAAGACCTCGGTCACTGCCTGGTGGAATTCAGCTTCACCTGGGTTCCGCGCCAGTACCGTATTCCGGATGGCCTCAAGCCGAGCGTCCACGCCGTCTCCTCTAGTTCAACAGATATTCCATGTCATGGTAGCAAAATTTCATTTTGCGGAATCCAATGCGACGAGCGTCACACACCTCAACGGCTGACCGGCTGCTGAAGCCAGGGCCTCGTGGGTGTTTGGCCCAGCCTGTCGTTGAAGTCCTGGGCTTCCCGGTAGTAATCCAGCAGGCTCAGCTGGGAAGATGCTCCCGGGTCCAGGATGACAACTGCCCGGCGGTGCAGCTGGAGCACCGACGCGGGGCAGTGGGCGCTGACCGGCCCTTCCACCATGGCCTGGACAGCGGCGGCCTTGTTCTCGCCCATCGCCACCAGCACTGCCAGTTTGGCTTCGCGGATGGTCCCGAGACCCTGCGTCAGGCACAGCCGCGGAACATCGCCGTCGGAAAAGAACCGCGCGTTGTCAGCCCGCGTGGCCCCGGCGAGGGTCTTCACCCTCGTGCGGGAAGCCAGTGACGACGTCGGCTCGTTGAAGCCTATGTGGCCGTTGGCGCCGATGCCCAGGATCTGAATGTCCACACCTCCACCGCCGGCAATGGCTGCGTCATAACGGTCAGCTTCGGCCACCAGGTCCGACGCGTCCCCCTGCGGGGTAAAGAGCCGTTCCAGGGGCAGGTCCACCTGGTCGACGAACTCCCGCCGGATGGTGGAGTAGTACGACTGGCCGTGTTCCGGCGGCAGGCCCGCGTATTCGTCCAGCGTGAAGCCGGTGACCTGGCTGAAGCTGAGTTGCTCTTCGCGGTGCCGCCGAATGAGCTCCTGGTAGGTGGATCGCGGGGAGCCGCCGGTGGCCAGCCCCAGCACGGCAGGACCCCGGCGGACCCTGGCCTCGATGATGTCGGCCGCCCGGGCTCCTACGTGATCGGCGGACTCACACAGAACTATCTGCACGGTCATTCCTTTCCTGTGTTTGTGGTGTGCCGGCGCGGTAGGCCTGCACGAGTTCAAGTTCTTCGGTGGTCACCAGCACGTCCGCCCGGAAACCCTGGGCAATGGCTCCCACCCGGTTGGGGCCAGGCCGATCCAGGCCCATCAGCCGCGCCGGAGTGGAGGATGCCGCGACGACGGCATCGGCCAGGGGAACGCCCCACTCAACGCAGCGGCGTACGTTCTCCAGCAGGTGGCTCGTCGCGCCGGCGATCGCCCCGGGACCGGCCCCGGGACCGGCCAGGCGCGCCACGCGGTCCTGGACCAGCACGTCCAGGCTGCCGAGAGTGTAATGGCCGTCGGACATGCCCGCCGCTGCCATCGCATCCGTGATGAGAGCAATGGAGCGGGGTCCTACCAGCCCGAAGACCATACGGACGATCTCCGGGTCCAGGTGCACGCCGTCGGCAATCAGTTCCAGCACCATCTGCCCGGGTGACTCCTCGGCCGCCTGCAGCAGGACCGCGATGGGTCCGGGCGTGCGGTGGCCCAGCGGGGGCATCCGGTTGAACAGATGCGTGGCCGACCACGGGCCCCCAACCCCACCGTTTGCGCCGCCCAGGACTTCCCGGGTGCGGGACGCCGTAGCGGCGGTGTGGCCAAGGGAAGGCACGACGCCGTGATCCCGGCAGAGCTGCACCAGCTCGGCAAAGTGCGGGGTTTCGGGGGCAAGAGTCATTGACCGCACGGTCCCGCATCCCGCCTCAAGCCACTGCTGCAGGTGCGCCGGGTCTCCGTCGATGATGGCTGCCGGGTCCTGGGCCCCGCACATGCTTGTGGTGATGAAAGGCCCTTCCAGGTGCAGGCCGGCCAGGGTGTCATCCTGCACCAGGTCCCGCAGCGCCTCGATCTGTTCCAGCAGTAGCTGCGACGGCGCCGAGACCAGCGAGGCGAGTACCGACGTCGTGCCCTGCGCTGCATGGTGGCCGGCAGCCAGGCGCGCGCCGTCCGCATCCGCGGAGAAAGTGTGCCCCACGGCACCGTGGCAGTGCACGTCCACGAGTCCGGGCAGGATGAGCGGCACTTGCCGGAGGTCGGCGCCGAAACCTTCCGCCAGGTCCGACGTCGGGCCGCACCACACGATGTTCCCTCCGGCCATCACCACGGTGCCGTCGTCGATCACCGCAGCACCGGGGAGTCCGGTGACGAGGCGGCCCCGCAGCCCCACTCCGCCGCCGGCCCCGCCGCCCCGGGCCGACGAAGGCTCAGCTGGCATCGGCTTTGGCCATTGAGCCGTTCTCGTCGTTTTCATCTTCGCGGCCCATGGTGCGCAGGTTCCAGCGACGGATCACAAAGCGGAACACCACGTAGTAGATGGCGGCGTAGACCAGCCCGATAGGGACCAGCCAGAGCGGATTCTGTGCGATGCCGAAGTTCAGGACGTAGTCGATCGCTCCTGCTGAGAATCCGAACCCGTGATGGATGCCGAGGAAGTTGACCAGCATCATGGATGTTCCGGTCAGGAAGGCGTGCACGATGTACAGCGGCCAAGCCACGAACATGAACGAGAACTCGAGCGGTTCGGTGATGCCGGTGAGGAAGGCGGTGAGGCCGGTGGAGAGCATCACACCGCCCACGATCTTCCGCTGCGACGGCTTGGCTTCCTGCCAGATGGCCAGGGCGGCGGCGGGCAGGGCGAACATCATGATGGGGAAGAAGCCGGTCATAAAGACGCCAGCGGTGGGGTCCCCGGCGAAGAACCGGTTCAGGTCGCCGTGGGCGCCGTCGTAGTCGCCGATGATGAACCACACGATGGAGTTCAGGATGTGGTGCAGGCCCAGCGGAATGAGCAGCCGGTTGAGGACGCCATAAACCCCGCTGCCCACCACGGTGTTGTCCGCAACCGTGTTGCCCACGGCAGTCAGCCCGTTATTGAACAGCGGATACAGCAGCGCCATGGCCACGCCGATCACGATCGCGGCGAAGGACGTCAGGATGGGCACCAGGCGGCGGCCCGCGAAGAAGCCCAGCCAGTCCGGCAGGGTGGTTCGGTGGAAACGCTGCCAAAGCAACGCCGTCGTCAGGCCCATCACAATGCCGGCCAGCACGCCGTAATTGATGACGGGATCCTTGCCGCCCTCCGGAGCGGCTCCCAGCACCAGCGGGGCCATGACCTTGAAGACGTTGGTAAGGACCAGGTATCCGACGACGGCGGCAAGGGCCGTGGAACCGTCACCCTTTTTGGCGAAACCGAAGGAGATACCGACGGCGAAGAGCAGCGGCAGGTTCTCGAACAGGGCGCCGCCGGCGGCGCCGATGACCTGGGCGACGGTGGTCAAGGATTCGAACCTGCCCAGCAGGTCGTCTTGGCCCAGGCGCAAAAGCAGCGCCGCCGCGGGGAGGGCGGCGATGGGGAGCATAAGGCTGCGGCCGAAGCGCTGCATGTTCTGCAGCGCTTTTCCGCTGCCCTTGCCCTTGTCTGGGGCCGGGGCGGCCAGCGGGCCGGCCCCGGCGGAAGCTGATGGGTTTTCCGTGGTCATAATGTTCCTCGTCTCGAAGAGGGTGGTGCTTGTGCGGGGATGCTTGATTCAGTAGAGTCTAGCTAACTGGTTATAACCAGTGACAACCATCACTGTGAAGGGCGCCGACCTCAGTTGTCAACCTCAAGCCGTAAAAAAGCTTCCGGACCCGGCGTCATTCACCGCGAAACGAACTCAGGAGTGGACATGTCCAAAGCAGAAATCATCCTCGCCGCCCTTGGCGGCGCCGACAACGTCGAAGAAATCGAAGGGTGCATCACACGCCTTCGCACCGAGGTGGTGGACTCTTCCCGGGTTGACGAGGCCGCCCTCAAGGCCGCCGGCGCCCACGGCGTCATGATGTCCGGCACGGTGGTCCAGGTGGTTGTGGGGCCGGAAGCCGAAAGCCTCGCCGAAGACATCCAGGACCTGATGTGAGCAGCCCTGACGTGAGCACGCCTGACGTGGGCACGGAAGCGCCGACCCAGGTCATCAGCGTTGTTGCCCCCCTGCCGGGCCGGCTCATTCCCCTGAACGAGGTGCCGGACCCCGTGTTCGCCAAGGGGCTTGTAGGTGGCGGCGCCGCCGTAATTCCCGACGACGACGCCGGCGTCCTCACCGCCGTCGCACCGCTGGACGGCCGGGTCATCAAGGTCATGCCGCACGCCTACATCGTCCAGCACGCGTCCGGGCCCGCCGTGTTGGTCCACGTCGGCATCGACACCGTCGGTCTGAAGGGCGAGGGCTTCACCGTGCTCGCGCAGAAGGGGGACCAAGTCCGTGCCGGCGACCCCATGATCACCGTGGACGTCACCTTGGTCCGTTCAAAGGACCTGAGCATGTGCAGTCCCGTGGTGGTTCTGGACAGCGCGGCGGACGCCATCGAACCTCCGGCCTCGGGTGGCCGCGTGGAAGCAGGCGGCCACCTGTTCAAAATTCCCGGAAAATAGGAGACATGGATACGGCAGGGGAACTAAAACACGTCTGGGTCCGCAGGCAACTCCAGGATCTCGTGGCCACCACAATGCGGCCCGGGGACGCCCTGCTGGGTGAGCGGCAGCTGGAGGAGCAGTTCGGCGTCTCCCGCATCACGGTGCGCCGGGCCATTTCGGACCTGGTCCAGGACGGCGCGCTGGTGCGGATCAAGGGGAAGGGCACGTTCGTCTCCCACGGGCTGGTGCGGTCCACCCTGCACCTGGCCTCGTTCAACGAGGACATGCGGGCAGCCGGATTCGAACCCAGCACACGGGTCATCAACGCCTCCACGGCAGTGCCGCCGGCGGCGGCCGCCGATCACCTCGGGCTGGCGCCCGGGGAAGCTGCCTTTCGCGTCCGCAGGCTGCGGCTCGCGAACGGCGCGCCCGTCAGTGTGGACGAATCGTGGCTGCCGCCCGCGCTGGTCCCCGGGCTTCTCTCGGAAGACCTGACGGGGTCCCTTTACCGGGCCCTCGGCGCCGCGGGGCACCCGGTGCAGCATGCGGAACAGACCGTCGAGGCCGCCGCCGCCCCTGACGAGACCGCCGCGCTGCTGGACATCGAACCGGGGGCACCCGTCCTGCTCTTCCGGCGCCGTTCGTTCACCGGCCAGGAGGACCCTGGCACGCCCATCGAATACGCCGTCTCAACGTACCGCTCCGACCGGTACCAGGTATCCATGCGGCTGGGCGCGGGCTAAGCCAAGACTGCTGCGTCGCACCAATGCCTCTGGCTCGGTGTCATCCCGCCTCTGATTCCCCAACTGAGTAGCGCTATCAGTCGTTTTGAGCGCATTTTGAGCGCCCAAAACGACACTTGACGCTACTCAGTTGGGTGGGCAGGCACCTGACGTGAAACCATACGGACCATGGCCCAGAAGATTGCGTACCAGGGTGAGCCCGGCGCCAACTCCAATATCGCGTGCATGCAGATGTTCCCCCAGCTGGACAGTGTTCCCTGCGCCAGCTTCGAGGACGCCTTCGAGCTGGTCTCCAGCGGCGAGGCGGAGCTGGCGATGATTCCGATTGAGAACTCGATCGCCGGCAGGGTGGCGGACATCCACATCCTGCTCCCCCAGTCGCACCTGCAGATCGTGGGCGAGTTCTTCCTGCCCATCCACTTTGACCTGCTGGGCATTCCGGGCAGCACCATCGAGGCGGCCACCGAGGTCCACAGCCACATCCACGCCCTGGGCCAGTGCCGCCGCCTGATCCGGGAGGCCGGACTGCGTCCAGTCATTGCCGGGGATACCGCCGGTTCCGCCCGGGAGGTCCGCGAGTGGAACGACCCCACCAAACTTTCCCTCGCTCCCCCGCTCGCGGCCGAGATCTACGGCCTTGAGGTGCTGGCGTCGCGAGTCGAGGACGACCCGTCCAACACCACCCGTTTTGTGGTCCTGGCGCGGGAAAAGGAACTGCCCACCCGCGAAGAGCTGCCCGGACCGGCGGTGACCAGCTTTGTGTTCCGCGTCAGGAACGTCCCGTCGGCGCTGTTCAAGGCGCTGGGCGGGTTCGCCACGAACGGCGTGAACATGACCCGGCTGGAGAGCTACATGGTGGGCGACGAATTCGCCGCCACGATGTTCATGGTGGACGTCGAAGGCCACCCCGAGGACCTGCCGTTGCGCCTGGCCCTTGAGGAGCTGGATTTCTTCACCACGGAAGTCCGCATCCTGGGCGTCTATCCCGCTGCCGAGTTCCGGACCGCGCAGACAGTCACTGCCTGATCCCGGGGTCAGCGAATCAGGCCGCGGACCGATGCCCCGCCAGTCAGGCCTCCGTGGGCAGCTCCCGCGTCTCACGGAGCAGTAGGAGGGGAGCGAAAAACGCGGCGAGTTCCGCCGTCGCGCCCACGGGCAGGACATTGGCCACGTACTGGTCCGGCCGCACCACCACCACCACGCCGCCGCGGTCCAGGCCGCGGAGCTCGAAGATGTCAGCGGCGGGATCGGTGGCGTAGACCTTCTCGTAGTCCGTCAGCTGGAACGGCCCCACTGACGGCTTGAACGCCGCCGGAACCGCACCGATATCAACGTTTGTGTGGTCCTGCTGGTAGATGACCTTCACATCGAACCACGTGTCCCGGTCAGCGCCCGACGGCGTAGCGGCCAGCGGTGATTCCGGCGAGTTCGCGATCCACTCGGCGAAGCCGGAGACGGACGACGGCGGCGCGTGCTGTCCCGGCGTCTGTCCCGGCGTCGGATGTTCTATGGGCGGCGACGCCGTCTCGGGTGCTGCCGCGTCGGCGAAGACGTAGATGCGCCACCGGCCGTCCGCCGTGGCGTGGTGGCCGAGATGCATCGGGTTGCCGTCGCACACCCGCACCACGGGCGCGGACTTGAACCTTTTGCCGATGGGGAAGCCGGCTGCCAGGTGCTGGTGCACCGGTTCTGCGGTAATCATGGACGGCGTGTACTGGGTCATGAAGCCCGCGGGGAACTCGGCGGTGCTGACGTAGAAGTCCTCAAGCTCGGAGGGGTTCGCAAACTCCTCCGGCTTCTTCGCCATCATGGTGGACCACTCTTTGTCGAAGTCGATCAGGTTCTTCGCCACCACCTGGCGCTCGGCCGAGTACGTGGCGAGCAGGCTTGCCGGGCTGCGGCCCTCGAGCACATGCCCGAGCTTCCAGCCGAGGTTGAAGCCGTCCTGCAGCGAGACGTTCATGCCCTGGCCGGCCTTGGCGCTGTGCGTGTGGCAGGCATCGCCGGTGATGAACACGCGGGGTGTGCGCGTCCCGCGCTGGTCCGGAAGGACGTCGTCGAACCTGTCCGTGAGGCGGTGGGCGACCTCATACACGCTGTGCCAGGCGACGTTGCGGACGTCCAGGGTGTAGGGGTGCAGGATGGTGTTCGCGTGGCTGATGATCTGCTCGATGGTGGTGCTGCGCACGGCCCCGTGGTCCTCCGGCGCGACCTCGCCGAGGTCAACGTACATGCGGAAGAGGTGCCCGCCTTCGCGCGGGATCAGCAGGATGCTGCCGCCCGCACCGGACTGAATGGCGCATTTTGTGCGGATGTCGGGGAAGTCGGTGACGGCGAGGACGTCCATAACTCCCCACGCGTGATGGGCCTGGTCGCCGGCCATGGTGCAGCCGATCGATTCGCGCACCTTGCTGCGTGCGCCGTCCGCGCCGACGACGTACCTGGCGCGGACCACACGCACCTGGCCCTCCTCAGGGCCAGAAGTGCGCGCGAGCCTCACGGCGACTGGGTAGTCGCCGTCGCCGATATCGAGGCTGCGGAACTCATAGCCGTAGTCGGGCGACATCCGCGCTGGCGCGTTGGCCATGTACTCGGCGAAGTAGTCAAGCACACGGGCCTGGTTGACGATCAGGTGCGGGAACTCGCTGATACCCGTGGGGTCGTCCGGCGTGCGGGCGGCGCGCGCGATCCGGGAATGGTCGGCGGGGTCCGGCTTCCAGAACGCCATTTCGGTGATGCGGTACGCCTCGGCGATGATGCGCTCCGCGAAACCGAACGCCTGAAAGGTCTCGACGCTGCGGGCCTGGATACCGTCCGCCTGGCCGATGACGAGCCGTCCGGGGCGGCGCTCCACAATGCGCGTGGTGACGCCGGGGAACCGCGAGAGCTGGGCCGCGGTGAGCATGCCCGCAGGACCGGTGCCCACGATGAGCACGTCCACTTCGTCGGGAAGCTCGGCAGGCCTGTCCAGACCGACGCCGGATGCTGGCTGGACCCGCGGGTCACCGGATACATAACCGTGGTGGTGGAACTGCACGGGCTTTCCTCACTTCGTTGTGTGGCTGGCACTTTCGAGTTCGATAATAGAACTCAGCGTTCCATATATGAATCATGCCCTGAAGTGGAATTCTACGCGGCGGTGATGCAGGCCACAACCGGCCCCTTAGGCCGTGTGCCCGGGTCGCCGGAGTCCTACCCCATCGCCGGCGCTACCGACGTTCCCGAGCTGAACTGGCGGCGGGCCCAGCGGGCGAGTTTTTTGCCTTTGCCCTTCCACCAGTTGTCTTCGTCCTTGTCGTGGTGCAGACGGAAGATGATGGCCACCATCACGAACATTGACATGCCAACGTCCATCCAGGACCAGGCCAGCGCGTCGATCAGCACGCTCATACCGGCGGCGATGATGGACGGAACGGCCAGCGTCCGGAAGACCGTGCTGGCCACGTAGCGCTGGTGCGACCTCGGGACGGACAGCGCCCGCACCATGTCAAAGCACATGCACACCACCACGACGGCCTGACCGACGGCAAGCAGGATCAGCCCAACACTGGACCCTGCGAACATAACGACTGATGAACCAAACACGCGAAAACCCCCAAAGGCTCGAACCTGCGCTGTGAGACCTAGCTGAAGTCCATTCAAGCCAGTGGGGGCGGTCCGGTCACGAGTAGTGGGTACTCTAATTTCCCAGCGGTTAGTTTCCCAGTGCCCTGGGCCTCCAGACCACGACGGCCTGGGACCGCGCACGGGGACGCTGCCCGCGGGCCAGGCTCACCACGTCGCCGGCGGCGCCGGCCGCGAAGATTCGCGAATCAAGGGGATCACGACGGCGGCCCAGCTCCTCGGTCAGCTCGCTCACCCTGCGCTGCAGCGCGGCCACCTGGTTCTCAAGCTCAAGGATCCGTTTGATGCCTTCGAGCGACACGCCTTCGTGGGACAGCCGCTGGACTTCGCGCAGCATGTTGATGTCCCGCTGCGAGTAGCGGCGCGACTTCCCCGGCGCCCGGCTGGGCGAGACAATGCCCAGCCGGTCATACTGCCGGAGCGTCTGCGGGTGCATATCCGCCAGTTCAGCCGCGACGGAGATCACGAAGATCGGCTGGTCAGGGCTGATGTCCACGGTCTGCTCCGTTGCTTAGAGCCGGGCCTTGGCGGCCAGGCCTTCACGGACATCGGCGTCGGCGGTGGCTTCGGCAAAGGCCTTCACGGCTGCTTCGGCTTCCTTGTTCAGGTTCTTCGGAACCGCGACGTCGATGGTCACCAGGAGATCGCCGGTGACCTTGGAGGTCTTCACGCCGTGGCCTTTGACCCGGAGCGTACGCCCCGAAGGCGTGCCGGCCGGAACGCGGACCTTGACGGTCTCGCCGTCGATGGTAGGGACCTGGATGTCGGCTCCCAAAGCAGCCTCCGGGAAAGTGACCGGGACATGGATGCGGAGGTTGTCGCCGTCGCGCGTGTAAAACTCGTGGGGCTTGACGGACACGGCCACCATGAGGTCGCCGTTGCCGGCGGGTCCTGGCTGGCCCTTGCCGCGGACGCGCACTTTCTGGCCGTCCTTGATGCCGGCGGGAACGCGGACGTCAATGACGTCACCGCTGAGTTCGCGCAGGCCGATGGTGGTGCCGCGGATGGACCCGGAGAAGGAAATGCTGGTGGTCGCTGTACGGTCGGCGCCCTTCTGCGGCGGGCGCTGGAAGCCGGTCTGGCCGCCGAAGCCGCCGCCGCCAAAAAGGTCAGCGAACTCGGGCGGGATGCCGCCTGAGGTGTTGAACCCGCCGGGCTGACGCCCCGCGCCGCCGGTGAACAGCCCGCCGAACATGTCCTCGAAGCCGCCGTTGCCGGCACCGGCACCGCCGGGGGCAAAGCGCGCGCCCCCTCCCATGGCCCGGATGGCGTCATACTGCTGGCGCTCGTCCGGATCCGACAGCACTGAATAGGCCTCGGAGATGTCCTTGAACTTCTTCTCCGACGCGACATCCCCCGAGTTGGTGTCCGGGTGGTGCTGGCGGGCAAGTTTCCGGTAGGCCTTCTTGATGTCGGCGTCGGAAGCGTCCTTGGCGATACCAAGGATCGCGTAAAAGTCCTTGTCCACCCAATCCTGGCTAGCCAATGGCGTTTCCTTTCAAATCTCTGTGCCGAGATGGCAGTTCGCGGCAATGTTCTTGCGAATCACTGCCGCGAACTGCCATCTCGATGGGGTAATACTAGGCCGGGACGGCCACAATCACCTGTGCTGCGCGGAGGACGCGTTCGCCTGACCGGTAGCCGGAGCGGAGGACCTGGCTGACGGTGTCAACCTCGATGTCCTCGCCCGGCTGCTGGATGAGGGCCTCGTGGATCGTGGGATCGAACTCCACTCCGGTCTCATCAATGCGGACCAGGCCGTACGTCTTCAGCGCGTTCTCCAGCTTGGTGGCGATCGCGGCGAACGGGCCGTCGGTCAGGTCACCGTGCTGGCGGGCAGCATCGACGTCGTCCAGTACCGGAAGCAGGGAGTTCAGGACGCCGATAACGGCCATCTCCCCTGCCACGGCCCGGTCGCGCTCAACGCGTTTGCGGTAGTTGACGTATTCAGCCTGGAGGCGGAGGAGATCGTTCTTCAGCTCGGCAGCTTCAGCGTGTCCTGCACCCTGTGCCACCGATTCCTCGGCGGGCACCTCGATGCCGTTCAGGATTTCCTCGGCCTGGGCGAGTGCATCGCCGTCGCTGTCCACAGGCTCGCCAACCGGAGGCTCGCCAACCGGGGACTCGCCCAGCGGCGCTTCAGCGGGCTGCTCGCCTTCCGGGTGCCGGGCCCGCCCGGTCACCGGGTCAACCTTGCGGTTGTCCCGGATGACCGGCTCCTGGTTCGCGGATGAGTTGTGCTCTTCCTCGTTACCGTGGTGCGGCATGGCTACTTCTTCGCTTCGTCTTCGTCGACGATCTCGGCGTCGACGATGTCCTCGTCAGCAGCCTTGTCGCCAGCAGCTGCACCGCCAGCGGGACCACCTTCGGCACCTGCGGCACCGGTGGCACCGTCCGGAGAACCGGCCTGGGCGTAGATGGCCTCGCCGAGCTTCGACTGGGAAGCCTGGAGCTTCTCGAACGCGGTCTTCACGGCCGCGTCATCAGTGCCCTCGAGGGCCTTCTTGAGCTCGTCGACGTCGGCCTGGACCTCGGTCTTGACCTCTTCGGGCAGCTTGTCGGCGTTGTCGGCGATCAGCTTGTCCACGGAGTAAGCGAGCTGCTCGGCGGTGTTGCGGGTGTCGGTCGCCTCGCGGCGGGCCTTGTCCTCGGCTGCGTGCTCCTCGGCGTCCTTGACCATGCGCTCAATGTCTTCCTTGGAGAGCGCGGTGCCACCGGTGATGGTCATGGACTGTTCCTTGCCGGTGCCCTTGTCCTTCGCGGAGACGTGGACAATGCCGTTGGCGTCGATGTCGAAGGTGACCTCGACCTGCGGGACGCCACGCGGAGCCGGCGCGATGCCGGTCAGCTCGAACGTGCCCAGCGGCTTGTTGTCGCGGGTGAACTCGCGCTCGCCCTGGAAGACCTGGATGGCCACGGACGGCTGGTTGTCATCAGCGGTGGTGAAGGTTTCGGACCGCTTGGTGGGGATGGCGGTGTTGCGCTCGATCAGGTGCGTCATCACGCCACCCTTGGTTTCGATGCCCAGGGACAGCGGGGTGACGTCGATCAGCAGGACGTCCTTGCGCTCGCCCTTCAGAACGCCGGCCTGGAGTGCTGCGCCAACGGCTACAACTTCATCCGGGTTGACGCCCTTGTTCGGCTCCTTGCCACCGGCCAGTTCCTTGACCAGGTCGTAGACGGCGGGCATACGGGTGGATCCGCCAACGAGGACGATGTGGTCGATCTCGGAGAGCTTGATGCCGGCTTCCTTGATGACGTCGTGGAACGGCTTCTTGGTGCGCTCGAGCAGGTCCTTGGTCAGGTCCTGGAACTTGGCGCGGGTCAGCTGCTCGTCCAGGTGGACCGGGCCGTCGGGGGTGACGGAGAGGTACTGGAGCGAAACGTTGGTGCTGCTGGAAGAAGAGAGTTCCTTCTTGGCCTGCTCGGCAGCTTCACGGAGGCGCTGCAGGGCGATCTTGTCCTTGGACAGGTCGATGCCCTTGACCTTGAGCTGGTTCAGCAGGAAGTCAACAACGCGCTGGTCCCAGTCGTCGCCGCCGAGGTGGTTTTCGCCCGCGGTGGAGCGGACCTGGATGGTGGAGAAGTTGTCTTCGTCCTTGCCAACCTCGAGCAGGGAGACGTCGAACGTTCCGCCGCCGAGGTCGAAGACCAGGATGAGTTCGTCTTCCTTGCCCTTGTCCAGGCCGTATGCCAGTGCAGCCGCGGTGGGCTCGTTGACAATGCGGAGGACCTTGAGTCCCGCGATTTCACCGGCTTCCTTGGTGGCCTGGCGCTCGGCGTCGTTGAAGTAGGCCGGGACGGTGATAACAGCGTCGGTGACCTTTTCGCCCAGGTAGGACTCGGCGTCGTTCTTCAGCTTCATCAGGATACGGGCGGAGATTTCCTGCGGGGTGTACTTCTTGTCGTCAATACCGACGCCCCAGTCAGTGCCCATGTGGCGCTTGACGGAGGCGATGGTGCGATCGATGTTGTTGACGGCCTGGCGCTTGGCGATCTCGCCAACCAGGACTTCGCCGGACTTGGAGAATGCAACGACGGACGGCGTGGTGCGGCCGCCCTCGGCGTTGGCAATAACGGTGGGCTCGCCACCTTCGAGAACGGAGACGACGGAGTTGGTGGTTCCGAGGTCGATACCTACTGCACGTGACATGTGTTGCTTCCTTCTTTCCTTGGAAACTTGCTGGCGCTCGTGTTGAGCGTTCTGCACTCAACTTTACCCGGGGCGCAACCGATGTCAATCCAAAGTTGAGCGGAGTACGCTCAACTTTGGATTTTTGGGCCGCGGCACCCGCAGCCGAACCCCTGGAATTCCGGGGGTTTCAGGCGGGAAATCCGCTTCCCTGGCAGTAGTTCGCTGTGCGTGAACGGCCGCTACGAGTTCTTGTCCTCGTCCACTTCCACCTCGCGCGCGCTGTCAACAGAGCCGGCGTCGCCGTAATCGCCTCCCGGGTACTCACCCTCCGTGGGCCGGTCCCCCGAGCCGCCGACGCCGGCCTCGCCGTAGTCGCCTTCCGAATAGTCACCCTCCTCGGGCTGGCTCTCCTTGTCGCCGACGCCGGCCTCGCCGTAGTCACCTTCCGCGTACTCGCCCTCCTCGGGCCGGCTCCCCGTGCCGCCCACGACGCCGGCCTCGCCGTAGTCACCTTCCGCGTACTCGCCCTCCTCGGGCTGGTTTCCCGTGCCGCCCACGACGCCGGCCTCGCCGAAGTCGGCTTCCTCATACTGCCCACCCTCGCCCTCCATGCCGGGTTCGGTGCTGCCTTTGCGGCGTTCTTCTTCAGGTGCGGTGTTTTCACTCATGACGTGATCTCTCCTTTGAGTTCCGCGTCCATCCGGGCGCATTTGGAGTCTACTCAGCCCAGGCGGCGTGAAACAGGGGTGGCCGCAGACGCCAGGGCGTACTGCGATACCTGTCAGGCGCCGAGCCCCGCCATCCCCGCGAGCACGGCGAGGTGGTGGTCAAAGAGTTCGTCCCGGGCACTGAACGTGTCCGCGCCGTATTGGCCAAAAACCTCGAAACTCACGGCCCCGAAGAGCGACGTCCACACGAGGGCGCCGTTCGCCTGGAGTTCGTCCGGCATGGCCAGCCCGAGTTCGCGGCGGATCGCCTCCAGGTCGGCGGACAGGGCCGAAGGTACGACGGCGGTGCGCGCCGTCGCGGTCAGCGCACCTGCCCGGTAGGCGCCGTCGAGAATGCCGATCAGGCGGTAGATCACGCGCGTTCCCGGGGTTGTGGTCTGGCCAGCGGGGGCCTGGTAGCCCGGCACCGGACTGCCAAAAAGGAGCCCGTAGCGCGCCGGCTCCCGTAGTGCCCATGTCCTGACAGCCCGGCCGAGCGCCTTGAACCGGCCATCGAAGTCGCGCTCCGGCAACGCGTTCACCGCGGCATCCACGGCGTCGCCGAGCTCGCTGTATGCGTCCACCAGAAGCAGCGTGAGAAGCTCGTCGCGGTTGGCCACGTAGCGGTAGACGGCGGAGGAGACCACGCCAAGATCCCTTGCCACGGCGCGGAGGGACAAGGCGGCCGCGCCCTGCGTTGCCAGGTGCTCCCTGCCCAGCCTGACGATGTCAGCAATGGTCTGGGCGCGGGCGCGCTCCCGCGGTGTCCGAAGGGTGGTTTCCGCGTCCGCGGCAGGGTCATTCATTGGTCCAGCATCGCATAAAGCAGAGCAGTGTCAACAATTGAGAGCACCGCTCTTGACAGCTGCCGGCTGGAGGTGCACGCTACTGGGAGAGCGGTGCTCTCAATAACGAATCCTAAAGGGGAAGCCATGAGCGATGTATACGTAGTAACGGGCGCGGGGCCTGTGGGCTGGACGGTCGCAGAACAGCTCGCCAACCAGGGGAAAACCGTCAGGATCCTCACCCGTTCCGGCAGCGGCCCCGAGCATCCGCTGGTGGGGCGGGTCAAGGCCGACGTCCAGAATGCCGCCCAACTGCGGGAGGCCTTCGCGGGCGCCACCGCAGTCTTCCACTGCATCCACGGCTCCTCCTACGCTGTGGACGCGTGGCAAGCAGAACTGCCCCGGGCCGAGCAAACGGTGCTGGCCGCAGCGGGCGAGGCGGGCGCCGTCGTCGTCTTCCCCGAAAGCCTTTACTCGTACAGCGAGCCCGGGCGCACCATGACCGAAGCGGGTCCGCGGACTGCCACCGGCGGGAAACGCGGCGTCCGGACCGCGCTGCTCAAGGCGCGGGCGGCCTCCGAGACCAACACCGTCAGTGTGGTGGCCGGCGATTTCTTTGGCCCTCGGGTGCGAACCTCACATGCCGGCGAGCGCATGGTCCCCACGGTGCTGGCCGGCAAGAAACTCTGGGTCATCGGGAGCACCGATCAGCCCCATTCATTCACTTATGTTCCCGATCTGGTGGCGGCGATGATCCATGCCGCGGGGACGCCGTCGCTGTGGAACAAGGTGTGGCACGCGCCCACGGGTCCGGCAGTCACACAGCGGCAGCTGGCCACCGCGTTCACCCAGGCCGCAGGGGTGGCCGCGCCAAAGGTGGGGGCCATACCGGGCTGGGCGCTGCGGGCCATGGGCGTGTTCTCCAAGGACATGCGGGAAGTGGCGGAACTGCTGTATCAGTTCGAGCAGCCATTTGTGATGGACTCAGCCGCCAGTGAAGCCGGGTTTGGCCTCCGCCCGACACCCCTGCCGGAGGCGGCCGCAGCCACGGCGGCCTGGTGGCGCGCGCAGGGGTGACGCAGCCGGCGTCGGGCGGTTCGCCGTACGCGGCGGTCCGTGTCACGCACGGCAGGCAGAGTCAGTGTCACGCTGAGCACGCTTTTGGCCCGGCAGCCAAAAGCGTGCCTTGCGTGACGGGGCAACAGTCCTACCGGCGACCAGCGTCCTCTGCGGATTCCAGATCGGCGCCATCCAGCGCGCCAGCATCCCGCCGCACCGCAACATCCAGCTCCGGCCTGCCGAGCTTGCCGGGCCACCAGATGCGCGGGCCGATGTCGTGCGCCAGCGCGGGGACTAGCAGCGAGCGGACCAGCACGGTGTCCAGCAGGACGCCGAACGCCACAATGAAGGCCAGCTTCACCAGGAACATGATGGGGATGACGCCCAGGGCGGCGAACGTGGCAGCCAGCACCACGCCGGCCGAAGTGATCACTCCGCCGGTCACTCCGAGTCCGCGCAGGATGCCCGGCCGGGTCCCGTGTTTCAGCGACTCTTCCCGCACACGGCTCATCAGGAAGATGTTGTAGTCCACGCCCAGGGCCACCAGGAACACAAACCCGAACAACGGGACGGTGGCGTCGGCACCCGGGAAGCCGAGGATGTTGTTGAAGACCAGCGCCGAGACGCCCATGGCCGCCCCGTAGGACAGCACCACCGAAAGCACCAACAGGACCGGCGCCAAGACTGATCGCAGCAGCAGCATCAGGATGAGCAGGATGACCGCCAGCACGATGGGGATGATGATCACCAGGTCGCGCTGGGCGGTGGTGTTGGTGTCCAGCGCAGTAGCGGTCACGCCGCCAACCAGCGCGCCGGCGTCGACCGTTTTTACCTCGTCGCGCAGCGCCTTGACCATATCCTCCGCGTCGATGGAATCCGCGGCGTAGTTGAGCGTGGCGTTGATCAGCACCTTGCCGTCGTGGACGTCCGGCGCGCTGGGAGTCCCGGGGGCTGCTGGTTCGCGGGAAACGATCGGCACACCGCCTTCAGCCAGGAGGTAGGCGTCCCCCACGCCGTCGGCCGCTTTGACCTTTGCCAGCACTTCATCGGCTTTGCTTTCGTCCGCGATGACGACGGCGGGGCTGCCGCTGCCGGCGTCGAAATGCCGGGCCAGCGCGTTCTGGCCGTCCACCGCATTGGACGCGGTGAGGATGACGTCGGTCTGCGGCACGCCGTTGGCCTTTAGCTGCAGCACCCCGGCCGAAGCGACCAGCAAAAGGAGGACCGATACGACCCAGACCGTTCGCGGGCGGCGGGAGACCAGCGAACCCGTGGCCCGCCAGACGCCTTTCTGCCCTTCCAGGCCGGTGACCACCTCGGACTCACGCTCGCCTGCCGGAACCAGCTTGGGGCGGAACGGCCAGAACGCAGCCCGGCCCAAAAGCGCCATCAGCGCAGGCAACAGCGTCAGCGCGGCGAACAGCGAGCAGAGGATGCCAGCGGCCGCCACTGGACCAAGCGCCTTGTTGGAGTTCAGGTCGGAGAACAGGAGGCAGAGTAGGGCAATGATGACGGTGGCACCGGAGGCCAGGATGGGTTCGAACGAAGCTTTCCACGCTGTGAGCACGGCTTCGGTCCGGTTGCGCGTGTGGGTCAGGGCCTCGCGGAACCGCGCCACGTACAGCAGGGCATAGTCCGTGGCCGCGCCGATCACCAAGATGGACAGGATGCCCTGGCTTTGGCCGCTCAGCTGGATCCAGCCGAGCTTTGCCATGCCGAACACCAGCAGGATCGCGGCACAGAGCGCAAAAACCGAGGTGAGGAGCACGGCGATGGGCAGCAGGAGCGAACGGTAGACGATCAATAGGATCAGGAAGACCGCGCCGAGTGCCACCAGCAGCAGGATGCCGTCAATGCCGGCGAAGGCGCTAACCAGATCTGCGGTCAGGCCCGCGGGTCCGGTGACGAAGGTCTGCATGCCTGCGGGGGCGGAATCCGCCAGGAAGTCCCGCAACTCCTGGACGGATTCCTTCAGCTGGTCGGAGGACCCGATCGGGGCAATGAACTGGACCGCTTTTCCGTCCTCGGACGGGATGGGGCCGATCACCGCGCTGCCCAGCTCCAGGCCCTCCAGCCCAGCCTTCAGGGATGCCAGTTCGCCAAGCTCCGCAGGGCTGATGGCGGCGTCGTTTTCGATGACGATGACCGCCGGCACTTCGTCTGAATCGCGGAACTTTGCCTGCCAGTCCTGGGCCGCGGTGGCCTCGGCGCTCGCCGGCAGGAACGAGGCCTGGTCGTTCGAGGAGACCTCGTCGAGCCGGCCGAACGTGGGTCCACCCACCCCGGCAATGGCCAGCCACGTGAGAACCAGCAGAACGGGAAGGAGCCAGCGCAGCCAGAACGGAACCCTCGCGCTGTGTAGGGGACGGGATTTCATGATTCCTGCTTCGCTCGGGGTGGCCGCGGTACACTTGATTCCATCCTAGAGTATCTCCACAATGGAGATAAATGCCCTGGGTTGGGTTTCCTGTTTGAAACTACTCATCGGGCGTCGCTGCAGTAATATCCGTCAGGGCACCAGACCAGATCTCGGGCACCAGCAAGCGAACGGAGGCGGGACGACCATGACAGACGAAGCGTTCCAGCGCCCACCGGACTCCGCACCCTTCGCCCTGGTCCGCCTGCTCCAGGACTTCACGCTGGAGGCCAACCGCTACGTGGACACCGCCGGCGGCCGCAACGACATGCACCGCACGGACCTCAACGCGCTGGCGGTGATCATGCGGCACACTGCCAAGGGCCTAGTGGTCACGCCGGGCATCCTGCGCAAGGAACTCAACCTCAGCTCGCCCGCCACCACCGCCCTCATCGACCGGCTGGACAGTTCCGGGCACGTAGTCAGGGAGCGTCTCGGTCCGGACCGGCGGCAGGTCCAGCTCCGCATGACACCCAAGGCGTTCCGGGACGGCAGTGCCATGTTCATGCCGCTTTCGCGCCACATGGGCAACGCCATGGCAGACTTCTCCCCCGAAGAGCTGGAGCTCGTCAGCCGGTTTATGACCGCCATGGTGGATGCCACCGTCGCGGCCCGGCAGGAAGCGTCCGACGGCGGCCCCGCCTCCCCTACCCCGCCCAAGTAAGTAGCCGCGCGGAACGATCCGCCTGTTTTTCACTGCGGAGAGGTAGCGTTTCATTATGAGTACGCAGCAGCCTGACGACGACGATGTGTACACGCACGGCCACCACGAGTCGGTGGTCCGCGCCCACGCCTCCAGGACCGCGGAGAACTCCGCGGCTTTTGTCATTCCGCACCTCACGCCCGGGGTTTCAGTGCTCGACGTCGGCTGCGGCCCGGGGAGCATCACCTGCGATTTCGCCGGGCTGGTGTCGCCCGGAAAGGTCACTGGCCTGGACCGGTCGCCGGACATCATCGCCCAGGCCACGGCGCTTGCCGTCGAGCGCGGTGTGGCCAATGCGGAGTTCCTGGCCGGCAACATCTATGACCTCGACTTCGAGGACGAAACGTTCGACGTCGTCCATGCCCACCAAGTGCTCCAGCACCTGACGGACCCGGTGGAGGCGTTGCGCGAGATGCGCCGGGTGGCGAAGCCAGGCGGCATTGTGGCAGTGCGCGACGCCGACTTCCACGGCATGAGCTGGTACCCCGCCATCCCTGAGCTGGACGAATGGATGGACCTGTACCAGCGGATCGCACGACGCAATGGGGCCGAGCCCGACGCCGGCCGCCGACTCGTGTCCTGGGCCCAGTCCGCAGGCTTCAGCAACGTGGCACCCACCAGCAGCAACTGGCTGTATGCCACCGGGCAACAGCGGAGATGGCAGGCCCGGGTCTGGGGCGAACGCGTGCTGCATTCGGCCTTCGCGGAGCAGGCCCTTGAATACGGCTTCGCAAATCCAGCGGACCTGGCCCGCATTTCGGCAGGCTGGCACCGCTGGGGATCCACCGACGACGGCTGGTTCCTCATCCCGAACGGTGAGGTCATCGCGCGGGCGTGATTTCCACATAGGCATGACAGTGCCTATCAACCCAGCACTGGCGGCAATAGCGTCGGAATATGAGCTATTACGGAGAGAACGAATACTGGGCAGAGCCTTACACTGCCGAGGTTGACCAACTAGACTTGGTCAACATGGGACAGTACAACGTCCAAGAGGCAAAAACCCGCCTGTCTGAGCTGTTGAACCTCGTTGAAAACGGCGAGGATGTGGTCATTGCCAAGGCAGGCCGCCCAGTTGCCCGGCTGGTGAAAATCGAGCGCCCCCACAAACGCGAGCTGGGCTTCCTCGCGCCGCTCCAGATCCCGGATGAATTCTACGATCCGTGGACCGAGGACGAAATGGGTGACGTGGCAGGTAGCGGACTGTGAAACGCCTCCTCCTGGACACGCATGTCTTCCTCTGGGCCCTCGCCGAACCCAAGAAACTGTCCACCAAGGCCAGGAACGCCATCACCACGTTGGAGAACTCGGTCTATGTCTCGCCCATGACCGCATACGAGTTGTCGTACAAACACCACCAGGGCAAGCTGCCGTCAGGGGCAGCCATAGTGGCAAGCTTCGGACGGCAGGTGGCCCACCTGTACGCCTCAGAGCTGGCCATCTCCGCGCCGCATGCTTTGGCCGCCGGACAACTGGACTGGGAACATAAGGACCCCTTTGACCGGATCCTGGCTGCGCAAGCCATGGTGGAAGGACTCACGCTCGTTACTGCAGATGAGGCACTCCAGGCATTTGAGCCCGTGACCACCCTGTGGTGAGGGCGGCACTAAACTTGCCAAGTGCAATTCTCCCTTTGGCTCGCCCTCGCGGGCGCCGGCGTCCTGATCAGCTTCACGCCCGGCGCCGGTGCCATCAACACCATGAGCAACTCGCTGACGTCCGGATTCCGCCGCTCCATCTGGGGCATTCTTGGCCAGCAGGCAGCCTTGGTTGTCCACGTGGTGATTGTTGCCTTGGGAGTGGGCGTCCTGGTGGCGAGCTCCCCGGTGGCCTTCAACGTGATCCGTTACGCCGGAGCCGCCTACCTGGTCTACCTGGGCATCCGTCAGTTCCTGAGCAAACCGGTAGTGGACCAGGAACAGGCCGCCGCTCTCCGGAACGAGCCCGTCTGGTCAATGTTCCGGCGCGGCCTCTGGGTCAACCTGCTCAACCCGAAGGCCATCGTCTTCTTCCTCGCATTTATGCCACAGTTCATCCGTCCGGAACAGCCGCTCCTGCCGCAGTACCTGGTGCTCACGGCCACCGTAGTGGTGATCGACATCCTGGTCATGTGGTTCTTCTTCGCCTTTGCCGCCAAATCCTTCCAGCGGTTCACGCACAACGCCGGCGGCCAGAAGATCCTGAGCCGGATCTTCGGCGTGCTCTTTGTGGCCGTAGGCATTCTCCTCGCGCTGATCCACTAGGCCGTCCACTAATCCGCCAACGCGCAGATGTCTGACATTTTTGCCCCGCGCGTGGTCATGAAGTGGCCACCTGCCGGACATCAATGCCACGATCGATAAATGCTTGAGGCAACCAAATCCCCCACACCGACACAATCCGGCACTGATTCCGCTCCGGTACCCACCAACCCGGCGCTGGCCGCCGAGGCGAGAATCGCGCGGCTTGCCGTCACGATCTTTCCTGCACTGGTGGTCCTGGCAGGCGTCGCCGGCTTCCTTGTGCCGTCAGCGTTCCAGCCGCTGGGGCCCAGCGTCCCCTACCTGCTGGGCATCATCATGTTCTGCATGGGCCTGACCTTGACGCCGCCCGATTTTGCCTCCGTGGTGAAGCGCCCGTGGGCAGTGGTGCTGGGCATCGTGGCACACTACGTGATCATGCCCGGTGCGGGGTGGCTGATTGCCGTGGCACTCCAGCTTCCGCCGGAGCTTGCCGTAGGCCTGATCCTGGTGGGCTGCGCCCCATCCGGCACAGCCTCGAACGTGATGGCCTTCCTGGCCAAGGGGGACGTGGCCCTGTCCGTAGCCGTCGCCTCGGTATCCACCCTGATCGCACCGGTGGTTACGCCACTGCTGGTCCTGTTCCTGGCCGGATCCTTCCTGGAAATCGACGCCGGGAGCATGGTCCTGGACATCGTCAAGACGGTACTCCTGCCCGTCATCGCCGGGCTGCTGGCGCGGCTGTTCTTCAAGAACCTCATCGCCAAGCTGCTACCGGGGCTCCCCTGGGCATCCGCCGTCGTAATTTCCTTCATTGTCGCGATTGTTGTGGCGGGCAGCGCCTCCAAGATCGTGGCCGCGGGCGGCATTGTGTTCCTCGCAGTGGTCCTCCACAACGGCTTCGGCCTGGGCCTGGGCTACCTGGCGGGCAAACTGGGCCAGCTGGACGATAAAGCACGGAGAGCGCTCGCCTTCGAAGTGGGCATGCAGAACTCCGGCTTGGCCGCCACGCTGGCCACCGCGCATTTCACCCCGCTGGCTGCACTGCCGTCCGCCGTTTTCTCGCTCTGGCACAACATCTCCGGCGCGATCGTGGCAGCATGGCTGGCCCGGCGCCCGCTGCGGGACGCCTAGAAAGGCCGATCCTGGAAGGCAGACGGACGGGACGCCTGGCTGCGCGACGCCGCGCCGGACGCGCACGCCATGAACAAAGTCCGGATGCTCCGCAGCTTCGACCGATCCCTGTACGGCGGCCATGCCGATTTTGACGCCGCCTGGGAGCAGATCCGCGGCGCTGTGCCCGGCATCGTCGCGCATGTCCGCACGGTCCTCGGCCAGGCGGCGCCGCGACAGCAACTGATGCAGCAGCAGGTACGCTCTATTTCATGACCCCCGCACCTGTGATCATCGCCATTGACGGGCGATCCGGCGCAGGGAAAACCACTCTGGCCATCGAACTCGCCGCGCAGCTACGGAACCATCACAAGGTGGCTCTCTTCCACCTTGAGGACATCTACCCGGGCTGGAACGGCCTCACGGCGGGCATCGAGCGCTACGTTTCCACAGTGCTCACGCCGTTGAGCCGCGCCGAGCCCGCCACCTGGACCAGCTGGGACTGGAACAGGCATTACGACGGCGACACCCGGGTCACGCTGCCCGCCGAGATCGTGATCATTGAGGGAGTGGGGGCGGCGGCGGCGGACGCCCGGCCCCTGCTCAACGCTGTCATCTGGGCAGACTCGCCGGACGACATCCGCCGGAAGCGGGCCCTGGACCGCGACGGCGGCACGTACGAGCCGTTTTGGGACCAGTGGGCTGAGCAAGAGGAAGCCTGGCTCGCCGCCGACGACGTCCCCCACGAAGCCGATATCCGCGTCCTCAACAATGCCGACGGTTCCGCCACCGCCGACGTCATGCAGGCCCTCGCATACCTGCCCGCCCTCGGACCGGCGCTTGTTCCCGAGCTTGCCGCCCGCCGCGGCCTCAGGCTGCGCGCGGAACGGCTGGACGCCAGGCCGGACGCCGCCGTGCTCTTCGAGAACCTCTACGGCGGCTCGGCAAATGCCGTCTGGCTGGACTCCTCCAACGCAGACATCGCCGGCGCGGACATCACCAACGCAGACTCCCCCAAACCGTCCGCCGGGTCACCTCGGGAGCAGTCACCCGCCGCGCCGCTCCCGCAGCCGTCGCCCGCCACCGCGCGCAGCCGCTTCAGCATCCTGGCGGACGACGGCGGGACGTACGGCCAGGCGGTCACGCACCGGTCCGGCGAAAGCGTCATCACGGCGGGCTCCGCCACGGCGCGCGTGCCGGGACCGTTCTTCCGCTGGCTGGACACGGTCTGGGGACGCCGCGCGGTCCGCACGCCGGACGGTTACCCGGGCGACTTCACCCTGGGCTGGCTGGGCTGCCTGGGCTATGAGCTCAAGCGCGAAACCGGCGGAACGGACGTGGCGGCGCCCACTCCTGATGCGGCCCTGATCTTCGCGGGCCGGGCCGTCGTTCTGGACCATGTGGAAGGAGCGGCGTGGCTCCTTGCCCTGGAAGCGCCCGACGCCGACCGCTGGCTGACCGACGCCCGCGCCGCCGTCGCCGCCGTCGCCGCCGTCGCCGCGAGCACACCAGGCCCAGGGGACCAACGCACGCACGCCGGCGGCAGCAACGGCGTCGTCCGTCCCGTGGGGCCCGCGTTCAGTAGCCGCGACACGGAGCCGTCCTACCTGGCCAAAATCGCGGCCGCCCAGCACGAAATCCGTGAAGGGAACTCGTACGAGGTGTGCCTGACCACCACGCTCACGGCCCGGCTGCCCGCCGCCGCGGCGGCCCCCTGGCCCACGTACCTCGCGCTGCGGCGGAAGAACCCCGCGCCGTTCGCCAGCTACCTGCGGTTCGGCGGGCTGACGGTGGCCAGCACGTCGCCGGAGCGGTTCCTAAGGATAACGTCCGACGGCGGCATGCGCGCCGAACCGATCAAGGGCACCCGCCGCCGGGGTGCTGATCCGGAGCGTGACAGGCAGCTGCGGGAGGACCTGGCGACCTCGCTGAAGGACCGCGCGGAAAACGTCATGATTGTGGACCTGCTGCGGAACGACCTCAGTCACTTCGCGGAACCCGGATCGGTAACGGTCAGCAGGCTGTGCGAGATCGAAAGCTACGCCACGGTGCACCAGATGGTCAGCACCATCGACGCGCGGCTCCTGCCCGGCTCGCCGCGGGCCGAGGCGGTGGCCGCCTGTTTCCCGGCCGGCTCCATGACCGGCGCCCCGAAAATCAGCACCATGGCCATCCTGGACCGACTGGAGGAGGGCCCGCGCGGCCTGTATTCCGGCGCGATCGGCTACTTTTCCCTCAACGGGGCCACGGACCTGGCGGTGGCGATCCGCACCCTGGTAACCACGGCGGTGGCGGGGGACGGCGGCGAACAAGCGTCGACGGCGGAACTCACCCTCGGCGTCGGCGGCGCCATCACTGCCGACTCGGTACCTGACGAGGAGTACGACGAAATCCGCGTGAAGGCGCACGGTGTGCTTTCCGCGCTGGGTGCGGATTTTCCCACCGCCTGACCCCAGAGTTACTGGAGCGTGGCGGTCAGCCTGGCAACGTTATCGACATAGCGGGCAGCGAGGGGGCGCTGCAGCCAGTCCTCGAGTATGAGCTCGTTGGAAATGTCGCGGTATGTGTCTTCGACCGCGCGCATGTTGTTCACGATTTCCGCGCCGAGCAGCATCACCGAGACCTCCATGTTCAGCGAGAAGGAGCGCATGTCCATGTTGCTGGAGCCCAGGACGGCCACTTCGTCGTCGATGGTGAAGTGCTTGGCGTGGAGCACAAAGGGCGCCTTGTAGAGGTAGATCCGGACGCCGGCCTCCAGCAGCGCCTCGTAATAGGAGCGCTGGGCGTGGTGGACCAGGAACTGATCGCCCTTTTCGGAAACGAACAGCTCCACGTCCACGCCCCGCTGCGCCGCTGTGGTGATGGCGTAGAGCAGGGAGTCATCGGGCACGAAATACGGGCTGCAGATGGAGATCCGGTGCTGGGCTGAGTAGATCAGGGTGTTGAAGAGGCGCAGGTTGTTTTCGGTGATGAACCCGGGTCCGCTGGGCACCACCTGGGCCGTGACGTTGCCCGGCTCGGGGTTGTCCGGGAGCTGCAGCTGGTGTTCCAGGGACTCGTCGGTTTCGCTCAGCCAGTCCGTGGCGAACACCACGTTGAGCGTGGTGACGATCGGTCCGCGCAGGCAGGCCATCAGCTCCACCCATTCGCGGCCGGCCTTCCGGTGTTTGGGGTTGTTGTAGGAGGGCTCGATCAGGTTCTGCGAGCCCGTGAATGCGAGTTCGCCGTCGACCACCATGATTTTGCGGTGGTTCCGAAGGTCCGGGCGGCGCCATTGGCCGTGGATGGGCAGCACCGGGAGCATGCGCTTCCACTGGATCTTTCCTGCCCGCAGCCGTTTGAGCAGGTCGCGGTAACCCTTGACGCGGAGCGTGCCGATGTGGTCAAACAGCACGCGCACTTCCACGCCCCGCTCGGCGGCCTCCTCCAGGGCGGTCAGCAGGTCATCGGTGATGTGGTCCGTGCTCATGATGTAGAACTCGGCATTGACGAACGTCTTGGCTTTGCGCACGGCCTGGGTCATGGCCAGGATCGAGTCCGGGTAGCCGGGAAGGAGGTCCACGGAATTGCCGTCCACCATGGGGAGGGAGCCGAGCCGCCGGTTCAGTTCCCCGGCGGACGTCACCCATTCGGGCCCTTCGTATTCACTGACGACGTCGGCGAGCGCCGAGATACCGGACCGCACGCGGGTGTTGATGACCTCCTGCTGCTGGCGGCGGCGGCTGGAGAGCTTGAAGTTTCCGAACAGCAGGAAAAGGACCAGGCCCAGGAACGGCACAAAAAAGATGCCCAGCAGCCAGGCCATGGCCGTGGTGGGGCGCCTGTTGCCGGGGATGATGCCGATGGCCAGAACCCGGATCACCAGGTCCGCAATGCTGAGCACCACCACCACCCACGTCGGCGCGGTACCCGCAAGCGAAATTGGCCACAGCACTGGAATACCCCCGGATTGCGCGCACCCGCGGACCTGTTCCGGCGGGGCAATGACCACAGCTTAGCCGCGGCGGGCCCTACTAAGCTGGAGCCATGACTTCTCCTGCGCCCGTGGTGCTCGTGTTCCTTGACCCCGCGTTCCCGGACGGCCGGCTGGCCGACGCTTCCCAGCCGCAGCTGATGGCCACAGACCAGGGCGCCACCCGGGGCGACGGCGTGTTCGAATCCATGCTCGCCGTGAGTGGCGCCGTCCGGAAGCAACAGGCGCATCTGGACCGGCTGGCCGGATCGGCCCAGGCCCTTGATCTGGTGATCCCGGGGCAGGATTCATGGCGGGCTGCCATCGCCACGGGCGTCGCGGAGCACCGAAACCAGCATCCCGCTCCGTCGCCCGCCGAGGACGAGGTGGTGGTGAAACTCGTGGTCACCCGCGGCCCGGAAGGCGCAGAGTCCCCCACATGCTGGGTTCAGGTCTCCCCGGTGGGCGCCCTCGGCCGCCGCCAGCGCGAAACCGGGATCGATGTCATCCTCCTGGACCGCGGCTACGACAGCGACGTGGCTGAGCGTGCCCCGTGGCTGCTGCTCGGCGCCAAGACCCTGTCCTATGCCACGAACATGGCCGCCCTGCGGTACGCCCACAAACAGGGCGCCGACGACGTCATCTTCACCTCCTCCGACGGCCGGGTCCTGGAAGGCCCCACGTCCACTGTGCTGCTGGCACATCTGGAAACCTCCGACGACGGCGCCGGCGCCACCCGCACGGTGCGCCGCCTCATCACCCCGCAACTGGACAGCGGGATCCTCCCCGGGACCTCCCAGGGGGCCCTGTTCGCGGCGGCCAAGGCAGCCGGCTGGGAACTCGGCTACGGGCCGCTGGAACCGCGGGACCTGCTGGACGCCGACGCCGTGTGGCTGATTTCCAGCATCAGGCTGCTCGCGCCGGTGAACCACATTGACGGCAAGGAAGTCGGGACGCCCGCGGTGCAGAAGCAGCTGACGGCCGAACTCAACGCATTGTTTGCCGGGATCCAGTAGGTTCCGGGATTCAGCAGTTTCCCGGATCCCGTAGTTTTCCGAAGTTCAGCAGGGAGGCCTTAAGCCATGGTGGTTCGCAGTGCAGGGATCCTGCTGTTCCGGCAGGGAGCAAACGGGCTGGAAGTGTGGATAGCGCACATGGGCGGACCGTTCTGGGCCCGCAAACAAACCCAGTCCTGGTCGGTTCCCAAGGGCGAGTACCTTCCCGACGAGGATCCCCTGCTGGCCGCGCTGCGCGAGTTTGCCGAAGAAATCGGCACGCCGCCGCCAGCTGTTGCCTACTTTGAG
The DNA here is from genome assembly GCF_001484605.1 of Pseudarthrobacter sulfonivorans. Taxonomy (NCBI): domain Bacteria; kingdom Bacillati; phylum Actinomycetota; class Actinomycetes; order Micrococcales; family Micrococcaceae; genus Pseudarthrobacter; species Pseudarthrobacter sulfonivorans. The sequence goes on along the minus strand of NZ_CP013747.1, from coordinate 2,642,820 downwards.
CTGGGCGCGTTCCGGCAACCGTCGGGAAAGATCATCACGGTGTTCGCCGCGGAGTCTGACTTCCAGCCCGAACGGATTGTGAGCAACACGTTCCCGCTGGAATGGCCCAAAGGATCCGGCATCATCCAGGACTTTCCCGAGGTGGACGATGCCCGGTGGGTGACGGAATCCGAGGCCCGCAGCAAGCTGGTCAAGGGCCAGCTACCCCTCCTGGACGCCCTGCTGGAGCATGTTGGATTGCCCTAAGTCGACCTGCCCAGGCCCGGGCCTGGGGGTTGAGCGTGGCAATACCCTGTTGGACCGTCGCATAGGTCCGTATGGTTTGGTGCATGAACTCTTACGCGCAGCCGACCAACAAATTGACGTTCGACGAATGCTGGGAATTCCTTGCCGGGGACACACTGGGGCGCCTGGCCCTTGTAGTGGACGGCCATCCGGAGATCTTTCCGGTCAACTACGTCCTGGACCGCAGGAGCATCGTCTTCCGCAGCGCCGGCGGCACCAAACTGTGGGGCGCCAAGGCAGACCGTCCCGCGGCGCTGGAGATCGATGGATACGATCCCCGCACGGAGGTGGCCTGGAGTGTGGTGGTGCGCGGAGACACCGAAGTGATCGAGGCACAGGCTGACAAGGACGCCGTCGACGCCCAGCATCTTGAGCCCTGGCAGCCCGGACCCAAGGACTACTACATCCGGCTAAACCCGCTCGCACTTACTGGCCGCCGCTTCCAGGTTGCCAAACCGGACGTTTGGAACACCCGGTTGTCGGACCGCCGTCGTGCTTCCTTCGAGTAGCGCGGGAGAGCTTATGGACAGCGAAGCCCCCGCTCCGCTCGTCCCGGGGGTCCGGATCCGGCTGCTGCGGCGGAGCGATGCGGCCGGCCTGAGTAAGGCCTACCTCCGGAACCGCCAGCACCTCGCTGCGTGGGAACCGGAGCGGGACGAAGCCTTTTTCACGCCCAGGCATCAGCTGGACATCATCCGGGCCAAGCTCGCCCAGCATTCCGTGGGCCAGGAAGTTCCGTGGGTGCTAGTGAACCGCGACGATCCCGCGTACATCGTCGGTGCCGTCACCCTTACTGGCATCGTCCGTGGGCCGTTCCTCAACGCCAACCTCGGGTACTGGGTTGATTCCAGCCTCAACCGGCGGGGCATCGGAGCTGCCGCGGTCCGCTTCGCCACGGACAATGCCCGGACAGAACTGGGCCTCCACCGGGTCCAGGCGGCAACGCTGCTCCATAATGAGCCCTCACGCAAGATCCTCAAACGCGCCGGGTTTCGGGAAATCGGCGTGGCGCCGCAGTACCTGAAGATCGCCGGCCGCTGGCAGGACCACCTGCTCCACCAACTGCTCCTCCACGGCTGACGCGATCGCGGCCGAATCCACAGCGCCTGCGCCACCTCACCGGCCCTCACGGTTCGCCTAAGCTGGCCCCAAGCACTCTTGAATCCGCAACCGAAAGGCAGACCATGAGCAATGACGCTCACATCCCCGTCATCCTGGGCGGCGCACGGACCCCCTTCGGCAAGTTCCGCGGCAGCCTCTCCGGGCTCACCTCCAGCGAACTCGGTGCCCACGCCATCCGGAACGCACTGGAACGGTCCGGGGTGGCGCCGGAACAGATCCAGGCCGTCATCGTGGGCCAGGTTATCCAGGCGGGCGCTGGCCAGGGACCCGCCAGGCAGGCCAGCCTCGCCGCCGGCATCGGTTGGGATGTGCCCACCGTGACCATCAACAAACTGTGCTTGTCCGGCCTGACTGCCGTAATTGATGCCGCCCGGATGATCCGCGCCGGCGAGGCTGATTTCATTGTGGCGGCGGGCCAGGAATCCATGACCAACGCCCCGCACCTGCTGCCCCGGCTTCGCGGCGGCGTGGCCATCGGCGATGCGCCGCTGCTGGATTCGCTGAACTTTGACGGCCTGCAGGACCCCGTCTCAGGTGAACTGATGGGGTCCGCCACGGACGCGGGGAACGCCCGCCTGGGCATCAGCCGCGAGGACCAGGACGCCGTCGCCGCCCTTTCGCACCAGCGGGCGGAGGCCGCCCGGGCGGCCGGCATCCTGGCTGAGGAGATCGCTCCGGTGGAGGTCCCGCAGCGCCGGGGACCCGCCGTCGTGATTGATGCCGACGAAGGCATCCGCGCCGGCACCACCATCGAGACGCTGGCGGCACTGAAGCCCGCCTTCTCCAAGGATCCGGCGGCCACCATCACCGCCGGTTCTGCCTCCCCGCTGTCGGACGGCGCCGCCGCCGTGGTAGTGGCCAGCAAGGCAGCTGCGGAAGCGGCCGGCCTCAGCTGGATCGCGGAAATTGGCAGCCACGGCCAGACCGCCGGACCGGACGGATCCCTGCATTCCCAGCCGTCCCGCGCCATTGAGCGAGCCCTGAAACTCGAAGGGCTGACCATTGACGACGTGGACCTCATTGAGATCAACGAAGCCTTCGCCTCGGTGGTGCTGCAGTCCGCCACGGACCTGGGGATCGACGCGGACAGGATCAACGCCGACGGCGGCGCCATCGCCCTGGGCCACCCGGTGGGCGCCTCGGGGGCCCGTCTGGTCCTGCATCAGGCACTCGCGCTGAACCGGCGCGGCGGCGGGACAGGCGTGGTTGCCTTGTGCGGCGGCGGCGGCCAGGGCGACGCCCTGATCCTCAAAGCCTGACGGCAGGTTCAGGCTCCGGGTCCAAGGATCACCAGCGGCACCAGGCGTTCCGCGCACGAAACCCGGACCAGTTCCGGCGGCCCCTGGGCCGCCCGGTTGTTCACCCCTGTGTCGTCGCACCAGTCCAGGTTGTACGGGTAAGCGGTGACCCCGGCCTTCCCGGGAGCCACGCCAGCCGGGACGGTGAACACGAAAGTGAAGCCGCCGTCGTCGGACATGGGAGCGAGCTCTTTCAGCACCGCGGTACCGGTCGCATCCTTGACCGTCACCTGGACCTGCGCATCGGTGCCGTAGCGGGCATCGCAGGTGGTATCCGGGGCGCTGACGGTGACCTGGTCGCCGGGTTTCGCGGCGGCAGGCGCGACGGAAAACTCCGGCGGCATGCAGGGCGGCGGCGCGAAAATGCTCCGGCAGCTTGTCACCCCCGCCAGCACCGGCACGGCGCACAACGTCACAGCCAAAACGCGTGCCCAGGCGCCCGTCAATGAACGCCCCCGAAAGTTCCCCATGACCCGATTGTCCCGTCGGCGCCGGCGTTACGGAAGCACGGCGGGATCACGGAAAAACGCGTTGGTTACGGAACATGACGACGACGGCAGTGCGGCCGGGCGGGCCGGATGTTACGTTTTTGGGGAGTAATGAGAACCGGCGCCAAGCCCTGACTGGCCGGTCGGCAACCCTCCCTTTCGCGGCGGGGTGCCTCAGGTGAATACTCGGCATATCGACCCATTCGAGCTGCAAGCGTGAAAGAAGGAGTTCCGTCGTGTCTGAAGCACCCGCCCCTGAAGAGAAACTGTCGTATCGGCTTGTCACCGGGCCGGATGACAGGTCTTTCTGTGAACGGATTTCCACTGCCCTGGCCGAAGGGTATGTCCTGCACGGCAGCCCGGCCGCGACGTCCAACGGCGGCGTTGTGATTGTTGCGCAGGCACTCATCCTCCCGTCGGCCATCGCCACCGCTGACGCCGCCGTCGCCTCCGCCGTGGATGACCTCGATTTCGACGGCGAGGGCCACGCATGAGCTACGCCGGAGACCTCACCCCGCAGCAGGCCTGGGCCAAACTCGAACAGGGCGCCATCCTGGTGGATGTCCGGACAGAAGGCGAATGGGCCCACATCGGCATCCCGGACACGAAGGCCACTGACAACGATCCCCTGTTCATCCCGTGGACGTTCCCGGGCGGCATCCCGAACCCGGATTTCATCACCGACCTGACGCAGCAGGCCCCGGAGGACGACGGCGCGGAGCTGGTCTTCCTCTGCCGCTCGGGCCAGCGCTCCATCGCCGCCGCCATCGCCGCGACGCAGGCCGGCTTCACCTCCTACAACGTCCTGGAGGGTTTCGAAGGCGAGCCGGACCGCTACGGCGAGCGCACCGTCAACGGCTGGAAGAACCGCGGCCTGCCCACAAATCTGGGAATAGCCAAGTGACCTTCAACCCAGACGCCGCCGGCTGGAGTGCCGAGACGCAGGCGGTCCGCGGCGGGCTGGACCGCACCAACTTCCAGGAGACCACCGAGCCGGTCTTCCTGAACTCGGGTTTCGTCTACGAGTCCGCTGCCGCCGCCGAGCGCGCCTTCACCGGCGAGGACGAACGCTTCGTCTACTCCCGGTACGGCAACCCGTCCGTGGCCACCTTCCAGGAACGCCTCCGCCTGCTCGAAGGCACCGAAGCGTGCTTTGCGACGGCGTCGGGCATGTCAGCGGTGTTCACGGCCCTGGGTGCCCTGTTGGCGGCCGGGGACCGGGTGGTTGCCGCGCGCTCACTGTTCGGCTCCTGCTTTGTGATCCTGAACGAAATCCTGCCGCGCTGGGGCGTGGAAACCGTGTTTGTTGACGGCCCGGACCTCGAGCAATGGGCTGCTGCACTGTCGGAGCCCACGACCGCAGTGTTCTTCGAATCCCCGTCCAACCCGATGCAGGAAATCGTGGACATCGCCGCGGTCAGCGAGCTGGCGCACGCCGCCGGGGCCACCGTCGTCGTCGACAATGTCTTTGCCACTCCCCTGCTGCAGCGCTGCGGCCAGCTGGGCGCGGACGTGATTGTGTACTCCGGCACGAAGCACATCGACGGCCAGGGACGCGTCCTGGGCGGCGCCATCCTGGGCACCAAGGAATTCATCGACGGCCCGGTCAAGCAGCTGATGCGGCACACCGGCCCGGCCCTCTCCGCGTTCAACGCCTGGGTGCTCACCAAGGGCCTGGAGACCATGGCGCTGCGCGTGAACCACTCTTCCGCGTCCGCGCTGCGGCTGGCCGAATGGCTCGAACAGCAGCCGGCCGTCAGCTGGGTCAGGTACCCGCTGCTGAAGTCACACCCGCAGTACGAGCTCGCCGCCAAGCAGATGAAGGCCGGCGGCACCGTCCTCACGTTGGAACTTGCGACGACGGGTGGCCGCTCGGGCAAGGAAGCCGCCTTTGCGCTGCTCGACGCCCTGCGGATCATCGACATCTCCAACAACCTGGGCGACGCGAAGTCCCTCATCACCCATCCGGCCACCACCACGCACCGCGCCATGGGTCCCGAGGGCCGCGCAGCCATCGGGCTCAGCGACGGTGTGGTGCGGCTGTCCGTGGGCCTGGAGGACGTGGACGACCTCATCGGCGACCTGGAGCAGGCACTCAAGCACATCTAGTTCTGATTGGCCTGGTTCTGATTGGCGCGAAGGGACAGTTGAGGCCCTGTTTCTTGCGTCTTTCGGGGCCTCAACTGTCCCTTCGCGCCGGGAGGTGGTGACGTATGGATGCACCCACGGACTGGGCCCGGCTGCTGTCCAACATCCCGCTGCCCGAGCAGAACCTGGCGGGAATCGCCGTCGGCGTGGTCCTTCAGCGTTTGATGCCGCTCCGGCTCGGCGGGCCACACTTTCTGGGACGGAGCATCGGCGCTGCATCGTTGGCGGCGGGTGGCGCAATCGTTAGCTGGGCGTGGATTGCGGCCCGGAACACCCGGTTGGCCCGGCCCGATGCGTTGGTGACCGGCGGGCCCTATTCGCTCTCGCGGAACCCGATGTACGTGGGCTGGGCCCTGGCGAACCTCGGAATTGGGCTGCTGCGCGATGATGCCTGGATGGTGGCGGCCCTCCCGGTGGCTTCCGGCGCAGTCCACGCGGGGTGCTTCGAGAGGAGGCGATCCTGGCAGCGTCATTCCCGGCAGAGTTCAGCCAGTACCGCTTGTCCGTTCCCCGGTACGTGCCTCGTCTTCGCCTTGGATCGCGAGCCGGACGGCCACTTCATCCCCGTCGCTGATGCCCGCCGCGTCCCGGACGGCCTTCTTGACGGGCAACAGGTAGGAGCCGCTCTTGCTGTCTGGAAAGACCGAGGTACGCCAGGTGCAGCCGGAGATTTCCGCCGTGACTCTGACCGAGCCGAAGCCCTTCCGGAACACCGCTGCCTCTTCCCGGAGGTCGTCGGCGACCTCCACCGGGAGGGTAAGGAAGTGCCAGCCGGATTCGTCGGGATAGCGCCACAGTTCGGCCCGGAATGAGTACGACGACGTCACGGCCTGAGTATGGCATGCCGCGTTGCCGGACGCATCCCCTGTCCGGGCCGGGCCAGGCGAATGGCGCGTAAGGCAAACGGCGGCTCAGGCGCCTGGCTGGCGCAGTTCCCGGGAGGCCGTCTCCCGGACGGCGGCGGTCAGCTGGTTGAGCACCGGGGAGTCGATCTTCCAGCGCTGCCAGTACAAGGACACGTCAACGGGGCTCGCGGAGGCCAGCTCCACGAGGGCGCCGCTGCGGAGGTCTGCCAGGCACTGTTGCTCCGGTAGGAGCCCCCATCCCAGTCCCAGCCGGATGGCCTGGGCGAACTCGGCCGACGACGGCACATAGTGCCGCGGCGCGGTCAGTTCCGCGCCGGTCATCGTGCGGAAGAACCCGTCCTGCAGGTCATCCTTGCGGTCAAAGTCCACCACCGGTGCCTGGCTCCCTGCAACAAGTTCCGGCCCGTCGGGCCACCAGTGCCGGAGGTAGCCGGGACTTGCCACCGCACGGTACCGCAGGGAACCCAGCGGTTCCACGCTGCAGCCCTGGACCGGTTCCGGCGTTGCGGTTACTGCGGCCATCACCGATCCGGTCCGCAGAAGCTGGGTGGAATGCTGTTCGTCCTCCCTGCGCAGTTCGAAGCACGCGCCGAGATCCGCCGGAAGACCTGCCAGGGCAGGCATGAACCAAGTGGAGAGTGAGTCCGCGTTCACCACCAAGGGGATGGGCGCCGTCGGCCGGTGCCGGCTCTCGCCGAGCTCCTGCTGGGCGTCCCATTCGAGCTGTCGGACCTGCCTGGCAAACCGCAGGATGGCTTCCCCGGCTGGTGTGGGCCGGGCGGGATTGGTGCGCTGCAACAGGATCTGGCCGGCCGCGTCCTCCATGGCCTTGAGCCGCTGGGAAATGGCCGACGGCGTGACGTACAGGCTGCGGGCCGCCGCCTCGAGCGTCCCCTCATCCACGACGGCCGCGAAGGTACGGAGCTGCTCGAACTGGAACATCTTCATTAGCTTTCCTTAATAGAGCTAAGAATATTTAGCTGGAGTAATCATACGTCCGGCCGTACGTTGGAGGATATGGAACTGACTGCATTTATCGGCCCCACCGCGCTCGGCTTCGGCACGGGCCTCGCCCTCATCGTGGCCATCGGCAGCCAGAACGCCTTTGTCCTCCGGCAGGGCATCCGCGGCGAGCATGTGGCCGCCGTCGTCCTGGTCTGCAGCGTCTCCGATGCGCTGCTCATCGCAGCGGGCATCGCCGGAGTGGGGGCGCTGCTCCAGTCGAGTCCCGTGATCGTAGACGTGGTCAGGTTTGCCGGCGCCGCCTTCCTGGTGGGCTACGGCGTCATGGCGGCGCGCCGGGCGATTCGTCCTGGAGCACTAACGGCGTCGGGGCGGCAGCCCGCCGTCGGCCTCGGCGCCGCCCTCAGCACGGTACTGGCCCTGACGTGGCTCAACCCGCATGTCTACCTGGACACCGTGCTGCTGCTCGGATCGGTGGCCAACCAGCAGGCACAGGATTTGCGCTGGTGGTTCGGGGGCGGAGCCATTGCCGCCAGCATCGCCTGGTTCAGTGCGCTGGGATTCGGGGCCAGGGTTCTCCGGCCGTTCTTCGCGCGGCCCGCCTCGTGGCGCATCCTGGACGGACTCGTCGCTGCGGTCATGCTCACGCTGGGTGTGCGCCTGGCAGTCGGTGCGTGACGTCGTCGTTTCTTGGCGCGAACGGACACTTGGGGCCCCTCACACAGCGAAGAACAGGGCATTATCTGCCCGTTCGAACCCTGTCGTTGACCTCGGCGGCAGTGCGGCGTAGCTTCATGGTCACCACCGCGATGTTGCCGGGCCAACGCATCCGCCGAACCGAAAGCCAGCCATGAACGGAAACCAGCCAATGCAGGGCAGCAAGCCTTATCAAAAGGCCGGAGCAGTCATCGTCGCGGCGGGCGCTTGCTGGGGGCTCGGAATCTCCTTCGTGGGGAATGTGCACGCCACCCGTGACCCGGCCGCGAGGCTGGCCATGCTGGAGCGCCACCGAGGTCTTTGGGTTGCCGGACAATTCCTGGCAGCCGCCGGGACAATGGCCGTTCCCGTCGGATTTGCCCGGTTCGCCCAATCCATCCGCTCCGGCCCCGGCCCCGCCAAGACGCTGGCCGCCGGCGCGGCAGCTGCCCTGATGGCAGGCGCACCCCTGTTCGTGGTGGCCCTCGCGGACCGCGCCTCGGACCTGGAGAGGTTCGCGTATCGGCGGGGTTCCAACTGGCCGTTCCTTACATATTCAGGGCTGCATATCGGCGGGCTCGCGGCCCTGGGGGCGGGGCTGCTGCTCTTACCGCTGAAACCCTGGACTGGCATCACGGCGGCCGCCAGCGCTCCCGTCTTTGCTGCAATCCTGGCTGGCACGAAGGATATTCCGCCGTTCGCTTTCTACCTGGTGGAGACCGCGGTGGGTGTCCAGCTGATGCGCTACGAGGAACCCATGGCTCCCTCCGAAGACCACACGGACGCACTCCCCAGGCGTTGACGCTGGAGCTGGCGCGAACGGGCAGATAATGACCCCAAAACACGGGCAAACAGGGCCATATCTGCCCGTTCGCGCAAAGCCTCAGGGGGAACTCAGGACAGGCGCACCCGCAGCAGTTCCGGGACTTCGTCCGCCTCACGCAACCCGGAGGTGCCGCGCATCGTGACACGCACGGCGTGGGCAACCACGGCCCCCAGCCCGCCGTCGTCGGGCGCCGATGCTTCCATCACCGCGTCCCGCACCCTGCGCTGTTCGGTGGAGCCGGTGCCGCGGGCAATGATGTCCTCGACGCCCTGCCGGGCCAGGGAAAGTTCGTCCTGCTCGGCGAGGACCGGAGCCAGATAGTCCACCAAGGATCGCACCACGTCGACGGCCGGCGCCGGCCTGAACGTGCCAAAATCCAGCAACTCACCGTTCAGGCCACTGCTGCTCGCCTGCCATGCCGCCATCCGCAGCAGCACCGTGGGCACCGGGGCCGGCTCCACGCCGTCGCGCCATTCACGGCTGGCCGATTCGACCAAGGCCCGCACCAGCACCGCGATCAGGGCAGCGTCCTCGGCGCGGAGGCAGACGTCGGCCACCCGGACCTCAACCGTGGGGTGGTTCCGGGACAGTCGGGCGTCAAAGTAGACCATGCCTTCATCCAGCAGCACGCCACTGTCCAGCAGACGCGTGACCACCCTCCGATATGCGGAGTACGTGCTGAAAATGGCCGAAGGGCCGGACATAGGCCAGCGGTTCCAGGCCTGGGTTCGGTAGCTCTCGAATCCTGTGGGCATCCCGTTCCAGAACGGCGAATTTGCGCTCAATGCCGTGAGCACTGCCAGCTTGTCCCGGATCCTGTCCAGCACGGCCACGCCCTCGTCGTTGGATTCGATGAACGTGTGGACGTGGAAGCCGCAGGTCAGCTGCTCCTGCGCGGTCAGGCCGAAGCGTTCCAGCATTCGGGCATAGCGGGCGTCCGGAGTGGTGTGGCTCGCAAGGCCAAACGGAGAAGTGGCCAGCGCGGCGACCCTTGCACCGTTCTTGGTGGCCGCCTGGTCCGCCAGCAGCCGGCCGGCCCGGATCTGCTGCAGCAGTTCTGCGTACTCCAGGCAGGGACGGGTCTGGGTCTCGATCTGCTCAAGCTTCAGCTCGGCAGTCAGGCCAGTCCAGTCGTCGTGCGCGGTTTTTTCCTTGGCTGCCAGCGAATAGGGGCGTTCCGGGGCGTCGTCGGCTGCCATCCGGCGGCCAGACAACATCGCATCCGCGAGGGCAAGCGGCTCCCCCGTGTCCGGATCTACGATCAGGAGCTCTTCCTCGACGCCGAATGTACGCATGGTTATATTGTGCTGCACCGGGCCGGCACGCGGCAGCCCGCGGGGTCGGCGGATTCTGCGAGCGCTAGTCCTGGAAGTACTCCACCTTGGCGCCGATGGTGTTGAGCCGCTCGGCCAGGTCTTCGTAGCCGCGCTCGATCACGTAGATATTCCGCAGCTCCGAAACACCCCGCGCCGCAAGCATGGCCAGCAGCAGGCAGGCGGCGGGGCGAAGTGCCGGCGGGCAGCCAACCTCGGCGGCCCGCCACTTCGTGGGGCCGTTGACGTAGATCCGGTGCGGGTCCAGCAGCTGCACCTGGGCGCCGAGCCGGTTGAGTTCCGTGAGGTAGATGGCCCGGTTCTCATAGACCCAGTCGTGGATCATGGTCTGGCCGTGGGCGTTGGCGGCGATGACCGCGAAGAAGGGCAGGTTGTCGATGTTCAGGCCGGGGAACGGCATCGGGTGGATTTTGTCCTCGGGCGCCCGCAGCTCGGACGGTTTGGTGGTCACATCCACCAGCCGGGTGCGGCCGTTGCGCGCCACGTACTCGCCGGAAATCTCCAGCTGCTGGCCCATCTGCTCCAGCGTGGCCAGCTCGATCTCCATGAATTCGATGGGGACGCGGCGGATGGTCACCTCTGAGTTGGTGACGATCCCGGCGGTGATGAGGCTCATGGCCTCAATGGGGTCCTCGGACGGAAAATACTCAATGTCGACGTCGATGAGCGGCTGCCCGGTGATCTTCAGCGTGGTGGTGCCCACGCCGTCGATCTTCACGCCCAGCATCTCGAGGTAGAAGCAGAGGTCCTGGACCATGTAGTTGGGGCTGGCGTTGCGGATGACGGTGGTGCCGCGGCGGTGCGCCGCTGCCATGATGGCGTTCTCGGTGACGGTGTCCCCGCGTTCGGTCAGCACAAAGGACCGGTCGTGAGTGTCCGGCGGCGGAGCCTGCACGGCGTAGAAACCGGCAGTGGCCTCCACGGAGAGCCCGAACTGGCGCAACGCCTGCATGTGCGGCTCCACGGTGCGGGTGCCCAGATCGCAACCTCCGGCATACGGCAGGCGGTACTCCGCGGATTCGTCCAGGAGCGGGCCCAGGAGCATGATCACGCTGCGCGTGCGGCGCGCCGCGTCCACATCCATGGCCCCAAGGTCCAGGACGGCGGGGCGGCGGAGCTGGAGGTCGGTGTCGTTGAGCCAGGTGCATTCGACGCCGATGCTGGTCAGGACCTCCACGATCCGGTTGACCTCTTCGATCCGGGCGAGGCGGCGCAGGACGGTGGTTCCGCGGTTGATCAGGCTGGCGCACAGCAGCGCCACACCGGCGTTTTTGCTGCTGTTGACATCCACTGCCCCGGACAGGGTGCGGCCGCCTTCAATCCGCAAGTGCGTCATCTGCGGTTTGCCCACTTTGACGATGCTGCGGTCGAAGATCGTTTCGAGCCGCTGGATCATCTTCAGGCTGAGGTTCTGCTTGCCCTGTTCCATCCGGGCGACGGCGCTTTGGCTGGTTCCCAGCGCCGCGGCGAGCTGGCCCTGGGTCCAGCCCTTCTCGGTCCGGGCGTCCTTGAGCGTGGCGGCGATGTGCTCGGCAGTTTCCTGAGTCATAACAAAAAAATATCACAGATGAGCTATTCGATGGGATATGAACCGGAGTGTCGACTGAATTCCCAGCAAATACCCGACTCATGAGATAGCTGCTCATTGATGGTTGCCCTTGACCCCGTACCCGCCCGGCGGGAGACTGAAACATCGGGTTCACCCGAAAAGCGGAAAAATGCCATGCAGGAGGCCTGCCATGTATGGGAATGCGGCTACAGCATCCCGTGCTTTAGCGTGTGCCATCTTGTGTCTGCTCATGGCCCTTTGCGGGATTATCGTGGCGCCGGTGTCCGTGGCCGCCCCTTCACCCGGCGAGGGCGCCGAGTTGGCATTGGGTAACGATGTCTCGTGGCCTCAATGCAACAAGGCCCTTCCCGCCGCGTCAGCTTTCGGGATCGTGGGCGTCAACAATGGCCTGGCCAACACCACTAACCCCTGCCTCGCCGAACTGCTCCGCTGGGCCGAAGCCATCACGGTGAACCCGACCGATCAGCCGTCCGTCGCACTTTACGTCAACACCGCCAACCCGGAGCTCACTGGCTCCTGGTGGCCCACCAGTAACAGCTACCCGGAATCCCAGGCCGCATCCAACCCCTACGGCACCTGCGAGGACAAGGACGTTGGCACTGCGTGCGCCTATATGTACGGCTACGCCAAAGCGTACGACGACGCCTACATCCGTGGCATCAGCAGCCCCTCGGACTACCTGTGGTGGCTCGATGTTGAAACCGGCAACAGCTGGTCCCCCGACAAGAATGCCAACCGTGCTGTCCTGGAAGGTATGACCGACTTCTTTCACAGCATCGGCGCCGACGTCGGCATCTACTCCTCGGCCTATCAATGGGGACAGATCGTGGGCACCGTCAGCACCTCCAGCAGCCTTTATGCCCTGCCCAGCTGGCTGGCAGGCGCCCGCACGGCCTTCGGAGCCACGGCCAACTGCTCGAATGCGCCGCTAACACCCGGCGGCACAGTCATCCTGACCCAGTTCGTCTCCAGGGGCTTCGACTACGACCACTCGTGCATTTAGCAAGCACAGCGCGGCGTAGCCAGAATCCAGAAGCATGGCCCGCCCGGACTAGCGCCAGACGAAGTTCCATGTCCCCATTACAGCCGCGGAAACCACAGCAGCCGCCGCGATCAGCACGCCGCCCGCCAGCACCCAGGCGTCCAGCATTGAATACGTGGATTCCCGTGCCCACGTCCGCTGCCCGGTGCCAAAACCGCGCGCTTCCATGGTGATGGCCAGCCGGGACGCCCGGCGGATGGCCTGGACCAGGAGCCCGAAACTCTGCCCGAGGGTGGCCCGCAGCCGTTGCAGCGGGCTGCCCTGCGAGCCCACGCCGCGGGCCCGCCGCGCCATGCCGATGGTCTGCCATTCCTCGGCCATCAGTCCCACCAGCCGCATCGCGGCCAGCGTGCCAAGGACAAAACGGTGCGGCAGCCGGGCTTTCTGGGCCAGCGCATCGGCAAGGTCGGTGGGGTCCGTGCAGGTCATAAGCAGGATCGCCGGCAGGGCAATCGCGAGGCCGCGCAGCATAAAACCGATTCCCAGCTGAAGGGAACCCTCGCTGATGGACCAAATCCCGACGTCGAGCAGGACAGCGCCGCTGTCCGCCGCGACGATCGCCGTGCTCCAGCCGCCCAGGGCTGCCGCGATGATGAGCGGCCAGCCGCGCTGCCACAGCAGGCGCAGGGTGAGGCCCGCCAGAGGGAAGAGCGCCAGCTCGGCCCCAAGCGCCACCGAGGCAGACACCCAGTCGATGGAGAGCGCCAGCACCAGGGTGATGAGGAAGACGACGGCGAACTTGGCCAGCGGGTTGGCGCGGGTCAGCAGCGCGCGGTTGCCGCGGAGGGTCAGGGCATCCCTCATGCCGCATCTGCTTCCTGGCGGGCGCCGCCGCGAGAGGCCGGGCCCAGCCGCAGTTCAGCTCCGCCCAGGACGGCGCTGAATTCCTGGTCATGGGTCACGGAAACCACGGAGGTCCCGGCGTCGAGCAGTTCTGAGAGGAATGATGCGAGCTCGGCCCAGGTGTTGGCATCCTGGCCGAACGTCGGCTCGTCGAGGACCAGCACACGAGGGTGGGCCGCGAGGACAGTGGCCACCGAGAGGCGCCGCTTTTCGCCTCCCGAGAGCGTGTACGGATTGGCGTCCACCAGGTGCGTCAGGCGCAGCCGTTCCAGCAGCTCATCAACCCGCTCCTCGCCATGCCCCAGGTGCCGCGGGCCGAACATCAGTTCGTCCAGCACGCGGCCCGTCACGAACTGGTGCTCGGGTTCCTGGAAGACGGTTCCGATGCGGGAAATCAGCTGGTTGGCTTTCCATTTGAAGGGATCGATCCCGGCCCCCTCGGAAAGCTCGACGGCGGCGGACACCTTCCCCGCCACCGGCGCAAGAAGTCCGGCGAGCGTCAGCGCAAACGTTGACTTTCCGGCGCCGTTGGGCCCCGTGACGGTGAGTGCCTGGCCGGAACGGACCTGGGCCGTGATGCCCTGCTGCACCGGTACGGGCGGGATGGTCCGGAGGCCGCGGCGCCGCGGACGCTCGCGGGAGACGGCAAGGTCCTCGGCAGCCAGCAGCAGGTCACCGGAGCCTGCGGACACGCGGCGGCGGGTTGCCGGAACATACCCCGGCACCCAGACGCCCGCGCCGATCAGCATGTCCCGCGCCTCCGCAAGCACCTGGTCCGGCGGCCCGTCCAGCAGGACGGCGGACGTGGCGGCGGAACTTCCAGCGGGACCCGCCGCCGAGCCTGGCTGGAGCACCACAATCCGGTCCACCAGGTCCTTCCAGACGGACACGCGATGTTCCACCACAACGAGGGTGGCGCCGGTTTTGTCCAGGCAGCGGCCCACGGCGTCCCTGACTTCCAGCACGCCGGCGGGATCGAGGTTTGCGGTGGGCTCATCCAGCAGGATCAGCCCCGGCCGCATCGCGAGGATCCCGGCCAGCGCCAGGCGCTGCTTCTGCCCGCCCGAGAGGGCCGACGTCGGGTGGTCCAGCGCGAGCCCGGCGGCACCTGGCCCGCCGTCGGCGTCCAAACCTGACCCGCCGCCGTCGTTCAAACCGCCGCCCCCGGCACTCCGCAGCCCGACGTCGTCGAGCGCTTCATGGACGCGCCGCCAGATCTCGTCCCGCGGAACGGCGAGGTTCTCGGCGCCGAAGGCGACGTCGTCGCCCAGCCGGGAAAGGACCACCTGCGTTTCCGGATCCTGCTGCATCAGGCCCGAGCGGCCGCGCTGCCCGCGGGGCACCAAACCGTCGATCAGCAGCGAACCGGTTTCGTCGGCGTCGTCCCCTTCATCCCCCAGCACCCCTGCGAGCGCGTGCAGCAGCGTTGACTTGCCGGCGCCCGACGGGCCCAGCAGCAGCACCCGCTCGCCGGGAGCGATGTCGAGGTCGAGGCCCTGGACGGCGGGGGCGGAACGTCCCGCATGCCGCCAGCCCCAGCCACGGGCGGACACCGCGGCGGGGCGCACTCCGGATGCACCGGCGTCGGAAGCGGTCATCAGTTGAAGACGGGCTCCGACGCTGCCTTCCGGGACGCGAACGAGCTCAGCACACCGGTTCTGGCCAGGCCGCGGGTGGCGATCCAGGACAAGGCACCTGCAATCACTGCGCCGGAGATGGTGCAGAACACGATGTACGCGAGCTTGTCGCCGGGCTCGTAGGCGATGTTCCAGCCCCACGGCAGGAACGAGTCATTGAGGCCGCAGAACAGGCCCGCCCCGGCACCGGCCAGCAGCGCGGCGATGAGGTTGTACTTCTGGTGCAGGAAGGACTTGAACCGGAAGTTGCCGTACACCAGCAGGAAGAACACCAGCTCGGCGCCCAGGCCCTGCAGGAGGCCGGAGATCAGCACCGTGGCGCCGTACTGCGAGCCCATGATGAGTTCGCCGGTGGCGGCCACCGCTTCGCAGAAGAGCGCCGCGCCGGGTTTGCGGATGATGAGCATGCCCAGCACTGCCGGGATCATCCAGCCGCCGGCGATCAGGCCGGTCAGCGGGGGGTAAACGGCGTTCATGGGGGCGGAGACGATGCCGGCGCCCTGGGACCAGGCCCAGAAGATCACGCCGCCGGTGATGGCGATGAGTGCCGCCACCACGATGTCCACAACGCGCCAGGTATTGCCGGTCTTTTTGATTGCTGCAGTTGTCATTTTGGTCCTCCTGAGGAACAGGAGGGGAAAGTGCCCCGGCGTGCGGCGCTGCCGCCGTTTCCGGACACTTCGAGAACTCGACTCCCTTGCGCCGGTACTAACCGGATCAGGTTCGAGGGTCTGCGGCTGTCCGCACTCTCAGCGCCCACCTGCGGTTCCCTGGCAATGCCAGTGATGTCCGACGGCGGCGCTCCCCTGTCGTAATAAATCTGCCCTGATGGGCGTGCTCCAGTTTACACCGCGGGCGGGGTAGATTGTGGGCCATGACTGCCAACAACCCGACTGTGACTGCGTTCAATCCCGATTCGACGGTGCCCCAGCCGGCGGGGCTGCTGGAGGCCCTGATTGCCCGGGTCGAAGCCGAGATCAACGAGCTGCAGTTTCCGCATTTCAGCAAGGACGACTCCCTCAACCTCGGGCTGCTCCTGGTGGAGCTGGGCAAGAGCCGAAAGCTGCCCATCGCGATCGACATCACCAAGGGTGACCAGGTCCTGTTCCACGTGGCCCTGGACGGCGCCACCCCGGACAACGAGCACTGGGTCCGGGCGAAGCAGCGCACCGCCGCCAGGTATGAGATCCCTTCGTTGCTGGTGGGCCTCCGCGGCAGGCTGCACGGCGGTCGGATCGAGGACCACGGCTGGTTCGACGAGTCCACCTACGCCCCGCACGGCGGCTGCTTCCCGGTCTACGTCGCCGGTGTGGGTGCAGTGGCCACGGTGACGGTCTCGGGCCTGCCCCAGCAGCAGGACCACGATCTGGTGGTGGAAGCCCTGCGGGAGATTCTGGAGTCCATGCAGCCGGGTTAGGCTAAAGGAAGTCCCGGATCCGCTCACAAGGAGTTCAACGAATGAACCTGTTCATCAAGCTGCTCGGCACTGCAATCAGCCTCGGCGCCGGATTCGTCGGCACGAAGGTGGTCAATACCGTGTGGGAAAAGTCCACCGGCCGGAAGCCTCCCACCGGCAAGGACGAAGACACTCCCACCACCCTGCGCTCGGCCCTGACGTTCGCGCTCATTTCGGCCTCGGTCAGCACCATCATCCAGGTGCTCGCCAACCGCGGCACGCAGCGGGCCATCACCCGCTTCGCCAAGTCCCAGGACATCGTCTAACCCTGGCAAGCAGTCCGGCAGTGACGCTCAGTCCCGCCGGCCGCCGTCGGACGCTTCATCCCGGGATGACTCATCCCGGGCCGACTGGGCCGCCTTCTGAACCACGGCTTCGAGTTCATCGGAGCTGAGCAGCTCACGGTGCAGGTGTTTGGTCCGGTAACCGGCGCGGCCCACCATGTGGGCGGAAACCGGCACCGTCAGCAGCTGGAAGATCCAGGCCACCAGCAGCACCGGCCACACCCACCAGGTGCGCAGCTGCAGGCCGATGGCCGCCAGGAGCAGGAACAGCCCCAGCACCTGGGGCTTGGTGGCCGCGTGCATGCGGCTCAGCAGGTCCGGGAAGCGGAGCAGGCCCACGGCGGCGGCGAGCGACATAAGGGCACCCACCACCAGGAACACCGCCGACACAGTATCGATGACGTTGTCAACCACGCTGGCCTCAGGATTCATTGGCTTGCTCCCGCCGGTCGGCCACGTAGCGCGCAACGGTAACCGACCCGATGAAGCCGACCACGGACAGCGCCACCAGCAGCATCAGGTTGTTCAGGTGCCGGTTGACGGCCATGTCGATGCACAGGGCCGCACCGAGGATCGCGAGCAGGACGTCGGAGGCCAGCACCCTGTCCAGCAGCGACGGGCCGCGGGAGATCCTGATGATGGCTCCTGCGGCTGCCAGCGAAAGAATGACTGCCGTGACAGCCAGGACGGTCTGCATCATGCTGCGGCCTCCTGCCGGATTGCTTCGAGTTCTTCGCGGGTGCCCATGATCCTGATCAGGCCCGCTTCGATGGAGCGAACTTCCTTGCGCAGGTTCTCGACCTCTTCCGAGCTGCTGACGTTGAGCGCGTGGAGGTACAGGGTGGACGTTGACCGGTCCACCTCCACCACCAGGGAGCCCGGGATCAGCGAGATCACGTGCCCCACGGCGGTGACCATCAGGTCCTGGTGGCTGCGCAGCGGGACAGCGACGACGGCGCTGATCACCTTCGGTCCGCGGACGGCCGCCAGGTACATGACCTCGATGCTCGCTGCCGCCACCCGGCCGAGGAACCGCAGGGCGAAGGGCGCGGCGTGCAGGATGTTGAAGCGGCCGCTGACTTCCACCGGCGGCAGGTAGAACATCCTCGCCACGAGCACAGCCAGCAACGCGCCGAAGAGCAGGTTGCCGGGGCTGAAGTCCTGCCAGAGCGCGCCCCAGACAATCACCAGCCAGACCAGCAGGGGAAGCTCCTGGCGCAGGGAAATCCGCCGGCGGCTCATTTGCCCCCTCCGTTTTTCAGGGCCAGCGGCGGAACTTCGGTGTCCTCACCGAGCACCGCCTGGATGTAGGAGGACCTGTCCAGCATTTCCTGGGCCGCCTGGTCCGAGACCGTGAACAGCGGCCCGGCGAAGACCGTGAGTGACACGCCCAGGATCACAAGGCCCAGGGTTGAGCCCACCATGGTGCGGGGCAGCAGCGTGACGTTGGTGCGGCCGGCCCGGCTGCCGGTGTCCGCGTCCTCGGGCTCAGCCAGCAGGACGGGGTCCGGGTGCTCGGCGTCCGAGGGCTTGCGCCAGAACGCGCGGTTCCAGACTCTCGCCACGGCCAGCAGGGTCAGGAGGCTGGTGACCACGCCGCCGATCACCAGGGCGTAGGCCAGGGGCGTGCCCAGTTCGATGCCCGCCTGGATGAGCCCCACCTTCCCCAGGAATCCGGAGAACGGCGGGATCCCGGCAAGGTTCATGGCGGGGATAAAGAAGAGCAGGGCCAGGATGGGTGACAGCTTGGCGAGGCCTGCCAGCCGGTCCACGGAGGAGCTGCCGCCGCGGCGCTCGATCAGGCCCGTAACCAGGAAGAGGCTGGTCTGGATGGTGATGTGGTGGGCCACGTAGAACACGGCGGCGCCCAGCCCGGCCACCGAGGACATCGCCAGGCCGAACACCATATAGCCGATGTGGCTGACCAGGGTGAAGGACAACAGACGTTTGATGTCGCTCTGGGCCAAGGCGCCTAGGATCCCCACCACCATGGTCAGCAGCGCCGCCACCATCAGCGGAGTGTTCAGGCTGTCCCCGGGGAAGAGCAGGGTTTCCGTGCGCACCATCGCGTAGACACCGACTTTGGTCAGCAGGCCGGCGAACACGGCGGTGACCGGCGCCGGCGCCGTGGGGTAGGAGTCAGGCAGCCAGAACGACAGTGGGAACACGGCCGCCTTGATGCCGAATGCCACCAGCAGCATCACGTGCAGCAGGGTCTGGGTTCCCTCGTCCAGGTCCGCGAGCTTGATGGCGAGGTCGGCCATGTTCACGGTTCCGGTGGCGCCGTAGACCATCGCGATGGAGATCAGGAACAGCACGGAGGACACCACGGAGACCACCACGTAGGTGACGCCGGCGCGGATGCGGGGGCCGGTGCCGCCCAGTGTCATCAGCACATAGCTTGCCGTCAGCAGGATCTCGAAGCCGACGTACAGGTTGAACAGGTCCCCTGACAGGAACGCGTTGGACACCCCGGCCACCAGGATCAGGTAGGTGGGGTGGAAGATCGACACCGGCGCGTCCTGGTCGCCGTCGGCCATGCCCTGCCCGGTGGCGTAGACCAGCACAGCGAGGCTGATAGCCGACGACACCACGAGCATGAGGGACGAGAACTGGTCCACCACCATGGTGATGCCCCACGGCGGCAGCCAGCCGCCGATGGTCACGGCGGCCGTTCCGCCGTGCCACACGGAGGCCAGCAGCAGGCACTCCAGCAGAAGTGTCAGGGACAGCACGCCGATGCTCACCGCGCGCTGGGCGCGGGAGTGCCGGATCAGCAGGAAGGCCAGGGCGGCACCGAGGATGGGAAGTACGACGGCGAGCGGGGCAAAGCTTGCGATGTTCACTTCACACCTCCTTCGGGACCAGGGGTTACGTTCTGCGAGCCGGGTTGCTCTTCGGCGGCGGCGTCCCCGGCAGGAATCTCCTTAGCGCCGGCGGTGACGGAACCCCCGGCCTCATCCGGGCCGTCCGCAGCCGTGCGGTGGTCCGAGACGGCGCTCCCGTCACTGCCCAGCATGGTCAGGGGAAACTCCGAAGTTTCGGCCGGAATCGGGGCGTCATCCTCGGCGTCGAAGCGGGGCGTCTCGGCGACACGGAGGTCCTCGATGTCGTCCTGGATCTCATCCTGGCGGGCCAGGACCCAGGTGCGGTAAATGATGCCGAGCATAAAGGCCGTCACCGCGAACGAGATCACGATCGACGTGAGGATCAGGGCCTGCGGAAGCGGGTCCGAGTACTCCTGGGCGCCGGTGTCCTTGTTGTACAGCGGCGCCAGGCCTGCGTAGCCGCCGGTGGCCAGGATCAGCAGGTTGGTGGCGTTGGCCAGCAGCATCAGCCCGAGCAGCACGCGGGTGAGGCTGCGTTCCAGGATCAGGTAGATGCCACACGCATACAGGGCACCCATAACGGTCAGCAGGGTCAGGTTGACGCTCATCCTCGGCCCCTCGCGGTGGTTTCGGCGGGGACGCCCGCGGGCTCCCTGGCGTGCACATGCGCCTGCACCTCGGCAGCGGCAGGAGCGTCGTCGCTTGGCGCTTCCTCGGCGGGCGCAGTTCTCTGCTCTTCAAAGTGTTCGTCGATCTCGGAGCCCAGGCTGCGCAGCACGTCCAGCACCAGGCCGATCACCACAATGTAGACGCCGATGTCGAAGATGGTGGACGTAACGAACTTGATGTCCCCGAACACCGGAAGCCAGAGTTCGATGATGGCGGTCTGGAATACCTGACCGCCCAGCAGCAGCGGCACCACACCGGACGCCGCCGCAGTGGCGAGCCCGATCCCCAGCAGCGTTCCGGCGCCGACGGGCGTGGCCTCACGCAGTTCGAACCGGCCGCCGGCCAGGTAGCGGATGGCCAGGGCAAGCCCGGCAGTCAGGCCGCCGGCGAAGCCGCCGCCGGGCAGGTTGTGGCCGGCCAGGAGGAGGTAAAGCGAGAAGATGATCAGGGAGTGGAAGATCAGCCGCGTGACCACTTCAAAGATGATGGAACGCCGTTCCGGTGCCAGCGTGCGCCCCGCCACGATCCAGGCATCCCGGGCGGAGGCGGCGAATTTGCGGCTGATCGCCAGGGCCGCGGCTTCCCGCGACCCGGGATCCACTGCGACCTGGCGGCCGACGCTGCCCTCGGCAATAGTTTCAGAGACCCTGGTCCGGTCGCCGCGGCCGCGGACGAAGATGAGGCTGGCAACTCCTGTGGCGGCCAGGGCAAGGACGGATATTTCACCGAAAGTGTCCCAGGCGCGGATGTCCACCAGGGTCACGTTGACGATGTTCAGCCCGCCGCCGCCTTCATAGGCAAGGCGCGGGAATTCCAGGGACACGGGGACGGCCACCCGGGCGCCCATGGCGTGGATGGCGGCGAAGACCATGGTGACGCCGAACGCCGCCCCGATGATCACGCGGATCACCCGGTACTTGCCGCCGGTGCGGTCACGGAGTTCCGCGGGCAGGCTGCGCATGGCCAGGACAAAGGCCACCAGGATGATGGTTTCCACAAGCATCTGCGTGAGGGCCAGGTCCGGTGCGCCCTGGAGCGCGAACATCAGGGCGATCCCGTATCCGGTGACGGACACCATCAGCACGGCGAGGAACCGTTTGTTGGCCTTGACCGCGGCCAGCGCGCCGATGACAATTCCCGCCCCGACCACGGGCTGCAGCGGCGAGTAGGGATCGACGAAGTACAGGTTGTCCGGCAGCGGCTTGCCCGCCAGCACCATGGCGGTCAGCGGCAGCGCGAACGCCATCGTGAGGATCACGGCGAGGTAGAAGTACAGGGAACCACGCTGCGTGCGGCCGGTGATCCAGACCGCGGTGTCGTCCAGGGCGCCGATGGTGAGCTGGTACATGCGGTCGCCGTCGATCCAGCCCGGGACGCGGGACTGCGCACGGGCCACCAGGTTCCGTCCGAAGTACATCGCCAGGCCCAGGGCGAACGTAAGGGCCGTCAATCCCAGGGCGGGGGTGAAACCGTGCCACAGCGCAAGGTGGCCGGCCTGCTCGGCCGGTGTGCCGGCGTCGGACGCGGTGGAGGCGAACAGCGCGGCGTAGGGCTGGACCCAGGCGTCCACCGGCGCCGGCCAGAGGCCGTAGACGATGCTGAGGACGCTGAGGACGGCCGGGGCCGCCAGGAAGGAAGGCTTGACCGCCTTGAACGTTGTCCGCTCAATCCCGGGCTTCACCGCGAACGCTCCCCACATAAAGCGTGCGCTGTAGGCGAACGTGAGAATGGACCCGAGGACGATGCCCACGAGCACCACCATGCTCCAGGCCTCCCCGTCGGCAGCGTGGTGGACAAAGGCTTCCAGGACTGATTCCTTGGCCACAAATCCGGCGAGCAGCGGGACGCCGGCCATCGAGGCGGCACCGATGCCGGCCACTATTCCGAGCGCGCGGGACTGCCGGAACACGCCCGACAGCTGGCGCACATCGCGGGTCCCGGCCTGGTGGTCGATGATGCCCACCACCAGGAACAGGGTGGCCTTGAACAGTCCGTGGGCGAGGAGCATCGCGAGGCCGGCGAGGGCCGCGTCCGGCGTGCCCAGCCCCACCACCATGGTCAGGAAACCCAGCTGACTGACGGTGCCGTAGGCCAGGATGAGTTTGATGTCGGTCTGCCGGAGCGCCCGGTAGCCGCCAACCAGCATGGTGGCCAGGCCCAGGCCCAGCACAATGGACTGCCAGTAGGCGGTGTCGGAAAATCCCGGGGCAAGCCGTGCCACCAGGTATATCCCGGCCTTCACCATAGCCGCGGCGTGGAGGTAGGCGCTCACCGGCGTGGGGGCCGCCATGGCTCCCGGAAGCCAGAAGTGGAAGGGAACCAGCGCGGACTTGCTGATGGCGCCCGCCAGGATAAGTACGACAGCGGCGGCAACGATTGCGCCGGTCGGTCCGCTTATCAGGGTGGGAGCCTGCGCCAGGATCGCCGAAATCCGGTACGTGCCGGCGCTGTGGCCAAGCATGACCAGGCCCACCAGCATGGCCAGCCCGCCCGCGGTGGTGACCATCAGGGCCTGCAGCGCCGAACGCCGGGCCGCCAGCCTGGTGCGGGCGAAGCCGATCAGCAGGTAGGACAGGATGGTGGTGAGTTCCCAGAAGATGAACATCAGAAGAAGATCGTCAGCGATCACCAGGCCGAACATCACTCCCGCGAAGGCGAGGAACTGGGCGCCGAAGCCGCCGAGATCCTGGTCCTTGAGGCTAAAGTACCGGGCGCAATAGACGAGCACCAAGGCGCCGACGCCCAGGATAAGGAGCGACATCACCCAGGCAAGGGGATCGAGCCGGAAGGCGAATTCAAGATCCAGCCCGGGAATCCACGGGAAGACCTCCGAGACCGCGCCGGCGTCCGAGTACACGGCGCCGTGCTGGAACAACAGCCAGACAAAGGAAGCAGAGGGCACAGCCGCCAGCGCATAGAACGCGTTGCGACCCCACGCCCTGAAGAGAAACGGCGCCACGGCAGCAACCGCAAAATGCACGGCAAGAACTGTGATCACTGGTATCTCCGCAACGTCAGGGATTCGATTGTCAAAAAGTTAGGGCAGGCGGTCATTCGTCAGGTTCGGTGGCCACAGTTTATCAAGGCACCACTGACACTTTTCCCGCCCCAGATCGCGGGTCCCTGGAATTTCCCGGGTGTCCGGCGTATCATCACCGCGATGTTCGCCAGGGGCGGATACGATTCAGCCTATGAACACCGCCAGCGCTCCTGAGGCCATGCAGCCGTCATCGGAACTCGCGTCCGGAACCCAGGCCACCGGCAAGGGCCGGGTCCTCGCCTGGGCCGCCTGGGACTGGGGATCTGCGGCCTTCAACGCGGTAATGACCACCTTCGTGTTCACCGTCTACCTCACGTCCAATGCCTTCGGCGGCGAGGACCAGGCGTCGGCCGTTCTTGGCGGTGCACTGGCCATTGCGGGGATCGCCATCGCGCTGCTCGCTCCGGTGACCGGGCAGCGCTCGGACAACGGCGGGCGCCGCAAACTGTGGCTGGGGGTCAACACGGCCGCCGTCGCCGTCCTGACGGGCCTGTGCTTCTTTGTGTTCCCACGGCCGGAGTTCCTGCTCCTGGGCGTTTCCCTGATCGCGCTGGGGAATGTGTTCTTTGAGTTCGCCGGCGTCAACTACAACGCCATGCTGGCCCAGATCTCCACGCCGAAGAACATCGGCAAGGTCAGCGGGTTCGGCTGGGGCATGGGCTACCTGGGCGGCATTGTGGCCCTGCTGATTGTGCTGCAGCTGTTTGTGCAGCCGAGCTTCGACTGGTTAGGCGCCTCCACCGAGGACAGCCTGAACATCCGGCTGGTGGCCGTGTTCTCCGCCCTGTGGTTCTTCATCTTTGCCCTGCCGGTGCTGTTCGCCGTCCCGGAGCTGCCGCGGCCGGAGCGGGCCCAACCGCTGGGTTTCCTGGCCTCCTACCGCCTGCTGATCCGCCGGATCAAGGCCATCTACGCCACCAGCCCGCACACCATTTACTTCCTCCTGGCCAGCGCAGTGTTCCGGGACGGCCTCGCGGCCGTGTTCACGTTCGGCGGGATCATCGCGGCCGGCACGTTTGGCTTCGAATTGTCCGAGGTCATCTTCTTTGCCATCTTCGGCAATGTGGTGGCGGCCGTGGGCGCCATCATCGGCGGGTTCCTGGACGATCGTGTGGGGCCCAAGGCCGTGATCATGGGTTCCCTCGTGGGGCTGCTGGTCGCCGGGACCATGATCCTGGTCCTCGGCAACGAAAACTACATCTTCTTTGGCACGCCGTGGGCCGGCAGCACCACCTTCTGGGTCTTCGGGCTGTTCCTGTGCCTGTTTGTGGGGCCCGCCCAGTCCTCGTCGCGGGCTTACCTGGCCCGGCTGGCACCCCACGGCGAGTCCGGCGAACTGTTCGGCCTCTACGCCACCACCGGCCGTGCCGTCAGTTTCCTGGCCCCGGCGCTGTTCACCCTGTGCATCACGCTGGCCACGCCCCTGGTTGCGCCCGGCGAGGCACAGCGCTGGGGAATCCTGGGCATCATGGTGGTGCTGCTCGCCGGCCTGCTGGTCCTGCTCCCGGTGAAGTCGCCGGACAAGACCGCCATCGCCGTCGTTCCAGCCTCCTAGCGCGAACGGACACTTAAGCCCCACACCCTTGAAGCGTGTGTGTGCGCCCAGGGCCGCAAGGATCCGCTCGCGCCGCCGTGCGCACCCCCGCCCGAAACCGGCCTGCAAAGACTAGGCTGGTGGTATGAACGTGGACGAGACTGACCTCCCCGGCATGGGCCGGCGGAAGGACTTCATGACGACTTCCGGCCGCCGCATCGGCGTCGTGGAGCTGCGCGAGGGCACGATGGAACTCATCGTTTCCACTTGGGACGATCCCGACACCTGCCAGGCGTCGATTCCCCTGACCGGCGATGAGGCCGCCACCCTGGGTAACCTCCTGGGCGGGCAGCACCTTGCCATGAAGCTGACTGAAGAGCACCGGGAGATCCCGGGCATCGTGACCCGGCAGTTCTCCATCGCGCCGGAATCCCCGTTCCAGAACCAGCCCATGGGGAAGGCCTGCATCCGCACCCGGTGCGGAGTCTCGATCGTGGCGATCATGCGTGAAGGCGAAGTGCTCCCGTCGCCGGGA
Source organism: Pseudarthrobacter sulfonivorans (assembly GCF_001484605.1). Lineage (NCBI taxonomy): Bacteria > Bacillati > Actinomycetota > Actinomycetes > Micrococcales > Micrococcaceae > Pseudarthrobacter > Pseudarthrobacter sulfonivorans. The sequence continues at coordinate 2,617,356 of NZ_CP013747.1, read as the reverse complement.
CCCGACGTCGTACTTCACTCCGGTGACCTCCTCGTTGCAGTTGGAACGCAAGAAGGCCTCGATTCGGCGGCCGATATCCTGCGCAACGGCTGAGCGTCATGGACCCGCTGGCCCTGACCCTCATTGAACTGGGGGCCGTTGTGTTCTGCCTTGGCCTCCTGGCCAGGCTGGCCGGACGGATCGGAATGTCACCCATCCCGCTCTACCTCGTTGGCGGACTCGCTTTCGGCGCAGGTGGCGTGGTCAAGCTCGAAGGTATGCACGAATTCGCACATCTCTCCGGCGAAATCGGTGTGATCCTGCTGCTGCTTATGCTCGGTTTGGAATATACGGCTGCCGAGCTTTTCACCGGTCTGCGCAGGTCCTGGCAGGCCGGTGTTCTTGACCTGGTGCTGAATTTCATCCCCGGCGCGGCGCTGGCGCTCCTGCTCGGCTGGGGAGCGGTAGGCGCCATGGTTATGGGCGGCGTCACGTATATCTCGTCCTCAGGGATCGCCGCCAAGGTCATCACGGACCTGGGCCGGATCGGTAACCGCGAGACCCCCGTGGTGCTGTCCATCCTGGTGTTCGAGGATCTGGCCATGGCAGTGTACCTGCCCATCCTCACCGCCACCCTCGCGGGCGTGAGCTTCCTGGGCGGGCTCACCACGGTAGCAATCTCGCTGGCGGTGGTCACCGTCGTGTTAATGGTGGCGCTGCGGCACGGCCACCGTGTATCAAAAGCGGTGCACAGCGAAAATTCCGAAGTCTTCCTGCTCAACCTGCTCGGCGCCGCACTGCTGGTGGCCGGCATCGCGTCAGCCCTGCAGGTTTCGGCCGCAGTGGGCGCGTTTATGTTGGGTATAGCGATCTCGGGAGCTACCGCCCACAGCGCCACCCGGATCCTGGAACCGCTGCGGGATCTCTTTGCGGCCATCTTCTTTGTGGCATTCGGGCTCAACACAGACCCGTCCACCATCCCGCCGGTACTCGGCTGGGCTCTGATCCTCGCGGCCATCACTGCCACTACCAAGATGCTCACGGGCATTTGGGCTGCCAAGCGGGCCGGAATTGCACGCCCGGGCCGCTTCCGTGCAGGCGCCGCCCTGATTGCCCGCGGCGAGTTCTCCATTGTGATCGCCGGCCTGGCCGTGGCGTCTGGCGTGGTCCCGGACGACCTCGCCGCCCTGGCAACCGCCTACGTGCTGATCATGGCCGTCCTCGGGCCGCTGGCCGCGCGCTATGTGGAACCAGTGCTCAAGGCGTTCGGCGGGCCTGTCCGGTTGGCCGCGAAGGCGTAGGCCACCCGCCGAACCTGCACGCAGACACGAGCCGAACCTGCACCCCTCGAAGGAAAAGGCTCAGACCTCGGTGCGGTGGAAGTTCAGGTGGCTGCGGCTGGCTGTCGGCCCGCGCTGGCCCTGGTAGCGGTTGCCGTATTCGCCGGAACCGTACGGGAACTCAGCAGCAGAGGTCAGCCGGAAGAAGCACAGCTGGCCGATCTTCATGCCGGGCCAGAGCTTGATGGGCAGCGTGGCCATGTTGGACAGCTCCAGCGTGACGTGGCCGGAAAACCCCGGATCAATGAACCCGGCCGTGGAGTGCGTCAGCAGGCCCAGCCGGCCCAGGGACGACTTGCCTTCCAACCGCGCAGCAATGTCGTCGGGCAACGTGACGGCCTCGTAGGTGGAACCCAGGACAAACTCGCCGGGGTGCAGGATGAACGGCTCACCGCTCTCCACCTCCACAAGCCGCGTCAGCTCGGGCTGCTCTTCGGCGGGGTCGATGTGCGCGTACTTATGGTTGTCGAAAAGTCGGAAGAACCGGTCGATCCGCACGTCCACCGACGACGGCTGGACCATCACGGGATCGTAAGGTTCGAGGACAATCCGTTGGGAGTCTAGTTCGGCACGAATATCGCGGTCAGAGATCAGCACGCCTCCCAAAATACCGCATTATCCACAGCCCACAGTTTTTCGTTGTTGCTGTCGCCTAGTGGGGCTAATGTTGCCTCAGCATGTCAGCCGCCGGAGGGTCTCCCGGTTGGTACAACTGAAACTGATCTGGGGTTGGTTTTGAAAAAATTCGCGGCGCCCGCCGCTGTGGCCATGTTGTGCGCGCTCGCCCTCCTGTCCCCGGCCGCCGGCTTGCATTCCGGCCCGCGGGAGAATGCGCCGTCCGTCCAGGCAGGTGCCTTTGGACCGCGCACGGTCACGTTGGGACCGTCGGGAACAGCGGACGACGGCGGCGCACCCGACGTTGAGACCGGCACCGGTTCCCCGCTCGCCCCAGCCGTGGAACCGGTGATCACACCGGCGTCACCCGCCGGAGAAGGCACGTCAGGGACCGCAGCAGCGCCGCCGGCGGCGACGGTGGCTGCGCCCGAGACCACCACGTCCGAACCAATTGCGCCCGAGCCGCCCTCCCTGCCACCCCTCTGGGCCCCCGAATCCGAACTGGCCCACAACAAAACTGCCGCTCCAGCCCCGCCGGCCCCCGCAACGGAATCCCTCACTACCGAATCCCTTGGCACCGAGGCCCTGGTGCCGGACAGCAACACGGCCGCCATCCTCACGGTTTTCAACGAAATCAACAACTACCGGGTGTCCAAGGGCCTGGCCCCGGTCAAGTACCACCCCACGGTGGCCGGCATGGCGCAGGAATGGTCCAACAGCATCGCGTCCCGGGATGTCATTGAGCACCGTGCCAGCTTCTGGACCGACCCCCGCGCCATGAATCCGAGCAGCGGCGGTGAGGTCATTGCCATCCGCACGGACCGCAACGCGGCGCAGTTGGTGGAGTGGTGGAAAAACTCCGAGGGCCACAACGCCATGCTGCTAGACCCGCGCTTCAACGTCATGGGCGCCGGGATCTCCTACACGAACAATCTGTTCACCATCTGGGGTGTGGTGAACTTCTTCGGCTACACCACCCTGCCCGCCGGCACCGTCACGTCGCCCGGGGGCAGCTCCGCCGGCGGAGGCGCCTTCCCCCCTCCGCCGCCGACCATGTGCGACCCGGCCGTCAAACACATGCCGCCCACCCTGGATTTGAGCAGCGCGGCGATCAACAGTGCCGCCGATCTGGTGACCATCAACGCGGCCGGCCAGCTCATCAACCGTCCCTCCACAGGGAACAGGACCTTTGGTGCTGCCAAGGTCATCGACTCCGGTTTCGGAACGGCCAAGGAAGTGTTCACCACGGACTGGGACCGCGACGGCGCCTATGACCTGCTGACCCAGTGGAACGACGGCCGGCTGACGCTCCATCCGGGGTTCGCCGGCGGCGGCTTCGGCGCTTCGGTCACCCTCGGCCAGTCCGGCTGGGCGCCGTTGACGCTGGCCGTCGGCGGCTGGTGCGCCAACAACCGGCTCCCCCAGGTGGTCGCCCTGGAGGGCACCAACCTCTACCTCTACCCGAACGTGGGCCTGGCCGACATGTCCTCGCGCACCCTCATGGCCAGCGGCGTAGCGGCCAGGAAGTTGAGCATGGTGGATTATGACGCCGACGGTTTCCAGGATCTCCTGGCGATTAAGTCCGACGGCGCCGTGCAGCTTTACCGCGGAGCCGGCACTCCGGCGCCACGCGTCGAAGCCCGGCTCACCGTCACCACCGGCTGGCAAGACGTCACCGGGATCCGTCCACTCCGTGATGTCACGGCCCTGAATTCCACGGGAGTGGCACTCCGCCGGGCCAACGATGTGGTGCAGTACTGGGACCTGAGCAGCGGAAGCCTTGCGTCGCCGTCGAACATTACCGGCAGCTGGGCGGGCCAGCGGCTGGCGCAGTAGCCCTTAGGCGGCCGTCCGCACTTCCAGGACATCTTTGAGCCGTGCGAGCTGGGACACTTCGGCCCTGATGGTGCGCTGGATGCCGGTGTTCATCAGGCCCAGGAGGCCTTTGGGCTGGTACTCGAGGGCGAACCTGACGCGGGTGCCGGCCGGTTCGGTGCTGAGGTAGTACCCGCCGGTGGGCTGCGACGGTCCCGAGATCACACGGAACTGGATCTCGGCGCCCGGCCTGGCCTGCGTTATTTCAAAGTCGGCGGGGATTGTCCGTCCTGACCGGCCCGTGGTTGTCTGCCGGTACACAGCGCCCTTGGTTCCGGCGGCACCGGACATCAAGCCGATGCTGCGGATGCCCTTGCGCCATAGGGGAAGGTTCATTCCGTCCACCAGGAACGCGTACACGGTCATTGCGTCGCACCGGATAAGCACCTCGTGCTCTGCAAATACCATGGGAGTCCTTAGTTAGCGGCTGGTCAGGTGGTAGCCCGCCCCACCCCCATGACACCGCAGCTAACGGGTTCAGAGTAGCCACTCGGCCCGCCCCGGACCTAGCCACCGACGGCGCCGTTATTGAAGAGTTACTGGATGACGCGGCCGGTAGCGGCCATCCCGGCGGACACGGGTCCAGTGCGTGGTCACGGTTGCTGGCGCGTGATCGCATCTGCGCTAAGCTAAGTTCTGCCCCGCTCAAAACGGGGCGATGCGGCTGTAGCACAATGGTAGTGCGCTAGCTTCCCAAGCTCGACACGCGGGTTCGATTCCCGTCAGCCGCTCCAAAGTTTCTCACCACCGTTTTTCGCACCACAGCAGCTGGCGCGCCGGCGCGGCGACTCCCACCCCATACGGCCATCACCCGGGGGCCGTTAGGCCCAGCCGTGTATCGTCAGAAGTCAGGAACCTCTTCGGTTCCGCTACAGGAGCAATCATGGCTGACAAGTCCCCGCGTCAAGCAGCATCCAAAAAAGCCGGCAAGTCCATCAAGGAAAAGCGCGCCGACAAGCGGGCCGCCGGAGCGCCTGCCACCTCCCTGGACATCACGTCCAAGGCCGCAAAAAAGAAGTGAGTGGCCAACAGAGCCACCTGACCCTCGGCGTCCTGGCGTCCACCCGGAAACCGGACGAACGCCGCCTCCCCATCCACCCCCTGCATTTCGAGCGGATCGCTCCGGAACTGCGCCAGCGCATCATCCTGGAGCAGGGCTATGGTGAGCGCTTCGGCGTCTCGGATGACCAGCTCTCAACCCTCGTGGGCAAAATGGCCACCAAGGAAGCGCTGCTGGCGGAGGCCGACGTCGTACTCCTGCCCAAGCCACAGCCGGAGGACCTCGCGGAACTGCGCGGCGGCCAGATCCTCTGGGGCTGGCCGCACTGTGTCCAGGACCGCGCCATCACCCAGCTGGCCATCGACAAGAAGCTCACGCTCATCGCGTTCGAAGCGATGAACCACTGGGCGAGCGACGGCGGTTTTGGGCTGCACGTCTTCCACAAAAACAACGAGCTGGCCGGCTACTGCTCGGTGCTTCATGCGCTCTCGCTCACCGGCTCCACGGGTGACTACGGCCGCCGGCTCAGTGCCGTGGTGATCGGCTTCGGCGCGACCGCCCGCGGCGCCGTGACCGCGCTGAACGCGCATGGCATCCACGACGTGCAGGTGCTGACCAACCGCGGAGTTGCGGCCGTTGGCGCCCCGATCCACTCGGTCAACATTGTCCAGTTTGATCACGACGACCAGGCCCCCTTCCTGAGCCAGGTCATCACCGAGCGGGGCCGGGTTCCGCTGGCGCCGTTCCTGGCCGAGAGCGACATCGTGGTCAACTGCACGCTGCAGGATCCGAACAATCCGCTGACGTATTTGCGGACTGAGGACCTCGCGGCGTTCAGCCCGGGCAGCCTGATCGTGGACGTTTCGTGCGACGAGGGAATGGGCTTCAGCTGGGCGCGGTCCACCACGTTCGCGGAACCGATGTTTACTATCGGCGACCACATCAACTATTACGCGGTGGACCACAGCCCGTCCTACCTCTGGAATTCCTCCAGCTGGGAGATCAGCCAGGCCCTGCTGCCGTTCCTTGAGACAGTCATCGGCGGCCCCTCGGAGTGGGACGGGAACGAAACCATTTCCCGCGCCATCGAAATCCGCGAGGGCGTGGTCCTCAACAAGGACGTGCTGGAGTTCCAGCGGCGCGAGGCCGAGTACCCGCACCTGCCGGCTTAGGCTCTGCCGCTTTGGGCCGCGGCGTAGACGCCGCGGCCCTTAGTCTGCAGCCCTTTACGCCGCGGCTACCCGGCGGACGATCCGCAGCGGGTGGCGGCGGTCCTTGAGGTCCACCCTGAGCGCCAGCGCGCCTTTTCGGGCCAGGACGACGGCGACAGTCACCGCGGCGAGCGCCGGCACCCCGCCGGACACCATGAGTGCCACGTGCGGGTCCACGTGCTCGGCGATCCACCCGAGCATGGGCCCGCCGATGGCCTGGCCGCCGATCAGCACCATGATGTACAGGCTCATGACCCGGCCCCGGATGCCCATGTTGGAGCTGATCTGGACGAGCTGGTTGGAGCCGGTGAGGAACATCAGGCACCAGAATCCGGACAGGACCATCACCACGCTAAACCAGAGCATGGACGGCGCCAGGGCGGCCAGGCACAGCATCAGGCCATACATTCCCGCACAGAACACCACGGAGCGGAGCCGCAGCTGGCGGCGCCGCGTGGACGCGACAGCACCGGCCAACGCCCCCAGTGCCACCAGGGCGTTCAGCAGGCCATAGCCGCCGGCGCCGACGTCGAACACGTGGTCCGCGAACGCGGCGAGCAGCACGGGCAGGCTCATGGCGAAGACGGAGATGAAGCCGGCCATCAGCCACGGCCAGTAGATGGTGGGCTTGCTGAGCGCATACTGCAGTCCTTCCCGCAGCATGCCCTTCTTCTTGGGCGCGGGAGTGCTGACGAACAGCTGGTCCTTGCGCAGGAGCAGCAGCATGGCCACCGTGGAGCAGCAGGCCAGCGCATTCGCGGCGAAGGCCCAGCCTGCGCCGACGGCGGTCAGCAACAGTCCCGCCAGTGCCGGACCGATCAGGCCTCCCAGCTGGAACGTGGTGGAGTTGACGCTGATGGCGTTCCGGAGGTACTTGGGGCCCACCAGCTCGTTGACGAACACCTGGCGCGCGGGCTGATCCAGCACCGTGACCAGGCCCAGCAGGAGCGCGATGACGTACACGTGCCACACTTCGATGGCGCCGGTCAGGGCAAGCACGGCGAGCGCTGCGGCGAGGACCGCGGCCAGGCTCTGGCACAGGATGAGGATCCGGCGCTTGGCAAACCGGTCCGCCATCATGCCGCCCCACGGCCCCAACAGCAGCGACGGCATGAACTGCAGCGCCACGGTGATGCCCACGGCGGTGACGGAGCCGGACAGTTCCAGCACCAGCCAGTCCTGGGCGATCCGCTGCATCCAGAGGGCGACAACGGCGACAAAGTGCCCGATCGCGAAGATGCGGAAATTGTGGACTTTCAGGGAGATAAACGTGTGCCGCCAGGGGAGGTGTTCACTGACGACGGCGATGGGTTGGGTCTGGGCGGAGGCGGCGGTAGCGGACGCGGAAGCGGAGTCGATGACGGGCTGGCTGACGGTTGCCGACGTTGGCGGTGGGGGTGCCACAGGGATGTCCTCAGGGAAGCGGGCGGACTGGGATGCTTCCCACGCTAGGCTGGTTCCAGGTGATTATGTAGCCCTATGGCGCCTATAACTACCATTACAAAGCGTAATAGCACCCACTCTGACGTGGGTGGACAGTCAGCCCGCAGCCAAAGGAGTCCACTGTGTACGAACCCACCCAGCTCCGTTCCTTCCTGGCCGTAGCCGAGACGCTCAGCTTTACCAAGGCCGCGGAGCGCCTGGGCCTGGCACAGCCCACCGTCAGCCAGCATGTCCGCAAGCTGGAGACGGCGGCGAAGCGCATCCTCATCAGCAGGGACACCCGCGATGTCCGGCTCACGGACAACGGTGACGCGATGGCCGGCTTCGCCCGCACCATCCTTTCGGCCCACGATGCCGCCACACGTTACTTCTCCGGCTCGGCCATGCGGGGCCGGCTACGGTTCGGCACGGCGGACGACCTCGCCATCACCGGCCTCCCCCGGATCCTTCGGGAGTTCCGCCAGGTCTATCCACAGATCAACCTTGAGCTCACCGTTGGCCAGAGCGACCAGCTGTATAAGAAACTCAATGCCGGCCAGCTGGACCTGGTGTTTGTGAAGTGGGTGGCTGGCGTCAAGGACGGCACGGTGGTCCAGCACGACACCTTTTCCTGGGTGGGGCTGGAGCAGACGTCACTGGAGCCCGGGCATCCCGTACCGCTGATCTCCTACCCCTCCCCCAGCCTCAGCCGGAAGCTGGCCATCGATGCACTGGAATCAAGCGGCCGGACCTGGCGAATCACATGCACTACCCGGCAGATCAGCGGTGTCCTGGCGGCACTCCGGGCAGGCATCGGCGTGGCTGTGATGCCGACGTCGCTGGTTCCCGAAGACCTCAAGATCATCACCCGCCGGTTCGACCTGCCTCCAGTGGGCGATGTGGATTTCACCCTGATCCGGAACCCGCTGGCCAACGCCGAAGTGATCGATGCGCTGACCCAGACCATCGTCGGGCGGACGCTCAAGAAGTCGGTTTGACCGAATTTGCCGCAGGAATCAGGGCTGGAAACGAACCATTGAAGTAAAAGCCCGCCTCGCCTATGCTGGAATATCCATGGGTCAAGCAGTGGCCGGTTCAACACTACGAGTGCGCCATGCAGCCCATGATGCGGCCGCACTCGGGATAGGCAGCCAATGACGACAGCCGAGAACACCCATTTACACACGGTATATACCCAGCGACATAGCACTGTACGGCCGCTGGTCACGCATCATTCCAGCCACAACGCCGGTATTTCGCGGGCCGCCGAGTACATCGGCAAGCCCACGTGCGACAAATGTGGCACGGATGAATTCATCTATCTCGAGTCCTACATTCCACCGGTTTACCGGCGTGACGGGGCGGTCAGGACACTGGGCGAAGTCGCCTACACCTGCACCCGTTGCGAAGATTTCTCCGCCCACAATGTTCCGGCATCGTGGACTCCCCCAGGCTGGTATCTGGGCTGATTACCTACGGTCTCCAGGCTCGCCGAGCGCAGCCACTTGATCACTACTCAACTATTCAATAGCGAAGGCCCGGCACCCGCCCCGATGGCGGCCGCCGGGCCTTTCGTTTTGTTGGGTTCCGGCCCGCCCTAGATCAGCTCATCGGAGAGGTGGTTCGGGGTGCCGAAGCGGTGGGCCGTTATGCTGATGGCCTGCTCGTGCAGGAACGGCAGCAGCTCTACCCGTCCGGCTTCGGTGACCGCGTGGGCGTAGATCGCCAAGTCAGGACGCCCGTCCGTGGCCTCCGCGAGGGCGGTGGCGTCGCCGCCGATCAGGCGGATCCGCGCACCGGACAGCCTGCCCGCCGCGGCGAGGCGTGCCGCCGAAGCCAGCCAGCCGGCGTCGGACTCCACAGTGACCGTGATGTCCAGCCCGGTGAGCACGGCCCGCAGCTGGGCGGGAAGTTCGACGGCGGTGGACACCGTCAGTGCCGAGCCGGCCAGGACACCGGCCGCCACGGTCCGCGCGAGGTGGGCCAGCGGGGCACCTTCGGAGAGCCGCACGGTGACCGGCAGCGCGCGATAGCGGAAGATGTTCCGTTCCGCGCTCAGGCCGGAAACGTCCTTGGCGGTGCCGAACTCGTGGGCCCAGGCCAGGGCATCAGACCCGAGGGAGCGCTGCAGCGACTCAATCTCAGCCGGCTGCAGTTCGCCTGCGGCGGCGTTCTGGATGCGGCCGACACCCGCGTTGGTGACGGCCAGCGTGACTGCGGCGTCCGCGCTAACCCAGTCGCCGAGGCCGGCGAGGTAGTTGGGTCCGCCGGCTTTGGTTCCGGCGCCGACGGCGGATTTCTTCCAGCCGCCGAAGGGCTGGCGCTGCACGATGGCGCCGGTGATGCCGCGGTTCACGTAGAGGTTGCCGGCCTGGACGGAATCCAGCCAGGTGCCGAGCTCGTCCGGGTTCAGGGAGTGCAGGCCGGCGGTGAGGCCGTACTCGATCTGGTTCTGGATGGCGATGGCCTCTTCGAGCGTGTCAGCGGTCATGACGCCGAGGACCGGTCCGAAGAATTCGGTGAGGTGGAAGTATGATCCGCGGCGGACGCCGTAGCGCACGCCGGGGCTCCACAGGCGGCCGGTTTCGTCGAGCTTCTTCGGTTCCACCGCCCAGGTTTCGCCTTCGCCGAGGGTGGTGAGGGCGTTCAGGAGCTTGCCGTCGGCGGGCTCGATGATGGGGCCCATCTGGCTGGTGGGGTCCTGCGGGTAACCCACCTTCAGCGAGGTGACGGCGTCGACCAGCTGGTTGTGGAAGCGCTTGGACTTGGCAACAGAGCCCACCAGGATCACCAGTGATGCTGCCGAGCACTTCTGGCCGGCATGGCCGAACGCGGAGTACGCCACGTCCTTGGCGGCCAGGTCCAGATCCGCACTCGGCGTGACGATGATGGCGTTTTTGCCGCTGGTTTCGGCCAGCAGCGGCAGGTCCTTGCGGAAGGAGCGGAAGAGTTCCGCTGTCTCGTAGCCGCCGGTCAGGATCACGCGGTCCACGGACGGGTGGGAGATCAGCTGCTGGCCGAGTTCACGCTCTCCGAGCTGGACCATGGTCAGCACGTCCTTCGGGACGCCGGCTTCCCAGAGTGCTTCGATCATCACGGCACCGCTGCGGCGGGCCTGCTTCGCGGGTTTGATCACGACGGCGGAGCCGGCGGCGAGTGCCGCGAGGGTGGACCCTGCCGGGATGGCCACCGGGAAGTTCCACGGCGGGGTCACCACGGTGAGTTTGGCCGGGACGAACGTGGCGCCGTCGACCTTTTCCAGCTTCCGGGCGGACTCTGCGTAGTAGTGCGCGAAGTCCACGGCTTCGCTGACCTCGGGATCGCCCTGGTCGATGGTTTTGCCGGTTTCGCTGGCCATGACCTCCAGGAGGTCGGCGCGGCGGGCCTCGAGGACGTCGCCGGCGCGGTGCAGGATCTCGGCGCGCTGGTCGCCGGTCAGGGCGCCCCAGGCCTTGCCCTTCTCGACGGCGGTGGCGATGACGGTGTTGAGGGTATCCGCGTCACTGATGGTGGCGGCGTCGACGGCGGCGTTGCCCAGAGTGGAGGTCGGGACACGGTCCAGGATGGCCCGGCCCCAGGTGCGGTTGGCGGGCAGCGACGGGTCGGTGTCCGGGGTGTTCGCGAACGTGTCACGCGGCAGGGGCTGCGGCGGGAGGCTGCGGTTCTGCTGCCGGTTGGCCGGGGGGACCTCGTCGTCGAGCGTGTCCAGGGAGGCGAGGAAGCGCTGCTTCTCGCGCTCGAACAGCACTTGGTTTTCACTGAGTTCAAACACGGCGGACATGAAGTTGTCCTGGCTGGCGCCCTCTTCCAGGCGGCGGATCAGGTAGGCGATGGCGACGTCGAACTCGGCCGGGTGCACCACCGGGGTGTACAGCAGGAGCGAGCCGACGTCCTTCTTGACCGCTTCAGCCTGGCCCTGCGCCATGCCCAGCAGCATCTCGAATTCGATGCCGGACTCCACGCCGCGCTGCTTGGCGAGCAGCCAAGCGAAGGCGATGTCGAAGAGGTTGTGGCCGGCCACTCCGATCCGGACGTTGTTGATCCGGTCCGGGTGCAGCGAGTAGTTGATGACGCGCTTGTAGTTGGTGTCCGAGTCCTGCTTGGTGTGCCAGGTGGCCAGCGGCCAGTCGTGCAGCGAGGACTCCACCTGTTCCATGGGCAGGTTGGCGCCCTTGACCACGCGGACCTTGATCGCGGCTCCGCCGTTGGCGCGGCGTTCGGCGGCCCAGTCCTGCAGGCGGATCATGGCGGAAAGGGCGTCGGGCAGGTAGGCCTGCAGCACGATGCCGGCTTCCAGGTTCTTGAACTCGGGTTTGTCCAGGATCCGGGTGAAGACCGCGATGGTCATGTCCAGGTCCTTGTATTCCTCCATGTCCAGGTTGATGAACTTGGCGTTCGTCGCCGCGCCAGCGCCTGACGCGGCGCCCGCGAAGGAGGCGGCTTTGGTGAACAGCGGCGTGAGCTTCTCCACGACGTGCTCCACGGCCTCGTCGAACGCCCAGGCGGAATGCGGGGCCACGGTGGAGGAAACCTTGATGGAGACGTAGTCCACGTCCGGGCGGGCCAGGAGTGTGTGGGTTCCCGCGAGCCGGCGGGAAGCCTCGTGCTCGCCAAGGACGGCCTCGCCGAGGAGGTTCACGTTGAGCTTGATGCCGTCCTTGCGGATCTTGGCGATGGCCGGGCCCAGCTTGGCGTCGGTGGCGTCGACGATCAGGTGGCCCACCATTTCGCGGAGCACGCGGCGGGCGATCGGGATGACCACCTGCGGCAGGACCGGGGCCATGGTGCCGCCGAGGCGGACGGCGCTGCGCATGTACCAGGGCAGGAACGCCGGGACCTTGGGCGCCAGGGCGGCGAGGTTGCGGGCAGCCACATGCAGGTCTTCGGGACGGACCACGCCGTCCACGAAGCCAACGGTGAAGTCCAGGCCGTTCGGGTCCTTCAGCACACCGGCGAGCTGCTCGGCCGAGGCGTCAACGGGAACTTTCGAAGCCTCGGTCAGCCAGCGGCGCACCAGGGTGATGGTGTCCGCCGCGAGGGCACGGGCCTGCGGGACGTCTGTCTGTCCGGCGGCTTCCGTTGCAGTGTGAGTCATGGTGTGCTCGTTCTTTCCTTGGTGTGGAAGGGGTCTTATCCATCAGTATGAGCTTGCAATCACATAAGATAAAGCGATGTTTTCTAAGCAATACAGGTTAGAAAAACCAATGCTTTGATTTGCCGTCCGAACGGTCAGGAAATCCCCACTTTTGGGCAACGCTCTCTCACTAGTCCGAAAATGGAGGGGACGTGACCGCGGTCGGTGCGCACTGTGGTGCACTCCGTCGTGGTCTGGCGGGTGTTGGTGTTGGTATGAAGACGGGGTAGGGTCAGGCTGCGGGTGCGAGGGTGACGGTGTAGCCGAGGGCTTCGAGCTGGCGGATGTGGCCTCGTTTTCTGCTCTCGGGGTCGGTGCGGCGGCTGAAGTAGTCGGGGCCGAGGTCGTTGAACCGGGCGTCCGGGTCTTGGAGCAGGTGCCAGATGATCACGAGGATGGAACGTCCGGTGGCGACGATAGCGCGTTTCTTGCCCCGCCGCCGCGCGATCCTCTGGTGGCGTTCGCCCAGAAAGGTGTGAGTTTTGCTGGCCCCGACGGCGGCCTCGCCCAGGACCCGGGCGAGATAGCGGTTGCCGTGTCCGGTCGAGCCGTTTCCCTTGGTCTTCCCCGCGGAGGAGTTGATGCCCGGGGAGAACTTCGCCCAGGAACACAGGTGCCCCGCGGTCGGGAACCGGGTCATGTCTACCCCGATTTCGGCGATAATAGCGGCAGCAGCGACGGGGCCGATGCCCGGGATCTCATCCAGGCGTTCCGCTGCCGCCGCGAAAGGGGCCAACTGCCCCTCGATCTGTTCATCGACCGCGGCGATATCGGCATCGATGCCGTCGATCCTTGCCAGCATCCGGGCCAGCAGGAAGGCGTGGTGGTCATCAAATTGGCCGGTGAAGGCCTCCTCAAGTTCGCTGATCTTCCCCCGCATCCGGGTCCGGGCCAGCTGCGCGAGCCTACTCGGGTTCCGTTCGCCGGCGATGAGCGCCGCCATCATTTCCCGCCCGGACACCCCGAAAATATCCGAAGCGACGACGGAGAGCTTGATGCACGCGTCCTCGAGGAGTTTTTCGACCCGGTTCTTCTCCGCGGTCCGGGTTCCGACCAGATCAGCGCGGTACCGGGTCAGGTCCCGCAGCCGGCGGATCGGGGCAGGCGGGACGAAACTGGGCCGCAGCATCTGCCGCTCGGCGACCTTGCACAGCCACACGGAATCGAGCACGTCCGTCTTCGGCCGGCCCGGCAGATGCTTCACGTCGCGGGCGTTGACCAGCCACGGCTCGAGCCCGTGCGCCTCCAGGAGGTAAAACACCGGCTTCCAATAGTCCGAAGTCGCCTCCATCACGACCCGCTCGATCCGGAGGTCCACGAGATGGTTGGCCAGCTCCATCAACGACCGCGTCATCGTGGAGTGCGTGGACACCTCCTGCAACCGTTTCCTCCGGTCCCCTTCCGCGGGGACCCGGACACAACACACGAGTTCGGCCTTGCCAATGTCGATCGCGGCGACTCTGGCAATGATCTGATCCTCATCCTGGGTTTCAGCCAGCATGGCTACTGCTCATCTCCTCACAGAGCGGAACTTCTGATTATCGAAGCGGCCGCCCGCGGGGATCACCGGGAAAAATCGGAATCTAGTCCTCGTTCTCGGTAAAAGGAAACAGTGAAGGGCCCACGGCGTGATCCCCGGCGCCCGGCTTAATGACGGACTGAAAGAACCATAGTGACTACGGCGTCGGCAGGCGACCACAGGCACATTTTCAGCCCGGAACGGGCGCCCCGCAAGGGGCATACAGGCTTAATGCGGGTTTTTGGGCAACCCTCTCGCAGTCCCGGCAGATTTTGGGGCAACGCTCTCGCACTTCCTGAAAAACGGACGAACCCTCCCCCACAGAATGTGAGAGAGGGTTCGTCGTTCGCGCCCCGAAAGTGAACTGGTCCCCGGAAGTTGGACTGGCCAAATAGGATCCTAAGCTGCGAGGGCCTGGGCACGGTATTGCACCGGGCTTAGGCCCTTGAGCTTTGTTGAGATTCTTTTGGTGTTGTACCAGTGGATGTATTCCTCGATTGCAGCTGCCAGTGCGTCGGTGTTGAGGAATCGGACGCGGTGGAAGAGTTCTTCCTTGAGGTGACCGAAGAAGTTCTCCATGACGGCGTTGTCGTAGCAATTGCCCTTGCGGGACATTGATTGGACCCCGCCGGCGTCCTCGATGAGGGTGCGCCAGGAGGTGTGGCGGTATTGGAAACCCTGGTCCGAGTGCACCAGCGGCTGCTGACCGGGCTGCAGGCAGGTCAGGGCCTCACGCAGGGAATCGTTGGTGAGCGCCAGGTTCGGCGACAAGCCCAGAGAGTAAGAAATGATCTGCCGGTCGAAGAGGTCCATGACCGGTGAAAGGTAAAGCTTCCGGTCGCCGACGCTGAACTCCGTGACATCGGTAACCCACTTCTGGTTCGGTCCGTCAGCCTCGAACTCTCGGTTCAGCACGTTGGGCGCTACCGCGCCCTGTTCGCCCTGGTAGGAGTTGTAGCGCTTCCTGCGCCGGACCTTGCAGGCCAGTCCGAGTGCCTGCATCAGCTTCAGCACGGTCTTCTTCGCGACCGTCCATCCTTGCTTGACCAGCTCCGTGTGGATGCGGCGGTGCCCGTACCGGCCATGGTTCGTTTCGAAGATCTCCGTGACCGCCGCTTTGAGCTTCTCTTGCGGGTCGGGCCCCTGGATCCGGGCCTGGTGATAGAAGAACGTGGATCTGGCCAGCCCGGCGACGTCCAACAGGACACCAAGCGGATAGTCAGCCTTGAGGGAAACGACGGCTTGAACCTTTACCGACGTCCCTGTTCCCTCAAGGCCCGCAGTTTTCCCAGGTACGCCACCTCAGCGCGCAGCCGCTCGTTCTCCCGCCGCAACCGCTCAAGCTCGGGCAGCTCCGCGGGTGGCGGGGAATCGGGTTTCCGCGGTCTGCCTTTGGGCTTTGGCCGCAACCCGTCCTCGCCCTCCAGCCGATACGCCCGGACCCACTTCTGCAGCAGCTCACGCGAGGCCAAACCCGCCTCCACTGCCAGAGCCGGGCCGGACTCACCCGCGAGGAACCGCTCCACCAAGGCCAGCTTGAACTCGAAAGAGTACGACTTCGCCAGCCTGCTCACCAGCACTCCTTGCCCATGAATCCTCCACCGCCCATACAGGGCCCTAACCGGCACACGAGCCGCATCGAGCGACCGAGCCGCCGACCCATACCCCACACCCTTCTCAAACAACGCTACAGCCGCCTCGCGCTGCGCCTCAGACAATGAACTACGTGCATGCATAAAACTGCTCCCCGGAAGTCGGAACTGAATTTCTCAGTCCAACTTCCGGGGAGCAGTTCAAAGTGAGAGAGCGTTTGGTAAAAACGTGCAGGAAGTGAGAGAGCGTCCGGGGTGGGTGGGGCGGAAGTGGGTGGGCCGGAACGGGTGGGTGGGGCGGATGGACGCCCGGGAACCCGGGGGTCAGCCGATGGGGCGGTGCATCTCCACAATCTCTTCGTGGCGTGGGCTGTCCGGGTTCATCAGGGAGTGCTTGCGGCCGTAGAAGAAGTAGATGGCCAGGCCGATGACGAGCCAGACACCGAACCGCGCCCAGGTCTCCCAGTGCAGCTGGAACATGAGGAAGGCGGACGCCAGCACACCGAAGGCCGGAATAACGGGCATCAGCGGCAGGCGGAAGGTGCGCGGGGCGTCCGGCTTCTTGTAGCGGAACACGATCACGGCGAAGCAGACGACGACGAACGCGGCCAGGATGCCAATGTTCGTGAGGTCCGCGACGGCCTTGATGGGGAACACGCCGGCCAGCAGGGCGGAGGCGACGCCGGCAATCCAGGTGACGCGCTGCGGGGTTCCGTGCCGGTCCGTCTTGGCGAACCAGCCTGGCAGCAGGCCATCGCGGCTCATGGAGAACCAGACACGCGTGACGCCCAGGAGGAAGGTCAGCATCACCGTGAGGATGGACAGGACGGCGAAGACCGAAATGATGGTGGCGATGACGGGCAGACCCACGCCGGTGAAGGCGGAAGCGAAGCCGGCCGTGGGGTCGATGTCCTTGTAGTTCTGCATGCCGGTCAGGACGAGGGTGGCAGCGACGTAGAGCAGCATGGCGATGATCAGCGAAAGGATGATGGCCTTCGGCATGTGCTTCTTGCCGTCGGTTGCCTCTTCCGCCGCGGTACTCATGGCGTCGTACCCGAACACCGCGAAGAAGACGGTCGCGGCACCGGCCAGGACGGGCCCAAAGCCGCTGGGCATAAACGGGTTGTAGTTGTTGGTGTCGATGTAGAAAACGCCGAGGCCGATAATGAACAGGATCAGGATGACCTTGATGGCCACGGCTACGAGTTCAAACCGGCCGAATGCCTTGGTGCCGCGGGACAGGATCCAGGTCACCAGGAGGCAGACCACGATGGCGGGAATGTTGACGATGCCGCCCTTGCCCTCATCCGGCGTGGACGTCATCCAGACAGGCATGTTAACGCCGATACCTGACAGGAAGGCGTCGAAGTACCCCGAAATGCCAATGGCCACCACGGCCACAATGGCAATGTATTCGAGCAGCAGGTCCCAGCCGATGAACCAGCCGATCACTTCGCCCAGGGCAACGTAGCCGTAGGTGTAGGCGGACCCGGCGCGCGGAATCATGCCTGCAAACTCGGCGTAGGACAGGGCAGCCGCGGCGGATGCGAGACCAGCAACAAGGAACGAGATCAGCACCGCGGGCCCCACTCCGGGAGTATCTTCGCTTCCGGCCGCGACCAACCCGGCGAGGGAGAAAATTCCAACGCCGATGATGCCGCCGACACCAATGGCAGTGAGCTGCCAGAGCCCGAGGGACTTGAACAGCCCGCTGTGCTTGTTTTCTTCTTCGATATCGTCGATGGGCTTGCGCCGCATAATCGACTGGGACATATCTCTTGTGCTCATCAGGAACTCCTGCGTGGGGTGCGGCCCCAACACGGCGCCCCGGCGAGGGGCTGTGACGGGGGTAACTCAGGTACACCAGTATGCAAGCGCAGTTGCGTTAGATAAAGTGACTACTTCTAACCTATATTCATTAGATTCATCAAGGAATGTGGCCATGCTCGATGTCCGGCGCCTGCGGCTTCTCCGCGAACTGAAGATCCGGGGCACCCTGGCGGAGGTGGCGGAGGCACTGCAGTACAGCCCGTCGTCGGTCTCCCAGCAGCTTGCCCTGCTGGAAAAGGAAGTGGGCGTGGAGCTGCTCCGGAAGACGGGGCGGCGCGTGCAGCTGACGCCCCAGGCCGAAGTCCTGGTGGCCCACACCGCCCAGCTGCTCGAAACCATGGAGCAGGCGGAAGCAGACCTGGCGGCGTCGCTGACCACTGTCACGGGAACCGTCCGGATTGCGGTGTTCCAGTCCGCGGCCCTGGCGCTGATGCCGGACACGCTCTCGCGGATGACGGCGGAGTACCCGGAGGTCCGGATCGAAATGATCCAGCGCGAACCCGAAACGGCACTTCACGAGACGTGGGCGCGCGATTTTGACCTGGTCATCGCCGAACAGTATCCGGGCCACGCCGCCCCGCGTTACCCGGAGCTGGACCGCATCAAGCTGACCACTGATGCGATCCGGCTGGCCGTTCCGCCGGCCGCTCCCGGCCGGCCGCCCATCACGTCGCTGGAAGATACCGCCGCGCTGCCCTGGGTTATGGAGCCCCGCGGCGCGGCCTCCCGGCACTGGGCGGAGCAGGCCTGCCGGAGTGCCGGGTTCGAACCCGATGTGCGCTTCGAAACTGCCGATCTCCAGGCGCAGATCAGGCTGATCGAGTCCGGAAATGCCGTGGCGCTGATGCCGGACCTCGTCTGGACCGGCCGCGGCACCACCGCCCAGCTGCTGGACCTGCCGGGCAACCCGCACCGCACCGTGTTCACATCGGTGCGCCGCTCCAGCGCGCAGCGGCCGGCCATCCTCGCCGCCCGCGAGACGCTGGCCGCCACCGCCACCTCAGTGGCAAGGACGGACGACGGCGGCGCATCCGGTTAGGTGCCGGATCGCCCGGTCACGTGCGGGTAAGTCGGGGAAACAGCTTCCGCCGGCATGTTTAGTGCGTCACAGCGCGATCCGTGTGCCGGCGCTAGACTGGGCGGGTTATGAATCGCACAATGTTCAAGTCCAAAATCCACCGGGCCACCGTCACGCATGCCGACCTGCACTACGTAGGATCGGTCACCGTTGACCTGGACCTGCTGGATGCTGCCGACATCCTTCCCGGCGAGCTCGTGGCCATCGTGGACGTGACCAACGGTGCGCGCCTGGAGACCTACACCATCGCCGGCGAGCGCGGCTCGGGAGTCATTGGCATCAACGGGGCAGCCGCGCACCTGATGCATGAGAACGACATTGTCATCCTGATCACCTATGCCCAGATGACCACGGAAGAGGCCAAGGCCTACAACCCGAAGGTTATCCATGTGGATAAGGACAACAAGATTGTCCGGATCGGAAACGATCCCGCCGAGGGCCTCACGCCGGGCCTGATGCGCCCGCCGTTCGCCCTTAACAACGCCGCCCTGTAGCCGGAGCGTGAGTCCGGGCAGACACCGCCGCCGCAGCCTCGGAGGCTTTTCTTGGTAGGCGTGCTGCAGGGCTTCTTTGTTGTCTGGTTCATCATCATGGTGGGCTGGTTCGTCGGCCGCCGGCGGATCCTGGGCGACAATGCCCGCCAGGTCCTCAGTGGCCTGACCTTCTTTGTGGCCAGCCCTGCCCTGCTCTTCGAGACCCTCAGCAAGGCGCAGCTGCGGGAAGTCTTCGCGGAACCGTTGCTGGTCACGGCGGTGTCCGCCGTCTGCACCGCCCTTGTCTTCTTCAGCATCGTGAAGTTCGTCCTGAAACGCGCGCTGCCGGAAGCCCTGATGTCCTCGATGGCCGCGTCCCTGGCCAACTCCGCGAACCTTGGCATCCCCATCGCGGTCTACGTCCTGGGCGACGCCAGTTACGTGGCGCCGCTGCTGATCTTCCAGCTGGCGTTCTTCACGCCGATTTTCCTGATGATCCTGGATGCCAGCACCAGCTCACACCGCACCACGCCCTGGGGATTCATTCTTATGATCCTGCGGAACCCGATGATTGTTGGCTCCGGCCTGGGCCTGCTGGTTGCAGGGACCGGTTGGGAGGTTCCGCCGCTGCTCCTGGAGCCGATCCACCTCATTGGCGGCGCCGCGATTCCGGCCATGCTGATCGCCTTCGGCATGAGCCTGAACGGCAGCCGGCCATTGCAGGCCGCCGCCGGCAGACGGGTGGACACTCTCCTGGCCAGTGCCTTCAAACTGGTGGTCCAGCCGGCCATCGCCTATATTTTTGCCCGCTTTGTCCTGGGCATCGAAGGCCCGGCCTTGTTCGCGGCCGTCGTGGTGGCGTCCCTCCCCACCGCGCAGAACGTTTTTGTTGCCGCCAGCCGCTACCAGACCGGCCTCACCGTGGCCAAGGACACCGTCCTGATCACCACGGTGGTGGCAGTACCCGCCATGATCGGCGTCGCGCTGCTGCTGAACTGACCAGCGCGAACGAGCAGTTGGGGCCCTCCCGAACAGGGCCTCAAGTGTACGTTCGCGCCGGGTTATGTCCTTTTGGCCTCTGGCTTGTGCCGGTCCAGGATCCGGGCGCAGCGGATGAACCCCAGGTGCGAGTAGGCCTGCGGGTGGTTCCCGAGATGCGTCTCCGTACTGGGATCGTATTCTTCGGGCAGCAGGCCGGTGGGGCCGAAGAGGTTCACCAACTGGTCGAACAGGTCCCAGGCCTCCTCGATCCTGCCGACCGCAACGTACGCCTCAATCAGCCAGGTAGTGCAGATGTGGAAGCCGCCCTCCAAACCCGGCAGGCCGTCGTCGTACCTGTACCGGAACACGGTGGGACCCACCCGCAGTTCCCGTTCCACGGCGGTGACGGTGTCCAGGAACCGCTGGTCAGTGACATCCAGCAGGCCGGAGAGCCCGATGTGCAGGACGGCCGCATCCAGGTCGGGGCTGTCGTAGGCCACCGTATAGGACGCGGCCGAATCATCCCAGCCTTCGCGCAGGACTTCCTCCCTGATGGTCCGGGCCGTGGGTTCCCACGACGGATCCGGCGTCCTGCCGTGCCGGTCGGCGGTCCGCAGTGCGCGGTCCAGGGTCACCCAGCACATCACCTTGGTGTAGACGTGGTGCCGCGGCGGCCGCCGTGCTTCCCAGATGCCATGGTCAGGCTCATGCCACCGGGCCAGGACGGCGGCCGCCATCTGCACCAACAGATCCCAATGGTCGTCCTCGAGGGCACCATTGCGCGAACTGACGCCGTGGATCAGTTCCGCCACCGGTCCGAAGACATCCAGCTGGACCTGGTGGTCCGCGGCGTTGCCGATCCGGACCGGCCGGGACCCCGCATACCCGGGCAGGCTGTCGATGACGGCCTCCGTGGACAGCGGCGCCCCCGTCACCGAGTACAGCGGATGCAGCCATTCCGGGCCCGGCGCATGTTCGAGGATCCGGCCCAGCCAGCTCAGGAAACCGGCCGCCTCCGCTGTGGAGCCCAGGTCCACCAGCGCGTTCACCGTCATGGACCCGTCCCGCAGCCAGCAGTAGCGGTAATCCCAGTTCCGTGTGCCGCCGATTCCTTCGGGCAGCGACGTGGTGGGCGCGGCCAGCACGGCACCCGTGGGCTCGTGCACGAGTGCCCGGAGTACCAGCGCCGAGCGGCGGACCAGCGATGGCTTCACCGAGGGCAGCTCCAGTTCCTGCACCCAGCGGCGGGAGTGGAGCGCCACCCCCGCCCGCCGGTCCGTCTCCCGGCAGGGGTCCGCCAACGCGGGCTCGGTGTCGCCGCAGCGCAGGTTGAGGACCACAGGCCCGTCCTGGAGGTTGACCGAAGCGGTGGCGGTGGCGTGGAGGCCGTCCGAGGTGACGGTGAAGCTGACGCCCGGGGCAAAAAGGAAGATGGGATCGGAGGTTCCCACCACATGGAGTTCATCGCCGCGGGCTTCCATGCTGAACGGCGCGTTGGCGTAGTCCGGCCGGGGTGCGAAGACGATCTTGGCGCCGCCGGTTCCGGAGAGCACTCGGACCAGGCTGGTGATCCCTTCAGGTGCCGGCTCCAGGTAGTCCGTGACGGTCACGTCCGCCCAGCGCGTCTCCACGATCATGGTGCTGTCCACGTAGCGCTGGCCCAGAACCTGCGAGGACGTGACCGGTTCAACGGAGAAGTGCCCGGCGGCGTCGCCGCCCAGGATGTGGGCGAACAGCGACCCTGAATCCGGGAGCGGGTGGCTCATCCAGCAGACCTTGGCATCCGGCGTGACCAAAGCGGTGGCGGATCCGTTGCCGATCAGCGTGTGCCGCTCGAGCCCCACGGCGTCCTCGCCGAAAAGCCAGGCCCGCCGCAGCTCGAACAGGAGGGCAAGGATGCGGGCGAAGGATTCCGGATCCCGCAGCCGGTGGGAAGCACGGGTCTCCCCCGGCCCCACGCGTAACCCCAGGTCCGGGCCGCGGAGCGTGGCGATGGCCAGTTCGTCGCTGTGGGCGTCCCCTGCGTACAGCGCAGCACTCGCGCCCAGCCGGGACCGGAGATTTTCCAGGGCGTCCGCCTTGGACGGTTCCATTACCGAGAGGTCCAGGACCGAACCGTCCACGATGAAGAACAGCCCATGGGCCCTGGCGATCTCCCGGGCCGTTTCCGTCACCACCTGCACCACCGCCGGCGAGGCCGGCCGGGTGTGCACGGACACGGCCACCGGCTTCCGCTCGATCCAGATGCCCTCCTGGAAACCCACGGCCTCAGTCAGGGCGGTGCCTACCTTGTGGAGCGTGGCTTCGGTGGCGAGGTCCTGGACGTGGGCGAAGGCCATGTCCGACTCCGCGCCGTGCGATCCGATGAGATGCACCTCCGCGGGCAGCCGTGACACAGCGGCGAGGTCACGCAGCGAGCGCCCCGAGATGACGGCGGCATGGGTGTTGGGCAGGGCGGCCAGGGCGCGGAGCGCGATCGCGGCGCTCCCCAGGGGAAGGGTCTCGGTGGAGATTCCCTCCGCGTCGCACAGTGTTCCGCCGTAGTTGCAGGCCACGAGCAGCCCGGGGACACGGGCCAGGACCTTCAGTTCGGCCAGGAGGGTGGGGGTGAACCCTTCGTCTGCCAGGTCCGACTGGATGAACGTCCGCAGCAGGCCCAGCGGCAGCGATCTGGTCAGCAGGGCGGAATCCGCCACGCTCTGGTTCAACGGCGTAGCCATGCGTGCACTCCTTCAGCAGAGCCTGGCCCGGAAGGCCGGAGGGGCCGTATCCCATGTTTCCGCCGGGTGGTTTCGCCTGAATGTCCCGGCTATTGCCACCGTGTAAAGTCCGACGGCGGGACCCACCCTCCGCCGCCGGCCTCGCGTCGCGCGGTGTCACGCAGGGCAGGCTTTAACGCCCGACGACGGCGCCCCACCGCGCCTATCCGCGGCAGGGCGCCGTCGTGGTTTCCAAAAGGCTGCCGTGCGTGACGCCGGTCCGTTGGCACCAGCGTCAGCCCGCCAGGGTCACCCGGCGGTCAGCGTCACCATCGTGAAGCCGCCCGGGGCCACCGTGACGCGTCCGGACGTGGTGCTGGCGTTGTCCGCAGAGCCCTTCACCGGCTGGCCGGCGGAGTCGTACTGGCGCTGGACCAGCACAAACCCTTCCGGCACGCCCACCTGCTGCACGGTAGCGGACTTGGCCGCGCTGACGTACAGCGTGGACTCGCCGCCGGAACCGGAGACCCGCACCGTGGAGATCAGCGGCTGGACCAGGAGGGCGTCCAGTGCCGCGTGGCCGTCGGTGCTGGCGGTGACCGAAGTCAGTCCGGCAGCCAGTGCGCGCCTCAGCGTGAGCGGGATGAGGATGCCGGGCGCGTCGGTGATGCCCTGCGCCCCTGCCCCGCCGTTGGCCGTGGTGCCCAGCGGTCCCTTGGCCGAGGTCCAGGTGGTGGTGCCCGAGGGCGCAATTGCCTGGTTCACGATGGGGAAGACATTGCTGGGCTGGTCCGCTGCCGCCAGCGGGATGGAAAGACTGCCGCCGGCGTTCAGGTCAACATATGCCCCGCCGGAGATGTTCGCTTCGCCGGTCCAGGACGACGGCGGGCGAACCACGGTGCCGCTGCCCGTGATGGTGCCGGCTTCGGCTTCCACCACGTTGAGTCCGTTGGTCCCTTCGGTCACGCTGATCCCCACGGCCTTGGCCCGGAGTTCCGGGTTGGCGTCGAGGGCCAGCATGGTGAGCAGGGCGTGGATGGTGGATTCGGCGCCGGAGTTGGGGTTGATCCGGCCGTCCGTTTCGATCCCGTCGATGGCCGTGCCGGTGGCCGGGTTGTACGCGGGGGCGCCGTTGGGGTTGGCGCCGAAGAACCAGCCGGCGGCGATGGCGGCCACGTCCAGGAGGCCTGGAGCTTTAGCGGCTTCCGCCGTCGCCACCAGGCTTTGGACGCGGGAGTCCACGCCGTAGGCGATCTGCGCCTCGCCGGGAGCGGGGCTCCAGGCGTTGTCCGGTCCGCCTGCTGCGAGCAGCTGCGGCGTGAACTGCGCGGTGTCCTTCACGGCTGCCGTCAACAGGTCAGGCCGGTCCAAGACGCTGGACGCGGTGGCAACAGCGGCCGGAGCCATGCCGCCCCACGCATGCCAGAGGCTCTGCGACTTGTTCCACGGCATGATCGCGCCGAACGGCCATTGCGTGGCCGATCCGGAAGACATCGCCGTCACGCCCTCGCTCAGCTGGGACAGCGCCGTGGTGGCCACGGCATCGGACGGAACGGTCTCCACATACGCGGCCAGGCCCAGCACGGCCTCTGCCGAGGCATCCGCGCCGCCGGCGATCAGCCAGGCCGGAACCTGGACGCCGTCGGCGGTGTCGAACGTGCCGTACTTGGCCAGGGACTGGCGGTTCAGGGCACCTAGGGAAAGGTGCAGACGGTCCTGCAGGAACGCGGCGAACTCCGGATCGGACTCGGCAAACCCTGCGAAACCTTCGCCCAGGGCCCACACCGTGCGGGCCAGCCAGTAGGATTCCGCGGAGTCGGACGGATCCGGCAGTTCCACGGGAATGGCGCTGGGGTTCAGGCTGCCGTCCGTCTGCTGCCAGAGGATGACGTTGCCGGCGTTCGGGCCGTCCACCGTTTGCAGGTACGTGAGCGTACGAAGGTTCTGGAAGGCGTGCTCCTTGCTCGCCAGGTCCCCGGTCTGCTTCCAGTGCCGCAGGTATACGACGGCGGTGCGGGCAATATCGTCCGCGTTGTAGGCGCCCTGGGTCCAGTCGCCCGTGGCCGGATCCAGGTTCCCGCCGCCCACACGGTCATAACTGCCGTCGTCGTTCTTGTCGGCGTAGGTCCACGGCGCTTCGGCCTCGGGGTCCTGCTCCAGCTGGTAGGTGGTGTGCCCGGCCACCGGAGCCAGCGGAACCGTGTCCAGCAGGAAGTCCAGGTGGTCCAGGTTGGTCAGGCTGCCGCCGTCGGCCAATGCGGGTGCCAGGACGGGTGCCGCCGGTGCAGTATGCGCAGTGGCGGACGACGGCGGCGCGGCAGGGGCCGCCGTGACGGCACCTGCCTGCAGCGAAACAGCCAGCAGGGAAACGGCCACCGCCGTCACCACCGGCCGTGTGGCCTTCGGTGAAGGCATCACCCTCAGACCCGGTCCAGTTTGGCCACACCGATTTTGGAGTCGGCCATCCCGTAGAACACAAACAGCTGGTCGCCGATTTTTTCGATCGCGGTGGGGAACACCACGTTCGGCACGATCCCGGAGATCTCGTCCTCGGTTTCCGGCGCCAACAGCGGCTTGTCGCTGCGGGCGATGACCCTGGACGGGTCGTCTGCGGACAGGATCATGGCCGCGGCGGTGTAGTTGACGTTCTGCTGCTGCTCGAAGGCGGAGGCGGCCATCTTGCCGGCCACGCCGTGGTGGATCAGGAGCCAGCCTTCGTTCACGCGGAAGGGGGGCGGGCCGCCGCCGATCTTCAGTTCCTCGAAGGGGAACTCGCTGAGGGCCACGAGCCGGTGCTTGCCCATGTGGACCAGGTTGCGCAGGTCGCGTTCGACGTCGGCCACAGCCACGTAGGAGATCCAGATGCCGGGGCGGTTGTCCGTGACGCCGGCGGGCAGGTGCTCGCCTTCGCCGGGACGGATCCAGCCCAGGTCCCACATGGGGCGGTGCAGCATGGCGTAGGAGGGCACGCCGTCGGGGTCGTTCACCGGCTCCGGGAAGAACACGGCGTCCTTGTTGGGAAACAGGTTCAGGTCCATGGAGAGATCGGCCTGGTACTCGAAGAAGCAGGGGCCGAGGCGGTCCCAGTTCCGGAGGTCCTCGGAGTGGGCTAAGGCGAGGCGGGGACCCAGCGGGCCGTAGGCCACGTAGGTCATGAGGTGCTTGCCCAGGGCGGGTACCCAGGTGGTGCGCGGGTCCTCGGTGCCGGCGTTGTTCATGCCGCGTTCCCAGCCCTCGTCCGGGGCCAGGACCACGCCCTCGCGTTCCACGCCGGTGGGTACGCCGTCGTCGTTGATGACCACTTTGGCGAGGCCCACGCGGGACACGTTGCCGGTGGCCACAAGCCGCGGCAGCAGGTACAGCTCGCCGTCCGGGCCGCGGCCGCTGGCGGGGTTGAGGACACCCTCGGCCTCGAAGTCGTTGCCGGGTTCGGGGGTCATGATGACGCCGGCGCGGGTGAGGGTGAAGGGGACAGTGGGGAGTGCAGAAGTGTGGGGGGAAGTCATTGATTAGCCCTTTACGCTGGAACCGATATTGGTGGAAATGAACTGGCGCTGGAAGAAAATGAACAGCGCGACGGCGGGCGCCGCCAGGACGCAGGCACCGGCAAGGATGGCGCCGAACGGGTTGCCGGCCTGGCCGGCGATGTTGGAGATGAAGTTGGCCAGGGACACGGCCAGGGGTTGCAGGGACTGCTCCTTGGTGACCAGGAACGGCCACAGGAACTCGTTCCACGGGCCGATGAAGGTCAGCAGCACCGCGGTGACAATAGCCGGACGAACCAGCGGGATGGCGATCTGCCACAGGATCCGCAGTTCCGAGGCGCCGTCGATCCGGGCCGCCTCAAACAGGGTTGAGGGCAGCTGGAGGAAGTACTGGCGGAACACAAACACCGCCGTGGAGTTGATGGCGAACGGCAGGATCATGCCCAGGAAGCTGTCCGCCAGGCCGTAATCGCGCACGATCATGACGTAGAGCGGGATGAGCAGCAGCTGGAACGGGATCATCTGCACCAGCAGCATCATGCCGAACACCACGCCGCGGCCACGGAACTTCATCTGCGCCAGGGCATAGCCCACGAGCAGCCCGAAAATCACCGTGAAGAAGATGACGCCGCCGGTGAAGATGCCGGAGTTGAGCAGGCCACGGAACAGGTTGATGGACTCGTTGATCTGCACATAGTTCGCCCCGGTGATGTTGGCCGGGTTAGGAAACGCGCCGAAGATCGACGTGTCCGGGGCTGTCTGCAGTGAACCGATGAGCATGTAATAGAACGGGAAAAGGAAAACGAAGGCGCCCACGCCGAGCAGGATGAAGCTGCCCACGCCCAGGTTGCGGCGCTTTTCGACACCCGAGCCGGGACGAAGGACAGGTTCCGGTGGTTCCGGACGCCGGCTGGCGTCGTCGTCGTTCTTGGCGTTTTGTGCGTTGGTGACGGACATTCTCAGTCCTCCTTCCCGCCCACGAGGCGTTTCTGGATCAGGGCGATCAGCAGGACGCCGATCACCAGCACCACACCCAGTGCGGCCGCGACGTCGGGGTTCCCCTGCAGGAGGCCCCGCTGGTACATGATGAACACCGGGGACGCCGAGGCCCCGTCCGGACCGCCGCCGCCGGTCAGCAGATACGGTTCGGTGAAGAGGTTCGCGCCGGTGATGGTGGCCAGCAGCGTGACCAGGACGCTGGCGGGCCGGACGCCCGGCACGGTGATGTTCCAGAACTGGACCCACTTGTTGCCGCCGTCCACGGCCGCTGATTCGTACAGCTCGTCGGGGATGTTCTGCAGCGCCGCGAGGTAGAGCAGGATGAAGAATCCCAGCTGTTTCCACGTCACGTACAGGGCCACGGTGGGCATGGCCAGCCACGAATTCACCAGCCAGGACGGGGTTGGGGCCAGCGGCCCCAGCAGCGTGTTCAGCAGCCCGTTTTGCTGGAACAGGAACAGCCAGACCCCGACGACGGCGACGCTCGCGGTCACATACGGCACGTAGTAGCTGAGGCGGAAGAACGTCTTGAACCGGGTGATGCGGTTCAGGGCGTTGGCCAGCAGCAGCGACAGGCCCACCGTGAGCGGGACGTTGATGATGAGGAAAACGCCGATGTTCAGGAACGAGCGCTGGACGGCGGGGTCTGACAGGACGGTGATGTAGTTGTCGAACCCTACAAACGGCCGGTCCACCTTGACCCGTGGCGCTGTGAAGAAGAAATCGTGGAAGGAAATGTAGACGGCGTAGCCGAGGGGGAACGCCAGGACGGCCAGCACGTAGATGACGTAGGGAGCGCTGAACAGCAGGCCCAGCGGCTGGGGGCCCAGGAAGTTCTTACGCTTCCTGGGCACCAGCCGCCGGTCCGCCGTTCCACCAGCCGGTTTCCCCGTGACGGGGTTCCCACTAGAAGAGCGGAGTGACATTGGGGGTCACCGCTACTTCTGGGCTACCAGTTGGTTGATCTTGTCGGCCGCGTCCTTGAACGAGGTGTCGATGCTTTCGTTCCCGAAGATCACGGCCTTGGCGTAGGCGGTGCGGAAGGTCTGCCAGACTTCAACGGAGTTGGCGACGTTGGGGACCTCCACGGTCCGCGCGGCCTGCTCGGCGAACTGGGTGTACGCCGGGTTCTTGGCGAAGTAGTCCGCGTAGACCGTGGGAAGGTCCTTGCGCATGGGCATCTGGCCGGTGTCGGTCAGCAGCTTGCCGTCCTGCTCCTGGCTCGTGGCGAACTTCATGACCTCCCAGGCGGTGCCCTGGTTCTCGCAGGCCGAGTACATGGCCACGTTCTTGGCGTCGGAGAAGGTTGAGGCATCAGCCTTGGCCGCGGCAGCGGGGACCGGGACCGCGCCCCAGTTCACCTTGTCCTTGTAGGCGGCAATGGCCCACGGACCGGCCATGGACATGGCCGCCTTGCCTTCGGCGAATGAATCGCCCTGGTAGACCTCCTTGGAGGCCAGTTTCTCCTTATAGAGGGTCTCGAACATGGTGGCGACCTGCTTGCCCTCCTCGCTGTCGAACGTGGCCTTGCCGTCCTTCACCAGCGGGGTGCCGTCGGAGTTGGCGGCGTAGAAGGAGTAGAAATCGAACCAGGCCTGGAAGAAGTCACTGGCCGGTGATGGCCACATGGCGTTGGTGGCAGCACCTGAGGACACCAGGGTCCGGGCGGTGTCCAGCAGTTCCTGGTGCGTCCCCAGCTTCGGGTTCTCCGGATCCAGCCCGGCCTTGGCAAACATGTCCTTGTTGTAGAAGAGGACAACGGGATTGGACTTCCAGGGCAGCTGGTACATCTTGCCGTCCGCGGACTTGTACTGGTCCGCCAGGTCACCGGTGCGGTCCTTGATGTACTGGAGCCCGTCCGGGAACTCATCCAGGGCCACCAAACCACCCTGCTTCTGGAACTGGGGAACTGCGACAGGCGCGGTGTTGAAGACCAGGCAGGGAGCGTTGCCGGCCGTGATGGCTGCGCCGATGACTTCCTCGGAGCTCTTGCCGGCAGGGATCTCCTGCGCATCGATCTTCTCGTCCGGGTGGGCGGAGTTCCAGGATTCCACCATCGCCTTGCCCCACTTCACCTCGAACTCGTTGTTGGAGTACCAGATCTTGATGGGGCCTTTGGCGGACGTGGCGGAACCGCCATCGCCGCCCCCTCCGCTGCCGCCGCAGGCAGCCAGGCCTGCCCCCATGACGGTCAGGGCGGCCACTGACAATATTCGCGTGGCTTTGGTAAAGCGCTTCATTGCGACTCCTTGGTACTGGTCCCGGTGGGGATCTGCGACTGGTTGGTGTGCCTTTTTGCTTGCTTGGGGGATTGATTGCTACGGTGCTGGCTTGGTGGTTGTGGATGGGGCGGGGCCGGTGGAGGCGCGGACCAGCAGGGAAGGTGCCTGCAGGTCCGTATCCTCACCGGAGTGGGTGCCGTTGAGCTGGTCCAGGAGGGCCTGCGCGGCAACTCTGCCCCAGCGCATGGGGTCAGTGGCGATAGTGGTGAGGGGCGGGTTGAGGTACTGGGTGAACTCGGCGTTGTCGTAACCGGTGATGGACAGATCTCCCGGAACGCTCAGGCCCTGGGACTGGGCGAAGGACTGGCCGGACGTCGCCATGAGGTCGTTCGCATAGACAATCGCGGTGGGGCGGTCCGGCCGGCGGAGCAGTTCCGCGGTGGCGGCCACTCCCCCGGGCGCCGTGAAGTCAGCCTCCGCGAACAGATCCGCTGCCAGGCCGGCAGCGGCCATGGCCGCTTCCCAGGCCCGGCGGCGGCTGCGGCCGTGGATGTATTCCTGGGCCCCGCCCACGTGGCCGATCCGGACGTGGCCCAGGGCCAGAAGATGTTCGACGGCGGCCGTGATGCCGTCCGTGTCATCCATGGACACCGCGGGGAAGGGTGAGTCCGAATCCGGCCTGTTGAGCGTCACGGCCGGCAGCTTGAGCTCGCGCAGCAGGCCGATCCGGGAATCGTTGTGCCGCACATCGGTCAGGATCACGCCGTCCACGCGGCCGCCGTCGGCCAGTTTGCGGTACGCCCGTTCTTCGGCGCCGGGGGCGGTGGCAACGCTCAGGACCAGCGTGTAATCGTGCTCGGCGAGGGTGGTTTCGATGCCCGCAATGAACGCCGGGAAGAACGGGTCCGTGCCGAGGAGCTTCGGGTCGCGGGCCACCACCAGGCCCAGCGCGTAGGCCTTCGCGGAGGACAGGCCCTTGGCGCGGAGGCTTGGCTTCCAGCCAAGCTCTTTGGCGACCTGCAGGATCCGGCCCCGGGTGGCGTCGCTGACGCCGGGCTGGTTGTTCAGCGCATACGAGACAGCACCCTTGCTGACGCCGGCCGCATGGGCGACGTCGCTGATGGTTACTGCCATGATGTGGGGCCCTTCAGGTTTCGGGTCCCGTGACTCACGCCACTGAACCGGTTCAGTAGACTCTACTAAACCGGTTCAGTTGAGGGATGTCAAGGGCCCGCCGCCACATTGATGGGCGCGTCCCCGCTTGCTGTGGCGCTGGTCTGAACCTTTGCCGGACCTAGACCCGGGCCAGCCCGGCAACCTCCGCCAGCAGCTCCACGGAGCGGATTCTGGCCTCGGTGCCGGTGTTCTGGTGCGCCACGATGAGCTCGTCGGCGTCGGAGTGCTTGGCGAACTCCTCGAGGTAGTCGTTCACAACGTCCGGGGTGCCGATGGCCGAGTACGTCATCATCTGCGAGACGTGCTGGCCCTGCGGGGAGTCCAGGATCATGTCCGCTTCGTCGTCGGTGAACTCGCGCCCGCCGCCGAAGAACAGACCGACGCGGGCGCGCAGGGTGGCCCGGAAAGCCGCCTGCGCTTCGGCAGCCGTATCGGCGGCGATCACGTTGACGCCGGCGATCACGTGCGGGGCATCGAGCTGGGCCGACGGCTTGAATTCGCTGCGGTAGAGCGCCACGGCCTCCTGCAGGGCGTTGGGGGCGAAGTGCGAGGCGAAGGCGTACGGCAGGCCCAGCTGGGCGGCGAGGCGGGCGCCGAACAGCGACGATCCGAGGACGTACAGCGGGACGTTGGTGCCCTTACCGGGCGTGGCCTCCACGCCCTGGATCCGCGTGGGACCGGTGAGGTAGCCCTGCAGCTCCAGGACGTCCTGCGGGAAAGTGTCGGCGGACATGGGGTCCCGGCGCAGCGCGCGCATGGTGTTCTGGTCGCTGCCGGGGGCGCGGCCCAGGCCAAGGTCGATCCGGCCCGGGTGCAGCGTTTCCAGGGTGCCGAACTGCTCGGCGATGGTCAGCGGCGAGTGGTTGGGCAGCATGACGCCGCCGGCGCCGAGCCTGATGGTCTTGGTGTGGGCGGCCACGTGGGCGATCAGCACGCTGGTGGCCGACGACGCGATGGCGGACATGTTGTGGTGCTCGGCGTACCAGATCCGCCGGTAGCCCAGCTCCTCCGCCCGCTGTGCCATGGCCACGCTGCCGGCGAAACTCTCCGCCGCCGTCTGGCCTTTGCCAATGGTTGCCAGGTCAAGGATGGAGAGGGGAAGCGTCACGTCGGTGCCGGCCTTTCAATGCGTTGCGTAGGGTGGCCGGCCGGGTCGCGGCGGGCACACTGTGGACAACGACGGCGGTGCCCGGGTTATTTCTGCGGGCTGCGGTGGGGTGGCCCACACCGTTGTGCAGGGCGGCAGGCCGGCGAGTGCGCAGGCCGGGTGGGCAAACAGCAGGGCCCGGCCTCGCGGCCCGGGCCCTGCTGTTTGCTGGGTTGCGTCCCCTACTTCAGCTTGAAGTTGGCACTGATGGTGCTGCCATCGGCCGCCGTCATGGTGAGCTGGTAGCAGGTGCCGGCACCGGTGGGAGTCTTCCAGTTGTAGATGAACTGCCCGCCCGTGGCGTCGTACCGAAGCGACGTGCTTCCAGTTGTGGTTGTTTCGATGTCATCGATCAGGACAGCCAGTGAGCAGGTGATCCTGGCCATCGAGAAGGCCATCTTGCTGGGGTCGGTGATCTCGGAGGCACCGGCGAACACTTCGAACTTTGCCGGCACCGTGCTGCCGCCCTTGACGGTGTTCAGCACCCCGTTCATGTCGACGGGCTGATAGAAGCCCTTGAGGGTCCAGGCCTTCACCGTGTAATTCTGGGTGAAGGTGCTGGTGTTGCCCGCCTTGTCCGTGGCCGTGGCGGTCAGCGTGTGCGTGCCCACCCCGGCGTTGTAGCCGCTGACGGTGCAGTCGGCGGCGAGTCCGGACAAGGAGTCCGAGGCTGTGCAGCCGGGGGCGGCGGGGGTTGACCCGAAGTAGCTGTCGCCCAGGGTGGAGCTGAAGCCAACTTCCGGAGCGGTCTTGTCGACCTTGAAGCTGGCCGAAGCCGCACCGGCTGGCGTGACATTGCCGGCGACGTCTTCAAACGCGGGGCTTTCGACAACAACAGCCGTTCCTTCGCCGTCCGAGGTTGCGGTCTTCGTTGCAGAAGCCGGACCGGACGTTTCATCGGCGCCGGTGAACGTGGCAACCACGTTGCTCCGGTACCAGCCCTCCGTGCCTTCAGTTCCCGCAGCCGAGGTGTAAGAAACCTCCGGTGCCGTCTTGTCGATCTTGAAGGTCTGGGAAACAGCACCGGCGGCGGTGGTGTTGCCCGCTACGTCCGCGAATTCGGGGCTCTGGACGGAAATGGCAGCGCCTTCGCCGCTGGACGTCACCGTCTGGGTGGCCGAGGCCGGGCCTGACGTCTCATCCGTGGCGGTGAACCGGGCCACGACATCCGAGAGGTACCAGTCATTGTTGCCCAGCGTGCCGGCTGCATCGGCGTAGCTGACGGTGGGGGCGGTTCCATCCTTCTTGATGGACACACTGACCGAACCGGCAGTGCCACCGCCACTGGTGGCGGAGCAGGAGTACTCGTTGGGCAGCTGGTCCAGCGCCACGGTCTGGTCCTCGCAGCCCTGGAGCTGAAGCGTGCTGGGTGAGTCGGGTTCGGTGACGGTCCAGGTCAGCTGCACAGAGTTGCGGTACCAGCCTGCGAGGCCGTCCGCCGCGGCGGGGCTGAGGGTATAGCTGATCACCGGGGCCGAGGCGTCCACGATGTTGTAGGTCACCGAACTCTTCACGTAGATGCCGCCATTGTCCGTGTGCTCGCAGGTCGCCTTCTGCGATCCCACTCCACTCGCGGAATCATCGCCCGTGATGGGGCTGACTTCGGCAGGGAACGTCTCGTGGCCGTCTTCGGCGTCGTCAACCACACACACAGCGTCGGGAACGGAGCCTTTGAAGTATGAGCCACCGTTCTCAACACCGCTGAACGTCAGGACTGGCGCAGCATTTGACGGTGCGGGGGCAGCGACATCGACGCGGAATGCTGCGGGAAGGACGTCGAACAGGTACGTAGTTGAGTTGCTGATGATACGGACAGTGACGTTGGCCGATCCAGCAGCAAGTGGCGTGATTGTCAGCGGCTGAGTGAATCCGCAGGAATCGAACGTAGTTTCTGAGGGTGACACAGTAGCCACCCCTGGGTTACTGGAGGCAAGGCTGAGCTTAAGCGTGTTCTGTCCCGTAAGGTTGCATCCGTTCTTTCCGTCGCCGCCTGTCTCGAAAAGAGCCAGCGAAGTGGCACCCTTCGCCCCACCCACGTTCAAAGCCATGACCTCCGCCTCGGTATCAATACCTGCGTCGATAGTGTTGTGGATCTGGTCCGCGTAAACCACGCCCGCACTCGCGAGGAGGAGGCTCCCGGCGGTTATCGCGGCCGCCGCCCTGAA
The DNA here is from genome assembly GCF_001484605.1 of Pseudarthrobacter sulfonivorans. Classification (NCBI taxonomy): domain Bacteria; kingdom Bacillati; phylum Actinomycetota; class Actinomycetes; order Micrococcales; family Micrococcaceae; genus Pseudarthrobacter; species Pseudarthrobacter sulfonivorans. The sequence goes on along the minus strand of NZ_CP013747.1, from coordinate 2,583,414 downwards.
CCCCGCACGCCGGAGTAATTTATTCCCCGACCCCGCGTTTCGATTTGCCACTGAACGGTTCATGGAATGCCCTCCCTCATAGCAGTGCGGCCAGCCCTAGACGCACTGTAGTCCAACCGTAGGGACCGCCCCCGTCGCGCACACGCGTAGTCCCCACCCGTCTTTCCCTCCCGGGTACTCGTTTTCCCGGAGCCCGCATGGCCCGCTACTTGGTTTGCCCGGGAAGAACCGCCAAAACACACGCTGAGTACTCCGTAAGCCGCCAAATGTGACCGCCGCGGTCGCACGGTTAACGGCCGTTACGCCTTGTATCTCTGGGTTTCGGCAGCTTTGATTACCGGTCCGGGGCTGCCGGATAGTTGCTGCCTAGAACACCGTTCCGTTCGGCAATTCAGCAAATTTGAGGGGTAATCATGGCGAAATTCAGGGCAAGGCAGGTTGCCGGCGCAGCAGTCGCAATCACCACACTGCTGGCGCTGGCAGCCTGCTCGGACCCGGGCGCGACGGCGGCGTCAGCACCGTCGTCGGGATCCACAGTGCCCGCAGCAGGCAAGACGTTCAACCTGGCCCCGGAGCAGAACCGCGTCAAGGTGACGGTGGACGCCGAGGCCGCCGCATTGGTCCCGGACGCCATCAGGGCGGACGGCAAGCTCACTGTGGTGAGCACCGGCGGCACGGCCCCGCTGAGTCTCTTCGCTACCGACAACAAGACGCCTATCGGCAGCGAGGTGGACATCGCCTATGCGGTCGGCGAGACGCTGGGACTGACGGTGGAGGTGCTTCCCGTGGCCTGGGCCGACTGGCCGCTGGGCGTTGAATCCGGCAAGTACGAGGCAGTCCTTTCCAACGTCACCGTCACCGAGGCGCGCAAGGAGAAGTTCGACTTCGCCAGCTACCGCAACGACCTCCTGGGCTTCTACGCCAAGACCGATTCCACCATCGGCGACATCAAGGAAGCCAAGGACGTCGCCGGCAAGCGCATCATTGTCGGCTCGGGCACCAACCAGGAAGCGATCCTGGTGCGCTGGGACGAAGAGAACAAGACCAAGGGGCTCGCGCCGGTTGAGTTCCAGTATTACGACGACGACTCCGCCTCCACGCTGGCACTCCAGTCCGGCCGTGCGGACCTGACGTTCGGGCCCAACGCCGGGGCGGCCTACAAGGCCGCGAAGGACGGCAAGACCAAGGAAGTGGGCACGCTCAACGGCGCCTGGCCGCTGACCGCCGAAATCGCCTTCACCACACAGAAGGGCAACGGCCTGGCCGTTGCTGCCCAGGCTGCCCAGGCTGCCCAGGCTGCCCTGAACACTCTCATAAACGACGGCAGCTACGCCGAGATCCTGGACCGGTGGGGCCTGTCCTCGGAGGCCATCAAGACCTCCGAACTGAACCCGCCCGGCCTGCCCAAGAAGTAGGTCCGCCGCTGACAAGAATCCCCGCCGGATATCTTCCGGCGGGGATTCTTTCGTGTCCGCAATGTCCGGCGCCACGAAAATTTGCGACGCTCTGACCCGCCCCGTTGAATAGTGGAATGCCCTACTCGTATCAGCTCCGCCCCAGCCTCGATACTGACGGCCCGTGGATCGCCGAGCTCCGCGCCGTCGTGATGCGTCCGGACCTTGACCGGCTGGGCCGCTTTGACCCGGTTCGCGTGCGCGAGCGCTTCCTCAATGGGTTCCAGCCGGAGCACACCTTCGTCGTCGAGGTGGCGGGGCAGAATGCGGGCGTGATCGCTGTCCGCCCGGAGCCCGACGCGCAGTGGATCGAACACTTTTACCTGGCCCCGGAGCATCAGGGAAAGGGCCTCGGCAGTGCCGTGCTCCGGCAGGCCATGGACCGGTCCCGGGACCACCGGCCCTTCCGCCTGAACGTCCTCCAGGGGAGTGCCGCTCGGCGTCTGTATGAGCGCCATGGTTTCGTACTGGAACACCAGGACCCCGTGGATGTGTTTATGGTGGCACCGGTCCCTTAACATCGAGTGCTCCGTGGGGTTGATGCCGCGTTCCTGGAGTTCCGGGTCGAGGTGGTTGACGATGTCGTCCGCCTGTTCCGGAAAGTGCACTAACGGCGGGTTTGGCAATAGTCTGGCCAGATGGGGACAAATACCGTGAACTCCGGCGAACAGATCGACAGGCAGTCGCGCATTCTCGAGGCTGCGCTCGATCTGCTGTCGCGCCACGGCATCTCAGGCGTGAGCATGCGTGCCGTGGCGCGCGAAGCCGGCGTCGCACTGGGCCTGGTGAACTACTACTACGACGACAAAACGAGCCTGATCCGGGCAGCCCTGCACCGGGTGGACGAGCAGGACCTCCAACTGGTGGCCCAGGACCCATCGTTGACGCCGGACGAACAGCTCCGCAAGGCCCTGCGGCGGGTTGCCGGCGCCGAGCTGCTGACCACCCGGTACCTGTCCCTGCGCCTGCACCTGTGGGCCCTCGCCCAGGCCGACGAAGGCTATGCCGAGATCAACGCTGCGGCCTTCGACCGGTACCTCGACGGCGTTGCCGCACTCGTATCCAACGCCAAACCCGAACTCTCCTGGGAGGAATGCCGGGAGCGGGCAGCGGACATCGTCGTCATACAGAACGGCATGTGGCTGACGTCGCTTCTGGGCGTGGACAACGCCTCCATCCAGCGCAGCATCGCCCGCACGGAGGAGATCGCCTTCGCCCCGAGCCGCAGGAGTACCAGCGGGGACGCAGCACTCAGGGAACTCTAAATCACGCCCCGCGCGGCGGTGCAGTAGCGCCCGTCACACTTGAACGAGTGTTCAAGAAAGTATTGAACACTCGTTCAACGTGCGTTATTGTCCTCCGTATGACTTACGCCACAACGTCTCATGACGTGACAGCATCCACCCTGTTCATCAACGGCTCGTGGGAGCCGGCCGCCTCCGGCGCGGTGCGCCACATCCACAACCCGGCCGACGGCGAGCTGGCCGACACAGTGTCAGAGGCCGGCCGGGAAGATGCCGGACGGGCCATCGCTGCAGCCCGGGCGGCCTTCGACTCCGGCGTCTGGGCTTCGGTACCGGCACCCGAGCGCGGCACTTTCCTGCTCAAGGTCGCCGCCGAACTGCGCCAACGCCGGGAAAAGTTCGCCCGCGCCGAATCCCTGGACACCGGGAAGCGGATCGCCGAAAGCCGCATCGACATGGACGACATCGCCGCCTGCTTCGAATATTTCGGACGGCTGGCCGGGCAGCAGGCGGGCCGCATGGTCGACGCCGGGGACCCCGCCGTCGTCAGCAAAATCGTCTACGAGCCCGTGGGCGTCTGCGGCCTGATCACACCGTGGAACTACCCCCTGCTCCAGGCCGCCTGGAAGATCGCACCCGCTCTGGCCGCCGGCTGCACCTTCGTCCTTAAGCCCTCGGAGCTGACTCCCTCCACCGCCATCCTCGCCATGCAGCTGCTGCAGGACCTCGGCCTGCCGGACGGCGTCGCCAACCTCGTGACGGGACCCGGTGCGGAGGCGGGGGCACCGCTCTCCGAACACCCCGCCGTCGACCTGGTTTCCTTCACCGGCGGACTGGAAACCGGCAAGCGTATCGCTGCGGCCGCCGCCGGCACCGTGAAAAAGGTGGCGCTGGAACTGGGTGGCAAGAACCCCAACGTGGTGTTTGCCGACGCGGACTTCGACGCCGCCGTCGACAATGCCCTGAACGGGGCATTCGTCCACTCAGGGCAGGTCTGCTCCGCCGGGGCGCGGCTGGTGGTGGAAGAATCAATCGCCGAGCGCTTCGTCGATGAGCTGGTCCGCCGTGCGCGGGAAATCCGACTCGGAGGGCCGTTTGACGACGACGCCGAAACCGGGCCGCTGATCTCCGGGGCCCACCGGGACAAGGTTGATGCCTACGTCCAGCGCGGCATGCAGGAGGGAGCGCGGCTGCGGTGTGGCGGCGCGGCCCCTGAAGGGCAGCAGTACGACGCCGGTTTCTACTACCAGCCCACGGTCCTGGACCGCGTGCAGCGCGGGATGTCCGTCGTCGTGGATGAAGCGTTCGGCCCCGTGGTGACCGTCGAGACCTTCCGCACCGAGGACGAGGCCGTCGCCACGGCCAACGACACCATCTACGGGCTGGCCGGCGCGGTCTGGACTCAGGACGCCGGCAAGGCGCAGCGCGTGGCTTCCCGGCTGCGGCACGGGACGGTTTGGATCAACGACTACCACCCCTACCTGCCCCAGGCCGAGTGGGGCGGCTTCGGCCAGTCCGGCGTCGGCCGCGAACTCGGCCCGACCGGCCTGGCGGAATACCAGGAAGCCAAGCACATCTACCAGAACACCAGCCCCCAGGTGACCGGCTGGTTCGCTGACCACGGGAAGGAGAGCTAGATGCATACCGACAACATCGAAAACCTCAGCGAGCGCGGTTGGGACTACATCATCGTCGGCGGCGGATCGGCGGGGGCCGCCGTCGCCGCGCGGCTGAGCGAGGATCCGGACGTGTCCGTTGCCTTGGTGGAGGCCGGCCCGGATGACCGGAACCTTCCCGAGATCCTGCAGCTGGACCGCTGGATGGAGCTGCTGGAATCCGGCTATGACTGGGACTACCCGGTGGAACCGCAGGAGAACGGCAACTCATTTATGCGCCACGCCCGGGCGAAGGTCATGGGCGGCTGCTCCAGCCACAACTCCTGCATCGCATTCTGGGCCCCGCGCGAAGACCTGGACGAGTGGGAGTCCAAGTACGGCGCCACCGGCTGGAACGCTGACGCCGCCTGGCCGCTCTACCGGCGGCTGGAGACCAACGAGGACGCAGGCCCGGACGCGCCGCACCATGGTGACTCAGGCCCCGTGCACCTGATGAACGTGCCTCCGGTGGATCCGGCCGGTGTCGCGCTCCTGGACGCGTGCGAACAGGCCGGGATCCCCCGCGCAAAGTTCAACACCGGAACCACTGTGGTCAACGGCGCCGACTTTTTCCAGATCAACCGCCGCGCGGACGGCACCCGTTCCTCCAGCTCGGTGTCCTACATCCACCCCATCGTGGAGCGCGAAAACTTCACACTGCTGACCGGCCTCCGCGCCCGCCAACTGGTATTCGACGCGGACAAGCGCTGCACAGGCGTGGACGTGGTGGACTCGGCGTTCGGCCGGACCCACCGGCTCTCCGCCCACCGTGAGGTCATCCTGTCCACCGGCGCCATCGACTCCCCCAAGCTGCTCATGCTCTCCGGCATCGGCCCAGCAGCGCACCTGGCCCAGCATGGCATCGAGGTGCTGGTGGACTCACCCGGCGTGGGCGAGCACCTGCAGGACCACCCCGAGGGCGTGGTGCAGTTCGAGGCCAGGCAGCCGATGGTCCAAACTTCGACGCAATGGTGGGAAATCGGCATCTTCACCCCCACCGAGGACGGCCTGGACCGCCCGGACCTGATGATGCACTACGGTTCCGTCCCGTTCGACATGAACACGCTGCGGCACGGCTACCCCACCACGGAGAACGGCTTCAGCCTCACCCCGAACGTCACGCACGCCCGCTCCCGCGGCACCGTCCGGCTGCGCAGCCGCGACTTCCGCGACAAGCCCATGGTGGACCCGCGCTACTTCACGGATCCGGAGGGCCACGACATGCGGGTCATGGTGGCCGGCATCCGCAAGGCCCGCGAAATCGCCGCCCAGCCGGCCATGGCCGCATGGACCGGCCGGGAGCTTTCGCCCGGCGTCGAAGCACAGTCGGACGAGGAACTGCGGGACTACATCCGCAAGACCCACAACACCGTGTACCACCCCGTCGGCACCGTCCGCATGGGCCCGGCCGACGACGACATGTCACCGCTCGATCCCGAGCTGCGGGTCAAGGGCGTCACCGGACTCCGGGTTGCCGACGCCTCCGTCATGCCTGAACACGTCACCGTCAACCCCAACATCACCGTCATGATGATCGGCGAGCGCTGCGCCGACCTGATCCGCGCAGGACGGTCCGGGAGCATGACGGAGGAAGAGGTGCAGCTCAGCGCATCGTTCGCCTGAGTGCCTGCGCACAGTTACGGGCGGAAGCGGCCGGCCACCACCGGGGTGGCGCCAGGCCATTGACCTTCCCTGCGCCAACAGGGTGACCGGTCATCACTATCGTGCTTTTCTGATTGAGGAGTCCAAATGATGGAACCCAGCAAGAGTATTGATTCAAGCGGCATGGACGAATTCGGCTACACCCAGACCCTGGACCGGAGCATCGGCAAGTTTGCCAGTTTCGCCGCAGGCGTCAGCTACATCTCCATCCTCACCGGCGTTTTTCAACTGTTCTATTTCGGTTTTTCCATGGCCGGCCCGGCATACGCCTGGTCCTGGCCGATTGTCTTCGCCGGCCAGCTGATGGTGGCGCTGTGTTTTGCCGAGCTGGCCGGCCGCTACCCCGTTGCGGGATCGGTCTACAACTGGGCCAAACGGCTGGCGTCCGGAACCTCGGCATGGCTGGCCGGCTGGCTGCTGCTGCTGTCCTCCATCATGGCGCTGGGGGCAGTGGCACTGGCGCTGCAGCTCACCCTGCCGCAGCTCTGGTCCGGCTTCCAGTTCGTCGGTGACGGCACCGGCCCGTATGACTTCGCCATGAACGGCGTTGTGCTGGCCACCATCATGATCACCATCTCCACCCTCATCAACGCGTTCGGCGTGAAGCTCATGACCAGGATCAACAGCGTCGGCGTTTTCGTGGAGCTGGTCGCAGCCGTCCTGCTGATCCTCGCACTGGGCTGGCACGTGGTGCGCGGGCCTGAGGTCTTCTTCGACACCGCCGGTTTCGGGGAAGGCCATGACCTGGGCTTCTTCGGCGTCTTCCTGATCGGTGCCATGGCTTCCGGCTATGTCATGTACGGCTTTGACACTGCCAGCTCCCTCGGGGAGGAAACAAAGGACCCCAAACGCACCGCGCCCAAGGCCATCCTGCGAGCCGTCACGGCCTCGTTCCTGCTCGGTGGCCTGATCCTGCTTTTTGGCATCCTGGCCGCGCCGGACCTCACCGATCCCAAAGTGGGCTCTGCCGACGGCGGCCTGCAGCACATCGTGCTTTCCGTCCTGGGCGGACCCTTCGGCAAGGCCTTCCTCGTCTGCATCGTGGTGGCCGTGGTGGTCTGCACCCTGTCCGTCCACGCGGCCGCCATCCGGATGATGTTCGCCATGGCCCGGGACAACAACCTGCCGTTCAGCCGGCAGCTCAGCAAAGTTGATCCGGTCCGCAGAACCCCCACTGTTGCGGCCATCGTCATCGGCGTCCTGGCCGTCATGCCACTGCTCATCAACGTCATGCAGCCGGCGATTTTCACGATTCTGTCCAGCATCAGCATCGTGCTGATTTATCTGTCCTATCTCCTGGTCACCGCACCCATGCTGCGCAACCGGCTCCTGGGGAGGTGGCCGGGTGATGATTCCGACGCCGGATTCAGCATGGGCAGATGGGGGCTTCCGGTGAATATCCTCGCTGTCCTGTGGGGCGGCGCCATGACGGTGAACCTGGTCTGGCCGCGCTCGGAGATCTACAACTCGGTGCCGCCGTTCGAGTGGTACCTGCAGTGGGGCGGGGTGCTGTTCGTTGCCGCCGTCACGGCAGGCGGTGCCCTGCTGTACCGCCTGAAGATCCGCCATCAAACGGGGGTGCTCGCCGAGCACGCCGCGGCCGTCGCAGCACATCCGTCGTCGGGCTCCGCCCTGCAGGAAGCATCAGCCGAAGAGCAGATGGTGGAGTCCAAAGCCACCTAATGCCGCTGCTCCCCATCAGCCGAAAGCCGGCAGTTCCCAGGAAGGGTCGACGGCGGCACTCACCTTGCCGCCGTCGACCCTTCTGTTTAAGAATTCAGGTTGACGAAACGTCGACTATCGGCAGTCGGCGCCCGTGGGGGAGCCTCGATCTGGGCCGCGGCATATCGCTCCGGCATTGGGTGACGCGGGTATGCACCGGCGTGGTCCGCTTTATGGCGCGGCCCTGACGTCCTCCGGTTCTTTGACATGGGAACACCGGCGCTTTGGTGTACGTTGCTTTCTCGTCAGAAAGAACATCGTAGAAACGTTAGAGCTGAGAATCACCTAAAGTGGCAACCGATTATGACGAAGTCCGTTCCGATGTCAAGGAAACCCAGGACCGTTCCCTGGAGGTATTGCAGTCTGCGAATGCTCCGGATGCCCGCAGCGTCGTCACTGAACTGGACGAAGCGGATGCACTCGATGAGGGTCTGACTCCCGGGGGAGAGATCGTCGCCGAGGAGCTCATCGTTCAGGTCATTCCCCAGGCCGCGGACGAGTTCACCTGCTATTCCTGTTTCCTCGTCCGGCACAGGTCCCAGCTCGCACGCGAAAGCAACGGCCGCTCGTACTGCATCGAGTGCGAAGGCTAGGGCATCCATTCCTCAGGACGCAGTCCGACAGCAGATCAGCGTGACGTGCTCTCCACTAGCGGTGTGTGCGGAATCCCCACAAAAGCGCGGGGGAGAGGCTGCATTACGGGCCGCTTCGCCGACTCGAGCGGCGACTCGTCGTCAGTGGATCTATCTCCCCTGAGATTGCTTTGCGGGTCAGGCTGCCTGTGCAGCCATTGCTGCCAGGGGCGCCGCGTTGTCGGGGGCGAGGATGCTGAGCCTGTAGTCGGACTGGAGCGGATCGACGAGGGCAGGCAGATGGTGCGAGCGTGAGCAGGCCCGGAGTTCTTCCAAGGCGTCGGGCTCGATGAGGGCGCGGGTCATGTCGAGTTCCAGGGTCATGCCGGCAGTGAGTGAGTTGGCGCGCTTCATGACGGCATAGAGGCCGTGGACGCTTTGGGAGGTCACGTGGCCCTGGGCGGCAACCTGGGCTGTGGCGCAGTCGAGGTCCACGCGGACCAGCACCCGAAGTTTGTCTTTTGTCACGAATATTTCTCCGCTCTAAGTTGGGTGCCACGACGCTGTGGCGCCCCGGACAACCATAGATCAAATGTGATCCAGGCAACATACCTGCCGGTGTGGAATTTTTGGCCGCGGCCGGGGACGTGGGAGGGGCCCGCCCGGGGCGGCAAGAAGGCCCGATCGGAGACCCCTCTTGGCCTCTACTGGCACCCCTGCGTATCAGGTTTGTGCGTATTCGTTTCGGAACAGGCGCACATTAGGGATTTTCCAGCGATTCTTTAGCGGCCGACCGCGCCTTGCTCGAGTGTTCGGAGAGCTCCAGGAAGTGCATAAACACTGTTGAGGAAGCCGAGCTGGATGTCGAGGTCCGGCCGAACGGCCCCACGCTCAAGGCCCCACACTTTCGTCCCCTTGCGCCGTATCCAGCCGATCGTCCGGTTGACCCAGCGTTCATAATCCACCGATATGGCGGCCATCGAATCGGCTTGTGACCCGAGCATGCTCACGCCTAACACTTCTTTGGAGATTTCGGCGGGCTCCCAGAAGAGCACCGGGGACGCGTTCGAGTCCACCAGAGCCTTGTCGAGGGAAGGGCGCAACCGGTCCCAATTGAGCCGGTTGAAGAGGCCCGCCCTCGTCGGTCCATCCATCGCGCCGTCACCCAAACGAATAGACACCGGTGGGCCGAGGTCCCGATTGACCACGAAAATCTGCGGGCCCGCCAGGGCTGCGTCGCGGTTGAGGACATCCAGGGGAGTTCGAACAACCGGCCACGGATGCAATGTGACTTTGTCCGGTTCTCCCAGGTAGTCGAGTAGCGTCGCTTGGTCCTCAAGGGTCGCAAAGTAGAAAGCGGCAGTTACCATGCTTGGAAGTCTCGCACGAGCTCGCGTAATGGCCCCTTATTCACGTGCGCTCACTGGCATAACGCGTCCAAGCTTCTTCTGCGGCATCTGCGTGGAGGAAGGCGACCTGGTAGCTGTATCCGAGTGCGTCGGCGACCAGTGGTGGCGGGGTGACTGAGAGGTGCTCGTCCAGGGCCGCGTTCCGTGCGCCGAGCAGGTCCAGCCCGAGGCCACGGAGTCTGTCCATAATGGTGTTTGGGTGGAGGTGTTGACCTGCCCGAGTACCAGGGAATAGCCATTGGCTGTCCCCGTCTGATGCTGTTCGGAGGTTGGGGCGGTTCCGGAGGTGCTGCTTGAGGAGTTCCGCGAAAGGCTGCGGGACCGGAACGGGGTGTGTGCCAAGACAGATCCTGATCGCGCCGGTGGTGTCGTTGATGCTGATGGCGTCGGTGCGGAGCGAGGCCACCCGGACCAGGGGTTGGGCATAGAGGAGGAGCAGTGTCCCTGCGACTCTGTAGGGCAGGGACTCGCTGGTGCCGGTGAGCAGTTCCTTTAGCCAGGCAAGGCGTTGTTCCTGCGGGATGGCAGGCCGGCCTTTAGCGGCGTAGTGCCCAATCTCGACTCGCATGTTCGTGCCGGTCTTTTTCGCGAAGATGAAGAAGGTCCGGATGGCCTTTCTGGTGGTCGGCCCGGTCGTGAGCCAGGTGTCCACGTCCTGCTGGGTGCAGGTGGCGGCGGTGCGGTGATGGGTCTGCCAGAGCCAGTCGAGGAACTTGATGGTTTCGGTGATCTCCTGTTTGGCGGAGTGCACCGGCCCCTGGGCCGTAGTGTCTGGGGTTGCCATGGCACGGATGCGTCGGAGGTGGTGCCATTTGGCGAAGTGCTCGACGGGTTTGGCAACTTCGGCCGGCATGGGGCGCAGCTTGACGTCGATCCAGGCTTCGAAGCGGCTCAGATAGGGGTCCTGGTAGGGGAAGAGCCCGTGATGGACGAGTAGGGCCCGGAGGTGGTCGGCTGCCCGTCCCGCCGTATCGCGGTGACTGTCGAGGCCTTCGTGGCTCAGGGGAGTCTGTCCGCTCGAGATGGAGGTCAGGAGCGTCTGGACCTTGGCGGAGCGTTTCCAGGTGATAATGCTTTCCGGTCGATCAGCTTGGCAGAGGATATCGACCAGGCGGTTTGCGGTTGTCGGATTGGCCGGATTCGTGAGCAGCAGGGCGGTGAGGTCGTCCCTGAGTGCGCAGCGGGCGCAGATGCCGCGGCGGTAGAACTCACCTTCGTGGTTGCAGCGGGCGCAGTGGAAGTTGTGGAGGATACCGGCGCAGGGGGCGCACCGTGGTCCTCCATCCTGTGCGGGTGGGCCGGGGAGTAGCCTGTGGTGGCCGCAGTCGGGGCAGGTGCCGTGGGTGCGGGTCGCAACGGTGAAGCAGGGACCGCAGATCTTGCCTTCCGGCCAGCTCGCCCGGGTCTTGCCGGCGTTGCGGCCGCAGCGGGCGCACTGGACGGTTCCGGTTGTGCGGGGCCGGCCGCGGACGGTGTTGCGCGGGATGAGTCCTTCCGGGAGTTCAGTGGTCATCGTCGATGATGCGGGCCCGGCGCGGGCGGACGGTGCGGTTCAGGTCCACGACGTTGGGGGAGTTGCCGGTTCCGGTCTTGCGTGCCCGGACGTCGGCGGCGGTGACGGTGATGAGGTCTTCGGGGCCGCAGGAGAAGATGTCGCAGATCGCAGCGATGACCTGCAGAGCGACCCGCTCGGGCTTCTGGTTGACGATGCGGTAGACCTGGGGCCGGGACAGGATGATTCCGCGCTCGGCGAGCAGGGGGATGAGATCGGTGGTGTTGTGAAGACCGCGTGCTGCCATCAGCTCGGACAGCCGCCACGTGTATTCGACCTCGCGCTTCATCGCTGACCTCCCGATTGTTTGCCGAGTGCCTGGTCCATCGTGCGGTCCAGGGACGCCCGCAGCGTGGTGCTGCGGAAGTCGTCGCTGACAAATTGGTAGATGCCTGTGGTCGAGGCGTACTCGTGGCCCATTTGATATTGCACGAATCTAGGATCCCATCCGGCCTCCAACAGGTGCGTGGCATAAGAGCGCCGCAGGGAATGCAGATCCAACCCGTCCGCAGGCATCCCCAGCTCGTCCAGATACCGCCGGAGCCGCCGCAGCAGGGTGGACTCGACGATCAGGCCGCCGCGTTCGCTGGGGAAGAGATCGAGGGTGTGACGGGTCCCTCGGCCGTTGGCGAGCCAATCCTCAAGGACGCCGGCGGTCCAATCGAAGACCGTCAGGACGCTGCGGGGCTTGGGTGGAGATGCCTTGCGGGACTTGCCGAACCGGACCTTGCAAACACCGAATTTCCCGAACTTGCGCGCGTGCGGGTTGGTTGCGAAATCGACGGTCTGCAGGTGCCGCAGCTCATTGAACCGAAGACCGTAGGAGTAAGCCATTTTGAGCATCACGGCGTCGCGGTAGGCCGCCTGCCAACCCTTCTTGCCCGAGGCCTCAATGACTTGAACCTCGTCATCGGCGTGGTCAAAAAGCCTCTGGAGTTCCTCCTTCGTGTAGGCACGCTTGGAGGGTCGGCCTTCGAATTCCTGCACATGCGTGGAGGTGTTCCACTCATAAAAGACCTGGGCCGGATGGGTACCAAAGCGCTCTTCGCAGACCCTGTCCCAGCCATAATCGGGATTGGCGACGTAGGACGTGAAGTGACGCAGCGCGGACTGGTGGGCCCGAAGCGTCGAGTGGCTCACGTGCCGGATCGAGCGCAGGTCCCCGAAATACTCCTCGACATGGGCCGGCGTCCAATGCCACGGAAATTCATTCACATGATCCACGAACCTGCGAACATACCGGATGCGCTGGTCAATGGTGTCGAACTTCAGGTTGCGAGACAGCTGCTGGTTCCGCCAGCCATCGAGCATCTGATCGAAGGACTGCTCTTCAGGATGAAGCAGCTGGACGGAGCCCAGAAGGTGCACCCGTCCGGATCCATCGACTGCCATTCCGCCTCCTAAACCTGCTCCAAAATCTGAATCAATGTTTCATTAAATGCATCATCTCAGCAAATCCGCAGGTCAGAGGCGTTTTTTCTGTCATTCGGCGCGCTGACCCGGCCCGCCCAGTCATGACTGGGAACATCGATTGGAGTCGGATAAATCCCCCGAACGCCGCGGCGCAAGGCGCCGCCAACGCTTGTCGCGCAATTCCGCGGGAGAGGGTCTGAATGATTCATCCGATGAGATACGCAGAGTACAGCTTGACGTAATCTTCATTATCGGCGCTTGAGCAAACCTTCACAACCGATTCTGTTGGATGTGCATCGAGCGGCCGTCGTCGCTTGGGGTGGATGCGGAGGCTGTTCCTGAACATCATGCGCTCATAACAGCCCGCAATGGCGAACTCGACGGAACAAAATCATTTTCGCCGTCGCCGCCTATCTCAAACGGCAGCAGCGAGGCCAACGAATACAGTACGTTGTAGTTCACATGGTCGTTAAGGGTGACAAAAATTTCGTTTTGGGCCAAAGTTTGGATCAATATCCAAAAAGAGCAGGGTGTCACCCCGACCCACCTCTACGGCGAATCGGCCATCCATCTACCTAGCCATACCAATCTCCTTGTGATCAATTCTCGGCAAAGCCCAGCATGCCAACAAAAGTCCTCTAATGTTGGCCCTTGCCACCGCTAAAGGGTATAGCTGCATGTTTCGAACACGAGAAGGGGAGGACACGCTGCGGGATAACGCCCAGATCTTACTAGTGGCTTACGGGCCCCACCACCAACCCTACGTGGACGCACTATCCTGCAGGGACTAGCACGGCCGGCCACCCCTTGTAGCGCGCGTGCTAGTGCCACATCATAGTCGCATAGGGCAACGCCGCTCCTGGAGCGAACTCGACGGAGCGCCAACTTCAACAGGAGGTCGCTGCGATGATGACGCTGCTGTTCGTCCACGGCACTGGAGTGCGGGAAGAAGGATACAGGGTCTCCTTGGATCTCATCGAGAAAAAGGTCGCGTCGTTAGGGCTGAAATTACTTGTAAAGGGGTGCTATTGGGGAGCGGAGTCAGGCGCGCGGCTCGAGCTCGGCGGAGCCTCCATTCCGACGTTCGCGAGCACCGGAGGTGAACAGCAGACAGAGGAGGAGGAAGCGGTCGCGCTGTGGCGAATCCTTTACTCGGATCCGTGCTATGAACTCCGGGTTTTGCGCCTAAAGCCCACAGCGGAGGTGTTTGGTCCCCCGCCCGGAGACGCTCTCATCAAGCAGCTAAAGAAGTACTCGCCGTCCGTCGAACTCACGGCTAGGTTCCATGACGCCCGATTGGCAGACCACCTTAAGCGGGGGGTCGCCGAGATCGCTGCGTCCCCCGAGCTAGCGAAGGCCGCAATGACCGCTCCTGCTCAGCCGCTGGAGCATCGTCAAGCAATTGGGCGCGCGATCGTCGCGCAAACAATTGTTTTGGCAGAGAACGCTGGGGTGCCTGATATCCCCGGTGCTCAGCGCGACGAGCTTGTGAAGGCTCTCAGTTCGGAACTGGGCGCCTACGGGTTGGGCATCGGAAGGTGGCTCAAGAACGCCGTCAAAACACTCGCCGCCGAATTCATCACGCGACCGCTAGTGGAGCGTCGCGGAGCCCTGTCTGATAAAGCGTCTCCAATCGCCGGCGATATCCTGAAATTTTTAGCCGATCCAGTCACGGCCACCGGACTTCTTCGCGCGACCCTCGCCGATCTTGTGGACGAGCGCGTCGTCCTACTCGGTCATTCCCTCGGCGGAGTCATGTGCGTAGATTTGCTCGCGCGGGAGGAGTTTTCCCACGTCGAGGGTCTCATCACGGTCGGATCCCAGTCCCCGTACTTTTTTGAGATCGGGGCGCTGCCCGCCGTACAGCCAGGAAAGGCGCTCCCGCAGAGCGTCCCGCGGTGGCTCAACATTTACGATCTGCGGGACGGACTGTCATACATTGGCGCCGAGGTTTTCCCAGGCAGGGTTACAGATGTAGGGGTCGACAACGGCCAGCCCTTCCCCCAGTCGCACAGCGCGTACTGGAACAACCCTGCAACATGGACGGAAATTGCGGGCTTTCTCGCATGACAACGGATCTCCCTCCCCTCCCCGCCATCAATCCAGCACGAGTCTCAGTGCTGGCGATCGGACTTGAAACGTACGGCGACCTCGGTGTCGATTGGGACTTACCCGGCGCCGGACTGCACGCCGTCCGATTCGTACAATGGGCGATTGACCACCGCGTCCCACCCGAACGCGTCTGCCTCGGTTGCACGTGGGTGGGGGGCCTGGAGGATTCGCGTGCGATGGCGCTAGCGGCCAAGGGCGTCCGGATGATCTCGACGTCCACGGACGGAATCAAAGCCTCCGCGAGTGATCTTGTGGAAAACGGCGGCGACCTCCTGCTGGTTTACTGGTGCGGTCATGGGGTCAGCACAAGCCGTCAGCGCCTCTTACTTACAACCGGCGCAATACGAAATCCGGAGCAGCTTACTAATTTCCGAATCGACGATCTTCAGACCCTGCTTGCCGCAAAGTCGGAGGATATCGCCGGTTTCCCCAATCAGGTCATGTTCTTCGACGCGTGTGCCAACGAACTAGAGGGCCGTCGACTTCCGAATCCTGGTGACTGGGGCGAATTCCCGAATGGTAGACCACAACAATTGCTCTACTATTCGACTGACATCGGGCTGTATGCGGACTTCGACAAGGATGCGGGTCGGGCCGCCTACTCGACGGAACTGCTCACTTGGCTGGAGGGCCATACGGACGCATTCCCACCCGATTTCGCGCGGCTGTCGGACCACGTGCACAGGCGCTTTCATGAAAAGAAAGACGAGTTTATCAATAGACCCGTACGTCTCTATACCGGCGTGTCTGGGGAGGGCGGGGCCGAGTTTGTTTACGAGTCGGCATCCCTCGCACTGCAACCATCCCAGCTTCTGGCTGTCGAGCAGGCAGTCGAGCAGGCGCTTATTCGAGCACCCGAACTGATGACGAGCGAGAGCCAGAGTGTGCGCAGCATCTTCGCCTCTGGCGGCGGCGACGATTTTGTTCGTGCCATGGAAGATCGGGCAGAGGCATCCGACATCGACCGGCTCCTGCACGCTGCCGAGCACGTTCGCAATACCTATGATCGGCAGAAATGGATTCTTACGCCTCTCCGAGTAATCGAGAACGTCGACCTTAACACTCTCCGCACTGCCTACCGAGAAACGCGGCAGGGGTACGGCGAGATTTTCGTTGTGGAAGGCCTCGTTCAGACGCTCGATCACGCTGCCTCATTTTGGCGCCGCTACCACGAGGACGCCCCGCTGTACCGCCTGATCGCGAGGCTAGAGTGGGTGACGGGAAAACGCGTTGACGCGTGGTTCCGAAGTGAACTCGACTCCGACGCTGTTGCCCGGGTGCGTGCCTCTAGCCGCCCAGGTGAGACACCGCCGCGAATCGTTGTGGTATTCGACCTTACCGAAGCGGATGAAAACAATGACACGCCGCCTCAGCTCAAGACGCACACCTGGGTCGCGAACGAAGAAAACCCTCGCGGATGGTGGGAGGCGTCCAGCCCGCGCGCGTGCGGGACGACCAGGGAAGAGATTGCGCGTGCAGTGGCTGAGGAGTTGGGTGAGATCTTCCACATCCGTCACCCGGATGGCTACCCCGACACTGCCTCCGTCGGCTTCATCCTTACGCCAGACCGTCTCGCTTGGCGGCCGGAGCTTTGGGAGGCTCCTGTATGGGACAGGCGTACGAAGGAGGTCATGGCAAACTCGCTGCCGGTGGTGCTGCACCTGCGCCGCCGCGGACCGTATGAAAGAAGGTGGAAGGATCGCTTGAAAGTCGTCCTAGAACGCGCTGGCAACGGGGTGCCCGCCGTGGAGTGGCTGTCCCCTGGCGAGAAGTCGGAGGCTAGAACCAACGACAACATTTGCTGCACGGCGCTCAATTACCGGCCCTTGATGCACGGCGACGGGCAGTTCGAGGAACTCTTACGCACCGGTGCACCTTTCATCCTGTGGTCCGATGACGACCCGAGCGATGCGGTGGCGGCTCGCGACCGCATAACCGAGCTCATCAACGCGGGACTCGAGGACTTTCCTGAACGGCGCCGAAACGATCTCCGAGACATCGCCGTCGACACCGGCTTTTCGCTCCGCATCATCTGGGACCATGCAGCTCGGCTGCCCCCGAATCCGAACGCCCGCTCTAACGAGGAGGTCCAGTGAGCCAGTGGAAGATATACACGGGCCACGCGAACCCGCACAAGCCGGAGCTACCGGCGGCCCCGCCATGGCGGCGGTTCCCTGCAGACTTGGACGCCGGTTCAGCCTTCATGGCCACCGAAGAGATGGCTGAGGCCGTAAACGCAGCGCTTCACCTTCGCCGGCCGCTCCTGCTGACTGGTCGTGCGGGCTCCGGTAAGTCGTCGCTAATCGATTCCGTCGCGCGCGAGCTACGGCTGGGGCGCGTGCTTCGATGGCACGTGACGTCGTCGACCACGCTCACCGAAGCTCTGTACCGCTACGACGCAATCGGACGCCTGCATTCTAGGGGGCTCGAGAAGGACCCTAACGCCTCGCCTCCGCCGATCTCCGAGTACCTGCGACTCGGGCCCCTCGGGACGGCGCTGGTACCGGGGTCACGACCGCGCGCCCTGCTAATCGACGAGATCGACAAGAGTGACATTGATTTGCCTAACGACCTCCTCAACATTTTTGAACGCGGCGAGTTTGAGATCCCCGAGCTGGCCAGGCATAACGAGCGATGGGTCGACATCCCCGGACACGACGAAAAGGACACGAGTTACCGCATCGAACGAGGACAGGTACAGTGCACGGAATTTCCCTTCGTCGTGCTCACGAGCAACGGTGAGCGGGACTTCCCCGCGGCGTTCCTCCGTCGATGTATCCGGCTCCGGATGCCAGATCCTGGGCTTGAAGAGCTGACTGCGATCGTCCGCGCCCACCTCGGCGACGCCGTATTCAAAGATGGCAAAACGGCAATCGAGGTTCAGATCCTCGACTTCATCCAACGCCGCAAGCATTCCGAGGTCGCAACAGACCAGCTGTTAAATGCCATATATCTCGTGACAGGTCCGTTTCGGGCCGAAGGCGACGAGCGCAACAAGATCATCGACCTTCTGCTCAGCGAACTAAAAAGCGACACCGTGACCGACAGGACGCCCCCGCAATGATCCCTGAGCTCGCTTCCGCGCTACGGAAGGCCGGCCTGGCCGTCGACTGGCGCGAGCTCGCCGATATCGTGTGGCTTATACGCGCGCAGGTAGCACATGCCGCCGAGACGGAGACCAAGCCGACGGCGAACGCTGAACCGGTTCCATCCTCTTGGGAAGAGCCCGGCCCTCCCGACGCCGTATCGCGCTTCCCGTCCCCAGACCAGATCCCACCACCCCAGTCACCCTTGTCATCACCAGAAGTACCATCTGCCCCGAAACCCCTCCGCGCGGCGTCCACCGTAGGGCGGATCCTAACGACCGGGCAGGTGAGCGGGGATGCAGTTGCCGACCTCTCCGCCGTTGCCCCCCGCCGATTCGCGCTTCCGCGCCGCCGCGAACTCGAACGCGCTATCCGACCGCTCATACGCCGACAACGGTCGTCCCGTCGCCGGGAGCTTGACCTCGCGGCCACCGTGGACCACTACTGCGACACAGAACTGCTCGTCCCCTTGCTTCGGCGACAGGAGGAGCCGTGGCTTGATGTCTCGCTCATAACCGATTCCGGCCCGTCTATGACCATATGGCAGGACACATGCCGTGCGTTCGGCGATCTACTGGAGCGGTCAGGAGCGTTTCGGCACGTCGGCCGGTGGTCAATCGACGCGAGCGGGGGAGGCTTCGCGCTAACGACGCCCACGGGTCTGCTCCACCCCGATGTCGGAGGTCGGACGCTCGTGCTGGTGCTCACCGATGGCATGTCGCCGCGTTGGGCCGAAACGGAAGTCTGGCAGGCGCTGAAGCTGTGGGGTAAGTGGTCGCCCACTGCGATCTTGCAGTTACTATCTGGATCAGCGGCGGACCTTACGACCCTTGGGGAGGCCGAGCTCGCCGCCACGGCGCGGGCGGCGGCGACGCCCAGCGCGCGGCTTCAGTTCGATTATCCGTGGTGGATAGACGAGACAGGCACCGAAGCCGCATCAACAGTGGAAGTCGTTCCTCTCGTTTCGCTAACACCTGGGCGCCTAGCCGCATGGGCCCGGCTTGTAACGGGAGCAGTGGGCGCGGAGGTCGATGCGGTTGTCGCGGGCCCGCGCGACGCACCGCCAGATGGCGGGCTCCTCCCCGCGGACGACGAGGCGGCCCGGGACCTACTCAATACGTCCCTGTCCCCACGCACACGGCGGCTCGGGGTGCTACTTTCCACGGTCCACTTGTCGCTGGACCTCGTGCGAATCGTCATGGAGCGCCTGATCCCGGACGCAGACATCTCTGACCTCGCCCAC
Organism: Pseudarthrobacter sulfonivorans; assembly: GCF_001484605.1. NCBI lineage: Bacteria > Bacillati > Actinomycetota > Actinomycetes > Micrococcales > Micrococcaceae > Pseudarthrobacter > Pseudarthrobacter sulfonivorans. The sequence goes on along the minus strand of NZ_CP013747.1, from coordinate 2,564,290 downwards.
CTCATAGCCATCGACGCACTAGTCTTCAAGGAAGACAGCCTCGCATTCGCCCCCGTTGCCCAACGCTATTTCCACGATCTAGTGACAGCGCCAGACGCACTGGATGTCTGGATCGCGGTTGCACCCTACCTTGAGGCCATCGGTGGCCGATCGCCGTTCTCACTATTGTATGAAGAGGACCGGGATGCCGTTGCCGACCTCCCCGGGACAACCATCCCGCTGGAACTCGTCGAACGGCTCGGACTCGCTCGGAAAACCTCGGCACCGGCCCTCCGAGAGGCACTTGCTGCGCCCAGTCCTTCGACAGCCGAACAGGTTCGGACGGAGCCGGATGGCAGCATGCGCCTGGACGTGAAAGCGCCTGTAAGCGCAATGGACTGCCTAGTGACAGGTGGACGTCTCGTCGCCGTTGCCAGAACAGACACCGGCACAGTCCGCGCGTGGGATCTCACTCTCCGACGACCCTTTGGTCCTCAGCCAACTGATTGGGATGTCGTTGACGCGGGTCCCATCGTCTGCACGCACCAACGGGACCGCCCAATCGCCCTGACAGCAGGACACTCCGGCTCCGTTCTCTTGTGGGCGCTCGGCTCCTCGCACATCGAGGACCTCGCCAGTGGCAAGTCAGAGGACTTCGCTGAGTCAGTATTCTCGACCGGCCCACAACCTGATTCGCGGATCACGGCACTCGGTTCTGGCATGATCGAGGGTCGACCGTTCGTCGTCAGCGGGCACGCAGACGGTGGTCTCTGGGTTTGGGATCTCTCAGGATCAGCCAAGGGCGGGAGTGTGATCGGACAATCGACAAGCGCCTACAAGTCATTGGTGTGGGCGTCACTTGATGACGGGCCATGCCTCCTGAGCGCGGACTCCGAGGGTGGCATGACGGTATGGGCCCTTCAAGTGGCAGAGGCCGGGCTCTCAGCACGGGTCACTTGGAAGGCGCCGGCACGTGATGTCATCACGTGCCTTGCAGTGACGGAGCACGAGGGAAGACCACTATTCGTCACAGGCGCCGGGAACGCTATCGAGGTCTGGGACGCTGCGACCGGATCCTTGGTCCGACCGGCATTCAAGGGTCACCTCCAAGCTGTTACCGCTATCGCCTCCTGCGAATCCAATTCCGGGGGCGTCATCGTGAGCGGAGATGCAAGTGGTCACCTCATCGCGTGGGACCTAGCCTCCGGCGTGACCCTCCAGGTCGGGCTTCAAGATCACACGGAGCACGTTACGTCAATCGTCTGCATCCGGGAGGACGACCGCGTGGTCATCGTCTCGGCTGGGGCCGACGGGGTGATCCGACGTCATCCTACGCTCGACCTGGGCGAACGTGCGAGCGGCGCCGAGCCAGATATCGATTTCACTCCACTGGAAAGCGGCGGTCCCCTCGTCCTGTCCATCACCTCGACGTTCTCCGACGGGGATGAGGTACTGGATTGGCGGTATGTTGACCGAGGAGAGACAGTCTTCGAAAGAAGTGGAACGCCCCGCACCGTCCGACGAAGATTGGCCGAGGGACTCGGCAGTGTCCGCAGCCGGACCCAGTTGAGCGAACGGGCCACAGAGACCGTCCTGGCGTTGCGCCGGATCATACCCCCACGGCTCTGGCCGCATTTGCGAGAGATCACCCCTTCACGAGAAGTGACGCTAGTCCTGACCACAGACCTCACCGGCGTCCCCTGGCACCTGTTGCCTCGCGACAAGAAATCAACCAGGTGGGAATCGAGTCTTGGATGGCGGTCGCCGGTAACGGTAGTTCCGGGGTGGTGGACCAATCCCTATCAAGGTCACCTGCTGGCGGAGGACTTCGTCGTTCTACTTCCTCCACCAGAAAGCCAGACACTGTCAAGCGCGCAACAGGAGGGCGTAGACCTCGCCTCGGCCTACCCGGTCCGACCGGTTTTCGCGACAGATGAAGGCCCCACAAGCCCGGTGGGTCACCCGCAGGTAATCCACGCCGCGGGTGGGTCGATGGGCAGCCTCGACCTCAGGTGGGGCCCGCTCGTCTTCGTAAACGTCGGCTCCACGGCCGACCTCGCAACGAAGCTGCTCGAAGCGGGTGCCCGGGCCGTTGTGGCGCCGCTGTGGGCTGTCAACGCAAAGGCAGCCCGTCGTGTTGCGGAGCGGTTCTACGCGCACGTCGCCAGCGGATCGACCACAGCCCACGCACTGACTCAAGTGCGGGCCGAAATGGCGAACGAAAGCTATACGGTGTCCAAAACGGTGCTGGCCTTCCAGCATTTCGGGGACCCGTCTCTCACAATTGAATTCCCGCCGCCAACGTCGTCGGATGCATTTCAGACGGAGGTAGAGCGGACGCTCCGGCTAGTCGCGCCCAGCCGGCCACCGATGTTCGCAGCTGCCCTCCTCCTCGACCTTGGCACCGATTCAAGGGCGTCACAGCAAGTGGACGATATCGTCCGATGGCTAGTTGCACCGGAAGGCGCGAACGTCGATGAGGATGTTAGGGTGATCCGCGCCCCAACCGGCCCGGCCACGGTCACCGCCGCAATTGATGCTCTGCTTGGCACAAGTGGTGCTAGCCGGCACAAGCCATTGTTCTTGCTTGTCAACGGCAGTGGACAGAGCGCTCGAGGCGACGACCCCGTCTTGGTCTTTGATGATGCACCCGATGAACCTGCCGTCCGCTTGCGGGACATCGTCCTGAGGCTGGCCGGTTCTCACCCAGGCGGTGTCCTGGCTGTGTCACAAGCGGGAACCCTCCCGCACTCGTCCTCCCGCAGAATCAGCCTCTTGGAAGTGTCTCCGCAGCAACCTGCCCCCTGGATGCTCGTCCATTGGCCCACCGTTCATCCCCGATTGTCAACCATTACCTGGGCTATCGATGACCTCCGCAGCGGGGCACGAGCCACCGGAGACGTATTGTTGACGGCGCTCAGAACACCCCCAGAGAACCGTGGCCAACTGAAAGCCCTACACGAGTTCGCTGAGACACTAGAGGGTTCAGCGCCAAAGGATGACGATGCCGTACGCGAGACGAGGGCCGAGGTACAGGCCCGGATATGGGAAATTGGCCAGAAGCACGAGCGGGAAGGTTTCTGGGGAGACGTAACTGTCCAGGGGTTCAACCTCCAGCGACTGGTCTTCACTACCGGAAACGAGTACGAGCAGCATCCCTTGGTAACATCTGCAGCGCCTTTGGAACTTCACTCTGGCGATTTCTCGCCTCTTGTTATCGATCGTTTGGGTCTCCGTGAAAAATTGCGTGAGTTGGTGCAACTCAGGTTGTACAACGTGCTGGTTGTCAACGGACCTGCAGGGAGCGGCAAGACCTTCGCGGCCCGGATGCTTGAGCATCTCGCCAGCCAGACTGGGCTATTTGAAGTATTTGTCGTAGACCTTGCCAGCACGCCCGGAATCACGCCGTTGGCTGTCGTGGGGATGTTGTCGCGCAGCATGGACAGCGAGAGGCGGCTTGTGCCGCCCCCTGACGGCGACCTGTACGCTCTCGCACTTTGGGTCGTTCAGGAGTTCACAGCCAGCGACCGAACAATGGTGTGGGTTCTCGACGGAATAGATGCCTTAGGGGTTTCCCCCCGCATGAAGGAATTTGCGCGACGCCTCGCCCTCGTCGTGTCGCAAGAGCCTCGCTCATCGCTGGCGTTGGTTTTGCTCGATTTTGATGATCAATCCAACGAACTTCGTAACTCGGGAGTGGCATGGGAACAACTCAGTGGCATAGAGCCCGACGATGTTCGTGCCTTCCTGGAAACAAGCGCTGTACAAATGAGAACTCCGATGAGCGACGAAGTCCTGGACGAGGCTACAAGGCAATTGATGTCGGGGCTTCCGGCAGGACCTGAGCGGCTCGCCATCCTGTCCGAACGAGTGTGGCGATGGGCAGGCTCCGCGGCTCAACGGTAGTTACTCTCACTCCGGCACCGCCGACCGCTGCAGACCCGAGCCTTTTCCTCGCCTGACTAGCCCAGTTTCGCCCATGGGAGCAGAGGATCGAAGGCTTGCGGTAGCGCCGCCGGGATCAGTCTCGCTGCCTGCAGTTCACCTCACCACTTCACTAAGGTCATGCCCTTCCGGATCTCGAGCAGACCCGGTGCCGTTCTATCGTCTCGGCCCCACTCCGCAGAGATAAGGGTGCGGACTGACCTCGTTTCCCGCTCGTGACGGACCTCCCTCCTTATGTCCTGCCACGATCAGCTACACCCCAATCTGACGTCAGACTTGGGTCGAAAAGGATGTCAGGATAGGGTCCGTTCCGCGCATTTTGAACACGCCTTTGTGCCAGTCCCAGATTTCAAAATGACACATTTTGGCGGCTGTGACCCCGGTACAAGTGCCTCGCCTTCACCTAGCGCTCCTTCTGGAATCCACGCAATAAACTCTTACAGCGGCTGTTCCCACACCGTCAGCTGCAGCCTGACCGCGCCACCGTCGGGCACGTGGCCAGCGTCGGGGAGGGCGGCAACGTCCCCAGCGCCGCCGCCGTCGAACACCCCAATGTAGCTGCAGCGCACCGTCCCCCACAGGCGCTGCCACAAGCCGCCGGGGCGGTCCGCGCTCATAAAGCGCGGGCCGCTTCAACCGAACGAACGGGAGTTGCCAGGGCCAGGTTTTCACGCAGGGTGCTGCCCCGATACTCCGTCGGGTAGACGCCGCGTTCCTGCAATTCCGGCACCAGGTGGTTCACGATGTCATCCAGGCCGGACGGGATCAGCCACGGCGAGATGTTGAAGCCGTCCACCGCGCCGACCCGTGCATATTCAGCCAGCTGGTCCGCCACCGCGGAGTACGAGCCTGTGAACGTGGCGTCCACGCGGGCTGTGCGGGAGGTGACGAACTGGCGGATGGAGAGGCCCTTGTCCTTGGCCTCTGCCCGCCACTGGTCCGCCAGCTGCCGAGCTTTGGCGCCATGGAAGCCGCTGCCGCGGGTCTCGGAGGTTTCCTCCACCACAGGATCAATCTCCGGGAGCGGCCCGTCCGGATCGTATGCCGACAGCTCGCGGCCCCAGAACTGCTCCAGGTAAGCCACGGCCTGCTGCGGACCGATTTGCAGGCTGCGCACCCATTCCTTCTTCGCCGCAGCCTCGTCAGCCGTGGGTGCCAGGATGAATTCGCTGGCCGGCATGATCTGTACCGCGTTGGCTCCGCGGCCCGCGTTCAGCGAGCGTGCCACGAGGTCCTTGCGGAACTCGACGGCGGCATCGAACTTCGGGTGGGCCGAGAAGATGACGTCCGCCTGGCGGGCAGCAAAGTCACGTCCTTCCGGGGAGTCGCCGGCCTGGAAGAGCACGGGCCGGTACTGCGCGCTTCGAGGCAGCCGGGGAGTCACGTCCACCGTGTAGTGCTGCCCTTCATGGAGTACCCGGCCCGCGGGTCCCTCCGCAGTTTCCCAGGAATCCCAAATGCGCTTGGCCGTCTCCACGAATGCTTCGGCGTGCCTGTAACGGTCGGCGTGGTCCAGGTATCCCCCGCGCCGGAAGTTGGCACCGGTCCAGGCGTTGTCCGTGGTCACGATGTTCCACGCGGCACGGCCACGGGAAATCAGGTCGAGGGACGAGAGGCGGTGTGCCAGGTCGGCGGGGTCGTTGTACGTGGTGTTCTGGGTGGCCACCAGGCCGATGTTTGTGGTCACGGAAGCTAACGCCGCGAGCATGGTCTGCGCATCTGGTCGGCCCACGACGTCCAGCGCATGCGGCCTGCCGAGGTGTTCCCGCAGGCGGAGGCCTTCGCCCAGGAAAAACGCGGCGAACAGCCCCCGCTCGGCCGTCTGCACAATACGGCGGAACGATTCGAAGTCGGTCTGCGAACCGGATTCGGCTGCCTTCCAGATGGTTCCGGAGTTGACGCCCTGGAAAAAGACGCCGAACTGCAGCTTGCCCGTCGGCACAAAAACGTCGGATTGAGCTCCGCTGTGCTGTGTCATTGGTCTTCCCCTTAGTTTCCGGCGGCAGTGGCCGCGGATGAGTCTGTGTAGCGGCTGGCCGGGCGCGTAAGTCCCAGCAGGTCCCGGAAAGTGCCGCCAGGGACCGGGGCACGCAATGCGCCGCGGCGCCGTAGTTCGGGCAGGACCAGCCGTGAAAGTTCGTCCAGTTCCAGGGCGAGCGACGCCGGGTGGAGGCGGACGCCGTCGGCCTCCACCAGTAGGGACTCAAGGAGGTCAGCCAGGCCGGCAGCAGTGCCGGCGTAACGTGCTCGGCCACTTTCGGAGCCGGCCGCGCGGTCGGCGGCGGCCAGCCCGCGGGAGTCCAGGACCACGTCGAGCTCGGCGACTACCGCCACCGGCGCTCCCAGACGGCTTCGAACATCCCTGATTTCGGCGGCGAGCAGTTCGGGGGTCGGTGCGGTGACGAGCACGGCGTCAACGCCGTCCGCCGAAACCTGCCCCTCGCCCACCAGCGACGCGGCAGCAAGCACCGGCAGCTGCCCCTGCAACGGCCGGGGAATGATGGACGGGCCCTTGACCGAGTAGCCGGCCCCGGCAAAATCCGCCGGTGTTTCAAAGTCCGCATGGTGCAGCTTGTCCACGTCGATGTACCGGCCGGTGGCGACGTCGCGGATGACGGCGTCGTCCTCCCAGGAGTCCCACAGCCGGCGGGACACCTCAATCGAAGCGGCGGCTTCCTGTGCAAGGGCGGCGCCGGTGACGTCGCTGCGCCCGACGGCGGCTGCCGCCTCCGGTGATTCCGCTGCGGTTGCGATCCACCCGGCACGGCCGCCGGAGACGTAGTCCAGGCTCGCGAGCTGGGTAGAGACGTGGAACGGTTCGGTGTGCACGGTGTCCACTTCGGGAACCAGGGCGATGCTCCGGGTTACCGGCCCGGCGTAGGCGGCGCGCTGCAGGGCGTTGGTCCGCCCCGCAACGGGCGCGTCGGTGAAGGTGGCAGCGTGGAAACCCGCGGATTCAACGGCGAGGACGGCTTCGGCGAGGCTCGCGAAGTCCCCGCCATCCCACCCTGCTCCGTCAAGTTCGATCGCCAGGAATCCGGTGTGTCCCGCTTCGGTGGCGTGCTCTTCCGTTGTGCTCACTGCTGGTCCTGACGTTCGTAGGGGATCTGCTCGCCGGCTTCGATGGCCACGCTCAGCCGGTTCTCAGCCGGCGGCAGCGGGCAGGTGGCCAGGTCGGTGTAGGCGCACGGCAGGTTCACCGCGCGGTTGAAATCCAGGAGCACTGTCCCGTCCGGGCCCGGCGCCGCGACCGCAAGGGAGCGGTTGGCGGCGTAGGTGGTCTTGCCCGACGTGGCATCCGTGAACAGCACAGACAGCGTGCCGGGCGTGTGACCATTGAACGCAGTGAGCGTGAGATCCCGTCCACCGAGGCGGAAGCGGATCTCGCCCGGCGCCTCGTAAACGTGCTGGATGCCTTCGACGGCGGCACCCACCGTGGTGGAGCGCGGCACGTCGAACGGCACGAACGTGCCGGTGACGGCGAAGGCCGCGTCGGGTTCGTAGGCCGGCGTTCCGTTGTACGCGGTCAGCAGCGCGTTTTCAGGGTGCCGCGGGCGGACTATGTACTCTCCGCCGCGCTTGGCCAGTTCGACGACGGTCTCCCCCGACGTGAGGTTGATTCCGTCCCGTTCTGCGATGGATCCGAAGGAGACGGTGCCGCCGGCACCGCCCGGGTTCAGCTCCTTGCCGTCCCGGCGCAGGCTTTCGCCTCCCGACAGAACCACCGTGACGGCGTCGTCCTTAACGCTCCAGGTTCCCGGCACACCCTCCAGGACATCGGGCGCGGAACCCAGCCAGTGCAGGTGGGTGACGGCCAGGAAGCCGTGCGGGTCGGCGCGGTGCCCTTCGTGGGCCGTGTGCCACTCCTGCCAGGCATCGGCGAAGGACACAGTGAAGGGCGCGGCATCCGTGTCGATGTCAGTATCAGTGTGCGTAGGCATGATTGCTCCTGTTGGCGTTGAGGGCGGCGGATTCGGGTCGGCTGCCGTAGGGGTCCTCGGTCTCCCACAGGGTGGTGGGGGCGGCTGCCCGGACGGCTGGGATGACTTCGAGAGCGAACCGTTCGAGGATGTCCAGCTGCTGTCCGAACGGCAGCGTGGTGGGCAGGGAGATCGACTGCAGGTCGTGGCCGTAGAGCGAGTGGTAGCTCAGGATTTTGTCGATCACCTGTTCGGAGCTGCCCACCAGTGCCGGACCTTCGGCAACGGCGTGCTGGATATCGCGGAAGGGCGAGTTGTTCCCGGGGACGTTGCGGTTGGCCGTCAGTGCCTCGTAAACCGGGCCGAACTGGCGGATGGCTTCCTGGGTGGTGTCCGCGATGAAGACTCCGCCGGCGCCGCTGCCCGAACCCAGGTATTGCTGCTTCGGGTCGTGTCCGTGACGCTCGTACTCTGCACGGTAGTGATCGATCAGGGCCTGGTAGTTTTCCCGCGGCTGGATGGCGTTGGCGGTGAAGAGCGGGTCGCCCCATTTCGCGGCCAGCGCGGCGGACGTCAGGGTTGTAGCAGACCCGTGCCAAATCCGGGGCGGGCCGGCAAACGGACGCGGCGTGGTGGTGGTCGGTTCCGTCAGCGGCGCGCGGAAGCGGCCGGACCAGGTAACGCCTTCCTCGCGCCAGAGCCGCCGCAGCAGCCCGTACTTCTCGGCCAACAGGTCCCACTGGTCCGCCAGGTCAAGGCCAAAAAGCGGGTACTGCAGCACTTCGTTGCCCTTGCCGATCACCAGTTCCAGCCGGCCTCGGCTCAGCTGGTCGATCGTCGCATAGTCCTCGGCCACCCGCACGGGATCCAGCACGGCGAGCACGGTGACGCCGCTCTGCAGCCGGATCCGGTCGGTGACGGCGGCGATGGCCGCCAGAACGGTGGTGGGCGAGGAGGAAATGAATTCACCGGCGTGCCGCTCCCCTACCGAGAAGCTGTCGAAGCCGAGTTCCTCCGCCCGGCGCGCCGTTTCCACCACCTGGTTGAGCCGGTCCGCCGTGGAGACAATCTCACCGGTCAGGGGATTCTCGAGGTGCGGGATGATGTCCAGGACCTGGAACTTCACTTGGCTGCTCCGGCCTGGCCAGCTCCGAAGTTGGCCTCGTTGATGGTCTTGGATTCCGGCAGGGCCTCCTCGGAGAGCCCCCAGCGCTCCAGGACTTCGGCGTACGAGCCGTCCTTGATGGCGGAGTTCAGCGCCTCCGAGAGCACGGGCGCGAGGCCGTTGCCCTTGAGTGTGGTGGCGGCCACCAGCGTTTCGGAGGGCCAGCCGGCGTTGACCTTGCCCACGATCTTCAGGTCGTCGCGGGTGTTCTCGCGGTACACCGTGGACGGGTACGGGGCGATGTTCAGGTCGGTCCGGCCGGAGGAGAGCGCCAGGATGGTGTCCGCGTCCGAGGAGTAGTACTGCAGGACGGCCGGCGCCTTGCCCTTGCCTTCCAGCTCGGCATTCCACGCCAGCAGGATCTTTTCCTGGTTGGTGCCCGAGCCCACGGAAATTCTCAGGCCGGAGATGTCATCCGCGCCCTTGATGTCGTAGGTCGCGGACTTCTTGGCCTCGTAGCCCATAAACGCCGCCCGGTACGTGGCGAAGTCGAACAGCTTCACGCGGTCCTTGTTGACGCCAACATTGGAGAACACGGCCTCGAAGTCCCCGGACTGGGTCTTCAGCGGCCAGTTTTCCCAGGACGTCACCTGGATGTCGAGTTCCAGTCCCAGCTTGTCCGCCACCAGCTGGGCGATGTCCAGTTCCGAGCCGATGGCCGTTTTGTCGTCCGTCGCGTGGAAGGACAGCGGGATGGAGCCCGCCGTGGTGGCCACGGTCAGCTTGCCGTCCTTGCCGATCAGGTCCGGCACCTGCGCGGCGAGCGCCGCATCCTTCTCTGCCCGGACCCGCTGCTGGTCCGGGGAAGTGTTGTACACAACACCGTTGCGGGCCGCCGTCGTCGACGCATCAGTCGCACCGGAAGCTGCGGCGCCGGGATCTGAGCAGGCGGACAGCGCTGCGGTGCCAAGAAGTACGACGGCGGGCAGGGCCACTAGGGAGCGCACCCGGCCACCGCGGCGGTTAAGGTCTGTGAAGAAAGCCATGGGAAGTTCCTTTAGATGTTGAAGGCCGGTTCGAGCACCTTGGAGAGGAAGCTCCGGGTGCGTGGTTCCTGCGGGTTGGTGAAGATCTGTTCCGGGCTGCCCTGTTCCACGACCTGGCCCTCGTCCATAAACACCACGGTGTCCGCCACGTCGCGGGCGAACCCCATCTCGTGGGTGACGATGATCAGGGTGGTGCCGGACTTCGCGAGTTCGCGGATGGCATCGAGGACCTCGTTCACCAGCTCCGGGTCCAGGGCGGAGGTGGGCTCGTCGAACAGCAGGATTTTCGGGTTCAGGGCCAGCGCACGGGCAATGGCCACTCGTTGCTGCTGGCCGCCCGACAGCTGCCGGGGGTACGCGCCGGCTCGGTCTTTGAGGCCAACGCGGTCCAGGAGTTCCAGGCCGCGGCGGCGGGCTTCCTCCTTGGACCGGCCCTGCGCGACGACGGGGGCCTCGGCCACGTTCTCCAGCGCGGTGAGGTGCGGGAAGAGGTTGAAATTCTGGAACACCATGCCGATTTCGGTGCGCTGCTTCAAGATCGCCTTTTCACGAAGCTCGTGCAGGCGCTTGCCCCGGACCTCATAGCCCACCAGCTTTCCGTCGATGGCGATGTGCCCGCCGTCCACCTTTTCCAGGTGGTTGATGGTTCGCAGGAGCGTGGACTTGCCGGAGCCCTACGGGCCTACGATCACGGCCACGCCGCCTGGCTCAACGGTCAGGGTGATGCCCCTGAGGACCTCGGTGGCTCCGAAGGATTTCCGGACTTTGGTGATTTCCACGAGGCCGCGGGTGGCAGTGGCGGTGCTCATCGGGGGCTCCTTGCGCGGTTGGTTGCCTCGGCGTGCGTGGCGAAGAATTTGCGGGCCTTCTGGAGCGGCGTCAGCGGCAGGGTCCGGACGGCGCCCTTGGAGTAGTGCCGTTCGATGTAGTACTGGAAGACACTCAGGACGGAGGTGATCACCACGTACCAGAGCGTGGCCACCAGGAGCAGCGGCAGGACCTGCTGGGTGCGGTTGTAGATGACCTGCACGGTGTAGAACAGCTCGGAATAGGCCAGGACGTAGACGATGGAGGTGCCCTTGACCAGGCCGATGATCTCGTTGAACGCCGTGGGCAGGATGGCCCGCATGGCCTGCGGCAGGACAATCCGGGTGGACCGGCGCCAGGCCGGAATGCCCAGCGCGGCTGCGGCCTCGAGCTGCCCCTGGTCCACGGACAGGATGCCGCCGCGGATGATTTCCGCCGAGTAGGCGGCCTGGTTCAGGGTCAGGCCCAACACTGCTGCCGCAAACTGGCTGATCAGTGTGGTGGTCTGCACCTCGAAGAAGCGGACATCCGTGAACGGGATGCCTAAGCTGATCTTCTCGTACAGATAGCCCAGGTTGTACCAAAGGAGCATCTGCACCAGCAGCGGAGTGGAGCGGAAGATCCATGAAAACGTCCAAGAGACGGAAACCAGCAGCGGCGAGGCGGACAGCCGCATCAGCGCGAGGATGAAGCCCAGGACAAACCCCAGCAGGCCGGAAATGGCCGTCAGCTTGAGCGTCTCCAGAAGCCCGTTCACTACGGACTGGGCGGTGAACCACTGCGCCACCACGCCCCACTCCCAGCGCGGGTTGGTGGCCAGCGACCACGCGATGGCAACAATGCCGAGGCCTACCGCTGCCGTTCCCACCCAGCGCCACGGATGCTTCGCGGCCACCAGGGGGAACCCGGAGTAGTCGGTGGCCGCCGCGGTGGGCGCAGGCTCCGCGGCCTGCCGTGCTTGTGCTGACTGTGCTGACTCTGCCGGCTGGGCCACGTCGGTTGCTGCTGAACTCATGCGCCACCTCGCTTCTGATGCGTCGGGATTTTCGGTGCCGGAACGGGTTGCTCCAAGCTGCTGGCTGCCAATCTAGGGCGGTCAGGAAAGGGGCAGCAAGGCAGCAGGTTGCATAACTTCACCCGGCTTCGCACAGCGTCATGAGTCGGTTTCTTGCGTCTCTTGACCTGCTGTGACGCGGAGTTAACGGGCATTACCGGCCCGTCGACCGCCGCCGTCAACGCTGCCTAGCATGGGCACTCGGCCACCCGTCCGGGCGGCCCCGCCCACACCGCCCACACCGCCCACACCGACCCGATCAGGAGCCACCATGCCAGCGAACGCCCCCTCGGTTGTCTTCATCGGCGGCGGTCCGCGGGCGGCAGGCGTGCTGGAGCGGCTGGCCGCCAACCGCGACGAACTCTTCCCCCGCCCGCTGGACCTCCACGTGGTGGAACCGTATGAGCCGGGTTCGGGGCGGATCTGGCGCTACGACCAGCACCCCGGCCTCATGCTCAACTCGGCCGCCACGGATGTCACCATGTTCACCGATTCCTCCGTGGCATGCGAGGGCCCCGCCATCGACGGGCCCGGGCTCGCCGAATGGGCCGCCGGCGTCCTCGACGGTTCCGTCACGGACGTACCGGATTTCCCCCTCGCCATCCGTGAGCAACTGCATGCCCTCACGGGCGCCATCTTCCCCACCCGCCAACTCCACAGCCAGTACCTCGAGTGGTTCTTCCGCCGGGCTGTTGCGAAACTCGGCGGGACGGTCACCGTCCACCGCACCACCGCAGTGGCCATCGAGCGTGCCGGTGACTTCTCCTCCACAACCGCGGACGACGCCGGCACGCACCTTGTGCGGCTGGCCAACGGCGGGACGTTGCGGGCCGACGTCGTGGTCACCGCGCTAGGCCACACGGACTCACAGCCGGATGCCGCGTCCGCCGGCTGGTCCGGCTTCGCCGCCCGGCACGGCGCCTTCCATGCGGCACCGAGCTACACCACCGACGTCGACTATTCAGCCCTCGTCCCCGGCCAGGACGTCATTGTGGCCGGGATGGGCCTGGCGTTTGTGGACCTGATGGTGCTGCTGATGGAAGGGCGCGGCGGCCGGTTCGAGGAAACACCCGACGGCGGCCTGCGGTACCGGGCATCCGGCAGGGAACCGCGGCTGTGGGCCGGTTCGCGGCGCGGAGTGCCCTACCACTCCAAGATTTCCGCGGCCCTGCGCGGCGAGGTTCCCGGCGGCCTGCGCTTCTTCACCGCCGCCGCCGTGGACGCACTGCTGGAGCGTCATGCCGAGCTCGATTTCCAGGACCACCTGTGGCCCCTCATTGCCAAGGAAGCCGGGTATGGGTACTACCGGGAGCTGTTCACCGGCAGCCCGGACCGCGTGAGCGCCGGCTGGCCGGAGTTTTCGGGCCGCTTCGCCGAGCTGGACTGGTACAGCACCGGACGGGAGGACCTGGTGGCAGCGGCCGTCCCGGACCCCGCCCTGCGCCTGGACCTCGAGGCCCTGGACCGGCCCTTCGCCGGGGCGTTGTTTGGCGGATCCGCCGACGTCCAGGAGGCGGTGGCCCGGTACATCGAGCAGGATCTCGCCCTCCGCGACAGCCCGGACCATCCGGAGACGCTGGCCCTCTTTGTGGCGCTGCTGAAGGTGTACATGGACCTGGGCCGGCTGGTCCCGGCCGAGCGGCTCAACGCCCGGTCCCAGCAGACCGTCCACGGCTGGTGGCATGGATTCTTCAGCTTCGTGGACTCCGGGCCGCCCCCGCGCCGGCTGCGCGAGATGCTGGCCCTGCACCGGGCCGGGCTGCTGCGGTTCCTTGGCCCGGGCCTTAGCGTCATGGCGGATGAGTCCACCGGCGAGTTTGTGGCTACGTCCCCGCAGGCAGGATTTGCCGTCCGGACCGCAGCGTTCATCGAAGCGCGGCTGCCGGCGACATCCGTGGCCCGGTCGCTCAACCCGATATTGGCGTCGCTCCATTTGTCCGGGCTGGGAAGCGAACAGCAGCTGCTCACGGCGGACGGCATCCACTCCACCGGAAAGCTGCTCGTCTCGGACCGGCACGAGCTGCTGGACGAGCAGGGTAGGGCTGGAGGCCGGCTCTTCGGCGTGGGGCCGGGAACATCCGGCTGGGGTGCCGGCGCCTTTGCGAGGCCCGGCACCAATGCCGCCCCGTTCCGCGAAAACGACGCCCTGGCCAGGACTGTCCTGGGCGTCGCGGCAGAGCTGGCCTCGTCCCGCACGGCCGGCCAGGCCGCACCTGCCGAAGCCGCCGCCGTCGGAAGAGCCTGAACAATGAACGTGAAAACCAGCATCCCCGCCAGCCCGGCGGCACTGACCCCGGACGCCCTCACACAGGCGCCACGGAACCCGGCGGCACTGAACAGGTCCGAACTCACCGTCCTGAACCTACCCATGCACGATCCGCGGGTCCGCCCGCTCCTGGATGAACTGGCCGTGGAATACGATTCCCGCTACGGTGACCTCTTTGGCCGCGGAGCAGCGGCCGACGAACTCAACCGCTACCCGGCGTCGGAATTCAAGGGACCGGGCGGCGCGCTGCTGGTGGTCCAGGAAAACGGCGGGTCCATAGCCGGCGGCGCGTTCCGCCGGTACGACAACGAGACGGCGGAGTTCAAGCGGATCTGGACCCACTCGGCGCACCGCCGCCGCGGGCTCGCCCGTTTCGTCCTCGCGGAGCTGGAGGCGCTGGCCGCCGGCAGGGGCTACCGTCGAGTCTTCCTGACCACCGGTCCGCGCCAGCCTGAAGCCAAGCACCTGTACCTCACCTCGGGTTATGAGCCGCAGTTCGACCTGGACCAGGATCCGGAGATCATCAGGTCGCTCGCGTTCACCAAGAATCTCCCGGCGGCCCCGCTAAGCTAGCGGCATGGCCAACAAAACCACTGCAGAAAAGCTCGCCACCATCCAGAAGGGCTACACCCTGGAGGGTGCCACCATCGAGTTGGGTGCCGCCATTGTTGACGGCGAACTCCACAAGGAAGCCCAGGTCCGCCTGCCGCTGGCCATGATGAACAGGCACGGCCTCGTAGCAGGCGCCACCGGCACCGGCAAGACCGTCACGCTGCACATGATGGCCGAGCAGCTGTCCGCAGCCGGAGTTCCCGTGTTCCTCGCGGACATCAAGGGTGACCTGTCCGGCCTGGCCACTGCGGCCGCCGGCAGTGACAAGCTGAAGGCGCGCACCGACAGCATCGGCCAGGTCTGGGCCGGCAAGACGTTCCCGGTGGAGTTCCTGGCCCTGGGCGGCGACGGCAACGGCATTCCCGTCCGTGCCACCATCACCTCGTTTGGCCCCATCCTGCTCTCGCGTGTGATGGAGCTCAATGACACCCAGGAATCCAGCCTGCAGCTGGTCTTCCACTTTGCGGACAAGAACAACCTTGAGCTGATCGATCTCAAGGACCTCCGCGCGGTCATCCAGTTCCTCACCTCGGACGAGGGCAAGGACGAGCTGGAGGAACTGGGCGGCCTGTCCAAGGCCACCGCCGGCGTCATCCTCCGCGAACTGGTGAATCTTGAAGCGCAGGGCCTGGAAAGGTTCTTCGGCGAGCCTGAGTTCGACACGGCCGAGCTGCTCCGGACCGCCCCGGACGGGCGCGGCGTCATCACCTGCCTGGAGCTGCCCACGCTGCAGACCAAGCCGATGCTGTTCTCGACCTTCCTGATGTGGCTGCTGGCTGACCTGTTCGAGGACCTCCCCGAAGCCGGCGACCTGGACAAGCCCAAACTGGTGTTCTTCCTCGATGAGGCCCACCTGCTGTTCAACGGCGCGTCCAAGGCCTTCCTGAACGCCATCACCACCACGGTCCGGCTGATCCGTTCCAAGGGTGTGGGGATCTTCTTCGTCACCCAGACCCCCAAGGACGTCCCCGCCGACGTCCTGGGCCAGCTGGCCAACCGCATCCAGCACGCCCTCCGCGCCTTCACCCCGGAGGACGCCAAGGCCCTGAAAGCCACCGTGTCCACGTTCCCGATGAGCGATTATGACCTGGAGGAGACCCTCACGTCCGCGGGGATCGGCGAGGCCGTCATTACCGTCATGAATGAGAAGGGCGCCCCGACGCCGGTCGCGCACACTCGCCTGCGCGCCCCGGAATCCGTCATGGGCCCCAGCACTGAGGAGCTCATCAAGAGCACGGTGGGCGGGTCCGCGTTGCTCGCCAAGTACGGGACCGCCGTGGACAACATCTCCGCCTACGAGAAGCTCACCGGCAAGGGCGCTGCGCCCACCGGCGGAGCCGCGCCCGGCGAGCCCCCGGTTCCGGGGACTTCCGGGCAGCCAGGTCCGGGGCAGGCAGGTTCGGACCAGGCCGACGTCGACGTCGACGCCGAGGCCCGCAGGATCGAAGAGGAAATCCTGGGCCGGCCCAGCAGCCGTCCCGCGCCGGATCGTGGTGCCGGCACTGATGCGCCCTCGCGGCGTGCACCGGAACCTGCGGCCCCGGCCGGCGGCGGCATGGTGGGCGACCTCGCCGGAGCACTCGGCGGGGCATTGGGTGGCGGGCTGAAAAGCATGGTCCGTTCCTTGGGCACACAGCTTGGCCGGGAGCTGCTCCGCGGCGTCTTCGGCACCTCGTCCCGTCGCCGCCGGTAGGCAAAACCGGACGATGTCCCGCCCTGGACTTCCCGCCGTCGGGCATCAGGAAAGCCGCCGCACCCCGCTACACGGGGCGGCGGCGACACCTGTGTTCAGCGGGCTTGCAGGTAACGTAAGTGAAGTGCAGATGAGTCAGGCGTTGGTGAGGATGGCAGCAGGGTGGCTGCTTGGCCTCATGCTTGCCGTGGCCGCGGCCGTCGTTGGGGTCAACGTGGTGAACAATACGGTGGCGAGTCCACAGCAGCCTGTCCGGGAGTATCTCGACGCCCTCCACGAGGGCGACGGCGGCAAGGCGCTGGGTCTGTTGCGGGCCACTGTGCCGCCCAGCAACGCCGCCATGCTCGACGGCACAGCGCTGCAGACGGCCTCTTCCCGGCTGGCGAACGTCAGCATCGGCGAAGCCGAGGAACGCTCGGGCAACCAGGTCATGGTGCCCGTGCAGTACACGATCGATGGCAGCAGGCTTCGCACCGAGTTCCTGCTGGAGAAGACCGGCACCGAATGGCTGTTCTTTAACACGTGGGCGTTTGTGCCGTCGCGGCTGCCCACGGTGGGCCTGACAGTGGTCAACGCCAGCGAAGCCAACCTCAACGGCGTGCCGGTGAACATGCCCCAAGGGAGAAATTCGTTCGCCGTGTTCTATCCGGGTGAATACGAAGCCTCCCTGAACGGTGAATACTTCGCCGCGCCCGCCACACGCGCCACGGTGACATCCCGCGATGTCCCGGCGGCTCCGTTGAACCTGCTGACCGAGGCCACCGACCAGCTGCGGAAGGATGTGGGCGCGAAGGTACAGGAGTTCCTGGACACCTGCGCCGCCGAAGCTGTGAAGCAGCAAAAGCTGCAACCGGACTGCCCCTTCTACTTCGCCAGCACCAACAACGTGGACGACGGCACCATCAAGTGGACTATCACCGAGTACCCGGAGATATCCATCGAGCCCTTTGACGGCCGCTGGGTGGTTGCTCCCCTCGACGGGAAGGCCAAGGTGGAGGCGGTCCAGCAGAGTTCCTTCACGGGCGCCTGGTCCCCGCTCAACGAAGAGGTGGACTTCAGCTTCACCACCCGCCTGGACGTCGCCGGCGACACCATCAGGGTCACCCCGCTCCTGAGCTACTAGCGCGTCGGCTACCGGCGGGCCTCGTGTCACGCACAGCACGCTCTTGCCATGCTGCCGTTGCCGAGGGTCTGGCCGCGCCCTCAGGGCGGCGTATGTGGAAAACTCGTGGGCCCGGCAGCCGCCCCACGGCGTCACGCAGAGCACGCTTTTGGCCACGGCCGGCGGCCTTAAACCCCGGAAATCCGCGGCCATCCCAGCCCGCGGCGTGCAAAAGGCTGCCTCCCGTGACATCAAGTCACAGAAGGCAGCCTCTTCACACCGGCTCAGCAAGCCGGCGCCGCAAAGCCGTAGCGGCGGCGGTGATCAGTCCATTCCGCGCAGGTCCAGGACCAACTCGGTGTCGCCGTCGTCCGTCAGCAACACGGGGATGCCCCAGTCCTGCTGGTACAGGTGGCAGGCGGCGTGGTCCGGGATCTCGCCGTCCGCATCCTCCGGGCCGTCGCAGGCCGCGGCGCGGGCGGTGATGTGCAGGATGCCCTCCGGAATGTCGGAAGCCAGTTCCAGCGTGCGGAGCAGCCCCACCGAGGTTCCTCCGCCGGCCACAAGCAGCTCCGGCGGGGTGGAGGAGATCTTCAGCTGCGTGGGGTCGCCCCAGCGGTCATCGAGCTTCTGCCCGGTGGGCGCGGTGAAGCGCACGGTCAGCTCGAGCAGCCCGGGGGCGACCGGGCTCTTGGGCCGGTGAGTCTGCGAGGCGCCCTCGTCCACCTGCTGGGCTTCCTTGGGGATGGGCACGTAGACCAGCTGGTGCTTGTTGGCCTCAACCACCACCAGCAGCGGCTCGGAGCCAGCGGCGTGCGTGTGGTCCACAATCACGTCGGAGGGTTCCGAAAGTCCGCGGGCCAGCGTGGACACGGTCCCCGCGGCGGGGTCGTAGCGCCGCACAGCACCGTTGTAGGTGTCGGCGATGGCAATGGAGCCGTCGGGCAGGACGGTGACGCCGAGGGGGTGCTGGAGGCGTGCCTCGGAGGCGGGGCCGTCGCGGAAGCCGAAGTCGAACAGGCCCTTGCCCACGGCAGTCACCACGGTGACCGTGCCGCCGTCGTCAATGACCAGCTTGCGGATGGCGGAGGTTTCGGAGTCCGCCACCCAGATGTTGCCGTCGGCGTCCTCGGCCAGGCCGGAGGGCTGAGCGAACCAGGCTTCGTGGGCGGGCCCGTCCAGCAAACCCTCCAGGCCGTTGCCGGCAATAATTGCCACGGCGCCGGTGAGGGGGTCGAAGCTGAAGATCTGGTGCGTGCCGGCCATGGCGATCACCACCGCGTTGAGCTTGGTGGACCAGACGACGTCCCACGGCGAGCTGAGGGACACCTCCAGCGGATGCTCGCTGAGCTGGCCCGTGAATCCGGCAGCGTCTTCGTCCACCCGGGCGGGGCCGGTTTCCAGCAGACGCTGGACGCCGTTGCCAACAATCGTTGTGGCCTTGCCGTCCGTGAGCGAGAGCCCCCGGAGGCGGTGGTTGACTGAGTCAGCAATGACGACGTCGTAGCCCGCCTTCGCTGCCACCTCTTCCGGAAGCAGCACGAGGCCCTGCGGCTCGTTGAACCGTGCGGTGGGCTCCACGGAGTCGACGGCGGCGGCCGGGCCGTCAGCGTGTCCCTTGGTTCCGGAGCCGTAGGTGCGCAGCACCGTCTGGAAGTCGTTGCCCAGCTCCACGAGACGGTGGTGGCCCGTGTCGGTTACCAGCCAGGAACCCCCGGTGGCGGTATCCGCGGCAGCCGGAGTCCCGCCGTCGGACGCTCCCTGCACGCCTGAACCCTGGGCGCCTGAACCGGGTCCGGCGGAACCGCGCCCGGCGGGCAGGAACAGTGCCTTCCCGGGGAAGCGCAGCGTGCCCGAGGTCGCTTCCGGCGCCACGTACGGGCCGGAGCCGCGGTGCAGTGTGCCTTTGGCCTCGTGCTCGGCGATCAGCTCGGGGACGAGCACGGCCAGGCCGTCAGCGTGGCCTTCGCCGGACAGGTGCGCCACGATGTAGCCCTCGGGGTCGATGACCACCAGGGTGGGCCAGGCGCGCGCCGTGTACGCCTTCCAGGTGTCCAGCTCGGGGTCGTCCAGGACGGGGTGGTGGATCTCGTAGCGTTCCACGGCGGCGGCCAGGGCCACGGGATCTGCTTCGTGCTCAAACTTGGGCGAGTGGACGCCCACGGTGACCAGGACGTCGGAGTACTGTTCCTCGAGCGGGCGCAGCTCATCCAGGACGTGCAGGCAGTTGATGCAGCAGAAGGTCCAGAAGTCGAGCAGCACGATCTTGCCGCGCAGGGCTTCGAGGTCCAGCGACTTGCCGCCGGTGTTGAGCCAGTTGCGGCCCACCAGTTCGGAGGCGCGGACCCGGTGTTGGGTGCGTACGGTTTCGCTCATCAGCGTCCTTCCAGCTTTGAGTTGCGTTCAGCCAATCTGGCATCGCGTTCAGCCAATTTGGCAAACATATCGTTGTAAGCAGTGAGATCGGCGTCGTTATTCCTGTCCGCCGCCCGATCGGTCCGCTTGGACTCCCGGGCATCGGAGCGGGACCACATGATGGCGACGCCGATGGCCACCAGGAGCGTGGGCACTTCGCCGATGCCCCAGGCCACGGCCCCGCCCATCTGCTGGTCCAGGAGAGCCGACGGCCCCCAGGCGCGGCCAAGGTTGCCGAAGTAGTCGGCCGCCAGCAGGCTGGTGCCGCCCATGATGGCGACGCCGAAGAACGCGTGGAAGCCCATGGTCGCCAGCAGCAGGAGCAGGCGCATGGGATACGGTGCGCGGCGGGGCAGCGGGTCCGTGCCGATCATGGTCAGGATGAAGATGTAACCCGTGAGCGTGAAGTGCAGGGTCATGAGCTCGTGGCCCACGTGGTCCCGCATGGCGAAGCCGAACGCGTCCGAGTAGTAGAACAGCACGATGGACCCCGCGAAATTGGCCGCCGCGAAGATGGGGTGCGTGACCAGCTGGGAGAACTTGGAGTGGATAAACACGAGCAGCCATTCGCGCGCCCCCCGGGTGCCGTCGCCGCGGGCAGGCAACGCCCGCAGGGCCAGCGTCACCGGGGCGCCGAGCACCAGGAAGATGGGTGCCACCATGGTCAGCGCCATGTGGTCCACCATGTGCGCGGAGAAGAGGATCCTGCCATAGACCGACGGCGGCCCTGACGTGATGAAGGTCAGCACCAGGAGGCCGATCACCCAATTCACTGCGCGGAACCACTGCCACTTGTCGCCGCGTCCAAGCACCTTGGCGACGCCCAGGAAGTAGGCCACCAGCCCGAAGAGCACCACGGCCACCCAGAGCCAGTCAAAGCGCCACTCCGTCAGCCAGCGTTCCGGCGTCAGTTCAGGCGGCAGCTCGTAGCCGGTGAGGATAAAGGCCGGCGACGCGTCCGGCGCAAACGTGGTGGGCTGCGGCGGGGCCGACCGGCTCAGGGCCACGGCGACGCCGGAGGTGGCTCCCATAACCAGGAGCTCCACGAGCACCAGCTGCCACAGCACGCGGCGTGAGGACATGGCCGAGCCTTTGCGGCCCAGCTGGGGGATCACCCATTGCCGGTGCATCAAACCGATGCCGCCAAGGACCAGGGTGGCTGCCGATTTCGCGAGGATCAGCTGTCCGTAAGGGGAACCAAAAAGGTCACCCCAGTTGGTGATGCGGATGCTGGCATTGATGACGCCGGAGGCAAAGACGAGCACAAACGCAAAGCCGGCCAGGGAGGAGAAACGCCGCAGCGTCGGTTCGGTAATGTCGGCGGCCGTGCCGGGCTTCGAGCCGGTCAGGATTCCGGACAGCAGCGCCAGGACGACGATGCCGCCAACCCACGCGCTGACGCCTACAAGGTGCAGGCCCAGGGAGTTGATGGCGCCTTCATGGTCCGACGAGCTTGAGGAGTGGCCGATCAGCGCGGCGGGAACCAGCCCGGCCAGCGCCAGGATCAGCGTGAGGGCAAGGCCGCCAAGGGATCTGACACCGAACAGCGCCGTGGTCACCACGGCCGCGATGATGGTCACGCTCAACCATGCCCGGCCGGTCTCGATGTCCGTCATGAAGTACACCAGGGCGCGGGTGAACTCCGCGTCCCCGCCAACGGCCTGTCCGGCAACGTCTGAGTAAGTAAGGACCAGTACGGCCACCGCCGACAGCGTCCAGGCAGCACCCGCAGCGGCAGCAATGGCCAGGGCCCGGGCGAACGCCGGATGTTCCGGAGCGTCGCCTTTCTGGGTCCGGGACCGGGGACCCGCAGTTCTGGGGAGGATGCCGACGGCGAAGATCAGTCCGCCGATCACCGTCGCCAGTGCCACGTTGTGGATGGCCTTGCTGACGGGAAGCCCCCAGCGGACCAGTGCCCCCGGGTCAGAGACCTCACGGGCCGCGGCGGCGCCGGAGAAAAGGAGTGCCGCTGTCAGTCCCAGGAAGAGGGCTGCAAGGCCCGCGAGCTGCCACGGCCGGGAAATCCCCACGACGCCGCCAGCCCTGGCCGGGGCGCCCCTGTCGGGGCCTGGCTGGGGTGCTGCGGGACGGGATTTTGCTGCAGAAGGCACCTATCCATTGTCCGCTACGGGTGCCCGCGCGGCGAATCGGATTAAAGCAGAATCGGCTTAAAGCAAAGGAGCGGCAACCCTGAGGTTGCCGCTCCTTTGCTGCTGTGGCTGAAGAAGACTACTTCTTCTTGGCGACTGCAGCCTTCAGCTTGGAGCCGGCGGTCAGCTTGACGCTGTGGCCTGCGGCGATCTGGATGGTCTCGCCCGTCTGCGGGTTGCGGCCGGTGCGTGCTGCACGGTCGGTGCGCTCAACTGCGAGCCAGCCCGGGATGGTGATCTTCTCGCCGGCGGCGACGGAAGTCTCGAATACCTCGAACAGTGCATCGAGGACGGAGTTGACGGCTGCCTGGCTGGTGCCGGCCTTGCCTGCTACCTCTGAAACAAGTTCACTACGGTTCTTAGCCATTGATGTCCTCCTGGACGGTCACGATTTCTGGAGCCTGAACGCGGCATGCGTGCAAGCCACTGTTCGAAAACTTACCAGCTTGGGCCCGCGAGGTCCGCAAATTCCGCGTGTTTCCGCCATTTTTTGACTAAAATCACCGGTTTTCCGGGGAATTGCGGGGGAATTGCGCCCTCAGCGGACGCTCTCGCAGTTCCTGCAGTGTTC
Organism: Pseudarthrobacter sulfonivorans; assembly: GCF_001484605.1. NCBI lineage: Bacteria > Bacillati > Actinomycetota > Actinomycetes > Micrococcales > Micrococcaceae > Pseudarthrobacter > Pseudarthrobacter sulfonivorans. The sequence goes on along the minus strand of NZ_CP013747.1, from coordinate 2,541,625 downwards.
CGCCGGATGCTCTCTCAGTTCGTGCGACGTTCAGCCGGACGCTCTGTCAGTTCGGGTCCTGGGTAGTATGGCGTACGACGGCGGCAGGTGTGGTGGGTGCGGCGTTTTCGGTGGGGTGCCGGCCTGGTCCTGCGTTGGGGGGGTGTTGTGGTGTGGGTGGTTAAAGTGGGAGAGCCCCCCAACCTGGTGGTTGGGGGGCTCTCGACCGTAATGATGTTCCGGCGGTGACCTACTCTCCCACACCCTCCCGGGTGCAGTACCATCGGCGCTGTGGGTCTTAGCTTCCGGGTTCGGAATGGGACCGGGCGTTTCCCCCACGCTATGACCGCCGTAACCCTTCGACCCGTCACACCCGAAAGGGGGTGTGTGGGAAATCTGGTTACAACATGCTTTCTGCAACTTTTGGTTGCAGGTGTGGTGTTGTTATTGTGTTGTGTTTTTTGTTCCCTGCAACGTGCCCGTGTCGGGTTTGTTGTTTGGGAACCACATAGTGGACGCAAGCAGTCTTGTTATCTTTTTACCACCCGTTGGTGCAAACCTCTTTTGAATAGGTTTGCAGGGTGGTGTGTGGTGTAAGTTATCGGCCTATTAGTACCGGTCAGCTTCACGAGTCGTTAGTCCTCGCTTCCACATCCGGCCTATCAACCCAGTGGTCTGGCTGGGGGCCTCTCACACACAAGGTGTATGGAAATCTCATCTCGAAGCGAGCTTCCCGCTTAGATGCTTTCAGCGGTTATCCCATCCGAACGTAGCTAATCAGCGGTGCACTTGGCAGTACAACTGACACACCAGAGGTTCGTCCGTCCCGGTCCTCTCGTACTAAGGACAGCCCTTCTCAAATTTCCTGCGCGCGCAGCGGATAGGGACCGAACTGTCTCACGACGTTCTAAACCCAGCTCGCGTACCGCTTTAATGGGCGAACAGCCCAACCCTTGGGACCTACTCCAGCCCCAGGATGCGACGAGCCGACATCGAGGTGCCAAACCATGCCGTCGATATGGACTCTTGGGCAAGATCAGCCTGTTATCCCCGAGGTACCTTTTATCCGTTGAGCGACGGCCATTCCACAATGTACCGCCGGATCACTAGTCCCGACTTTCGTCCCTGCTCGAGATGTCTCTCTCACAGTCAAGCTCCCTTGTGCACTTACACTCGACACCTGATTGCCAACCAGGCTGAGGGAACCTTTGGGCGCCTCCGTTACTTTTTAGGAGGCAACCGCCCCAGTTAAACTACCCATCAGGCACTGTCCCTGACCCGGATTACGGGCCGAAGTTAGATGTCCAAAGTGACCAGAGTGGTATTTCAACGATGACTCCACCCGAACTGGCGTCCGGGCTTCAACGTCTCCCACCTATCCTACACAAGCCACTCCGAACACCAATACCAAACTATAGTAAAGGTCTCGGGGTCTTTCCGTCCTGCTGCGCGTAACGAGCATCTTTACTCGTACTGCAATTTCGCCGAGTTTATGGTTGAGACAGCGGGGAAGTCGTTACTCCATTCGTGCAGGTCGGAACTTACCCGACAAGGAATTTCGCTACCTTAGGATGGTTATAGTTACCACCGCCGTTTACTGGGGCTTGAATTCTCAGCTTCGCCGTAAGGCTAACCGGTCCTCTTAACCTTCCAGCACCGGGCAGGAGTCAGTCCGTATACATCGTCTTGCGACTTCGCACGGACCTGTGTTTTTAGTAAACAGTCGCTTCCCCCTGGTCTCTGCGGCCCCGATCCCCTCCCACCAGCAAGTGGTGTTCAAGGTTGGGGCCCCCCTTCTCCCGAAGTTACGGGGGCATTTTGCCGAGTTCCTTAACCATAATTCTCTCGATCGCCTTAGTATTCTCTACCTGATCACCTGTGTCGGTTTGGGGTACGGGCGGCTAAAACCTCGCGTCGATGCTTTTCTCGGCAGCATAGGATCACCAAATCCCCCCGTGAGGGGGTCCCATCAGATCTCAGGCATCATGAACGGCGGATTTGCCTACCGTTCGCCCTACATCCTTAGACCGGGACAACCATCGCCCGGCTTGGCTACCTTCCTGCGTCACACCTGTTAATACGCTTGCCTCCCAGGATCAGGTCCCGCGCTCCACCAAAACCCACATCACCCCGAAGGGTGGGCGGGCAGGTATCGGGCGGTTAGTATCCCCTGTTCAACATGGACGGTTTTTCGCCGGTACGGGAATATCAACCCGTTGTCCATCGACTACGCCTGTCGGCCTCGCCTTAGGTCCCGACTTACCCAGGGCAGATTAGCTTGACCCTGGAACCCTTGATCATTCGGCGGACGGGTTTCTCACCCGTCTTTCGCTACTCATGCCTGCATTCTCACTCGTGTAGGCTCCACCGCTGGTTTACACCGCGACTTCACTGCCCACACGACGCTCCCCTACCACTCCAGACGCCTGAACCAACCCACAAGGGGCGGCTTAGCTAATATCTGAAATCCACAACTTCGGCGGTGTACTTGAGCCCCGCTACATTGTCGGCGCGGAATCACTTGACCAGTGAGCTATTACGCACTCTTTTAAGGATGGCTGCTTCTAAGCCAACCTCCTGGTTGTCTTCGCAACTCCACATCCTTTCCCACTTAGCACACGCTTAGGGGCCTTAGTTGGTGGTCTGGGCTGTTTCCCTCTCGACTATGAAGCTTATCCCCCACAGTCTCACTGCTGCGCTCTCACTTACCGGCATTCGGAGTTTGGCTGACGTCAGTAACCTTGTAGGGCCCATTAGCCATCCAGTAGCTCTACCTCCAGCAAGAAACACGCAACGCTGCACCTAAATGCATTTCGGGGAGAACCAGCTATCACGAAGTTTGATTGGCCTTTCACCCCTACCCACAGCTCATCCCCTCCATTTTCAACTGAAGTGGGTTCGGTCCTCCACGACGTCTTACCGTCGCTTCAACCTGGCCATGGGTAGATCACTTCGCTTCGGGTCTAGATCACGCCACTGCAACGCCCTATTCAGACTCGCTTTCGCTACGGCTTCCCCACACGGGTTAACCTCGCGACGTAACACTAACTCGCAGGCTCATTCTTCAAAAGGCACGCCGTCACAACTACAAGGTTGCTCCGACGGATTGTAAGCACACGGTTTCAGGTACTGTTTCACTCCCCTCCCGGGGTACTTTTCACCTTTCCCTCACGGTACTGGTCCGCTATCGGTCATTAGGGAGTATTTAGGCTTATCAGGTGGTCCTGACAGATTCACACGGGATTTCTCGGGCCCCGTGCTACTTGGGATACTCTCCAGGCGGCACAAAACATTTCGGTTACGGGGCTCACACCCTCTCTGGCCGGCCTTTCAAGACCGTTCACCTATGCCTGCACATCACACCTCACCAGTCCGGCAGAACTGGTATGGAAAGTCCCACAACCCCGACCATGCAACGCCCGCCGGCTATCACACATGGAACGGTTTAGCCTGATCCGCGTTCGCTCGCCACTACTGACGGAATCACTATTGTTTTCTCTTCCTGCGGGTACTGAGATGTTTCACTTCCCCGCGTTCCCTCCACGCACCCTATGTGTTCAGATGCGGGTCACCAGGCAGCTCGCGCCCCTGGCGGGGTTTCCCCATTCGGACACCCTGGGATCACAGTCCGGTTATCGACTCCCCCAGGCTTATCGCAGATTCCTACGTCCTTCTTCGGCTCCTAATGCCAAGGCATCCACCGTGTGCTCTTAAAAACTTGACCACAAAAGATCAAAAACGCTAATTTTCGAGAGAACCATGAAAACCACCCACACCCCAAAAGAGTGCGGACAGATCCAGGTTCATAATTCTTGGAAATTGCTTCTTATAAAAGATGCTCGCGTCCACTATGTAGTTCTCAAACAACAACCCCGTACCACACACCCCACACACAACCCCAAAAGGGTCAACCGTGTGATCGATGCAGCCAGGAAACCAGAAACAAACAAACCCGACAGACGACACCGCAACCCGTAAGCTGCAACCCCATCCCCCGGCCCTGTTGCCTCAGGACCCAACAGTGTGCCAAACACTAAACCACCCACCCCCAACCCACACCGTTCCAGGACACCCCCAAGAGGGAATCCGTACTGGGCAAGGAAAGAAACAAGCGGCCGCTATTCGTTGATATTCCACCCTTGAGCACCCGCCGCAGAACAAACGTCTGCGCAACGGGCATATACTCCTGACAAACCCCCACACCACATACATGGCATGAACAATCTGTAGGTGCTCCTTAGAAAGGAGGTGATCCAGCCGCACCTTCCGGTACGGCTACCTTGTTACGACTTAGTCCCAATCGCCAGTCCCACCTTCGACAGCTCCCTCCCACAAGGGGTTAGGCCACCGGCTTCGGGTGTTACCAACTTTCGTGACTTGACGGGCGGTGTGTACAAGGCCCGGGAACGTATTCACCGCAGCGTTGCTGATCTGCGATTACTAGCGACTCCGACTTCATGGGGTCGAGTTGCAGACCCCAATCCGAACTGAGACCGGCTTTTTGGGATTAGCTCCACCTCACAGTATCGCAACCCTTTGTACCGGCCATTGTAGCATGCGTGAAGCCCAAGACATAAGGGGCATGATGATTTGACGTCGTCCCCACCTTCCTCCGAGTTGACCCCGGCAGTCTCCTATGAGTCCCCGCCATAACGCGCTGGCAACATAGAACGAGGGTTGCGCTCGTTGCGGGACTTAACCCAACATCTCACGACACGAGCTGACGACAACCATGCACCACCTGTAAACCGACCGCAAGCGGGGCACCTGTTTCCAGGTATTTCCGGTTCATGTCAAGCCTTGGTAAGGTTCTTCGCGTTGCATCGAATTAATCCGCATGCTCCGCCGCTTGTGCGGGCCCCCGTCAATTCCTTTGAGTTTTAGCCTTGCGGCCGTACTCCCCAGGCGGGGCACTTAATGCGTTAGCTACGGCGCGGAAAACGTGGAATGTCCCCCACACCTAGTGCCCAACGTTTACGGCATGGACTACCAGGGTATCTAATCCTGTTCGCTCCCCATGCTTTCGCTCCTCAGCGTCAGTTAATGCCCAGAGACCTGCCTTCGCCATCGGTGTTCCTCCTGATATCTGCGCATTTCACCGCTACACCAGGAATTCCAGTCTCCCCTACATCACTCTAGTCTGCCCGTACCCACCGCAGATCCGGAGTTGAGCCCCGGACTTTCACGGCAGACGCGACAAACCGCCTACGAGCTCTTTACGCCCAATAATTCCGGATAACGCTTGCGCCCTACGTATTACCGCGGCTGCTGGCACGTAGTTAGCCGGCGCTTCTTCTGCAGGTACCGTCACTTTCGCTTCTTCCCTACTGAAAGAGGTTTACAACCCGAAGGCCGTCATCCCTCACGCGGCGTCGCTGCATCAGGCTTTCGCCCATTGTGCAATATTCCCCACTGCTGCCTCCCGTAGGAGTCTGGGCCGTGTCTCAGTCCCAGTGTGGCCGGTCACCCTCTCAGGCCGGCTACCCGTCGTCGCCTTGGTGAGCCATTACCTCACCAACAAGCTGATAGGCCGCGAGTCCATCCAAAACCACAATAAAGCTTTCCACCCCCCACCATGCGATGAGGAGTCATATCCGGTATTAGACCCAGTTTCCCAGGCTTATCCCAGAGTTAAGGGCAGGTTACTCACGTGTTACTCACCCGTTCGCCACTAATCCACCAGCAAGCTGGCATCATCGTTCGACTTGCATGTGTTAAGCACGCCGCCAGCGTTCATCCTGAGCCAGGATCAAACTCTCCGTTGAAGTAAAACAGACACAACCACCAACCCCGGAAATAACAGGATAAAATGGCTGCACAAAATTTGAAACCAGCTGTAAAAACCAGACCACACCACGGGGTGGCGGATCCAGTCAATTCAACCAATTCAATACAATAAATTGGTATCAACAAACTTGGCACACTATTGAGTTCTCAAACAACAGACACACCCGGCACCACCACAACCATACAATCGGCCGTGGATCGCTCCGGAGCAACTTTTCAAACTTACCCGGTTTCCCGCCCCGATGCAAATCCATATTCCAGGACCCGCACCAGCAGAAAACACATCCCCACCAAACAAAGGCGCTCAAAAGAACAACCAACATTTGGTCTTGAATTAGGGGGTTTGGCCGCCCGCGGTAACCAGCTCTTCGCTGTTCCCCTCGCGGCGACTTAGAAAACAATACACCCACCCAACCCCCACCGCAAATCCACCCCCACAAGGGGTCCTATGCCCCCAGGATCCGCGTCGTGGCGGGGAATCTGAGGGGCTCACCGGAGTCCCGGTGCAGTATTCGGCCAGAACGGGTTTCTGTTGACTGGATCACATCACGCGAGGATTTGGCCCACGGCCGATTCAACCCAGGCCGTCGCCTTTCCGGTTACAGGTCAGCCCAAGCCTTGTTGTAGTTTCGGTTTACCTTTCGCCTGCCTGCATTCCTCCTGTTGCTGTCTCTTATGAATGGCTCAGGCGTGCACTGATAGCGGCGTGCGGCCGATGACCAGGATCAGTTCGTCGCTGATGGGAGGTGGTTTCGAAGCCGGCTGCACTAAGGATCCTGCTGAGGTCTCCCACGGGCCAGGAGTACGCAGGCGTCACCGCATGTGGAAATCTCGTGATTTCGTCTCCTTCAAACAGACCTAGCAGGAGAAGTCCGCCTGGAGTCAGGCGCCGTGCCAGTTCCCGGAGAGCGGAGGGAACCTGGTCGGGTTCAAAGTGGATCAGCGAGTACCAGGCCAGGATGCCTGATGCATATCCTTCGGGAACGCCGAGACTCGTGAGGGAGGCTACGCGGAATGGGATGCCGGGGAAGGATGCTTCTGCTTGCTTGATGAACGCCGGCACCAAATCGATTCCTTCGACCGCCGCCCCTTGGTCCGCGAGGAACTTGGTCCAATGGCCGGGCCCGCATCCCACATCCAGCACTGGCCCCACCAGAGGTGCGACCCAGTCAGCTACGAGCTTCCGGTCAGCTGGATGAGAGGACTCGACCGACCCAAATCTGGCAGTGTACTCGGCGGCTCTCTTTGAGTACGCGGTCTCGACCTCTGCATCCGTCATGCAGCCACCTTATGGTGGGCACAGGAATCGATGCTTCCGGGCAGAGTTGCCTATTCGTTTGACGTGCCCTCTACAGACCGGTACGGCCGCGGTGGCCATGGATGGCCTGCTGGCCCCGACGCCGGCACTCATCGAGCGCCTTGCCGGCCAGGCGCGCCACGTGGAAGGGATCCAGGACCGCGACCGCCTCCACGGTTTCGCGCCAAGCCGTGGGTCGCTCGGCCAGCCAGTCCTTGAACGCCTGTTTGGAGCGGCCGTCTACCATGTCGAGCAGGCGCGCGGGGCCGGTTCCCTCACGGATCGGGTGAGGTCGATGACGACGGTGACGTACTGGTCGCCACGCCTGGTGTGTCGCCACACGCGCCCGCAGTCGATGCACCGGTGCAGCGGATCGTAACCTCGCCCTTCTTCGCGGGCGCGGGCTTTAGAACGTGCTCCCAGACGGTACCGCTCGAGCAGTTTCAGCGGGTCGACCGCGACGCATACCTTGACCATATGTCGGGCGCCAGAGCCATAATCAGTCTGGGCACCAGAGCGGTGCCGCAGAGAAGAGCCCGTCGGATGGCGCCGCCGGAGCAGAGGAGTCCTCGAATGACGAAGTACCTGATCTCGTTCCCCGGTGAGGCCATGGTGGTCCCCGAGGAGGACTTCGAGGCGGTAGTCGAAGCCTCGCATGCCGTCATCGACGAGGCCAAGGCGGCGGGTGTGTACGTCTTCGGCGGCGGGACCGATGAGGACGTAGACCCGGTACTCGTGGCCGGTGACGGCACCGTCACCGAGGGCACGTACCCAGGCCACAAGGTGCCCAACGGCGGCTACACCGTTCTCGAGCTGCCCTCGCGGGAGGCGGCACTTGAATGGGCCGCGAAGATCGCCGTCGCCTGCCGCTGCTCGCAAGAGGTCCGGCAGTTCCTGTACGACCCGGCAAGCTGACCGACGGCACCTCGCCGGCCTACTGGTAGATCGGAGCCGGTCGGCCTCCGGTGTACGCCAGCGGGCAAACCAACATGCCACCACCGGTCATTTCTAAGTTGCGTTGATACTGCCGGAGGAGCGCTCTTTCTACATCCGGCCGAGGGAAAGTCGGCCCGTACGATACGACCTTGTTGGGTTCGGGCTGGAACGCGGACATGAAGCTGACCACGCGGATGCGACATTGCTGCGGGTGGTGGGTGCGGGTGTCCAAATTCACTGCAGGAGGGTCCGGGTTTTCGCTGCATTAAGTGAGAGAGCGTCCCGGGCTGCGTGTTTGTGGTGTGGGTGGTTAAAGTGGGAGAGCCCCCCAACCTGGTGGTTGGGGGGCTCTCGACCGTAATGATGTTCCGGCGGTGACCTACTCTCCCACACCCTCCCGGGTGCAGTACCATCGGCGCTGTGGGTCTTAGCTTCCGGGTTCGGAATGGGACCGGGCGTTTCCCCCACGCTATGACCGCCGTAACCCTTCGACCCGTCACACCCGAAAGGGGGTGTGTGGGAAATCTGGTTACAACATGCTTTCTGCAACTTTTGGTTGCAGGTGTGGTGTTGTTATTGTGTTGTGTTTTTTGTTCCCTGCAACGTGCCCGTGTCGGGTTTGTTGTTTGGGAACCACATAGTGGACGCAAGCAGTCTTGTTATCTTTTTACCACCCGTTGGTGCAAACCTCTTTTGAATAGGTTTGCAGGGTGGTGTGTGGTGTAAGTTATCGGCCTATTAGTACCGGTCAGCTTCACGAGTCGTTAGTCCTCGCTTCCACATCCGGCCTATCAACCCAGTGGTCTGGCTGGGGGCCTCTCACACACAAGGTGTATGGAAATCTCATCTCGAAGCGAGCTTCCCGCTTAGATGCTTTCAGCGGTTATCCCATCCGAACGTAGCTAATCAGCGGTGCACTTGGCAGTACAACTGACACACCAGAGGTTCGTCCGTCCCGGTCCTCTCGTACTAAGGACAGCCCTTCTCAAATTTCCTGCGCGCGCAGCGGATAGGGACCGAACTGTCTCACGACGTTCTAAACCCAGCTCGCGTACCGCTTTAATGGGCGAACAGCCCAACCCTTGGGACCTACTCCAGCCCCAGGATGCGACGAGCCGACATCGAGGTGCCAAACCATGCCGTCGATATGGACTCTTGGGCAAGATCAGCCTGTTATCCCCGAGGTACCTTTTATCCGTTGAGCGACGGCCATTCCACAATGTACCGCCGGATCACTAGTCCCGACTTTCGTCCCTGCTCGAGATGTCTCTCTCACAGTCAAGCTCCCTTGTGCACTTACACTCGACACCTGATTGCCAACCAGGCTGAGGGAACCTTTGGGCGCCTCCGTTACTTTTTAGGAGGCAACCGCCCCAGTTAAACTACCCATCAGGCACTGTCCCTGACCCGGATTACGGGCCGAAGTTAGATGTCCAAAGTGACCAGAGTGGTATTTCAACGATGACTCCACCCGAACTGGCGTCCGGGCTTCAACGTCTCCCACCTATCCTACACAAGCCACTCCGAACACCAATACCAAACTATAGTAAAGGTCTCGGGGTCTTTCCGTCCTGCTGCGCGTAACGAGCATCTTTACTCGTACTGCAATTTCGCCGAGTTTATGGTTGAGACAGCGGGGAAGTCGTTACTCCATTCGTGCAGGTCGGAACTTACCCGACAAGGAATTTCGCTACCTTAGGATGGTTATAGTTACCACCGCCGTTTACTGGGGCTTGAATTCTCAGCTTCGCCGTAAGGCTAACCGGTCCTCTTAACCTTCCAGCACCGGGCAGGAGTCAGTCCGTATACATCGTCTTGCGACTTCGCACGGACCTGTGTTTTTAGTAAACAGTCGCTTCCCCCTGGTCTCTGCGGCCCCGATCCCCTCCCACCAGCAAGTGGTGTTCAAGGTTGGGGCCCCCCTTCTCCCGAAGTTACGGGGGCATTTTGCCGAGTTCCTTAACCATAATTCTCTCGATCGCCTTAGTATTCTCTACCTGATCACCTGTGTCGGTTTGGGGTACGGGCGGCTAAAACCTCGCGTCGATGCTTTTCTCGGCAGCATAGGATCACCAAATCCCCCCGTGAGGGGGTCCCATCAGATCTCAGGCATCATGAACGGCGGATTTGCCTACCGTTCGCCCTACATCCTTAGACCGGGACAACCATCGCCCGGCTTGGCTACCTTCCTGCGTCACACCTGTTAATACGCTTGCCTCCCAGGATCAGGTCCCGCGCTCCACCAAAACCCACATCACCCCGAAGGGTGGGCGGGCAGGTATCGGGCGGTTAGTATCCCCTGTTCAACATGGACGGTTTTTCGCCGGTACGGGAATATCAACCCGTTGTCCATCGACTACGCCTGTCGGCCTCGCCTTAGGTCCCGACTTACCCAGGGCAGATTAGCTTGACCCTGGAACCCTTGATCATTCGGCGGACGGGTTTCTCACCCGTCTTTCGCTACTCATGCCTGCATTCTCACTCGTGTAGGCTCCACCGCTGGTTTACACCGCGACTTCACTGCCCACACGACGCTCCCCTACCACTCCAGACGCCTGAACCAACCCACAAGGGGCGGCTTAGCTAATATCTGAAATCCACAACTTCGGCGGTGTACTTGAGCCCCGCTACATTGTCGGCGCGGAATCACTTGACCAGTGAGCTATTACGCACTCTTTTAAGGATGGCTGCTTCTAAGCCAACCTCCTGGTTGTCTTCGCAACTCCACATCCTTTCCCACTTAGCACACGCTTAGGGGCCTTAGTTGGTGGTCTGGGCTGTTTCCCTCTCGACTATGAAGCTTATCCCCCACAGTCTCACTGCTGCGCTCTCACTTACCGGCATTCGGAGTTTGGCTGACGTCAGTAACCTTGTAGGGCCCATTAGCCATCCAGTAGCTCTACCTCCAGCAAGAAACACGCAACGCTGCACCTAAATGCATTTCGGGGAGAACCAGCTATCACGAAGTTTGATTGGCCTTTCACCCCTACCCACAGCTCATCCCCTCCATTTTCAACTGAAGTGGGTTCGGTCCTCCACGACGTCTTACCGTCGCTTCAACCTGGCCATGGGTAGATCACTTCGCTTCGGGTCTAGATCACGCCACTGCAACGCCCTATTCAGACTCGCTTTCGCTACGGCTTCCCCACACGGGTTAACCTCGCGACGTAACACTAACTCGCAGGCTCATTCTTCAAAAGGCACGCCGTCACAACTACAAGGTTGCTCCGACGGATTGTAAGCACACGGTTTCAGGTACTGTTTCACTCCCCTCCCGGGGTACTTTTCACCTTTCCCTCACGGTACTGGTCCGCTATCGGTCATTAGGGAGTATTTAGGCTTATCAGGTGGTCCTGACAGATTCACACGGGATTTCTCGGGCCCCGTGCTACTTGGGATACTCTCCAGGCGGCACAAAACATTTCGGTTACGGGGCTCACACCCTCTCTGGCCGGCCTTTCAAGACCGTTCACCTATGCCTGCACATCACACCTCACCAGTCCGGCAGAACTGGTATGGAAAGTCCCACAACCCCGACCATGCAACGCCCGCCGGCTATCACACATGGAACGGTTTAGCCTGATCCGCGTTCGCTCGCCACTACTGACGGAATCACTATTGTTTTCTCTTCCTGCGGGTACTGAGATGTTTCACTTCCCCGCGTTCCCTCCACGCACCCTATGTGTTCAGATGCGGGTCACCAGGCAGCTCGCGCCCCTGGCGGGGTTTCCCCATTCGGACACCCTGGGATCACAGTCCGGTTATCGACTCCCCCAGGCTTATCGCAGATTCCTACGTCCTTCTTCGGCTCCTAATGCCAAGGCATCCACCGTGTGCTCTTAAAAACTTGACCACAAAAGATCAAAAACGCTAATTTTCGAGAGAACCATGAAAACCACCCACACCCCAAAAGAGTGCGGACAGATCCAGGTTCATAATTCTTGGAAATTGCTTCTTATAAAAGATGCTCGCGTCCACTATGTAGTTCTCAAACAACAACCCCGTACCACACACCCCACACACAACCCCAAAAGGGTCAACCGTGTGATCGATGCAGCCAGGAAACCAGAAACAAACAAACCCGACAGACGACACCGCAACCCGTAAGCTGCAACCCCATCCCCCGGCCCTGTTGCCTCAGGACCCAACAGTGTGCCAAACACTAAACCACCCACCCCCAACCCACACCGTTCCAGGACACCCCCAAGAGGGAATCCGTACTGGGCAAGGAAAGAAACAAGCGGCCGCTATTCGTTGATATTCCACCCTTGAGCACCCGCCGCAGAACAAACGTCTGCGCAACGGGCATATACTCCTGACAAACCCCCACACCACATACATGGCATGAACAATCTGTAGGTGCTCCTTAGAAAGGAGGTGATCCAGCCGCACCTTCCGGTACGGCTACCTTGTTACGACTTAGTCCCAATCGCCAGTCCCACCTTCGACAGCTCCCTCCCACAAGGGGTTAGGCCACCGGCTTCGGGTGTTACCAACTTTCGTGACTTGACGGGCGGTGTGTACAAGGCCCGGGAACGTATTCACCGCAGCGTTGCTGATCTGCGATTACTAGCGACTCCGACTTCATGGGGTCGAGTTGCAGACCCCAATCCGAACTGAGACCGGCTTTTTGGGATTAGCTCCACCTCACAGTATCGCAACCCTTTGTACCGGCCATTGTAGCATGCGTGAAGCCCAAGACATAAGGGGCATGATGATTTGACGTCGTCCCCACCTTCCTCCGAGTTGACCCCGGCAGTCTCCTATGAGTCCCCGCCATAACGCGCTGGCAACATAGAACGAGGGTTGCGCTCGTTGCGGGACTTAACCCAACATCTCACGACACGAGCTGACGACAACCATGCACCACCTGTAAACCGACCGCAAGCGGGGCACCTGTTTCCAGGTATTTCCGGTTCATGTCAAGCCTTGGTAAGGTTCTTCGCGTTGCATCGAATTAATCCGCATGCTCCGCCGCTTGTGCGGGCCCCCGTCAATTCCTTTGAGTTTTAGCCTTGCGGCCGTACTCCCCAGGCGGGGCACTTAATGCGTTAGCTACGGCGCGGAAAACGTGGAATGTCCCCCACACCTAGTGCCCAACGTTTACGGCATGGACTACCAGGGTATCTAATCCTGTTCGCTCCCCATGCTTTCGCTCCTCAGCGTCAGTTAATGCCCAGAGACCTGCCTTCGCCATCGGTGTTCCTCCTGATATCTGCGCATTTCACCGCTACACCAGGAATTCCAGTCTCCCCTACATCACTCTAGTCTGCCCGTACCCACCGCAGATCCGGAGTTGAGCCCCGGACTTTCACGGCAGACGCGACAAACCGCCTACGAGCTCTTTACGCCCAATAATTCCGGATAACGCTTGCGCCCTACGTATTACCGCGGCTGCTGGCACGTAGTTAGCCGGCGCTTCTTCTGCAGGTACCGTCACTTTCGCTTCTTCCCTACTGAAAGAGGTTTACAACCCGAAGGCCGTCATCCCTCACGCGGCGTCGCTGCATCAGGCTTTCGCCCATTGTGCAATATTCCCCACTGCTGCCTCCCGTAGGAGTCTGGGCCGTGTCTCAGTCCCAGTGTGGCCGGTCACCCTCTCAGGCCGGCTACCCGTCGTCGCCTTGGTGAGCCATTACCTCACCAACAAGCTGATAGGCCGCGAGTCCATCCAAAACCACAATAAAGCTTTCCACCCCCCACCATGCGATGAGGAGTCATATCCGGTATTAGACCCAGTTTCCCAGGCTTATCCCAGAGTTAAGGGCAGGTTACTCACGTGTTACTCACCCGTTCGCCACTAATCCACCAGCAAGCTGGCATCATCGTTCGACTTGCATGTGTTAAGCACGCCGCCAGCGTTCATCCTGAGCCAGGATCAAACTCTCCGTTGAAGTAAAACAGACACAACCACCAACCCCGGAAATAACAGGATAAAATGGCTGCACAAAATTTGAAACCAGCTGTAAAAACCAGACCACACCACGGGGTGGCATAATCCAGTCAATTCAACCAATTCAATACAATAAATTGGTATCAACAAACTTGGCACACTATTGAGTTCTCAAACAACAGACACACCCGGCACCACCACAACCATTCAATCGGCCGTGGATCGCTCCGGAGCAACTTTTCAAACTTACCCGGTTTCCCGCCCCGATGCAAATCCATATTCCAGGACCCGCACCAGCAGAAAACACATCCCCACCAAACAAAGGCGCTCAAAAGAACAACCAACATTTGGTCTTGAATTAGGGGGTTTGGCCGCCCGCGGTAACCAGCTCTTCGCTGTTCCCCTCGCGGCGACTTAGAAAACAATACACCCACCCAACCCCCACCGCAAATCCACCCCCACAACAGGTCGAAACCCCGCCATTCCGGGCCCAAAGCCGGCATCGGCACCCAAATTCGGGCGCCGCCGTCGTAAGTGAGTTCTGTGTGCTGCGGCACAACGGCCGACGCCTCTCACGGATCTCGACAAGCTCGATCACCGATGGGCTCGATCACCGCAAGCCTTAAACGCAGAAGGGCCGGCAACCAAATGGTTGCCGGCCCTTCTCAAGCAGCTGGAATCAGCGGTACTGAATTACCAGGAAGACTTGGTGATGCCCGGGAGCTCACCACGGTGAGCCATGTCGCGGAAGCGAACACGGGAGATACCGAACTTCTGGAAGGTACCGCGGGGACGGCCGTCGATGATGTCGCGGTTACGCAGACGGACGGGCGACGCGTTGCGGGGAAGCTTCTGCAGGCCGAGGCGTGCTGCTTCGCGAACTTCGTCGGTCGAGTTGGGGTCAACCAGAGCCTTCTTCAGTTCGAGGCGCTTTGCAGCGTAACGCTCAACGATGACTTTACGCTGTTCGTTCTTTGCGATCATTGACTTCTTAGCCATGTGTTTAGCGCTCCTCTCGGAATTCGACGTGCTGACGGATCTTGGGATCGTACTTCTTCAGAACCATGCGGTCCGGGTCGTTACGACGGTTCTTCCGCGTCACGTAGGTGTAACCCGTGCCCGCAGTCGACTTGAGCTTGATGATCGGACGTACGTCCTTGTCCTTAGCCATTAGAGCTTCACTCCCCGAGCAAGGATGGCGGCGACGACTACGTCGATGCCGCGTACGTCGATGGTCTTGATGCCCTTTGCAGAAAGCTGCAGCGTGACATTACGGCGCAGGGACGGAACCCAGTAGCGCTTCTTCTGGATGTTCGGATCGAACCGACGCTTGTTGCGACGGTGCGAGTGCGAAATGCTGTGCCCAAAGCCCGGCTCGGCTCCGGTCACTTGGCAGTGTGCTGCCATGACTTCTCCTCAAGAATTGAATGTAATGATCCGCATATCTGCTGCAGGATCATGCGGCTAAGTGCGACCCAAAGTGATCAGGGTGAACGGTTCGTCACGCAACTTGAGCCCCTAACTACCGGCTACCCTGGAGAAAATTACCGGGCCACCGGAGCAATTGCGCACGCTCCGCGCACTTAGCGCTCACCAAGTCTACGAGTTCACGCAATTAAAGACCAATCCGGGCTCGGACGGTGTATAAGGGGGCGTTGCCTCAGGGGCGCGTGAGCTGGGCGTACTTGGGCTCCAGTCCGTCGCCCGAGGACTTGCCGGTGACGCGGCGGACCACCCACGGGCCGGCGAATTCGCGGACCCAGCGGGCGTTGGCGCGGAGGGCTTCGGCCCGGTTCAGCTCGGGCACCGGGGTCATGGGCGGGACTTCGATCGAGTGGTCGTGCTCCAGGACGGTAAGGACGCGTTTGGCCATGTTGGCGTGCCCGGCGGCGGACATGTGCATCCGGTCCTGGGCCCACATGCCCCAGTCGTAGTACTCGTTAAAGCGCCAGTAATCCACCAGCAACGCTCCGTGGTCCCCGGCAATGCCGCGGACCAGTTCGTTGTAGATGGCGGTGCGGCCGCGCATGGTGCTGAAGACTTTGGAGCCGCGGGCGTCGAAGCCGGTGAACAGCACCACGGTGGCTCCGGTCGCCGCCAGCTTGCGGATGCCGGTGTCGTATTCCGCCAGCAGATCGTCGATGTCGATCTTGGGCCGCAGAATGTCGTTGGCACCTGCGTAGATGGTCACCAGGGTGGGGTTAAGTTCGACGGCGGCGTCCACCTGTTCTGCCATGATCTGGCGGAGCTTCCTGCCGCGGATGGCGAGGTTGGCGTAGCCGAAGCCGGGATCTTCCGCGCCCAGCTGCTCCGCCACGCGGTCCGCCCAGCCGCGGACGCCGTTGGGGCGGCTGGGATCGTCATCCCCGACCCCTTCCGTGAAGGAATCGCCGAGCGCTACATACCTGGTCGAAAAGTCCATGGCGTCAGTCTTTCATCTGTTGCCGGGAGCAACCAAGGCGGGGCCTGTCCGGACGGTGTCCATCAGGGCGACGGCTTATGGCCGGCTTTCGGTCTCGCGCAGGATCCAGTGGTCATCGTCCAGCCGGGCAACGATCTTTTCGCCGATGCGGGCAAGGTCATTGACGTCACGTTCCGTCAGGGCGTCCAGGAACTTGGTGCGCACCGCCTCCACGTGCCCCGGTGCGAGTGCCTCCAAAGTGGCCATCCCGACGTCGGACAGGTGTGCGGTGGTGACCCGTGCATCGCGGGGGTGCGGACGCCGCTCCAGCCATCCGCGCTTCTCCAGTTTGGCAACCACATGCGAGAGCCGGGACAGCGACGAACTCGTGCGGGCGGCCAGCTGGCTCATCGGCAGGAAGCGGCCCTCGGCCTCGGACAGCATGGCCATGACGTTGTAATCAAACAGGGACACCTTGCCGGCCGTGTGGAGCTGGTTGTCCAGGGCAGCCGGCAGCAGCGTGTTGATGCTCAGGAGTGCCAGCCAGGCACGGCGTTCGTCGGCGTTGAGCCAGCGCGGTTCGGTCATGCGTCCATTCTAGAAGCAGAGCGTGGTTGAGCGTTCAAGTGACGCACCAGTTCCCGTGGACCCATCCGGGTAGGCTGACTTTATGTTTGTTGTATCGCTGACCTACAAGGTGCCCGAAGACATCGTGGACTATCACCGCCCTGCGCATATGGCGTGGGTTAAGCAGGCGTTCGACGACGGCGTGTTCCTTGCGTCCGGACGCCTGGTTCCGGCGGTGGGCGGTGTGCTGTTGTCCAAGGCCGACCGAATCACACTAGATGCTGCGTTGGCCAAGGACCCCTTCTACAGCAACGGAGTGGCCGAGTTCGAAGTTATCGAATTCACCGCCACGACCGTGGCTGAGGGTTACGAAAACCTGCTGGACAACTAGGCCCCTGGCCCCTGCACCAGCAGGCTCCGAGGAACTGCCCGGCATCCGCGGCAGTTCCCCGGGAGGACCTACTGCTCCAGAACCAGCAGCTGCGCCTTGTCCGGCTCCCAGGTCACGAACAGCTCCGCGCCTGACGCGGGCCGACCCGACGCATCGGAACTGAGTTCGCGCACCTGGAGTTCGTGGCCGCCGGCCGTCAGACGGTGGCGCACCGTGGCGCCCAGGTTGGTCGAGGAGACCAGCGACGCCTTGCCGCAGTTGTCCGTGCTTGCCTCGGAGCTGAACTTGAGGTTTTCCGGACGGATGGACACGGCGTATTTCTCGCCGGTGACGCCGCGGTCGCGAACCCTGCCCAGGCCCAGGCCGCCGAGGTCAACCAGCGCCTCGCCGTCCTTGCGTTCCAGGACGGTGCACGGGATGAGGTTTGTGTCGCCCAGGAAGCTGGCCACCCAGTCCGTGAGCGGGTGGTTGTAGACCTCTTCGGGCGGGCCCGACTGGACGATCCTGCCGTCCTTCATGACCACGATCCGGTCCGACATGGCCATGGCCTCGTCCTGGTCGTGCGTGACGAAAAGGACGGAGATGCCCAGGCTCTTCTGCAGCGTCTTGATCTCTTCCTGCATGTGTTCGCGGAGCCGCTTGTCGAGGGCAGCCATGGGCTCGTCGAGGAGCAGTGCGGCCGGGTTGAACACCAGGGAGCGGGCCAGGGCCACGCGCTGCTGCTGCCCGCCGGAGAGCTGGCGTGGCTTGCGGTCGCCCATCTTGCCCAGGCCCACGCGTTCCAGCGCGCTATCGGCGCGTTGACGCCGTTCGGCTTTGGGTATCTTGCGCATCCGGAGCGCGAACTCCACGTTTTCGCGGGCGCTCATGTGCGGGAAGAGGGCGTAGTTCTGGAACACGACGCCCAGGTTCCGGTCCCGGGGCGGGAGCGAATCCACGGGCTTTCCGTCGATCAGGACGCTCCCGGACGTGTGCTCCTCGAAGCCGGCCACCATCATCATGGTGGTGGTCTTGCCGGATCCGCTCGGTCCCAGCAGGGTGACGAATTCGCCGGGTTCCACCACCAGGTCCAGTTCGTCGACGGCAACTACGTCGCCGTACGTCTTGCGGACCTGCCGGAGTTCAATGGAACCCTGCGCGGACGCCGTCGTCCGGGTGCTTGCTGCTGCGGAAATCACTGAAGTAGTCATGGGCCTTCCTTAGTTTGGTGCGGACACGGCCAGCGGCAGCATCCTGGCGGTGGAACGCCGTTTGAGAACGAACATGACCTGGAACAACAGCCCCAGGGTGGCCACGGTGACCAACAGAGCCGAGGACACCGCGATTTTGGGGGTCAGGTTGAACTGGATGTCGGTGAACATCTTCACGGGCAGGGTGGTGGCGCTGGGCGACTGCATGAACAGCGACATCACGGTCTCGTCGATGGAGACCGAGAAGGCGAACAGCGCCCCGGAAACCAGCCCAGGCAAGATGACCGGCAGGTAGACGTGTCGGAACACGGACAGCCATCCGGCGCCCAGGCTCTGCGCCGAATTGACCAGCGCCGGGTTCAGTCCGGCAAGGCTGGCACGCGTGGTCAAGTACACGTACGGGGTGGCGATGACGGCATGCGCCAGGCCGATGGGGAGGATGCTGCCCAGCACGCCGAGCGAGATGAAGAACTGGTAGAACGCCAGCGCCAGCACCACGGTGGGGACGATCATCGGCGCCAGGATCAGCCCGACGACAGCCTGCTGGCCCGGGAACTTGCGCCCGTGCAGGCCGATCGCCGCGGTCGCGCCGAGAATCACACCGATCACGACGGCGATCGCTGCAGATTGGAGGCTGGCCGTCAGGGCCGAGGTCCAAGCCTTATCAGCGAAGAAGCCGGCGACGGCGGCGAACGAGATTCCTTCGGGCGGGAACGTGATGTAGCGGCTGTCATTAAGAGCAACAGGCACCACGATCGCCGTCGGGACCACCAGGAACAGGAACACCGGAATGGAAAGCAGCGTCAGCAGTCGCTGCCGGGGATTAGTTGTCTGCATGTTGGCCTCCCGCCTTGAGCACTCGCTGGTAGATGGCAACGAGGATGCTGACCAGCACTGTCAGGATCACGGCCAGGGCCGCGGCCCCGGAGAAGTCGGTGAGCTGGCGCGCGTAGTAGTCGATCTGGTTGGCGATCATCATGTCGCCGGGTCCGCCCATGACCACCGGGGTGATGAAGAAGCCGGTGCTGATGATGAACACGAGCAAGCCTGCCGCGGAGATGCCCGGCGTGCTGAGCGGCAGGGTGATCCGGCGGAAGATTGAGGCTTCCTTGGCCCCGAGCGAACGCGCCGCCAGGGCAAGCCGGTCATCGATGGAAGTCAGCGAGGAGAAAATCGGGAACACCGCATACGGGAGCAGGCAGTGAACCATGCCGATGATCACGGCCAGCCGGTTGTGCAGCAGCTCAATGGGAGCATCGGTGAGGCCCACCGTCTGGAGGAAGGAGTTCACGATGCCGTTGTCCTG